>JAEZLH010000019.1 GCA_023435895.1 Bacillota bacterium
GTCGTTGTTGAATTTTTATTCTGGATGAGATTCAATTGATATTTTCTCTGTAAGTTTATCTTATGATAATTATAGATGATATATTTTATCATTCCTATCTCTTAACTAAATGACATTGGTTCACTCCCAGTCAAAGTTGAGGATATGATTACGATAAATAATTTCCGATACGGAGACGCTTTCGCTTAGTTGCATTACGTAGCGGTACATAAGGCTCTAAAAGACAGAGCCTAAATACCGACGAATGCAAATACTCCTTTTCAGAAATCATTTATCGTAATCATTATGCAAGTTCTGAATTGGGAATGAACAGTGACGATAAATTTTTTATAACCTCGGGGAAACGGATTCCTTTCTGGCTGTATCAATAAATATCAATTATTGATATTGTTCCATATATCGCATTATCTCATCTGCTCCTCTTTGGCAGCCACCTGCTGCTATAAAACTATCGCGGATTTTACTGCAGCCCTCATAATAGCTATGTTCTTTAAGAATCTCCTCGGCAGTGGAGTTTAAAAGAGAAGGAGAGATTGAAGTCATGCTAAGCTCTATTCCCGCACCCAATTCTGTGACACGTTTGGCAACGGCGGGTTGATCATTAGCCATAGGGATTACAATAATCGGTACGTTGTAATATAGGGATTCGTTGACACTATTTAATCCACCGTGACTGATGAATAAATCTGCTTGTTTTAAGACTTCCTGCTGAGGGACGTAGTTACGAACAATAAAATTATCCGGTATGTTGTTTATTTGTGATAAATCTATTTTGTATCCCACCGATAAAACCACCTGGTAATCAGTAGAAGCAAAGGCTTCGAAGCATTGTTGATAAAATTCAAAACAATTGTTATTAATGGTTCCCAGTGAAATATAGATTAGTCGCTTCTTTGAAGTCTTTTCAAGGACGAAATCGGATTCCTTAGCATAATCTTGCATGGATGGTCCGATAAAATGATAGGTACTATCATAGCTTTCGCCTTGAGGATGAAAATGACGTGAGGTATACACAAGATTAAAGGGTTCTTTTTTAAAAAACAGCTGGTTCAGAGTAAGAGATGGGTAATCCCACTCTTGCTTCAATTGTTCCAGGGTCTGATAAATATAATCCAGTTGTGGATGATAACCCGGCTCCAACATGAAAGGAGGCAGAGGTGGCTGTTCCATCACAAAGGAGGAGCAGGAGGACAAAGCAGGGATATTAAGTATCTTGGCAATGATATTGCCTGCCCCAAACATTGCATCGTGGATGATATAGTCAAATTCCATAGAGTGAATTCTTGGTAAGACCTCGCGAAGAAGTGCGCTGTCATAGGCAAGGATATACTCTAAAAGTGTAAAAAAAGGGTGATCCCCGTGTGGGCGAAACTTATGTAAGCTCTGGTCGAACGCATCGCCAAGCTCCATGTAGGTTGCTCCATGTTCTATTAGTTTTGATTGGAATTCCTTCGAAGCAAAATAATAAACCTCTTCTCCTCGTTGGGTTAATTCTCTCACTAGAGGCAGTGTTGGGTTAATATGCCCGTGAAGATTACCGTTGATAAATAAGACTTTAGACATGATCTTCCTCCTTATTATGATTAGAAAGACAAAAATACTTTTAATTAATAGCTGCGTTTGACACCGAAGCCTATTAATTGTTTATTGCTAAATGTTTTTTAATAATAACTGAGTTTCATCACACCACCGAAGGGTGGCTTCTGTGCTTAATATACCAAGTCGTAGGGAGGACAGCCAATAGGGGAATGCAGGGTCGGACTTGGCTTTCTCATCGGCACAATAAGCCTCTTCCATGACTTTATATTGCTTTAGATTGCCTTCATTACGGATACGAATTTCATCAATAAGGTCAAGCGCATGTTCTTTTGGCATATGGTTTCCGAAGGAGAGTTTTAATAACAATTCTGAGCGGGGAGGAGAAATCTCCGGTGGTTGAATCAGCCAGTATTCAAAAGCTTCTTTCCCTTTCTCTGTAATGCGGTAAACCTTCCGCCGGTCTTCAGAAGCAGAATTAATTGGTTCAATCAACTCCTCTTCCGATAACTGTTTCAATACCGGGTAGATGTGTCCAAAATTCTCGTTCCAAAAATGGGATATGGTTTTATCACAGAATTTTTTAATATCATAGCCGGAGCAGGGCTTCATGTTTAAAACTCCTAAAATTGCATAACGTGTTTTATTTTTCGTTGCCATAGCGAACCTCCTGAGTAGTTATCTTTTAGATAGGATTAAAATAAAGTATTTTTAATGGCGGGGATTTGCCAACTCCTTTGAGAATCTAAGTTAATAAAGGAAACCAAAACATAGATAGAAACCTTACTTGTGCTGAGAATAATTAATATTGAATATGTATTGTATATAATAAAATATATCAGAGTGATATAGTAAATAGTATATCACTCTGATATATTTGTCAATAATTATTATACTAATTGTTTGTTTAAACTATCTTAAATCATTTGTCGGTGCAAGGCAGTTATGGTTTTCGCAAATGTAATAGGTTGTTTTGTCATTCATAATTCGGTAATCCTCGATATAATCTGCAATTTCTCTGACTTCCTTACAGTTTTTATCCGATTTAAGAAGAACTACTGTGTTTGGTTCGAAATTATTTGAAAGATAATCGGTCAACTCTTTATAATCTTCGTTCGCGCTGACGATGCATACAATCTCCTTGCTGGGGTAGAGAGTTTGCATAAAGGCAATTAGGGAGAAACTGTGACCGGCTGGATAATCCTTCACCTGGCCTGCTAAAAATCTTAATTGTTTATGAGCATACTCAAGATAACGGCGGTTGGTTGTAATATTGGCCAGTCGTTGAAGCACAAAGCCTGCCACGGAGTTGCCGGAGGGTATTGCACCGTCATATACTTCTTTCGGACGATAGATTAGTTGCTCTGCATCATTTGCGTTAAGGAAGAAACCGCCATAGCGCTCGTCCCAAAACAAATCAATCATTTTATCTGCCAGGAAAGAAGCTCTCTTTAAATACTTGATTTGAAAGGTTGCATCATAAAGAGAAAGCAGAGACATGGCATAGAAGGCGTAATCATCAATAAGCCCAAAGTGAGAAGGTTTCCCGTCACGATAGCTTGTATACAACAAACCATTGGGATCAGTTAACCGGGTATTCACAAACTCAGCTGCATTTTGAGCAATGTCAATATACTCCTGATTCTGAAAGACCTTACCACCGATTGCATAGGCATGAATCATTAAAGCATTCCAGGAGGTCAGAGCCTTGTCGTCCTTATGAAGCATTGCACGGTCTTGACGATAAGAATATAAGGTGTTGCAAAGCCTTCTGACTCGTTCATTCTCGGGTTTTAACTCATGGGATTTAATTAGGTTAGCGATGGATTGACCGTGTTCAAAATTACCTTCCTTAGTAATATCAAAATATTCACAGAAGAAGGAGCCGTCTTCATTACCAAGTACTGAGCAGACTTCTTCTGGCGTGAAGGTATAATATTTACCTTCCACACCTTCGCTATCCGCATCCTGTGCACAATAAAAGCCGCCCTCAGCATCCGTCATTTCCCGTTTGATATACTCGAAGATTTGCTCCGCTACTGTTTTATAGAGTTGTTCCTTGGTGTGTTGATATGCTTCTGTATATACGGTTGCCAGAAGTGCATTATCATAGAGCATTTTCTCAAAATGAGGTACCAGCCATTTAGCATCGGTAGAATATCTGGAGAAGCCATAGCCGATATGATCGTAGATTCCGCCCCGGTACATATGTTTCAGAGTATTTTCTACCATAAATAATGAGGTATCATCCGACTCAAAGACTGCATGCCGCAGCAAAAACATCAGATTGTGAGGGCTGGGAAACTTTGGTTCATTTCCAAAGCCGCCATAATCGTGGTCAAATTTTTGATTGAATTGAGTAAGGGCAAGATTAATGAAGTCTTTTGTCACATCTGTTCCGGAGGAAGAGGCTTCAAATTCATGCTTCATAATATCAGCCAGTTTGTTGCCGGTGTGGATCATATCCTTAGCATCCTCTTTCCATTGTATGCTTACCTGATTTAGCAAATCCATTAATCCAAGTACTTCAGGGCGAGAGTTCTTGGGAAGATAGGTCGCTGCAAAAAAAGGCTTTTGCTCCGGTGTCATTAATATGGTCAGGGGCCATCCACCATGCCCTGTGGTAACTTGACATATGGTCATATATACTGTATCGATATCTGGACGTTCTTCCTTGTCCACTTTAATGCTGACAAAACCTTCATTGAGTATTGTTGCCACCTCCAAATCCTCGAAGCATTCATGTGCCATTACGTGACACCAATGACAGGTGGAATAGCCAATAGATAGAAAGATGGGTTTGTTTTCAGCTTTTGCTTTATCGAAAGCCTCTTTACCCCAAGGATACCATTTGACGGGATTATATGCGTGTTGCAAAAGGTAAGGGGATTTTTCATCAATTAATTTATTCGGAATTCGAGTAGTACCTTGTCCGTTATTTGTAACATGTTCGGTTGTATTCATATTGACACTCCTTATTGGTAGGTTATTAAATCAAAATTTCTGATTTAATTATTATGCCAATAAGAGGCATGTTTTATAGATAAAGAATAAGATTATTAATAATGAATTAATTCAATAAGATTTAGTTCAATAAATAGTATTGCTATTATACTTAATCATATAGCATTTTCAACCTATTGCCTGATCTTCTTTAAAATAAGGAGTAGGCATTTTGCCTACTCCTTACCATATTCTAAATATTATACCAATTGTCTTTTATCCCTTTTGTTATATAGAATACGTCGGACTTCCATTATTTTAAAATTAACCGATTCATCATCGATAACAACATAGTAAATAATAAAATTCTTAACATATATGCGGTAATATAAATATTTTCTGTATTTAACAGAGGGATATGGTTCAAAGCTTTCAGGACATGCAAGTCTTTCGCTAATAGTTTTTTCGACCTCATCTACTAATTCATTGGCGGCTTGAGGATTTTTTAAATGATTGGTAATATAATCTGCAATCTCAGCCAAATCCCATTCAAACAATGGCAAAAACCTTAGTTTATATTTTTTTTCCGCCATTAATTCTCTCCCTAACTCTAGTAAAGGTTTCTTCTGGTGCATATCTTGTATTGTCTAAAGATGCCGCCTTATCTGCCTCGTCTAACTTGAGTTCGATATCATCTGTAAGCTCAGCATACTTCTCAAGGCTCATAACAACCATAGAACCATACCCGTTCTTAGTTAAATAAACAGGTTCTCCCTCGCGTACCACATGTTCTATTTCGGGAAATTTATTTCTCAAATCTGATACAGGTCTAATATGAATCATACTTATCCACTCCCTATCAAAATATTATCATAATTTTATCAATATATTATCATAGATAGATTGTAAAGGATTGGTTTTATTGTGTCAACATAAATTATATAAATTATAGGCTGAAAGAAATTGTCGTTCTGCATGTACTACCAAAAGGTTCTCCCTTTCTTGTTTTTATTATCGAAACACACAAATTGACTATAGGAAGCCTCAAAGCTCATATTAATCATTCGTTAGTAGGGTGATATAATTTTGCTATCGAATGGATTACAAAAGTGTCCGGAAGCATATATGAATAAGCTTGCCATAGAATGTATTCGAACATGAAATGTAATTATTATAGCAGGAGGAACAAACATGCCTATTGTATATCATAAAGCTAGTGGTGAATTTCATTTGTATAACAAAACCATTAGCTACATCATGCAGATCATGAAAAATGATCAAATTGCAAATTTGTATTTCGGTGGAAGAATTAAGGATCGGGAAGATTTTAGCTACCTGATAAGAACAAAGTATTGCTCGGAGGCTGCCTATACTTCAGAGGATGAGGAGCAAAAGCTTTCGTTGCAGTATATTCAACAGGAATATCCCTCTTATGGAACCTCGGACTTTCGTTATCCTGCCTTTGTGATAAAACAAGGAAATGGCAGCACGATAACGAACTTTACCTATAAAAGTCATAACATATTTTCGGGTAAAAAGAGATTAAACGGTTTGCCTGCAACCTATGTGGAGAGGGAAGAGGAGGCAACTACTTTAGAGATTATCCTGACGGATGATTTGATTAATGTGGAAATGCGACTAAGCTATACAATTTATGAGGAATTGGCGGTTATTGCAAGAAGTGTATTATTCATTAATAAGGGTGATATGCAGGTGTGTCTGGAGAAAGCTATGAGTGCCTGTGTCGATCTGCCGGACGACCAGTATATCATGACCCATCTGGTAGGAGCCTGGGGAAGAGAGCATTACGTTAAGGAGAGAAAGCTGGATGAGGGTGTACAGAGTATATACAGCATGCGCGGCTCCAGCAGTGCAGAGCATAATCCATTTATTGCATTAAGAAGAACCAGCACATCAGAGTTTTCAGGAGAAGTTTATGGGTTTTCTCTTATATACAGCGGTAATCATTTGGAACAAGTGGAAGTGGATCACAATAATATGACAAGGGTTATACTTGGAATTCATCCGGATACCTTTTCGTGGGAACTGGAAGCAGGAGAAGAGTTTCAAACACCGGAGGGGATTATGGTCTATTCTGACCAAGGTTTGAACAGCATGAGCCAAACCTATCACAAGCTATATCGTACTCGGCTAACCAGAGGATATTGGAGGGATCGACCCAGACCGGTACTGGTTAATAATTGGGAAGCAATGCAGACGAATTTTACAGAGGAAAAGTTATTACGCCTAGGAAGGAAAGCAAAAGAACTGGGGATTGAAATGCTAGTACTGGATGATGGCTGGTTTGGAGATAGGGATAATGAAAAGGCCGGCTTAGGAGATTGGTACGTAAAAAATCCTAAGAAATTGCCAAACGGAATAGAAGGATTAGCAGATAAGCTGGATGAAATAGGTTTGAAGTTCGGTCTGTGGTTTGAGCCGGAAATGGTGAACAAGGACAGTGACCTTTACAGGTTGCATCCCGACTGGATAATGCATACCCCGGGAAGATTTCAATCGCCTAGCAGGTATCAGCATGTTCTTGACTTTAGCAGAAAAGAAGTGGTGGGATATATCTTTAACCGAATGGATGAATGCCTTTCCAAAGCTAAGATAACCTACGTCAAATGGGATATGAACAGATATATTACAGAGTGCTATTCAGTAGCACACCTACCGGAACATCAGGGCAAAGTGTTTCATCAGTATGTATTAGGAGTGTATGAGCTTTATGAGAGGTTAATTGAAAAATATCCTGAGGTTCTGTTTGAGTCCTGCAGCAGCGGAGGAGCAAGGTTTGATCCGGGAATGCTATATTATGCACCTCAGACTTGGACCAGTGATAATTCAGATGCCATTGACCGTGTGAAGATTCAATATGGTACCTCCTATGTATATCCGCTGTCGAGTATAGGAGCGCATATTTCCCATTGCCCCAATTTGCAAAATGGAAGAACAACGCCGTTGTCAACGAGAGGAAATGTGGCGTATTTCGGTGCGTTTGGCTATGAACTTGATCTGAATGAATTAAATGATGTTGATTCAGATCAGGTAAAGGATCAAATATCCTTTTATAAAAAACACGTGGGTCTGATTCACAAAGGAGATTTTTATCGTTTGAGAGATCCCTTCTCCAATGCTACAGCAGCCTGGATGGTTGTTTCGGAAGATAAAAAAGAAGCTTTGATTGGATATTACCGTATGGATTTGTGGGTAAATGGAGGATGGAACTATTTAAAGCTTTCAGGTCTGAACCCGGAAAAGCTCTATCGTGTGGATGGCAGCAAGCAGGCTTCGTATGGGGATGAATTGATGAAAATTGGTATTATGGTTGATGAATTCGACTGGAAGATGGAGAATATAGAGTATGGCTCAAAGATAATCCATTTGCAGTGCGTTGAGGGGCAAGAGTGATGGAACTTTGTATTGAAAAGAAGGTATTTAAATGGTGACTCAAATATGGGTCTTCCTATGACATTAGGAGTTTCTTAAGAGTGCTTCTTTCTTCGAAGAGCCATGTTACTGAATTCTGTATTGGGAAGGAGAAACGCCAACGATTCCTTTAAACGCTTTAAGAAAGACAACAGGATCACGATAGCCTGTCATTAGAGCTACTTCACCGATGGTAAGGGTTTTGTCTTTTAAGAAATTGCAGGCCTTATTAATACGGAATAAGGATAAGAACTTTTGAGGAGGAATATTTAAATATTCTTTAAAAATAGTTGTAAAATAACTGCGTTCTAAACCTACATAATCAGCAAGGTCAGATACCGTTATAGAATTCATATAGTTGATCTGAATATAGTCCACCGCTTTTCGGATGTATTGATTTTTCATGGATTGCGGGTTAATCGCATTGTCATGCTGTGCATTCTCGACCAGCTCACTGAATAAGGAATAAAGCAGTGATTGAATCCTTAATTTGGTGCTATGGGTATATTCATTATTTGCCCTGACCATTTCCAGCATACAGTTTTTAAGCTGCTCCCCTCGGGTGAAATGAAAGGTGGGCACCTCCGAGGATAAACCAGCCTGTTGCAGATAGTAGGAAGCGTTCAGCCCATGAAAACCAACCCACACATATTCCCAGGGATTTTCGTGACTGGCAGAATAGGTGGATATATCATGAGGGGATAATAAAAACCCCTCATGTTCTCTTAAAGTATATGTTTTATCCCGAAGCGTTAAGGTACCCGTTCCGGATAAAATATAATGAATTACGTAGTGATCCCGCACAGCAGGACCCCAGGTGTGACCGGGCTGGCAGGAGGATATTCCGCAATAATACAGATATAATTCGGGAGAAATAGTATTATCATTCACATGAAGAACGGTCATTGTTTCGTCGTTATATACTTCTTTTAGATAAGAATTAAATTGACGGATTGTTTCATTGTTATTCGGTAATAACTCTTTATCAAGAATTTTCATTCAGTCAACTTCTTTCACTGGATATAAAGGATTTACTCCTCATGCCTAAGGCTAATTAATATCCTTGCAGGAATCTCTTATTACCATCTCGGTCTTAAAGGATATGTTAATTCGTTCAATGTATTTGTTCGTAATAAGGTTGTTTACCAGCTCCGCGACTATTTTGTACATGTCATACTTAAATCTTTTTACTGTAGTTAAAGCGGGTACTGTGAATGTTGCCAGTTCAATATCATCAAACCCTATGATGGAAATATCGTTCGGTATGGAGTAGCCAAGCTCCTGGATAGCCTTCATGGCACCGCAGGCTATAATATCATCAAAGGCGAATATTGCGGTGACATCTTTATGATTCGTTAGCAATTCTTTGGCAGAGTTATAGCCATTATCAAAGCTAAAGGCTCCAAAAAGAATACAATCATTATTGACGGGTAAATTATGCTTTTCAAACGAGCGTTTGCAGCCGTCCAGACGATTAATGCTGATTAAATGCTTTTCCGGACCGCTTAGGATACCGATTTTTCTATGTCCCAGATCGTATAAGTAGTCAATTACATGCTCCGAGGCGGAAAAATTATTATAATCAACACAATTCCATTCTTTAGAAAAGTCAATTCCGTTGGTTACGATATAAGGGATGTTATGTGCAATCAGCATCTCAACAATCTCGTCGTCAACAAATGGTCCGCATACCACAGCACCATCAATTTTTTTCTCTTCAATCATTCGAAATGACATCGAGGTACGTTCCGGTTTTTCGGAGTTGGCTGCTAAGATTACAAGGTTACCACAGTTTTCAAGTTCTTCTCTTAAATCCGGTATATCACTGGAATAGGAGGGATTATTCCCGATAAAAGCATCTCTTTGAGGGATGAACATTGCAATGGAATAATTATTGTTCATTAATTTTTCCTGCACCGTATTTGGCTTATAATTTAAGGAATTGACAACCTCACGGATTTTTTGAACTGTTTCATCTTTAAAATTACCTTTATTGTTTAGTACTCTTGAAACAGTACTGGGTGAAAAGCCTGTGATTTTTGATATTTCTGATATTTTAATCATAATAATATTTATTCCTTTCAATTTGTATAGGGTAAAGAATTTATGAAAAAAAGTTGCTTAAGTAATCTATGATTCAATTTTTCGTAGACCGAAGTAGTATTTTAAGTGTAGGCGGAACATGGTAATCATTATTTGTGCAATGTAATTGCTTAAATCCGCAGTGGAGCTAAGCCTGAATTGGTGTTGGAGGAGAAATTTTGTAGCTGTGATACCTAAAATACCAGTAATCATATGCTTGGCGATTATCTTTATATGTATTTCAAAGGGGGTTTGTAGAGGGTGACTTGCGAGGTTATACCACTGGAGCATGGAAGAATGAGTCGAAAAAGATAAATATACTGCGCAAATTGTTGCACAAACCTTTATCACATTATATTATATTAATAATGGGTTGTCAATTGAATATAGGGTGTTACACGTTCCTATAGTGGGTTTTAGTAAAATTTTTTGCATAATTGTTGGAGGGATAGAGATGATTTTAAATCAGTCGATAAAGTTGGAAGACGTTTCAAAGAGTTTGGGAATAAGCAATATTCCTGATACATGGGAAGAGAGCTGGAAGCAATCTATGGGAACGTTTTGCGGAAACGATTTGTACTTTTTAAAACATGATTATTTTATATGGGCTAACAAGTTTCTCTTGCTAGAGGAGGATGCGTTAGAGGCAATTCAGAGGGCTGCTACGATAATTCTTGAGAATTCAAATATGAGTGCTTTGGTGTGGCATTGCCGGAGATTGATTTTGGAGGAACAAAAAACCTTAGAACCGATTTCTTTTCGCTTTCCTGTTCTTGAGAATGAAGATGTAACTATAAAGGATTTGATATTTGCGGTTGCATTGATTTCCTGTCTTGAAGGTGCCGTGTTATTGCATAAGAAAAGAGGATTAGATGAGCAGATAACCCGTGATACATTTGGGGATTTGGCACTCTGGATGAAACACTTTTATCGTATCAATGGACGATGGGGGCTTGGTGAAAACAATTGGCTTTTGCTTCATTTTACTGGAAGGTTATTAAAACTTGGAAGGCTTCAGTTTGCTATAAATACGTTTAATGAAAATATTAAGGTCTATAAAAATGAGAAGAGCAAGGAAGTAGTTGCCTTTTACGAGGAGGGGGTAAAGTTTAATAAGGACGGTCAAATTGATGGGACAAACGGAATTTTTGAACCGGATGGTGGTTGGTATTCGAGCTATAAAATAACGGGTAATGATATATTAGTGAAACCGATCTCTCCCATTGGAAATGGGATGAATCATATTCATAAGATTGTGAAAGAAGAATGGGAGCTTGTTTTATCAAAAGGCGACAATATTATGGAAGTCCATATTCCTGCTGAGGGAAGCTTGCACCCGGATCCTTGTGCACGCTCTTTCGAAATGGCAGTTGAACGATTGGGAGAGTATTTCCCGGAGAGAAAAATCCGTGCTTTCACTTGTGATTCCTGGTTATTGGATTCGAAACTGCAAGAAATTCTGCCCCCAGGTTCCAATATAGTGAAATTCCAGCAGGAATTTTATCTGTATCCGGTACTGGGAAGTGATGAACAAACTTTTGAGAGGGTATTTGGAGAAAAGCCGAGAGATCTTGAAGCTGCGCCTAGAAATACTATGCTGCAAAAGGCGATTCTTGATTATTATAGCAAAGGTGGAAGGCTGTCCAATATGGGAGGCTTCATATTAAAGGAAGATCTGAGATGGGGAAGTGCAGTTTACCAAAAAGGTTGGAAGGAAAGTATGATGTATTAATATAAGTTGCAAATAGTCCTTGCTTTTATAAGTTTGTTAGTGGAATTAGCGAAACATAAAAATATAATTGTTGTACATTCTACAGACATAACTCAAGAGCAGAAGCTAAGTGAGGGAGTGATGAAGCAGAAGCAAAGTGAGGGAGTGATGAAGCAGAAGCTAAGCGAGGGAGTGATGAAGCGTAAGTTAATTGAGGGAGTGAATAAGCGATAGCTAAGCGAAGGAGTAATGATGCGGAAGAAATCGTATGTATTGTACATACAGGTAGTAAACCTGTTTTACGCTTACTTAAAAGATGTTAATTCGAAGGGAGAAGATGATAAATGGAAATGAAAAAAGAAAACAATATAGTTACAGTTTATCCGCGTGAGTATGAAGGTGCCATAAGAAATCCCCTCATGGGTATGAGACCTTATATTTGGTCGGATACATCCGAAGCGCTTAACCCAAAGCCTGGACCCGGGGAGCATGAGTATAGTGCGCTTAGAAGACATTATATAAAGTGGAGTGATATCGAAGACAATGAACATGATGATGTGGATAAAATTATAAAGTATTGCAACAAAGCCTGGGAAGGGGTTGAGCAATTTAATATTAAAGTGATCCCAAGGGTATATTTACAATGGGGTACTGAGTCCCAGAGACATTGGCCCTCTGACTTGAATTCGGGGGATTGGGAGAGTGAAGCGTTTAAGAAACGATTGCAAAGAATGATTGGGAAACTGGGACAAGCTTGGGATGGAGATGCTCGGGTCGCTTATGTTGAGATGGGTATCTACGGAAAGTGGGGGGAACATCATTCTCCTGAAATTCCAGCGGATATTATGAGCTTAATGGGAGATGGTTTTAAAGAAAGCTTTCATCAAAAGCTTGTTATGAGAAGGAAGGCATGGGATTTTGAGAACTATTCTTACGGCATATATTGGGATTCCTTTGCACATCTGGATGAGATTCATCATGCGGAAGGAATTTTAAAACTGGGGGAGTTCTGGAAAAAGGAAGTAGTCGGAGGAGAATGTGCTTACGACTGGGGAAATTGGCGCATACAGCCCGGTTTGAATGCCACGGAATCTTTGCGTGTAACTAAGCACAGAGATTATATCTGCCATATGATCAGAAAATTGCATGCCAATCATTTGGGGTGGATCGATGAATACGATAAGATGGATGAAAAGGCTTGTGAGGGTGCAGCATTAATACAAAAAGCACTGGGATATCGATTTGTAATTAAGGAGGCAAGCTATCCAGCCAGAATTAATATGGGCCAAACTTTTTGTGTGAGCTTTCAGGTTAAGAACACAGCATCTTCGCCGTTCTATTATAATTGGCCGGTTGAATTAAGTCTGCTGAATCCTTTTAATAGACAAGTTATCTGGAAATGTAGGTTTGAGAGCTTGGATATTAGACGGTGGCTCCCCGGCGACAGGTGGAATTCTGATGAGGGCAGGTATGATGTGGAGGCAGAAGTTAATACGGTAATAGGCGAATTTGTTTTGCCATCGGAGATACCCTCAGGAGAATATATCTTGGCACTTGCACTAATTGATCCTTCGGGGGATCTGCCATCTGCAAGGTTTGCAATTGAAAATTACTATAATGGCGGACGACACCCGATTGGAAAGGTTGGTATTGGTATAGATATTGAAAATTATGCAGTGAAAGCCTTTGATGATATTCAAGGTGATTGGATATTGCGCTATTAAAAAGAATTAGGGGACGAAATACAATGGTAAAGCCATAGTTAGTTTAGGTTTTGCCGTTGTATTTTTTTATGCAATTAGGATTTTACAAGAATTATAGGAGTGTGTTTGACAATACTGCTGGTTCTTTTGTCATGAAAACATATGTACAAGTGCTGATAAAATGAAAACAAATTATAGGTTGAAGGTAAAATAACAAAGAAATTCCAATATAAGAGCAATGTTTTAGAAAATAATACGAGAAACAAATTGCGCAATATTATGCAAAATGTTATAATTTACTTAAGAAAAGGTGAAATGCACTAATTTTATATAAGTATTAACCATGTAGACTTTAGAAGATAGAGGTAAGAGGGCTAAAAACAATGAAAATAATTGGTTCAAAGACGCTAAAGTTTGGCTAAATAAAATTATCAACTAGCATATTGACAGTAAGTAATATAAAAGGTATAATTGAGAAGTAAATTAATTGCGCAATAGTTTGCATAAAAAATTAGACATTTAAACTGAGATATGTGTGGGGTTGAGTTATGGGATAATAAGAATTTTTGATTTGCTGAAAATTTCAACTTATATTTTGGTTAATGGGTGTTTGACACCTTGTTAATAACTTTTTAAAACAAATATTAATATCCAAGTGGAGGAGGAAAAGAAATGAAAGGAAAGAAAATTGTTGCTTTATTGATTTGTGTTATGATGGTTTTAACTTCGCTGACGGCTTGTAGCAACGGTTCGAAAAGCACAACGAAAGATAATGGTTCCTCAGTATCTACAACGCCAAAAGCTGGTAATGCAGATCCTGTTACACTGACATTTGCAATATGGGACAAAAATCAGCAGCCTGCAATGCAGGCAATGGCTGATGCTTTTACGAAGCTGAATCCGAATGTAAAAATCAATGTTGAATGTACCAACTGGAATGATTACTGGACAAAGCTGGATGCTGCTGCTCAAGGTGGTACTTTACCGGATGTTTTCTGGATGCACATTGCACAGTTATCCAAGTATGTAAAGGGTAATATGCTTGCACCCCTTGACGATGTATTGAAAGCGGATAACTATGATATGTCCAATTTCCCGGAAGCTTTGGTACAGGGTGGACAGATGAATGGAAAACAATATGGTATTCCAAAGGATTTTGACACAATTGGTTTGTGGTACAATAAGTCTCTGTTTGACGCAAAGGGGGTTGCGTATCCGACAGATGAATGGAGTTGGGATGATATGGTCGCTGCTGCCAAGAAGTTAACCGATGCTGATAAAGGCGTATATGGTATTGCAGCTGGCTATGACAGCCAACAGACTACATATAATACAATTCCCATGGCTGGTGGATATGTTATTAACCCCGATAAGACAAAATCCGGCTATGATCTTCCTGAAACATTAAACGGATTACAGTGCTGGGTTGATTTAATTAATAAGGATAAAGTGTCACCTACCCAACAACAGCTTACCGATACCAATGCCACAGCGATGTTTGAATCCGGAAAAGTAGCGATGGTATTCCTTGGTTCCTGGATGGTTGCAGAAATGAAATCAAATGAATACACCAAAGATAAAGTGGATGTGGTAAGCTTCCCGTCCTTTAACGGTAAGAAGCAGGTTGTTATCAATGGCTTGACCTATGCAATGTCTAATTCTACAAAGAATAAGGATACTGCAGCAAAATTCCTGGAGTTCTTAGGCTCGAAAGATGCACAGAGTATATCCGCTCAAATGGGTGCGGCAATACCGGCATTTAATGATACTCAGGATGCTTGGGTTGCGGCTACACCGAACTTGCATCTGCAAAGCTTTATTGACATGGTTAAGAATTCTGTGCCTTATCCCGCTGATCCTACAATGCCGGAATGGACTCCTGTGGAACAACAAGTATTCCCTCAGGCGTGGGCGGGTCAAATAACCTTGCAGGATGCATGTAAACAGGTGGCAGACGCTATGAATAAAGCAATTACGGATAATGCGGAATAATGTTTTGTAAACGGTAATTCAGTAAATTAAGCAGGGGTTGACTCTTACAAAATAGAGTCAACCCTAAATATTAGTATAAACTCCAAGGGAGGTTAGAGTGTGAGCGACAAAATGCAAAACATTGGGATGCATAACGAACCAAAGAGCAAGAAGGCACGCAAAAAGCGAAAAAACGCATCCAATTATATTTGGGGATATATTATGATAGCGCCTCTGATGTTAGGATTGATTATTTTTAATATTATTCCAATCATTGAGACGGCTTATTACAGTTTTAATAAATATAAAGGGTTTGAGCCCATGAAGTGGGTCGGGCTAAAGAACTATGTTAAGTTGTTTCATGACCCTAATTTAATTCTTTCTATAAAAAATACCCTTATCTTTGCGCTGATTATGGTGCCGCTTAGCCTGGTGATTTCCACGGTAATAGCAGCGTTGTTAAACAGTGGTTTAAAGGGATCTAAGGTCTTTCGAACGATTTATTTTCTCCCTCAGGTGACACTGCCGGCAGCAATCGCAATGGCGTGGATGTGGCTTTATAATTCAGACTATGGGCTTATCAACCAATTCCTTTCCATATTCCATATACCAAAGATTGCATGGATTAGTTCGTCGAATACGGCGTTGGTATCCTTGGCGATCGTATCCATATGGGCATCCATCGGTTACAATATGATTATTCTTTTGTCCGGTCTGAAAGGAATACCGAATGTATATTATGAGGCTGCAAAAGTTGACGGAGCAAATGGCTTTCAGAACTTTAGAAAGATTACGATACCGCTATTATCTCCGACCTTATTCTTCTTGCTGATTACTTCACTGATTAATGCAATGGAGGTTTTCGATTTAATATGGATCATGATTGGAAGAACGAGTCCTGCAATCAATAGCGTTCGATCTATGGTTTATACCTATTATGAAAATGCATTTGTTAAGTATGATAGAGGATATTCCGCAGCAATAGCAGTGGTTCTCTTTCTAATCATTATGATCATAACTGCAATTCAACTTAAATTACAGAAAAAATGGGTTTATTATGAGTAGGAGGGGATCAATATGAGCGGTAATAAAAAAATAGGGAGTAATAGCATTATCTATTTCATTTTGACATTTGGTGCAGTGATTATGATCGTACCTTTTGCATGGATGATACTGACTTCGTTTAAAACAATAGGAGAATCTACGCACGTCCCGGCTATTATATTTCCTAAGTCCTTTCAATTCCATAATTATGTGGACGTGACGAAAGTATTGCACTTTGGAACTTACTATAAAAATACAATTATAACCTCAGTATTACGAACCTTTGGAACGCTTCTTATTACATCCATGGCGGGATTTGCGTTTGCCAGAATTAAGTTTCCTGGAAAGAATTTTCTCTTCATGTTGGTTCTATCTGTATTTATGATACCTTGGCAGTGCTTTATGATTCCGAACTTTATTCTAATGACAAAAATACATTGGGCTGACTCACTTCAGGCATTAATTGTACCCGGTATGTTCAGTGCGTACGGAGTATTTCTTCTCAGGCAGGTATTTATGTCATTGCCGCAAGAGCTGGAAGATGCAGCGATTATTGATGGCTGTAATATGTTCAGTGTTTATAGTCGTATCATGCTTCCGTTAGCAAAATCCGGTATGGTGGCTCTTGGTACTGTAACATTTTTGTGGTCATGGAATGATTTGCTGTGGCCTCTGGTAGTAAATCACTCCGATTCCAAGCTTACGTTGGCAGTTGGTATATCAAATATGGTAGGTCAGTTTATCACCAATTATCCTACCTTGATGGCGGGTGCCGTAATGGCTTGCTTGCCGATGGTTCTTGTCTTTGTCTTGTTCCAGGAACAATTTGTGGATGGCATTGCTTTGACGGGAATGAAATAAAGATATTCCTGATTAGGATATTCAATTGAATTTCCTAAAGCAAAATAAATAATAAATTCAAAAAATTATTAAAGGTCATTTAGGGTATTAAAACAATAATCAGGTACCCCTTTGTTAAAGTTACGCATTTTTCCAGTAGATTTGAAAATGTAAAATGATAGGGGCTATATTTTATCATGATTCTGATCATCGAAAGAAAGTGTTAATAATATTTATGCTTAACATATATTGATTTCTACTGTCAATGCATACGAAGAATTTGAAAGCTTTTAGAGAAAGAAATGGAGATTAATTAACTATGAAACCAATAAATTTATATGATATTGATATAAAAGGAGAATTGGCGGTACGTTCCGGCATGAATTTTACCAGGCTGGAAGGGGAATGGTACCGACCGAATCAGGTGTTTAAGGCGGATTCCCACGGCTGGCCGGCAGATTGGGAAGGAAGAGTCATACTGGCTTTGACACTCCTTGCTCAAAGTACTCATCGTACCCCTGCATATCTTGACGAGATTATTTCATTAATCCCGGAACATTTGAATGAGAAGGGTTATTTTGGACCGATTCTTCCGGAAGGAAAATTTGATGAGCAGCATTTTGGAGGGCATAATTGGATTATTAGAGGTTTGATTGAATATTACTATTGGAAGAAAGATGAAGAGGTTAAAAAAATCGTTGAAGTCATGGTAAAGAATTTCCTACTACCAGCGAAAGGAAATTATAGCAAATATCCGATTGACCCTCAAAATCGATTTAATGACCAGGAGGTTTGGATACTCTCAAAGCTTCAGACAAAAACGAAACATCATGCGGAAACCTCGGACGCAGGTTGCGCGTTCATTATGATTGATGCAGCTACACAGGCTTATGAGCTGTTTGGATGGAGCGAGCTGAAGGAGCTAGCGGAAGAAATTATTGATAGATATATGGAAATGAATTTTCTTACCTTACATATACAGACTCATGCAACCTTAAGCGGAATCAGAGGTATCTTAAGATTTTACGAAATAGTAAAAGATAAGAAATATTTAGATATGGCAGAGAAGATGTTTTCTTTGTATAAAACGGAGGCTTGGTCAGAAGCTTACGGTAATTATAACTGGTTTGGCGCTCCAAGATGGACGGAACCCTGCGCAATCATCGATTCCTTTATTGCTGCAACTACGCTTTGGAAGCATACAAAGAAAGCCGAGTATTTGGAGGATGCGCATAATATTTATTTTAATGCATTAACCCATGGTCACAGATATAATGGTTCCTTTGGAACGGATCGCTGCTCGGGAGCGCAGGACGCGGAGGACAATTTGTTCCTTACCCCGATTAATTTTGAGACCTATTGGTGTTGCACCATGAGAGGAGGAGAAGGGTTTAGCCGTGCAATTGAATATAACTTCTTTACAGAACAGGACGAAATATTTGTTCCCTTCTATAATAGCTGTACTGCAACACTTCGCTTTGAGGATGGATTCATAAAGTTAGAAGAAATAGCGAAGTACCCATATGATGGTTCAGTCAAAATAAAAATTCTGGAAGCCACAACCGCTACTCCGAAAAAACTCAGTTTGTTTGCTCCAAGCTGGACGAAGGGAAAAGAAGTAGAACTATTCCTGAATAACAAACAACTGCTCGCAGAATATAGCGATGGATTTATCTCTATAGAAAAGAAGTTCAATCCTGGTGATGTGTTAGAATTTGATCTAGGGCTTTCATTCAGAGTGGAGGATGCATCCTATAAGAACAGCATAAAAGGGTATCACAAATTTATGTACGGCCCAATGCTTTTAGGTTATAAGACAAAAACGGAAATAAATTCTCTGGATGGTAATCGATTTGAGAATTATGCGGAAAGCAAGTATAAATCAGCCGGTGAGATTGATTTACCAAAGGATGCAACATTTGAGCGTATCGGGAAAGGTCAGTTTAGATTGGTAGGCAAAGGTGAGGAAAACAATTCCCAAGAGGTGATTTTAAGCTGCTTATGTGATGTAGAAGATATGACCTATGAAGATACAATGAGACAGGTGTTGTTTAGAGATTAATTGTATTTGAATTCATTTAAGTAAACTGAAATGAAACAATTTTATTAGATAGAAATTCCGGTGAATATAATATGCTATAGTATAGGATAGGGGCATTGCAAATAAAGCTCTCTTAAGAAATGTCATTGAAAAACGTCATATATTACGTTTGATGTGGAGCTTATTTGTAATACCCTATATTCATAAAGAGATCCTGGTTTGATGAATGGAACAAAAATCAGTCGCTTGACAAAAGTTATTTTATATAATATGGTAATATTATTATAACCCTTAGGAGTGTTGCCAATGATTAATTTATATGGTGTGTATATGGATTTAACGGAGACTTCTCTGGGGAAAGCTATGTTCTTTTAATCATTCTATTTATAATGTGGTAATTAACATTTGAGATAAAATTCCCTGGATGAGTCAAAAACTGATTGAGGGGTTTTTTTATGCCCAAAATTTAATTATCGGAGGTAGAAAACATGGATCGTGAGTTATTAAACTCAAATGAATTAAAAGAAGTAAAGCGTACAAATGAATTTTATTTAGAGACAGAAAGGCTGAAGCTTTTGCCCTTGAATGCCAAAAGCCTTGCTTTAGCGATTGAAGATTACTCTGCAATGCAAGTTGAATTAGGTTTGAATGTGAATAAAACCATTATTGATGATGAGGAATTGCTGTATGCAATGAAGGTTAGACTGGCGAGGGTACTTGAGAATAAAGAAAATTACATATGGTTTACAAATTGGGCAATCGTTCAAAAGGAATCAAATTCAATCATCGGATATATTATTTTAAAGGGGTTCCCGAATAACTCAGGCGAAGTAATAATTGGTTATGGAATTGAGGATAATTACAAAAGAAATGGATATGCAACAGAAGCGATAAAAAGCTTAATCCAGTGGATGTTCTTAAATCCAAAAGTTCTTACTGTAATTGCGGATACAGAAAAGACCAATCTACCATCTTGTAAACTGCTTGAACGTCTTGGTGCGGTTCGCTTTAAGGAAGATGAGGAACTGGTATGGTGGAAAATTGAAAAGTAATAGGGGGTATCTTTCTTATCTGATTATAATAAAGGGTTAAAAGAAAATAATGTATGAAAACTAAGTCGCTTATTCCATAAAAAGAATTAAGCGACTTTGTTTTTTAGTATTATAAAGTTATGTTTCGAATTAACATCTAATTACAACAAATCATAAAGCAGTAACGATACTAGCACTAAAAGTACCCCAGACATAATAAAGGTAATATTACTTACCCCAAATTCTACAACATTATTTTTTGTGAAGCCTTTGTGGTACGGACGAGCTGAGCGATCCATAACGGTAGCCATATTGTTAGCATAATCGCTTTGCTGTACGTTCGAGTCTCCAATGGAGTTGATTGACATTCCCGAAGGATTTCCGCTTAAAGACATGAGAATTCCGACTATAAATACCAAAACACCTTCAACAACAACGATATCCGCAAAATTATAGTTGGTGTTCTTTAATATGATAAAAGCGATTATCATACCAACTGCAAAGTAAATGATAGAGATTAAAAAACAAAACATTAATTTTCTTACAAATTTTTTCATGATGAGTCTCCTAACTATGTGGTGGAATTAGTTTGGCGGTCGTAAACCTTATTTCGAATGATAAAGTTATTCACGACGGTTACTTACAGGGATATTATACCATACAAGTAAATATAATACTACTATAGCTTGCTAATTCTAATCAAGATGAAATAAAGCAGAGACTTTTTGAGGCGGAATGTTACAAAAATCCTCATAAGAATTTCATTCATTTATTGCATGAATTGGCAAAATGATGTATAATTTGGAAGTAGAAATAAACTATAAAACATAAAGGGGTAGGAGTCATGATTCAAAGAAGAAGTATTGCGTTATACATAATTTTAACACTGGTTACCTGTGGAATTTTCGGAATGGTGTGGATGGTACTGTTGGCAAATGATATTAACACTGTTTCCGGAGTAAATGACACAAATGGTGTGTTGGTGTTGTTACTTTCCATTGTTACCTGTGGAATTTACGGATTATACTGGGCTTATAAATGTGGTGAAAAGATTGACCGTACAAAACAAAGTCGTGGTATTCCGGCAAGCAACGGAGGAATTTTATATCTTCTGTTATACATCTTTGGCGGAATTATCGCATACGCACTGATTCAGAATGAGATCAACAATTTAATCTAAACCTTATGAAAATATTAAAATTACATTTTGTTATACTATTAATCGGTATCATATATTATATATGGTACCGATTCACACATATTGGAATCCCCTGTGTGTTTCACTCTGTAACTGGACTTTATTGCCCAGGATGCGGCGTTACAAGAATGCTTTTAGCCCTTTCTGAATTCCGGCTGGCTGACGCATTTCATAATAATGGCATGGTTTTATTGCTTTTACCATATGGTGCTTTTGTATATATCAGGCATAATGTATATCTTATGAAAGGACAGTCATACCCATACAAAAAGGCACATAAGTATATTGCATACGTGATCCTTTTTATCGTGTTGCTGTTTGGCGTTATTCGCAACATTCCATATTTTGAGTATTTAAGGCCACTCTAGTCTCTATAAAGTTTCTTGATACTCACCCAGACTAGCGATCATGTTGATTTGGGTACTCAGAAATTACTACCTTATTTCTTTTTAGTATTCGAGTTTGATTTATCAATAATAGGGGTTCTGAGCGAATATTGCTTGGAACCTCTTGCTGTTTTGTAGAGTATTACGCTGGGAGAGTCAAAGCTATCGTTATGTAGTCATTTGGCTTTAAGCTAATTGCATAATAAATGCAGTGAAAGGAGTTACAACACAGTAATTATAGTATTTACTTTTCGGTTTCTAAAAATATATCAGAATGTCAGTTGAATTGTGAAAAAATTACCGATATAATAACAGCAGCAATAAAAGAGTTGATATATAGTAACTATAACATAAGGAGATGTATATCTATGAAGTACCTAAAAATTCTATTAATAAGTATTCCGTTTTCTATTGCAGGTTTTTTTCTTGACTGGAATTCAACGGTTATGTTCATCCTTGCCTGTGTTGCAATTGTCCCCCTGGCAGGTTATCTAGGAGCTTCCACGGAAGAGATAGCAGTATATACTGGACCAAAGCTTGGTGGGTTCTTAAATGCTACTTTTGGTAATGCAACAGAATTGATTATCAGTTTTTTCGCCATAAAAGAAGGATTATTTGATGTGGTTAAGGCTTCCTTGGCGGGCTCGGTACTGGGTAATATCTTACTGGTTCTTGGTTGCAGTATCTTTGTAGGGGGGCTAAAGCATAAAGATTTGAAATATGATACACAACAAGGGGCATTTACAGCTACCATGCTATTATTTGCAGTAGTAGGTCTATCACTTCCGGCAATTTTTACTTGGAATGAGCCTGCAAGCATGATTACTACAAAGCATGAGAATTTTAGCGTAATTGTAAGTGTAATTCTTTTGGTTATTTATATAGTAGGAATGATTTATTCCTTTCGTACCCACAATGACCTTTACGGGGTGGATCACGCGAAGGACATTGAAGCAAAATGGTCCCTTCCTCTTAGTATCGTGATACTTGGAATATGCACCGTATTTATTGCGTTGGAATCCGAGATATTAGTCAATAGCATAGAACCAATGACAAAAGCAGCAGGCATATCAGAAATGTTCATTGGAATTATTCTGATTCCGATTGTGGGAAATGCGGCAGAGCATTCTACTGCGGTTATTATGGCCATGAAGAATAAATTAGATATTTCAATCGAGATAGCGGTAGGCTCCAGCTTACAGATAGCATTACTTGCAATCCCCGTATCGGTGCTTTTTAGCTTGTTCTTCAGTCCAATGAGTATTATATTCAAGCCAATTGAACTTTTCTTGTTCGGCTCCAGTGTCTTTATCGCAAACCATATAGTAAAATCAGGTAAGACTAATTGGATGGAGGGACTGAAGCTAATGTCAGTGTATTTAATAGCGGCAGTCGGCTTCTTCATAATTGGCTAGGAGAGTTATAGAAAACATACTATGATAAAGGTGAAGCTTTATACTGTGACAAAGGCAATTTGTACTAAGCCAATGCTATGTAAAATGATATATTACATAAATTAATTCACCATAGAATGTGAGAATATTATATAAATACCTAGGAAAAGCTAAGATAAAACAGATAAATTGATGCTAGATTGTATTTTTTAGTAGTAAATTTTCTGCATTATTGAGGTCTAAATTGTTAAATGTGTATAAATTATCCATAGGTCAGGAAGTTAGGCTGTGGAAAGTGTATAATGATTTAAAAATACCTGTTGACTTTTGTGGTTTTATTTGATACTATGATTTTAATTTAAAACAACGGATTGTTACTGGTAAAGCAGGCAAGACCAAATTTTATGAAATATTCTATTTCATAGGTTTGGTCTTTTTTTATTGCAAAACGGAGGTGAGGAAGATGCAGATTGAACGTGTCATAAATAACAATGTAATCAGTGCGATTGATCCAAATGGCAAGGAAGTCGTTGTTATGGGGAAAGGGATTGGATTTCAGATGAAACCCGGACAAGAGATCAGACAAGAGCTGATGGAAAAGGTATTTCGTTTGGAAAGTCAGTCTGCTGTTGATCAATTCAAGCATTTGATAGAAAATCTTCCACTGGAACATATCCAGGTTTCAAATGACATTATTACTTATGCGGACAAAGTTCTCGATTGTATGCTCAACCCTAATATTTATATTACACTGACGGATCACATTAGCTTTGCAATTGAACGTTTTCGCCAGGGGATGCTTTTCGATAATCCGCTGTTATGGGATGTGCAGCATTTATATAAACAGGAATATTTGATTGGGGAATATTCTGTGGCCCTAATTGAGAAAAAAATTGGATTAAAGCTCCCGGTCGATGAAGCTGCATCCATTGCGCTTCACATTGTGAATGCGGAGTATAACACAGAACTTAGTAAGACAATGAACATTACAAAGATCGTATTACCAAAGGTGCTTTCTATTATTGAAGAAGGTGCCGGGATAAAGTTGAAGGAAGAAACCATACAGTATGAACGGTTTGCTACCTACCTTAAGTTTTTGGTTCAGCGAATCATAAAGAAGGAACAGGAAAGCGATCTTGACCCGGAATTTGGAGAGATGGTTAATAATTTGTATCAGAATGAGTACCGCATCGGAATTTTGGTGGGTAATTATTTGGAGGATTACTTTCAAATTACAATTACACCGGAAGAGTTAGCGATGTTAGCAATTAACATACGGCGTTTAAAGGTAATACGCAGGAAATCATAGGAGGTTCAAAATGGCATTTAAATTTATGGAAAAGTTAGGATTTGGTGATAAAGGAAAAATAGAGATACTTTCACCCATGGAGGGGGTAACTTGTTCGCTTGATGAAGTGAGTGATCCTACCTTTCAACAAAAGATACTTGGTGACGGAATAGCAATCAAACCGCAAAGCGGAAAAGTGGTATCTCCGGTCGATGGAACCATCGCGTTAGTATTTAATACAAAGCATGCAATTTCAATTATTTCTCAAGAGGGAACAGAACTTCTAATCCATGTGGGACTAGATACGGTTAATCTGAAGGGTGAACATTTTACTGCTCACGTTAATTCAGGAGATACGGTGAAGGTTGGGGATACCTTGTTGGAATTTGACATGGAGGAAATTGCAGCAAAAGGATATGACCTGATTACACCAGTAGTCATCTGTAACACGGCTAATTACTCTGAATTAGTGGCACATACCGGCCATTCGGTCAGAGCATTAGATAAAATCATTACCTTAAAGAATTAAAACACATAATATCACCGATGGAGGGAGGGAAATAAATGCAGGAATTGAAGTACTTAATTGTGGATGAGTTAGGCATTCATGCAAGACCGGCAGGGTTGCTAGTAAAGACAACCAGCAAATTCAGCTCTCAAATCACAATCCAAAAAGGCAGTACAAAAAATGACGCAAAAAGCATCATTGGTGTGATGAGCATCGGAGCAAAAAAAGGCGATGAAATAACGATTACTTGTGACGGTACAGATGAAACCGAAGCAATCGAAGCAGTTCGCGCTTTTCTAACTGAGAATCTGTAAAAAGATTAAATATATAGGAGGAAGGTAAATATTTATGATGAAATTTTTACAAAGATTAGGAAAATCTTTAATGCTTCCGGTTGCGACTTTACCGGTTGCGGGTATTTTGATGGGTATCGGTTATTGGATCGATCCTACAGGTTGGGGTGCAAATAATGTAATTGCAGCCTTCTTGATCACTGCAGGTGGAGCAATTTTGAATCACCTTGCACTTCTTTTTGCAATTGGTGTAGCAGTAGGTATGTCAACTGACAATGATGGTACAGCGGCTCTTGCAGGCTTAGTATCCTGGTTGGTATTTACAACCCTGTTATCCAGTAGTGCTGTAGCAATGTTTACCGGTGCGGAAGCAAATATGGCATTTGGTAAAATTGAAAATGCATTCATTGGTATTATTGCCGGTTTAATCGGTGCAACCTGCTACAATCGTTTCAAAGATACAAACCTGCCTACTGCATTGGCATTCTTTAGTGGTAAGAGATGCGTTGCAATCGTAACTGCAGGCGTAACTATTTTAGCAAGTGTTGTTTTATTCTTCGTATGGCCGTTCCTTTACGGAGCACTTGTAAAATTTGGTGAATCCATCGTATCCACTGGTGCAGTAGGCGCTGGTATCTATGGTTTCTTCAACAGATTATTAATCCCTACCGGTCTTCACCATGCGTTAAACAACGTATTCTGGTTTGACCTTGCAGGTATCAATGACTTAGGTAACTTCTGGTCCGGTAAGGGCGAGATGGGTAAAACAGGTATGTATATGGCAGGTTTCTTCCCGGTTATGATGTTTGGTTTACCGGCAGGCGCTTTAGCAATGTATCATACAGCAAAGACAAAGAAGAAGAAAATCGCAGCCAGCTTATTGATGGCAGCAGCTCTTTGTTCTTTCTTAACCGGTGTTACAGAGCCTTTGGAATTCTCCTTTATGTTCCTTGCTCCCGGATTATACTTAGTTCATGCAATTTTAACTGGTATCTCTGTATTCGTAGTTGCTTTATTACCTGCGAGAGCGGGCTTTAACTTTAGTGCAGGTTTAATTGACTATGTATTAAGCTTTAAAGCTCCTATGGCTCAAAATCCTTGGTTATTAATCCCTGTAGGTATTGTATTCGGTATTATTTATTATGTTGTATTCCGTTTCATTATTACGAAGTTTAACTTAAAGACTCCTGGTAGAGAAGACGATGATGATACTGAGGCAGATAAAGCTGCTACATTATCAAACAGCGATTATGCTAAGGTTGCAGCAATTATCTTAGAAGGTCTTGGCGGCAAAGCAAACGTAGTTGTATGTGACAACTGTATTACCAGACTTCGTCTTGAAATTAAGGATTATACCGCAGTAGATGAGAAAGTGATCAAATCTGCAGGTGTAGCAGGCGTAATTCGTCCAAGCAAAACAAGTGTACAGGTTATCGTTGGTACAAAGGTACAGTTTGTTGCAGATGAATTAAAGAAGTTATTAAAATAATTTCATGTTATCGTTATATTTTCTTCCTAGTAATTTGACTAGATGGGTGAAGAGTGATTGTAATAAAGCAAGTAAAGTAAGGTCAATCATAATTGATTGACATTCAGGTGGCAAAAAGGTGGGGCAAAATACGGAATCAGTACTTTTGCAACACCTTTTTTGCGCCACAAAAGGTACTCTTTAAGGATAGATAATTTCAAAGGCGGAATTTTCTGTCCGAGATGGTTATAAAAAAGCACAATGGAGTGACAGATTGGAGGTAAACATGATTATTTGTTCCGGAGTAGTCGCAAATGCAGGAACTGCCATCGGTTCCGTAATGGTATACAAGAGAGCGGATAAAACAGCTGAGAATTATAAGGTTGATGATGCAGAACAAGAGATTTTGCGGTTTGAGGAAGCGAAGCAAAGAACAATAGAGAGCTTGCAAATGCTCTATCTAAAGGCCAGTGAACAGGCTGGGGAAGAAAGTGCCATGATATTTGAGGTACATCAAATGATGATGAATGACCCGGAATATTGTAGTTCGGTAATCGGAATTATTAAGGAAGAAAGATGGAATGCGGAATATGCGGTAGAACTGACCGCCACAAAGCTTAGCAATGTATTTCTAGCAATGGACAATGATTATTTTAGAGAACGTGCTACAGATATTTTGGATGTTTCAAAAAGGTTGATAGCGGTATTAAGCGGACAAGAAGAGGATAGAATCAATGCAAAGGAACCCGTAATCTTATTAGCAGATGATTTAGTTCCCAGCGAAACAGTTCAGTTGGATAAAAATTTGATACTTGGCTTTGTTACTCAACAAGGTTCAATCAATTCACATACAGCAATTTTGTCAAGAACCATGGATATTCCTGCTTTAATCGGAGTAGACATGGAGTTAAGTGAGCATTTGGATGGAACGTTAGCGATTATTGATGGAGAAAGCGGTAAGATTTATATTGATCCAGATGAGAAAACCATACTTCAGATGAAGAAAAAGCAGGAACAAGAACAAGCTCGCAAGGAGTTATTAAAGGAGTTAAAGGGAAAGGATACCATCACAAAAAGCGGTAAAGAGATAAACCTCTATGCCAATATCGGAAGTCCGGAAGATGCCCAAAAAGCTCTGGAACAGGATGCAGAGGGAATCGGTCTTTTCCGAAGTGAGTTCCTATATCTTGAAAATGAGCATTTTCCCACAGAAGAAGAGCAGTTTATCGCATATAAAGCCGTTGCTGAAAAAATGGAAGGTAAAAAAGTAATTATTCGTACGATGGATATCGGCGCGGATAAGCAAGCCAGTTATTTTGATTTGGGTGAGGAAGAGAATCCTGCACTGGGATATCGTGCAATCCGCATCTGTCTGAATCAAACCGAGTTATTTAAAACACAGCTGCGTGCCATATTCAGAGCGTCCGCTTACGGAAGAATTTCAGTTATGTTTCCGATGATCATATCGGTGGCAGAGGTACATGCAATTAAGAAGCTTGTAGAAGAAGTAAAAAAAGAACTGCAAGAGGAGGGAATCAGCTTTTCAAAGGTGGAGCTTGGTATTATGATAGAAACTCCTGCAGCAGTAATGATTAGCGATATGTTAGCGAAGGAAGTGGATTTCTTTAGCATTGGAACCAATGATTTAACTCAATATACATTGGCCATTGATCGACAGAATCAAAAGCTGGATAGTATTTATGAGCCTCACCATCCTGCAATCCTTCGAATGATTGAAATGGTTATAAAAAATGCTCATGAAAATAGTATTTGGGCAGGAATCTGCGGAGAACTGGCATCGGATATGGAATTAACAGAAACCTTTCTACAAATGGAGGTTGATGAGCTGTCCGTATCAGCCGGAATGGTATTGGAGTTGCGTAATAAAATACGAAATTTGGATTAATAGAGAGCTATAAACAGTAAGAAGTGGGGGTGAGTAGGAGTAGAATCACTCCCACTTCTATGTTTATGGCTCTTATTTCCAGTATAAAAAATGTAAATGGTGAGATTATTAATAAAACAATATTTATGTAACGGGTTCACTTGAATTTTGCAAAATACTGATTTTAAATTTTACATTTTTATTATATAGTAGATAGTAGGAGAATTAAAAATTGTCTTGGAGGGAAGAAGTATGAGGAAGCAAACACTATTTAAGAATTATTTCAGTTGCCAAAATATTGGATGGTCCGGAAATCTTAAATCTACATTAGATGATCATGATTTTTTTGACGAAGCTGATTTTGAATGCTTTGAAATGTTAGCTAACTCAGAACTATATAATAGGAACGAACAAGATGATTTTTTGATGATTACAGATAAATAGGAAATCATCCTTCGTTATTAAATGGTTTGATAAAATGATAGAAGAAAGAAAGGTTATCGAATGAATATTTGGATTAGTTTGAACTCTTTTGATAAAATCAAAAGGTTTTTAGATGTGACAACACATTTGGAGTATGATTTGGATTTGATATCTGGGCGATATATTGTGGATGGAAAATCAATTTTGGGAATCTTTAGTTTGGATTTAAACAATCCAATTGAGGTTCAAATAGTGCAGGATGAGAATTATTATCCCATTGAATTAGCTGAGTTTATAATTCCAGCTTGTGAAGAAAAAGAATAGTGGTGCATTATGAAGGTTGATACAAGTTGCTTGTATCATTTTTTTTACGCAAAATTTTGTTTTTGGTAGTTAATAAGGTTATGAAAGACACAAAAGCGCGAGCTGCATTGCGAAATATGTTGAAATCATAAAGAGGTTCTTACCATTTTATATAATTATTTACAATAGAATATCCTAAAAGTTTACTATAATTTTAATTATTTCTACTTTTCTACTATTTATTAATAAAATTCATGTATTTATAAGTCAGATTAATGTTTCATATTAATTCCACTAATTTGTAAAATGACAAAAGACACGATAATATAGAGGAGTGCCAGATTTGGTAACAATTAAAACCTTCAAGAAGTAGGTATTGTATGCAACTATTAAAAGATAGAATTATAAGAGACGGCAAGATAAAATCAGGAAATGTATTAAAAGTTGACAGCTTTTTGAATCATCAGATGGATATTACTCTGTTTGGTGAAATAGGCAAAGAATTTAAACAAAGATTTCAGGACAGCGAAGTTACAAAAATTCTTACAATTGAGGCATCAGGTATCGGAATTGCATGTATTGCAGCACAGTATTTCAATGTGCCGGTGGTATTTGCTAAGAAAAATCAGACGAAGAATATAGCTGGTGAAGTATATACCAGTCAGGTGGAGTCCTTTACCCATGGACGTGTATATGACATCATTGTTTCAAAGCAATTTATCAACCAGGAGGACAAGATATTGATTATCGATGATTTCTTGGCCAATGGAAAGGCGTTAATCGGACTTTCCAAATTAGTAAAGGATGCTGGTGCAACCTTAGTTGGTGCAGGAATCGTTATAGAAAAAGGTTTTCAGGAAGGCGGCTCCGTGATTAGAGAGAGCGGAATTCGGGTAGAATCTTTAGCAATTATTGATGCAATGAGTGAAGAAGAAGGAATTACCTTCCGTGATTAAGATTTATTGAGGCGGCGAGCCTTATAAATAGAGAATATGCAAACCCCAAACGAGACTGCAATCTCGGTACATATTTAAGGAGGAGAAATTAATGTTTAAGAAATTAGTATCATTTATCTTAGTAGCAGTTATGGTTTTATCTTTTACTGCATGTGGAGCGAAGGACGACACAAAGGAGCCTGCAGCAACTACAACTCCCAAGGCTGAAACAACTCCCAAGGCAGAAACTACACCCGCAGCAGCAGGCCTATTCAAGCCGGTTGCAAAGGACAAAGTTAAAGTTGGCGTAATTCACATTGGTGATCCCGCAGCAGGAGCAGGTTATACCTTTGCTCATGATCAGGGTATCGTAGCAATGCAAAAGGAACTTGGACTTGATGACAGCCAGATTATCCGTAAGAATAATGTAAATGACAGCGATGCAGTTGCAATCAAAACAGCAATTGAAGAGTGTATTGAAGAAGGTGCTAACATTATCTTTGGTACAAGCTGGGGTTATATGGACACCATGGAAGAACTTGCAAATGAGTATCCGGATGTTATCTTCTCTCACTGCTCCGGTTACAAGAGCAATGGTACTAACTTTAATAACTATTTCGGTCGTATCTATCAGGCTCGTTACCTTGCAGGTATCGCAGCAGGCTTAAAGACAAAGTCAAATAAAATCGGTTATGTAGCAGCAATGGACGTAAAGAATTCAGAAGTAACTGGTGGTGTTAATGCATTTGCTATGGGTATCGAATCCGTTAATCCGAATGCAAAGGTTTATGTAAAGGTTACGAATACCTGGTATGATCCTACTTTAGAGCAGCAGGCAGCAGAAGCATTACTTAATGAAGGCTGTGATGTAATCGCTCAGCATGCAGATACAACAGCTCCTCAGTTGGCAGCTCAGGCTAAGGGTGTATGGGGTTGTGGTTATAACTCTGATATGACAAAGGATGCTCCGAAGTCTCACTTAACAGCTCCAATCTGGAACTGGGGTGCATACTATACAGCAGCTGTAAAGTCTGTTATTGAAGGAACTTGGACAGGCGAGAATTACTTTGGTGGTTTAAAAGAAGGTTTAGTTGATGTATCTCCTCTTTCTGCAAACGTTGCAGACGGAACTCAGGCAAAAATTGATGAAGCTAAACAGAAAATGTTAGATGGTTTCAAAGTATTCGAAGGTAATATTGTAGACAATCAGGGTAAACAGATCTGTAAAGACGGAGAGTCCTTGTCAGATGGCGATATTACTGGTAAAATGAACTGGTACTACAAAACTGTAGTTGTGAAATAATAATTAGAATTAGGCTGGTGACATTGTGGAAAATAAAAAGATAGAAACAATGGCAATCGAACTTAAACAAATTACTAAGACATTTGGGTCGGTTGTGGCGAACAACAAAATAGACCTATCCGTTAAGCAGGGCGAGATACTCGCCCTGCTTGGCGAAAACGGATCAGGAAAAACAACATTGATGAACATGCTGTCAGGCATCTACAAACCCGATAGCGGTTCTATTTTAATTAACGGACAAACTGTAACAATCAACTCTCCAGAGGATTCCATTAATCTCGGCGTTGGTATGATACATCAGCATTTTAAGCTGGTTGAAGCCTTGTCCGCAACAGATAATATTATTTTAGGGTCGAAAGAAAAAAGAATTTTTCTTAATAGGAAAAGAGCAGATAAAATAAGAGAGATCAGCAAGCATTTCGGATTAAGTGTTGATCCCGATAAAAAAGTATACCAGATGTCCGTAAGCGAGAAGCAAACAGTTGAAATATTGAAAGTGCTTTATCGCAAGGCGGATATTTTGATTTTGGACGAACCTACTGCGGTACTGACTCCTCAAGAGACAAAGAAGTTATTTGAAATTCTTCGCTTAATGAAACAGGAAGGTTGTGCTGTTATCATTATTACGCACAAGCTGAATGAGGTATTAGAAATCAGTGATCGTGTTACAATTCTCCGTAAAGGGGAAAGCGTGGCTACCGTGAATACTTCTGAGAGTAGCGCAAAGGAACTGACCGAACTGATGGTGGGAAGACCGGTTGAATTATCCATTGATCACCCCACAACTGATTATAATGAAAATCTACTTGAGATCCATCATCTTACTGTAAGTGATGAAGAAGAGTTTGAGACCATTAAAGATATATCCTTTGATCTGAATAGAGGAGAGATTCTTGGAGTTGCAGGTGTTGCGGGCAGCGGTCAGAAGGAATTATGTGAGGCAATTGCGGGACTTCTTCCTGTAAAGAAGGGAGCAATTCTTTATCATAACGAGAATCTTGTGGGCAAGAGCCCCAATGAAATCATAAAGATGGGTATCAACATGAGTTTTATTCCAGAAGATCGTCTTGGAATGGGTCTTGCCGCTTCCATGGGTATGGTGGAAAACATGCTTCTTAAGAAATACAATGAAGGAAAAAGTCCGTTTGTAAGCAAGAAGGGAGCTAGGGAACTGGCGAAGCGCCTTGTGAAGCAATTGGGCATCGTGACTCCGAATGTAGATACACCGGTAAGAAGATTATCCGGTGGTAATGTACAGAAGGTACTATTAGGAAGAGAAATTGAATCAGAACCGAATGTACTGATTACTGCTTATGCTGTGCGTGGACTGGATATCAATTCGTCCTACACAATATATGATCTATTAAACGAACAGAAGAAAAAAGGTGTGGGTATCTTATTTATCGGTGAGGATCTGGATGTTATGTTGGAGCTCTGCGACCGTATCATGGTATTATGTCATGGTAAAGTTACCGGTATCGTGAAAGCGAAGGAAACCACAAAGGAACAGCTGGGTCTGTTAATGACAGGATCTACAATTGAGAAAGGAGAGTCCAAATGACAAGTACCGGAGTAAAGATAAAACAGGAACCTTTCATACGTGTAGTAAAAAAAGCAGAACTCTCCTTTGGAAAAACCTTGGCGTTGACTTTGTTGGCACTGGTAGTTGCAATTATAGCCGGAGGTATTTTTATCCTGGCTATCGGACATAACCCCCTAAAGGTTTATGCAACTATTGTGAAGGGTGCATGGAGAAGCCCACTTGCTACCAAGGCGACTATAAAAATTGCAATTCCCTTATTAATTGCATCCATCGGTATTACTCCAGCCTTCCAAATGAAATTCTGGAATATCGGAGCAGAGGGACAAATCATTATGGGCGGTATTTTTGCCACCTATTTCGCATTGTTCTTTGATAATCTGCCACATGGCTTATTACTACTTTTGATGTTTGTTGCAGGTGTAGTTGGTGGTGGATTATGGGGGGTAATTCCTGCTTATTTTAAAACAAAATTTGGAACCAATGAAACGTTATTTACCTTAATGCTTAATTACATTGCTCTTTATATTATAAAGTTTTTAACAGAAGGTCCTTGGAGAGATCCGTCTTCTTCAGGCTTTCCTAAGATTGCATCCTTCCAAAAGAATGCAAGACTGGATCAAATCTTTGGTGTTCATGCAGGCTGGTTAATTGGTCTGATTCTGGTTGTATTTATGTTCGCTTACTTAAAGTATTCAAAGCATGGATATGAAATCAGCGTAGTAGGCGAGAGTATCAATACCGCTCGTTATGCAGGAATGAATGTAAAGAAGATCATTATGAGAACCATGTTTCTTAGCGGTGCAATCTGTGGTATTGCCGGCATGACTCAGGTAAGCGGTGCTGCTTATACCTTAGGCAGCGGTATTGCCGGAGGAGTAGGCTTTACCGCAATCACAGTAGCGTGGCTGGCGAAGTTAAATCCCGGTATTATCTTAGTTGTAACCGTACTTTTTAGTATGTTGGAGAAGGGCTGTAGTGTAATGCAAAGTACCTTTGATATCTCCGCATCCGCATCTGGTATATTGCAGGGAATTATTCTCTTCTCTATTCTTGGATTTGATTTCTTCACAAAATACCAGTTTGTATTTAGAAAGGGGAAAAGCGCGTAATGTTAATTAATTTTTTGTTTGCTTCCATTAAAGCCGGCATTCCTCTTCTCTTTGGTACAACCGGTGAAATAGTAACGGAAAAGTCAGGTAACTTGAACCTTGGTGTGGAAGGTATGATGTATATGGGAGCTTTTGTTGGTTTCTATACAGCCTATCGTTCCGATAATTTACTGATCGCTCTGATTGCTACCTTCGCTACCGGTGTGTTTGCCGCATTAATCTATGCGTTCTTGACGGTTACGATGATGGCGAATCAGAATGTATGCGGTCTTACCTTAACCATATTTGGAACTGGTTTTGCAAGGTTCTTTGGTGAGGGAATGATTAATAAAGCGGGAAATACACCCAAGCTATCCGACAGTTTTATGAGTTTAATCAGTGAAAAGAAAATTCCTGTTCTTGGAGAGATTCCGGTTATCGGAAAACTATTATTTTCACATAATATATTGGTGTATTTAGGCGTTGTTATTGCAGTGATCTGTACTATCTATATGTTCAAGACCAGAGCTGGTCTGAATATGAGAGCGGTAGGTGAGAATCCCGCAGCTGCCGATGCAGGTGGTATTAACGTTACTTTGGTGAAATATGTGCATATTTTAATCGGTGGTGGTATCTGCGCTCTTGGTGGAGCTTACTTGGCACTGATTAACGGCGGTGGCGTATGGAATAATGAAGGTGTGGTAAGCGGACAGGGTTGGATTTCTGTGGCACTTGTTATTTTCGCCAGCTGGAACCCTGCCAAAGCAATCTTTGGCTCCTTTATCTTTGGTGCATTCAGTGTTTTACAGTTCTATGTGCCCAAGAATGTAATAGCGATTCCCAATGCCTTCTATGTAATGCTTCCATTCCTGATTACTACCATTGTATTGGTTATCACCTCCATGCGTAAAACAAAGGAGGGCGCTCAGCCTGCAAGCACTGGTTTGAATTATTTCCGAGAAGAAAGATAAAAGAATATAACGGTAATAAAAAGATATCCGGTTCCCTCTCCAATACGTTGGGGTAGGTGTTGCTGACCTCATAAATTAGCAAAAAACTGATTTTATTGATTGTCTCTGGGTTGATCTGTATACTGTCATTAGTATACGAAAGGAAAAAGTCCCAGAGAACATCTTCCCACGACAGATCATGCACTCTGAGACTCACCAAAAACATGATTATTATATCAGATTACACTGTTACCTATAATGAGGAAGAAAATATTTTTAGTTGAGAGACGTGCTTCATCCGTCTGCCCCATCTGCGAGAAGCCGCAGGTATACAAGGATTCTTGTCTGCCATCCTGAAAAGGAAGGTGGGGAACGTCTCCGGTATTTAATAAATTATTTCAAATGCACGCATTGCCGGATGATTCAACGGGAACTTCCTGATTGTATGGTACCTTACAAGCATTACTCAGCTGAAGTTATCTCTGGGGCTCTTGACGATTTGTCACCAGTGTGGATGAGGGTAGGATGCGGAGGATTATCCATGTGAGGCCACCATCCACAGATGGCATCACTGGATGATGGCAAATGTCCTGAGGATAGACGGTTATCTGAAGTCCATAGGATATAAGGTGCTGGGTTTTACGGAGGAACTTTTAAAATCCGGCGTATCGCTGCTCTATGAATTCGTAGTTCCAATGAGAGATGGTTTGAAACCTTTCTCCGTTTTATCTATAATTCGGCCGGCTATCTGGTTACCGTCTGAGCAATTGATTTTGCACTGACTTTGTTTTGTTGTCATGGATGCTTTGTCGTATAATTTCCTCAAAAGGTGGTAATCATTCATGAATACAAATGCAGAAACAAAACAATGGCAGGAAGAACGTAAGCGCTGCTTAAAATACCGTATGGATACCTTGACATTTTCTTCTTATGAAAAATCAGACGTTTCCATTATTATATCATTTTCTTTGCACCAAGCATGTTTGATAAGCCACTAACGCGACATTGTTGTATACAGTTCATCCAGTATTCATCTTTTTGAGCTTTTGTCATATGTTAAGGATCCTCCAAAAAAGTTTGGAGTAAAATGATTCAAAAGTTTGAAAACAATTAGCAGTGAAATGTTACAACTTTTGAAGTTCAAGATTAGAACAAAGAGTAAGTTACTCCAACTATCCTAAGCTTACGGCAAAGGTCATGAAATGACACTACGGTAGTTTATGTCGCGCTTACTAAAGAATTCGGTGTCCATTTTCGTAAGGGATTAATAAAACGGTGCCTAGCACCGATGTTCTAATCCATGAGATAATACTCTACATAATAATTAAAGTAGTGCTAGTTATAGTTGTTATAGTAGCGTTAGTCTTGGAGGGTATCATGGATAAAGTTACAGCAACTCGAAAGTTCCTCAAAAAGGAACAGTGGATTAAGCTCATACGTGAATGTCAGTCGAGTGGAATGAGCGTCATTTCTTGGTGTAAAACGAATAGTATTTGCGAACAAACTTACTATAAGAATCTCAAGAAGCTACGAGAAGAACTTATAGAAAACCCACCAGTTCCAGTAGAAAAAGCAGAATCAGTTGTATTCAAAAAATTAGAAACACAGTCTCCGCTACCCAATACACAAGCGGCCGTTATTATTCGGTTACCTTATGCATCCCTCGAGATTGCTGATGGAACCAGTCAACAAACTATCCAAGCAGTGCTTCTGGCATTGCAAAGCATATGCTAGGCGATATCACTGTCGCCAAGAACATCTATGTTGCATGTGGATATACCGACACATGCGAAAATCTATAGATGGATAGCTGCAGTGGTTCATGAAGAGTTTCATCTGGATCCATTCTCACCAAGTTTGTTCCTATTCTGCGGGAAACGCCGTGACCGTATGAAGGTCTTGCTTTGGGAAGGCAATGGTTTGTTCTTCTTAATAAGCGCCTGCCTTGAGAATGGAAACTTTAAATGACCTCGTAAAGAAAGCGAGGTTAAATCGATTAGTGGCAAGAATTTCGCTGGCTTATGGAAGGCTTGGAACTCGAACAAAAAAGTGCTATCAAGCCTGTATCACCAGGAGAGTTCTGTTAGTATAGAAGTGTCAAAAAGCCCTGATTTTGTTGGATTCTTGACACTTTTTGTGTTATAATTAACTCATCAAAAACGGATGAGGAATTAATGAAACGAATCAAAAAGATGCCTATATAGAGCACCTTGAAAACATTATAAAAATCTTCAAAATCAGATTTCCAACTTTACAGATATGGTAATGCTTCTTCGTAAGGAAAAGTTGTAAGCGCTACTTAAAATACCGTATTGATACCCTGATATTTTCTTTTTATGAAAAATCAGACGTTTCCATTATTTAAGCTACAGGATTGTTGCATTGCATCTAACCATGGCATCAGTTCATCAAGAAGATTTTCGGGCTCATTTTTGTAGTCCAGCATCTTTGTCATAACTGTTTCCAGGTAGAGACGGATATTTAATCCATTCGCTTTGGCTGTTTCGGCTAATGTATAAACAATGGCGCTTGCTCTGGCACCTTTTACTGTGCCATGAAATAGAAAGTTTTTTCTCTTATGTGCTATAACACATAAAAGAAAAAACTGGCTCTTTGCGGATACACCAAAAGGTGCAACATCAAGTGCAACCGTGTACAATCTATCGAAAGTGCAAAAGCAGACAACTTAAATGTCTATGCATACTTGCAACATTTACTTCTATATATGCCAGATGTAGAATGGCAGTCAGATCCAAGTCCCCTAGATGACCTGATGCCACGGGCATCAGAGATTCATGAAAAATGTCATAGGTAATTCGGAAGCCAGTTTATAGCTGGCTTCTATTTATTTCTATAAAGACACCTTGTTATTAAGCGCTTACCCATTTTCACCGGATTACGCAATAAATAACCATAATTATCGACCTCCTTAACAGAGGTCTTCACTCCAGAGCAGAAAGCATTGCTCTTATTTATCGTAAAAGGGGTTTTCTGAATTCCCGAAACGAGTGCACGAGTGCACTAATCAAACGGAAGATTCAATAGTATTAATTATTTATTTTTTTGACTTAAATATTTCTTTAAATATATTCATTCCATCAGTATTAAAAAATGGAATCGGTATCAATGAATTTAAAAAAATTAACAAGGAAATATATTTATATACAATATATTCATTAGGTAAAGAAACAAAGATAATAAAATTCACTAATGGTCCTGAAATAATGATAATCAATCTTTTTATCAAATTAAGTTTTTTATATTCTTTAATTAGAAATTCAATATGGCATGTTAAAATGATAGGCGATATTTTGATTTTTTTGATTTTTAGGTATAATCCATTTCCAATAACTATATATTCGATATTTATTTTAAAAATTTTTAAGGCTAGAAAATGCCCTATTTCATGTAATATTAAATTAATTACTAAAAATATATAGTATTTAAGCATATCTTTTACTTACCTTTTTTAAAATTAGAAATGAACAAGAAAATGTTAAAATGCAAATTCCATAAAATGGTATCATCATCAAAAGCCCTATTAAAGTTCTCATATATAAAAAGGAAACAATAATAAGTATTGGTAAAACAATTAAAAAGTCAAGCAAAAGTACTTTGTATAAATTCGCTACATTCTTTCTTGGCTTAAAATTTATATTGTTTATATCTTGAATATAATCATCAATTATAACAAATGATTTTTTACTAGTTATAATTAATAATATACAAGCCAATGTAGCAAATAGTAATGATATTAATATCATTTTTATTGAAGCATTCTTATAAGTATACAACATAATTTTATTATTAACAAAATTAGAATAATATTGATAACTTGATGCATCTCTAACAAGAACATTCATTAATTCTTTATCGCTTCCTTCTTTATACTCAATAAAAATGTTTCTATAATATAAATCTTCTTCATCATACCCTTGAGTTCTCATCGTTTTAAGAATATTGTTTAATCGATCTTCTTCTTTAACTTCAATAACTCCAAATTGATTATCTAAATCATACGAAATTGTTATTATTGGTAAGTTTGTTATCCCTACAATATTATATTTTTTATTATTTATTTCAATATTAGTCCCAATAATATCATTAATATCTCCTGTATAATTCCAATGTTTTTGCATTTGCTCATAAGATACAATAGCTTCTGATTTGTTATCTTTAGGTAGTCTACCCAATAATAAAAAGCCTTTACATCCAGGATATGTTCGTTGATAATTGGGTGAATCAGTAATAATGTTAGGTATGGAAAAAATATTAATATTATTTGTATTAGTATTTTCAATTATTTTATTTAAGTATCCAAGATCTATAACAAAAATATTTTTGATGAAACTTTTGCTTGATAAATCAATTAATTCTTCCGTATTAAAGTGATTAATTGAATTAATATATTTAGAATGCAATTCTTTTTTTGAAACTGTAGATTTGACGTAAGTGTTATAATTTTCATTAACATCAAGAATTTCAATGAAGTTATCTGCTTTTAATTTTTTCTCAATATATACATTGAATTTGATATTGTTAGCTGAAATTATAGATATACTAATTAATAAAACTAATAATAAACTAAACATTAGTTTATTAAAACTTGAATAAAATATTTCTCCGAATATTTTATTTTTATGTATTTGGTTAGTTTTTATATAGTCTATATCTTCAAGGTCTATTTTTTTCTTTGTCTTTTTTATTATTCCCTCATTTTCAATAATATATTCTGTATGATAATCCAAATTTAATCTTTTATCATGTGTAGAAACTATTATTGTTTTACTTTTGCTAAGTTCATTTAGTACAAAAAGTACTTTTTCTGTACTACTGTTATCTAAACTATTTGTAGGTTCATCAAAGATTAATATAGGAGTGTCTTTTATCAAGCATCTTATAATAGCAAGTTTAACAAACTCACCACCACTTATTTCCTGAATGTTTTTATCCAGGTAATCTACTTCAAAAATCTCACAATATTTTTGTAGCAATATTTTATTATCTGTTTCTAAATATTTATGACCATTAATTGAATATTTATATAATTGTTGAGAAAAATATACTATATTTGACTGTTTATTTTCAATATCGATATAATTATTTTCTTTTAGAAATGTTTCTATGAAAGAAGTTTTTCCTGATCCGTTCGCCCCTTTTATAACATAAATACCTTTATGTGAAAATTCAACATCATTAATATTTATTTTTAACTTCCCTTTTTTTAATACAAAATTTTTAATTTTCATTTAAATAATCTCCTCATTTTTCGGTATATAAAATTCATAATAATAAGTGAAATAAAATGCATACAGATTATACTAATTAATAATATTAAAATAAGTATCTGCCTCCATTTCATAATGTATATAATACCAGCGGTAATTAATCCAATACTAAATAATAAAATTGAAATATATTTTAATAAGTAATAATCTTTTTGACTTTGATAAATATCTTTTATTGAAAAACCATAATAATAAAAGTTTTTATACTTCTTTGTATTGGATTTTTCATAAATTATTATAACAATAATTAATAATAAAATTACTAATATAAAATATGTTATTAAAGACTTAATTGTAATCATCCACTCATTAAGATTATTAATTTCAATATTTAATTTATATAAATCATATCCTTGAATAAGCAATGATTTTTTATCTAACTGATTATCAATAATAAAATCCATTAATTCAACATTATCTTTAATCTTAAATAATGCTTCTGTTATTATATAATTATTATTAAATTCCAAGAGCATTTGATTATATAAATTTATATTAAAATCTATTAGAATAGTATCTTTTAATTCACTATTAAAAGATATTTTATATCCATATTCAGAAAAAAAATTGATAATTTCGTCTTTTTTTAGTGAATCTGGTAAAATTACTTTACTTTTAAACGTATTTGAATTATTTACAAAATCTTTTAATGAAGAAGTTGATGTTAATTTAATCTCTTTATTAGTTAAAAATTTTAATATAAAATTTTTGGATTTTTCATCAATATTATAATATTTTTTATTTTCTTTATTAAAATATTCTTGTGGATATACTTTTTCAATAGTATTTCCTTTAAGATTTATACCTATATCCAAATGTTTAATTTCTTCATTAATAATTTTATTATAATATTTTACTTTATTTCTTTTGAATGCTATTTTTATTAAAACCGTATTTAAGGAATCACTATCATTGAACTCATCAATATGAGTCCCTAAAAAACTACTTATATGAAAAACGTTTTTATTATATTTATTATATGGTTCAATTTTTTTCAAAAGTGAAAGATTATTAATAGCACTATATAATAAAATTATTATTAGTAAAATAAAACATATATAAAAAATATAATTGTAGTTTTTGTTTTTAATTTTTTTTAATACATCAGTCTTGAATGAATCATTGTCTATTAATGGTAAATAACTAATCTTTTCTTCCAGTAATATTAATTCCCTATTCTGAATTTTATATTTCTTTAAATACTTATCAAATCTGTCATCGTGGCTTATTAATAATATTACCTTTTGTTGTGAGAATTGGTTGATTAAGATTTTCATTTTTTCAAACATTATATAATCAATGTCGTTTGACGGTTCGTCTAATATAATAATTTTTCTATTCGAAAATAAAACTTGTAAAAGAGATATTAATCTTTTTTCTCCACCACTGAGATATTTCGGATTTTTTTCAAGTAAATAATCGAGTTCATTTTGTTGTAAAAAAATTAAAATTTCGTTTTTTTTATCTTGATACATATTAATGTTATCTAAAACAGTTTCTTCCTTTAATATTAAATCATTCTCTTGTAACATTAGTGTAATTAAGTTAGGATATTTATTAAATAAAGTTTTGGCAATTGTTGTTTTTCCAGAACCATTTTTTCCTGTAATTAAATAAATACCATTATGATTTAAATTAATACTAAATTTATTAATTAATTTTTTTTTGAATTCTTTCTTTAAATAAATATCTTCTAACAATAATTCCATAAATGTTTTTTAAGAATATATTTAAATAAATTAAATAAAATAAATAAACATATCCTTATCCTTTCTAATGAAATCTTTTGACAAACAATTTTTATTAGTTAATTATAGTTGATTCATAAGTTTATTTAGGTAAAAATAATAGTATATCCATTCTGGATTTTACATTTTTGTTTGTATCCTTAGTTAATTTGTATGCATATTTATCAATTCCACTTGTCCAATGCATAAAATAATCACCATAATATGCTTCATTTTCATTACAATAACCATTTGCGAATTCCAAAATGTAACTACCGCTATTTTTCCTGTAATAGATCGAGTAACGAGTTTTTACAGTTCCAGATAATTGATTTACTCCATAATATATTTGACCACTCGACCAATGTACACGAGTTTCAATTACTGATTCGCTTTGGTTTTTAGCAAAATTGTTTTCCCATCTTGTAGAGTCTTTTGTGTTAATACCAAAAATTGCAACGATGAGAGAACCTATTCCGACAACAAGGGTTACGATTCCAACTATTACCCCTACTATTACCCAATCAATGACATTTAGTTTCTTGATTTGTGACTTGTTTTCCATATTTCATCTCCCTTTAATAATAAACCAACTATAATTAACCATTTAATTATAGTATAATATGGAAGAAATGTAAATAAATAAATAAAAATGAAATATTATGTAGTAATCTGCTTTAATTTGTAGTCCATATTGCCGGAATGTAAAGTGAATTTTTAAGTCGTAAAGTGAATTTTTAAGTTCCAGTTTGCACTACATGGATACAATATAAGAAACTCCGTAGGAAATTATGGTTTTTTCTACCTGTCAGTGTAGAAGTAATAAAAGATGGAAAATCACCCCTACTAAAGTGGTCTATGTCTGAAATAAGAACAATCGCAAAGAATACTTTAGTATCATTTCTACCGATATCACAATAGATGAGGATGAAACCATCTGTATATAGGGAAAACGATGGGGTATCGAAGTATTCTTTATAGTCTACTAAAGCTATCTCAGACTTAGCAAGGAATGTGATTTTCTTTCCTATGATGCAATAACTGCCCATGTAGCGGTTGTTTTCATAAGATATATGATAATGTCCGTTGAGAGCAGAGAGTCAAAAGATGAACATTCACTAGGCAGATGCTCTTATACTTTTCCGACGAATTGTCTGATATCATATGAATTTAAGCGTTTCAAGTGATGCTTCAAGTGAGTAAATAATATATTAAAGCTTTGCTCTATGTACGGAAGTCCGTATCTCATATAGGTCTTATGGCCAAGATACTCATTAATAGTTGAACAATTAAGAAAATGATCATCACGCTGGAGGTAAAAGCATAACGATAGAATCCTTTCGTGGTTTTGTTGGAGCGGATATATTCCAGTATAGATTTTCTGCTCCGGAATACAATTATAATTGCTCCCACTAAAAACAGACCGTACATTACCGCAGAAATATTATCTTGAATGCTCGGACTCAGATTTCCTGTTAGTAACAAGAAGAGTTCACCAAAAACAAAATTATTGATAATATGTAAGAGAATAGACCATTTTATAGAGTATTCAATTGCCACGTATGCGAAAATCAATCCCATAAAGGTTGCGAATAACCCCTGTGCCAAGTTGCCATGAAAGGCACCAAATAATACGGACGAAACTACAATTGCGAATACTTTACCGAATTTTTCGAGACGGCGTAACAGGATTCCACGAAATAAAAGCTCTTCTGTAATAGGACCCAAAAAGGAGATATAGAGGATCATGCTTATTGACGAACTTTGCGGTACTTGCTCCAATGCTTTCATAATACTTAAGCCAAGCAGGTTGAAGAGCGCCTCCAAGCCTCCTCCTATCAAGGAAAAGATCGCCTGACCGGACATACATACAATGAAGAACATCAAGAAGATCCTTTTGTCCATCTTGGTGTTTGAGACAAAGAGTTGTTTTATCTTCGTTGGTCGTATGGACTGGTAATACAAGAAAATTAAAGGAAGACCGAAAAGTATTGCTAATAAATAAGGTGTTCCGCTTTTCTCAAGATTTATAGATAACTCACTTATAACTTCTTCAAGATCTTTATGGCCATACTGTGTAATTATTTTATAAAACATGGCAACAACGAAATAAAGAATGGAACTGATAATCATAAATGCTTCATAGATCAGGAGGCCGCCAACCATATAGTTAGAAGTACGCTTAATAACCTTTTTAATGGGCATAGGTGGTGGGGATGGAGGCATCACGACCTGTTGTATATCGGATTCATACATAATAGACATCTCCTTTGCTTTGTTTCAAGTAATTTCCATTATAATAAAAAAAACTAAAAAAGTCTATGGATTTGTAAAATCATCAACTGTTGTGCATCATTATTGCAGCCTTGCGTATAACCTGGAATGTATAGGTTGAATCAATTACAGTTATATAGGAAGTATCATTTGGTGCTCCGTGAAACTGTAGATGAACACTATTTAAAATTCTTTTGTTTCCTGAATCGCTAATGAATAAAAAGTAAGTGCTTATTGTGATAACATCACTGAACTCTGCCACATATGGTGGTATAGTAATATCAAGCTAAAAACAAAAGATGGAGAACGAATTTATCATAATGGAATAATCGCACTATGCGATGGAATGGAGGATTTTATGGCAACAATTAAGATTACAAAAAATAATTTTGAAGATGAAGTTTTAAAATCAGAGGAGCCTATTTTGCTAGATTTTTGGGCATCCTGGTGTGGTCCCTGCCGCATGGTTGCTCCTGCACTGGATGAGATATCAGAAGAAGTTAAAGGGTTTGCAAAGGTTGGTAAGATCAATGTGGATGAAGAGGGAGAACTGGCATCGAAATTCCGAGTAATGAGTATTCCTACGCTGATGGTGGTAAGGGACGGAAAGATTTCAGCAACTGCAGTAGGAGCAAGAGCCAAAAAGGATATTTTAAAGATGCTTCAAGCGTAAATGTATTCTTTTTGAGCTACAAAATAGATACATGAGATATCATGCATATCTATCCCAATAAAATAATAGAATAATACGAAATACAGAAAGATATCTTTATGGCAGTACATCCACCTATGGTGAAACAGGATTGCAGCTGACATAAAGATATCTTTTTGAATTGCAAGGTTCACTTGCCAATCCATAGAAATTCCGTTATTCTAAAGGTATGAAATGCAAGGGAGGTAGTATGATGATCGATAAGAAGGAGGATTTGGCTTTCTTACAGGATACCCTGAGTTTTTGGAAAGAGATTAATGATACACAAAGGACTGTCTTAAGGCAAGCAATCAGTAAGAAGCACTTTGTGCCGGGCGAATTTATGCATAGCAATTCTGAGAATTGTTCCGGACTGTTTTTAATAAAAAGCGGTCAGATTCGAGCATATATTGTATCCGAAAGCGGAAAGGAGATAACACTATATCGATTATTTGAGAGGGATGTATGTATCTTTTCAGCTTCCTGTATCATGAAGAATATCTCTTTTGACATCTATATCGAGGTGGAGAAGGAGACAGAGGCCTATCTAATTCCCGCATTAATCTATCATAAGCTTTCTACCGACTCCGTACCCATTCAGAACTTTACCAATAATCTTATGGCTTCCCGTTTTACGGATGTGATGTGGATTATGGAACAGGCACTGTTTATGAGTTTTGATAAACGATTGGCTAATTTTTTAATTGAGCAATCCAATATTGAGGAATCTGAAAATCTGATGATTACCCATGAAAGAATTGCAAATCACTTGGGAACGGCGAGAGAAGTAGTGACTAGGATGCTAAAATATTTTCAAAACGAAGGAATGGTGGTATTAAACCGTGGAACCATAGAGATAACGAATAGAGAATTGCTCGAAAATCTGTCAGAGAGGTGAGAAAAATAAATGGGAAAAACAATCAGAGAACAATTGGAGGAACTCTCAGAAGAAAAGTATAGGGATTTCACCGCTTCCTTGACACCGGGAAAGAAAAATATACTTGGGGTGCGACTGCCTTTGCTTAGAAAGTTAGCAACAGAAATAGTAAAAGGAGATTGGAGAACTTATCTGAAAGAAGCTGGGGATGATACTATGGAGGAGCTGATGCTTCAGGGCATGGTAATTGGCAGCTGTAAAGCAGATATGGAAGAGGTGGCTAAATTATCGGCCACTTATATCCCGAAGATCGATTCGTGGTCAGTATGTGACAGCTTTTGTACCAGTTTAAAAATCACCAAAAAACACCCGGAGCAAATGTGGGAGTTGATGCAGGAATACTTAAAGTCGGATCGGGAATATGAAATCCGTTTTGGCGTAGTAATGCTTCTATATTATTTAACACCGGAATATGCCCCCTTGGCATTTGAGCATTTTGACCGAATTAAGCACGAAGGATACTATGTTAAGATGGCAGTCGCATGGGTAATCTCTATGTATTATGTGAACTTGCCTGAGATGACCCTTAATTATTTGATGAACAATTCTCTGGATGATTTTACTTATAATAAAGCACTGCAAAAAATCATGGAATCATTAAAGGTGGATAAAACTACAAAAGAAATGATTCGCAGTATGAAGCGAAAAAAATAGAAGCTGGTCATTGCATATTGCACTAAAATGTGACAAAATATAGTTAAGAAGATAGCCAAATAGACGGAAAACTAATCCAATTAAACGAAAGGAAAGTAGGGTCTCTGTTGGGCTATGTTAGCAAATGAACAAGGAGGATTTAGCATGAAGATAACTTTCTTAGGTGCGGCACATGAGGTTACAGGAAGCTGTTATTTATTAGAGGTATGTGGAAAGAATATATTGATCGATTGCGGAATGGAGCAAGGTAAGGATACTTACGTTAATGTAGAGATCCCGGTAGCATCAGTGGATATTGATGCAGTACTTTTGACACATGCACATATGGATCATTCCGGTAAGCTTCCTTTGCTATATACGGAAGGATTTCGAGGAGCAATTCATACAACCAGCGCAACCAAAGCGTTATGTGATATTATGCTAAGGGATAGTGCACACATTCAGATGGCGGAAGCAGAATGGAAGAATCGAAAGGGCAAGCGTTCCGGTGACGAAGCGGCTATTCCACTTTATAATATGGAAGCAGCTTTGGCCACTAACAAATTGTTTATCTCCCATGAATACAGTGAGAAATTCACATTGTTCGATGGTGTAGAAGTTCGATTTATTGATGTTGGACATTTGCTTGGATCTGCAAGTATTGAGATATGGATTACTGAAGAGGGCGTAACCAAGAAGATAGTCTTCTCTGGAGATATTGGTAATTTGAATCAACCCTTAATCAATGATCCTCAATATATCGAAGAAGCGGATTATGTTGTAATGGAGTCCACCTATGGCGATCGTAGTCATGGTGAAACACCGGATTATATTGGTGAATTAACAGATATCATTCAAAGAACTCTGGATAGAGGTGGTAATGTAGTAATCCCTTCCTTTGCAGTTGGAAGAACGCAGGTATTACTTTATTTCTTACGTAAAATTAAGGATGATAAATTAATTAAGGGACATGGTGATTTTAAAGTATACGTTGATAGTCCATTGGCAGTGGAAGCTACCCAGATCTTCCATGAGCATATGATTGGCTACTTTGATCAGGATGCTATGGATTTGGTTAATAAGGGTATTAACCCCTTATCCTTCCCTGGACTAATGACTTCAATTACCGCGGATGAATCAAAGGCAATTAATTTTGATGATTCTCCGAAAGTAATTATCTCTGCTTCCGGTATGTGTGAAGCCGGAAGAATACGTCATCACCTTAAACACAATTTGTGGAGAAAAGATAGCACGGTGGTATTCGTTGGCTATCAGGCGGTAGGAACCTTAGGCCGAATGCTATTAGATGGAGTTCCTGAAGTGAAGCTATTTGGCGAAAACATTCAGGTTGCAGCGGATATTTATAAAATGGCGGGTGTAAGCGGACATGCCGACAGAGAAGGTCTGGTGAAATGGCTGAAAGGCTTTAAGAAGAAGCCAGATATGGTTTTTGTTGCCCATGGCGATACACAAGTATGCGATCTATTCACGGAATATATTTCAAAAGACCTTGGCTATACAGCGGTTGCTCCGTATAGTGGTACGACTTATGATTTGGCTGCAAATGTAATGGTCAAAGAAGGAAATGCGATTCCTATTGATTCTAAAGCTGCGGAGGACAGACCGGTGGCAGGTTCTGTATTTGAACGTCTGGTTCTTGCGGGCAAACGTTTGTCAGCAGTCATCCAGCATAATAAAGGAGGAGCAAATAAGGATCTTGCAAAATTCCTGAGTCAAATTAATTCACTTAGTGATAAATGGGATCGATAAACATGTAGTTAATGTTCACTCCCAGTCAAAGTTGAGGCTATGATTTCGACGAATGCAAATACTCCTTTTTCGGAAATCATTTATCGATGTCATTATGCCAAGTTCTGAATGGGGAGTGAACAGTAACAACATGTAAAATATTACACCGAAAAAAATCGAATTATGTTTGACAGTGCCGATAAAAGGGGCTAAACTACAATTAGATTTATGCGTACTGTAACGATAAACGTGTTTTTTCGGGGAGGTATAAGGTGAAAAGAAAACATTCCTCTGTCCTGTCACGGATAAAGATTATCAACTATATCTTAATTGGCGCAATTATGATAACGCTGCTGACAGTAATATATTTGTATAATTATAATACCAGAAGGGAATACGAAGACAAGAGCATATTGAATGTGTTCGCGAAGCAGAGAATGTACAGCCAAATGTTTGCTAAGGATGTCAATCGTTTGTATTATCTGATTCGGGAGAAGAACGAGCTAAGTCCTTCTTACTCCGTAGTTGAGATTAATAAAGAAATTTCCTACATAAGGCTAAACCTGAAAGAGGAGCGAGATTATTTTAATGGTAATTTAAAGGCATTCCATTCCTTTGAGGTGTTACTTGAGGGAAAGATATTTCGCATCAGCCCTTACCTTATGGAGCATTCCGAATATCTAAAACAAATTGATTCACTATGGAAGAATTTTGATCAAGCAATTTTAAATATAGTCAAAGCGGATACTCCGGAAGATATGCGAACGAGTGTCACCTTTGTCAACAATAACAACCTGATTTTACTGAATCTTTCAGATAGCCTACTTATGGAAGTTCAAGATTATTCTGTTCATCAGGATAAAAGAGCGGAGAAGGTTGTATATTGTTTAATTGGATTTCAAGTTTTTATTATCTTAGCATCGGTATTGGGCTTAAGAAAATATCTGTTCCGTCCCTATCATCAATTATATAAGGGAATCTCTGATATTGGACTGAATCATTATGAATCAGATGACTACATTCCGGCTGAGAAGAATGTGAAACCCATCGTGGATGAAGTAAATGGTATGTTCTTAAAGATTAATAATTTGATATCCCTAATTGAGAATATGAACAATAATAATTCCTTTATGGAGATTTTAAGTTATATTAACACTGCCTTCTCCACCTTCATTCCGTTTAATTACATTGGTATCGCTCTGATGAGCAATGATAAGAAGATGATTAAAGCTTCTTATGGTGTTTCTGACGGGACAATTGTTGGATTACCGGAGAAGGTGTTGGATGTTGCCTGGTATGTAAGTGAGACCAGCCTTGGCAAAGTGATAGATTCGGGAGAAGCCAGAATTATCAATGACCTTGAAGAGTACTGTATGAATAAGCAGGTAAAGCAATACAATCATATCCTTTTGGAAGCCGGAGTAAAAGCTTCGATCGCATTACCCTTGAAGGTGAATAAGGAACCAGTAGGTATGATTTTCTTTTCCAGCACGAAAAAGAATGTTTATACAAAAGAACATGCGAAGTTGCTCGGAACGCTTGCTAACAGTATTGCAATCAGTTTGAACAAAAATATATTGACCAATGATATTATATTTAGCAGCATTCTTGCATTAGCAAAGTTATCTGAGGCAAGGGATGAAGATACAGGAGAACATATGGAGCGAATGGCCAAATATTCAAGATTAATTACTAGGCTATTGTATGAGGAAGAATTGTTCACGGATGTCATAACCTTGGAGTATATACAGAAAATCGAAGAATTTAGCCCGCTGCACGACATCGGAAAAGTGGCAATTATGGATGATATCTTATTAAAGCCAGGCAAACTTACGGATGCGGAGTATGCGGAGATGAAAAAGCATGCCTTGTTTGGAGGACATGTATTAAGAGTGGCAGATCAAAATCTTCATGATAAGGGTAATAGCTTATTTACCATCGGAATTGAGATAGCAGAAGGACATCATGAAAAGTGGGATGGTACCGGATACCCTTACGGCAAACGTGGAGAAGAAATTCCCTTAAGTGCAAGAATTGTAGCAATTGCAGATGTATTTGACGCATTGACAAGCAGGCGTCCTTATAAGGAGGCATTTACGTTGGATGCTTCCTTTGACATAATAGAGAAGGGTAAGGGAAAACATTTTGACCCGGTTATAGCAGAGGTTGTATTAAATAATCGTCATCGGATAGAAGAGTTGTATTTTAAATTCAACAAAAATAAAAAATATGCTTAAATAATCAAAACCCTGTGAAACAAATTTTTGAAATTTGATTCACGGGGTTTTGTCATTTTTACCATACTCTTTGAAGAAGGTTATGTTTCGAGTTTGTGTTTTTCAAAACATTTCAGTTGATGCGTTTAAAAGTCGGCATCTTTGAGGCAATATCTTAATGATTTTATCTTTACATCATTCTTTCTTTAAGTTGTTCTTTCTTTTATATTATTCTTTCACGTTTATCATTTTTTACAAGCTATTTTTACAATGACTTTCACATTTTATACTACAATAGTTTATAAAAATTTTATGACAATAATTGAATAGTATACTATTTTCAAAATTGCAGATATTATAAATGAGCAAATAGATTAATGCTTATGTCATTACATGCTTTGGAGGTGTGTGATTATGGGAAAAATGGAGCGAGCAAAGGATAAGGTTGTCGGCAAGGTTATGGAAACTTCGGGCAAGCTTACAAATGATCAAGAGCTTGAATTTACCGGAAAATTTAAAACCATGACAACAGAAGTAAAAGAGAAGATGCATGATGTAAAAGAAAATGTATATCAGGAAGCAAACGATCTTATGGACAAAGCAAATGATAAGCTGAAAAATAAAAAAGATAAGATGTCCTGAAAGGAGCAAAATTATGGTATTTGTAATGCCTACAGTAACAAGTATTATCGTATGGGTAATTCTAGGCGCAATATCCGGATGGATTGCAAGTATGATTACCGGTAAAAATGAAGAAATGAAATTCGGAGCGAATCTGTTATTCGGTATCATCGGCGCATTTGTTGGTGGATGGCTGGCAAGCATCTTTGGACTGGCTCCCGCAACCGGATTAAATCTATGGAGCTTTATTGTAGCAATCGTAGGTGCCGTTATAGTACTTGGAATAGTCAGTCTTTTCAAGACTAGGGATTAAAGAAATACTTTAAAAAAGTGCGATGAATGTATGGTTATTCATCGCATTTTTTTGTATAATTATTACAAGCCATTTAAGAAAGAAAGTTTATTGAATTTGAATGTTTTCAATTTGCCAAAAGAAAAGCTGAATTATTTGAATAGTTTAAGTATGCCAAGAGAAAAGCTGAATTATTTGAATAGTATAAGTTTGTCGAGAGAAAAGCTGAATTATCTTGAATAGTTTAAGTATGCAAACGGAAAAGCTGATTTATCTTGAATGGTTTTCAATGGAACCTGAAGAAAAGGACTGTTAAAGGAGGTAATGGGATGGAGAACAGAGCAATAAAAATTTTGTCACCGGTGAATAAGAAGATTGCAATTAAAGTGATTTCCGGTCATTTTGCAACCAGTAGTTCTCACGTAAATCTGTACATTGATTTGACAACCATGAAGACACGGCAAAGTGAGGCGATGGAAGCGGCCAAATTCTTAGCCAAACAGTATATGGTGAATACCCTAGTGGATACGATTGTCTGCCTTGATGGATGCGAGGTGATCGGAGCCTTTCTCGCTCAAGAGTTGTCGCTTGCAGGAATTATGTCCATGAATGCTCATCAAACGATTTATATCATTACACCTGAGTTCAATACGCATGGTCAGATGATTTTCAAAGAAAATTATCAGCCTTTGGTGAACTCCAAGAATATCCTTCTTCTGTCCGGCTCTACGACAACAGGAGATACCTTAAGAAGGAGTATAGAATGCATTCAGTATTATGGAGGCATTGTGCAGGGCATCAGTTCCATATTCAGTGCCGTTGATTACATAGACAAAATACCGGTGAATGCCATTTATAGATCCAAAGATCTCCCTGATTATCACAGCTATGCGGTAAATGAATGCCCTTTGTGTAGAGAAAAGCATCATTTGGAAGCAATCGTTGACGGTAACGGATACATTCGTCTATAGGGGATATCATTTAATGGAGGAGGTAGTTATAGAATGCACCAGAAAAGAACTATCAGTAGTTTAATAGGTCCAATTATAATTATAATAGTCCTCTTTAGTATTATATATATTATAGGTCATAGTATTATTCTTAAGAATCATGATATAAAGTTATGGAAGGAATTTAGAAATAACTTGAATTCTGATGAAATCTTGAAAGTTGAGTTTTTTGGTACAAAAAGTCTTACTCTACGGGACAAAGATAAGAATGCATTTATTGATACTTTAAAAAAGTCAACTTTTTATAAGAGTAATCGAGAACGGAATGGTTCTACAGGGGTGGTAATTGTACTTCATTATACTAATGGAAGCGAATTTAGTTTCAGTTGTCAAGGAGGGAATCACTTTGAACTTAGTTATAAGGACTTACAATTTTTAATAAAGAATAAAGAAATAACAAAGTTGATGGATGAGAACGGTATTAATTGGTATGACACTTAAAATTATAATCGATATTCTATTTGGCTTAGTTGTACAAGTTATCAATCATGTAGCAATTAAAAGATTCTCATGAATAAATACGCAATTAATTGCGAAAGAAGGTAAACTAAGCCAATGGAGTATCGTACTACCATTACCTACATAAATTTTTTCTTCTTAAAGAAGAGCAAACAGATTGCAGCCACAATCACGCATAGAGTTATTACGAATAGGTAACCGTATCGCCAGGTGATTTCCGGCATGGAAGTAAAGTTCATGCCATACCAACCTACAATAAGAGTCAATGGTAGAAAAACTGTGGTTACTACAGTGAATATTTTCATAATACGATTCAGGTCATATTCCAGCTGGGCGTGATAAGCTTCTCTTACATGTACGCTGTATTCCTGAAGCATGCGGGTGTTGCTACTCAAACGTTCTGCACGGCTGGCAAATACCTTAAAGTAATGAAGATTGGCTTCTTCAAAGATATCAATTGCATTCTCCTCAAGCTCTTCCCCAATGTCTATGAATTGCTGAAAATAGTTATCCATCAGCATAAGCTTTTTTCGAATTTCTGTAATAGAGTGAGTAAAATTCTTTTCTAATTTCAGGTCATTAATTTTATCTTCGTAGGTGCTGATTTCATCTTCTATTTTCTCCAGTATGGAGTAGTCCTCACTAATAAAGCGCTCCAGCATTACAAAGAGCAAGCGTTCCTGTGTCATTTTGTTCAGGTTCAGATCATACAGGATTTCTTCCAGCTTAACTTTAGAGCTTTTGTCACGGTCTTCGATCATAACAAAAATAATAAGATTCTTTTTAATATAAAGTCCCAAACGGTCTTGAAGCCTTATGATTTGCCTAGGATTAATCGCAATAATTACGCCAAACAGGTAGTCGTAATAGGAGTTTAACGTGCCGTGAATATGGCGGCCGCCATTTTTGCATTCCGCAATGGTAATATAGGAGAACCCAAATTGTTCGTAACATTCCTCCAACTCTTCCAATTCAATTAAGCCAACAGTAAGCACATCGGGATTGATTTTGTGATAGGGTATTTCTTTGATTTCATCCTTGATCTGGTAGAACATAATCTGCTCCCTTCCAATAAATTAAACAGTTAAAATCTATTATATCCATAGATTTTTATTGATAACCACGGCATTCAATTCTTTGCTCTATCCATATTATACCTGCTGTTTCGGTTTGTAAATACTTAAGTGACATCCTTAACAAAACCTTAATTGCATCCTTAGTAGGTACAGATTTAATGCTTTATAACGTTAGTGATAAATACAAGTTACGGGGAAGCCGGAATGATTTGTTTCGGTATAATTTTGATGATTTAATTTCACAATGACTTTAATCACAGTACTACTGATGTATTCCCGTGCATACAATGTAACAACAACGATAATAAGGGGGAATGCGTTCTACGGACGTTGGAACGCAGACACTATGAAAGGCTATATAGAGGAACGAGCGGTTGAAATTGCGAATTTTATTATTGAAAATAATGCTACTGTGAGACAGACCGCAAAGCAGTTCGGCATTTCGAAGTCAACCGTACATACGGATGTAACAAAATGGAACACTAATAAGATGGTGATTTCATAACGTGAGGTCAACTTATATGGGAATAATTGTTTATAGTATCCTATACCCATATGTCTGAGGTAAGTGCAAGGGTGTAATGAGTTTGTCATGGTGTACCAAAGACCTAAGCGAAGATTATTCATTAAAGGTATTTGAATAATTAATACCATGTATTTTTTGCTGGTGCCAGATATGAGTAGCATTTTCAAATATTTATAAGTCACCCACATAAGGTAAAAGTAAATACTAAAAGATATATTTTATTTTAATATTTGATAAATTTCATTACTAACTTACAGCGTTTTTGAACCTTATAAGAAGAGGATTGTCTTACTTTATATATGACCTTTCGAGGAAGACCAATATTTCTTGCTGTGAATGCATTCAGGTCAGGTATTTGTACAATGTACGCATTGAACGCTGAAATTCTTTTTCATGATGAGCAAAGATGTGTGCAATGTAATGCCCGCTTTAATGAGAGGGGAAACCAATTGATCCAATGCCTACATATCTTCTGAAATGTATGTATTTTAATATGGTATTTTAATATTTTAGTTTCATAACATCATATCATGAATAATTTTGTATTTTATATCAAAAAATGTCAAATTTTTAATTGACAATTATATGTATATAATACATTATATTTCTAATAGAAAATTTTGCCATTAAATTTCTAGTACTATTAAATCCGGAGGAAATACATAAATTAATTTTCTATTAAAAACAAAAGATTAATTCATCTGGATTAAATTATAGTAATCTTAATAAAAAGGGGAAAGTGTATGAGCAGCTTACAAAACAAAAATTACCAAATGTGAAAAAGGGAACAACTGAACCTGACATGACGACAGCTGCTGAACCTGAAATATTAACAATGGGTGTTGTTTTTTATCAAAACAATACAGATGAAACAGTTTTAGAAGGTAATATACCTAATATTGATCTCTCGATTGACTATACAGGAAATGTTGTAGGTGTTTCGGGTGAGTGGTATAATATTACATCAAGAAACGAAGTAGATACAATTTCAACAGATTCAGTGATAGAAAGAATAAAAAGCACAGATAATAGAACATATTTAACAGAAAATATACTAGAAGATGATGATTTTGCAGTTAATGACCTGGAAGTTGTGTATTACTGCAATTCGTCCATTAAAAATGGCGATGTTATATTACCTCATTTCAAGTTAAAAGGTAAAAATAAATTAAATCAAGACGCATCTATTACTGTTTGTGCGGTTGATTCTGAACAACTAAATATTGTTGATTGAAATTTTATAAAATATCTATATAGAGGAGAGCTTAAATGAAGGTTAAACTAACAATTATATTTATATTAGTGTTTCTTTCTTTTACAGGGTGTTCAAAATCAAATCAGTGGGGTTTTAACAAAAATGATATCGAATCTATTCTTGTATATGATATTCAAAATCCAAATAGCAATGTTTCATTTGAACTTTCCGATGCACAGTCAAATGAAATCATAAATATGCTATTAGATCTAAAGCTATTAAATTATAGTGATTTTGACCCTCCTACATCGACCTATCGAATTGATATAAAATTAAAAAATAACACAGAGAAGCACAATGTTTATCTTTGTAAAGGCGAAGATTACTTTATATATTCCGACAATAATGATAAACAGTATCTTCTGAAAAGTTCTAGTTTTATTGATTACATTACCAATATTGTCGATAAATAACAAAACATTATTTCGCACTTGGATAGTGGAGCCCGGTGAAAAAGGGATATTCGGTAGTAAATGATATCCCTTTTCTGTTGCATTTTATTTTAAATTGTAATAATGGACAGAGATTACTTGAAAGCCCAAGCTTTCCTATCGCTTAATTTCTTTTTTCTTGTCATTCACAGAGCATGCAGCATATACTCTATCAAACTCGTCATAGATCTTTTCAAATGCCATATAGATTTGCAATTTATCTAGAACTCCTCTATACAACTTTAGCCCAGTACTGTAACTCATCCTTTCAAATGGAAAAACAGCAGACTTTAAATTGGAATCTGCATTTATAATAGATTTTGCATTCATACCGCTAGAAGCCATTTTATTTATAGCCATGTCTATATATTCCTATTGAGCTCGAAAGATTCTTGCATGTCTGTATAATATTTGTACACCGATTCATATTCGTCAAAAAGTTCACCAAAATCCGCTTCGATACCTATTGATTTAAGGTGGATCCTCAACACTTTTATATCCCTTAAAGTATTCACTTACAGGGATATCTTCTGGTCTTCTTGAATCCCAGTGACGTTGCTCTTTTTTCTTCTGTGCCATCATATACAAGTCATCTTCATGAAGAAATATTGCAACCTCCTCTGAGACAAGGACCTTTTGTTCATAGTACTCAATATCAACTAACTTTTCGCTCATACACATTCTCCCATAGAGGGAAGCTCCCTCTTGAAGGAACAGTATCAAAACAAGCAGTTTAAGATTGTTTCCAATAATTTAAGCAAGGGTGACAGACTTGAGACGATCTTAGAGCGAACTTTCAAGGATATGGAACAACTTCTAACACTTGAAGGAATAAACAACGTGAATTTAAAGCAGGTAATACAGAAAATTCTTCCTCCTACATAGACAAATACTCCTTAATATAATACGCCAGCAGCAAATCAAATTTGACAGAGGAATTATCAAGCTCCGTCCCCAGCAAATCCTTTATTTTACGAATCCGATATACGATGGTATTCCTGTGGGTATACATCCTGGAGGCTGCTTCAATCAGGTTACAGTCTGACAACAGGAAGATACGAAGCGTATTCACGTAATCCGTATCATGTTCCATATCATGTTTTTCTAATATTCCAAGATTTCTGGAGTAGATTTTCTCAAGTAAATCAGGATCGGAATTGCAAAAAAGTAGCTGAAATACTCCCATTTCATCAAAAATAACATAGGAACGATTCCAAAGCTCCGCACTAGCCAAAGAAAAGCAAGCGCGTTTAAAGCTCTGCCCAATTTGGGTGATGGTATGGATGATATCACTGACCCCAAGGATGATACTGTCACAATAGCAAATAATCTCAAGAATCCTTTTAAAGGGCAATAGTTCCGGGGTGCATTGATAGATTAATATCTGCATATTGTCATAGGGAAAGAGATGGTATTTGAGTCCAAAGCTGTTTAGGGGAGAACTGATAATGGTTGAATCATGGAGATTACGAATAACAATAACGCGGTAATCCCCAAGGGTTGAAAACCCGAATTGATTTAAGGTGCGAATAATATTCTCGGGAATACTATCTTGAAATAATGCACTCTGAAAAGCTGCACTGAGACGGTCGGAACGTTGATTGTCCATCAACAAAGAGGTGCAATAGTCCTGCATAATCTCCACAAGGTGAATCTCCCAGGGCATGGTAAGGAGAGGAATTTTATTGATATCACAAAATTCCACGATCTGGGGTGTAATATCCTCGGGTTGAAGGTACTTACCCACATTAATTAGGATTGCACTGCAATTTTTCATAGCAAGATCACGAATAAAATCCATAAGTTCTACCCCGTTACTTCGAAACAGTCCGGTGGTGATAGCCAACTCGCCTCCTTTTAAGAAGCTGATGTTTTGGATATCCTCCGCCAGATAGATCCAGGAAACTGTATTGTTCATCCCTTTCTCCCCGGATAATAGAGAGAGACGGTACTTGGATTTGGTGGATTCAAATAAGGATTTTACTTGGGTTTTCATGCTAGGGTTCTCCTTTCCTAGGGCTATAATTTCAGAACCAATAATATTGAACAATGATCAATTTTGATTACGATATCAAATACTATGAATAAGGCGTCAAAAGGTCTCTTTATACTATGGCAATGGTAATCGCACAAAGTCAAAAGATTCCTGATTCAAGGATAAGGGAATAAGATGTTCTAATTATCTAGTAATTCGTTGTACATATCATAAAACATTCTATCACAACCACAGTTGTATGAAAAGAACAAACAGATTATATAATTAGTTGATACTATTTTTGAAACAGCCTGTCTACAGCTGTTTTGTCTTTGGTGTTTGTACGCAAAGTACAACGGACACCTTAAATCTTCGTTATAAAAGTCCATTGAAATATATTCCCATATTACTTATAATTTTCTCATACCAAATACGGCTTCTGTATTTGTGGAATCAGGGATACATAAGAACCTCGGGATAAGAGATTATTCATATTTGAAGGAGGAGATGGAATGAGTGACAAATTTGTCGTTACCATAGCAAGGCAGTTCGGAAGCTTAGGGCGACCCATAGCACGTAAAGTCAGTGAGATGATTGGGATTGAATATTATGATCGTGAAATTGTAGATATGGCAGCTAAAAAATTGGAGCTTCCTGTTTCGGCAATCAGTGATAATGAGGAGATTGCAAAGTCAGCCTTTTTTAATATGAGCTATCCCCTCGGAATGGGAACAACCACGATACAGGATACCATTTTTTCTACTCAGAAGAAGATTATACTTGATTTGGCAGAGAAGGAATCCTGTATCATCGTTGGACGGTGTGCGGATTATATTCTAAATGACCATAAGAATATAATCAAAATATTTATCTATGCACCTTATACGGAACGTCTTCGCAACTGTGTGGAAAGCCTGAATATGCAGCCGGACGAAGCAAAGAAGATGATTGCAGACGTGGATAAAGCCAGGGAAGCATACCACAGACATTATTGTGGCTTCTCCATGTCAGATAAGGATTATAAGCATATTATGTTAGACTCCAGCTTACTGGGAGTGGACGGAACCTGTGAGGTACTGGTTCAGATGATTAAGAAGAGATTTCAATTATAAAAATAGATATTGTTTTCCTATAAAGCGACGGAGCCTTCAGCGATTGAACGGCTCCGTTTTGTATTTCTTTTATTTGATATCAATTTGGGAAGAGGAGAAAGAAGGTGTAATTATGGCATTATTAGAGATTAATAAGCTCTCAAAATCCTTTGGAGATTTGGAAGTTCTTAAGGATGTAAGCATTTCAGTCAATAAGGGTGAAGTAGTCGTTATTATTGGACCCTCCGGTTCAGGTAAGAGTACCATGCTACGCTGCATCAATTTATTGGAACAGCCCACGGGGGGAGAGATCATCTATCAGGATCAGGATATTCGAAAGCTCGGTAAAAAAGTTACTCAGTATAGACAACATGTAGGCATGGTATTTCAACGATTCAACCTATTTCCACTCAAAACGGTTCTTGATAATGTTATGTTTGGTCCAGTGAAATTAAATAAAACAGCCAAAAAAGAAGCACAGGAGCAGGCAATGGAACTGTTAAGAAAGGTTGGACTTGAGAGTAAGGTGGATTCCTATCCCTCCTCTTTATCAGGTGGTCAGCAACAGCGTGTGGCAATCGCCAGGGCGTTGGCAATGAATCCCGATATTCTGTTATTCGATGAACCAACCTCAGCTCTTGACCCGGAATTGGTAGGAGATGTACTTGAGGTTATGCAACAGCTTGCAAAGGAAGGAATGACGATGATTGTGGTTACTCATGAGATGGGCTTTGCAAAGGATGTAGCAGACCGGGTCATCTTTATGGATGGTGGTTATATTGTAGAAGACGATACACCGGAAAATATTTTTACGAATCCGAAAAATGAAAGAACTCGGGCATTCTTGTCCAGAGTGTTATAGGAGGTGGAAGATATGGAATTTCATTTTAAAAGAGCCTTTGATACCTTGGGTCCAAGTCTTCTCGACGGAATCGGAGTTGTATTGTATGTGACGATTATCGGGTTTGCACTATCTTTAATCGTAGCTTTGGTATTGGCAATCGGACGGCTTTCCAAGAATAAAATCCTAGGAAGAATACTAAGCATATTTATTGAATTTATACGCGGAACCCCTTTGCTGGTTCAATTCTTTTATATCTATTATGTAATCCCAATGTTGATTAATGGGATTGGTAAGGGAATGGGCTTTGATACGGACTTTCAGTTGGAAGCTACGACTTGCGGTATTATCGGTTTTGCAATTAACTATGGCTGTTATATGTCGGAGGTTGTACGTGCATCCATCTTAGCTATTGATTCCGGTCAAAGGGAAGCTGGTTTGGCTCTGGGCTTCAGTGAAAAAACAGTAATGCTTTACTTCATTATTCCTCCGGCTCTGCGAAACTCTGTACCGGTGTTTGGCAATTACTTAGTCATGATGATTAAAGATACCTCACTCCTTGCCATGATTTCCGTTCAGGAATTATTATTAAGAACCAAAACCTTTGCTTCACAAACGTTCCTGACTGTGGAGGCATATACGCTGGTAGCACTAGTCTATCTGGTAATTAGCTTGCCTCTGTCCCATCTGTCCAAAGTGCTGGAACGAAGGTTAAAACAAGTAAAATAACATTGTAAAACAATGATTATATGAAACAAGAAAACATTTTAGAAAGAAAGAGGGAGCAATCTATGAAAAATGTAAAAATGATGAGAAGAACAGTGTCACTATTATTAACTCTCCTATTAATGTTCGCATTATTAACCGGCTGCGGATCAAAGGAGAAGGAGACAAAATCAGATGGTGGTGTAACCACAACAACCGCTCCATCCACCGGAGGAGAATCCGATTTACTGAAAAAGATCAAAGAAAAAGGTTATATTGAAATCGGTTCTTCCAATGATGCACCATTTTGCTATGAAGATGTTGATTCCAAGGAATTAAAGGGTATTGATATTGAGATTCTTCGTGAAATCTGTAAGAGACTTGGTATTCCTGATGTTAAGCTTAAGGTAATTGATTTCTCCAACCTTTTAGTAGAGCTCAATAACAAGAGCATTGATATGGTAGTGGATGGAATGTATGTAAAAGATGACCGTCTTCAGATTGCAGCATTTAGTGACAAGTGGTATCAGGAAGGGGAAGCGGTAGTAATCCCTCAGGATTCTGATATTACCAACAAGGATGGATTAAAAGGAAAGAATATCGGTGCTCAGCCCGGAACCACCTTCTATGACACAGCAAAAAAATGGTTGGATGACAAAAAGATTGGCAAATTGACCGCATATGACAATCAGGCAACTCTGATGACCGCAGTTAATATGGGAAAAGTGGATGCAGTAGTTACCGATGGTATTGTTGCAGGATATACCTTATCCAGTGATAGTTCCTTAAAATTAAAATTATTGGCACCTTATGAAGCAGAAGCAAGCGGACAGATCGGCTCAGCCGTTCGTTTTGAGGATAAGGCATTTGTTGAGGAACTGAATAAGCAGTTAAATGCTATGAAGGAGGATGGTTCCTTAAAGCATATCTTAACCAGTTACGGTTTGACCGACGATTACTTTGTAGGCGTAGAAGATGGTGTTACAAAGAACGTGAAATAACATTGAAATATAAGGAGAGAGGACTATGTTGAAGAATGCTTTACCAAAAATAATTACACCTTTGCCAGGTCCCAAAGCTAAGGCGGTTCTAGAACAGAGAAAGGAAGTAATGCCGGGGGCAATAAAAAGCGTATATCCATGCGTAATCAATCGAGGGGAAGGAGCCATGTTTGAGGATGTAGACGGCAACGTTTTTTTGGACTGGGTAGGAGGCGTAGGCGTTCTCAACATTGGATACAGTCATCCTGAACTGATTGAAGCTGTAAAAGAACAATCAGAAAAATTCTTTCATGCCATGATGAATATTGTAACCCATGAAGGTTATATCCGTTTGGCAGAAAAACTCAATCAGATTGTACCCGTAAAAGGAACCAAGAAGAAAACAATGTTTGCTAATTCCGGCGCGGAAGCAGATGAAAACGCGGTAAAGATTGCGAAGTCCTATACCAAGCGACCCAATATTATCGTATTCTCAGGGGCGTTTCACGGAAGAACTCTCTTGGCATCCTGTATGACCTCCAAAAAGGCATATGCATCAGGAATCGGACCTTTTCCGGATGGCATCTATCGTGCTGAATTCCCGTATTTGTATAGAGGACCGAGGGGTTATAGTGAGACAGAAGCAATTGATTATTACATTGAGAAACTGCATAAGGTATTTGAGGAAGCCTCTCCCCCGGAATATGTAGCAGCAATTGTAGTGGAACCGGTGCAAGGGGAAGGCGGTTTCATACCGGCACCTCTTGAATGGGTGAAGGCAGTTCGAAAGATTTGTGATGATTATGGAATTTTACTTATTGCAGATGAGGTACAAACGGGTTTTGCACGTTCCGGTAAGATGTTTGTGTCAAATTATTGGGAAGAAGCAGGTTGTGCTCCTGATATTATTACAACCGCAAAATCCATTGCAGGAGGTATTCCGTTAAGTGGTATTACAGCCAGTGAGGAAATCGTTGATCACATCACTCCCGGCATCATCGGTGGAACCTATGGTGGAAATCCCTTAGCTTGTGCAGCTGCATTAAAGGTAATTGAAATCATTGAACGGGATCATTTGTGTGAGCGCTCTTTGGAGATTGCCGATAAGTGCAGAAGCAAATTTGAGGAATGGAAAGAAAAGTTTGAATGTATTGGAGATGTGCGTGGAATCGGTTGTATGATGGGAATTGAGTTCGTAACCGATAAGGAAAGCAAGACTCCTAATGCTAAGGTGGTTTCTGATATTGTTACTTATGCCTATGAACATGGGCTGATAGTAGAAAGTGCAGGAGTTTTCTCTAATGTCATTCGCTTTTTATCACCCCTGGTGGTTACGGATGAACAGCTGGAATGTGGCCTTGAGATTTTGGAAGCGGCAATTGAGGCTTGCAGCTAGAGTCTATTTTTAAGATTTGAACAAGCAATTGCCGTAAGGAGACTATTGAATTAAAAATTACGGTTTACTGCCGGGATTAGGTCTTGAAATCATATAATAATGGTATTCTTACTGAATATAAATAAGGCTATTTGACCCCGCATCATATAAGGAAGCAAATAAAAGTTCTTATGGAATCTATAGTAACTAGATTCTTTAGGGACTTTTATTTTTATGAAAAAGTCTATGAAGGGAAGGGTTCCATTTCCGGAAGAATGAGCAATTTTAGGTTATATTTATTCTTAGGGAGTTCATATATTAGACCAAGTAGTTGAAAGGATGATATATATGGACAAGCAGTCACTTGAGATTATATTCGTAAATAGTAATGAGAGAGCTGTTCCATGGGAAAAACTCGCAAGGATGATTGCGGCAGCGTTATTTGAAGAGAAGAATTTACATAACCCAGGCGTGGATAATAACAACATACGATATACGAACTAGAATAAGCCAAATTCTTCGACAACTTGAAAGGAAGTGGGAGCATGATCAGAGCATCGGCCTATTGCCGGGTATCAACGGATACGGAAGATCAATTGAATTCTTTGGGTGCGCAAGAAGAATTCTTCAAACGATATTGCTCACAGCAGGATATGGAGTTGATTAGAATTTATTCTGATGAGGGTATCAGTGGCACAAAGAAAGCCAACCGGAAGGCGTTTTTGCAAATGCTACAGGATGCTGAGCAGAACAAGTTTGACTATTTACTGGTAAAAGATATCAGCCGCTTGGCAAGAAATATCGTGGACAGCATTGAGACAATACGATTTCTAAAAAAACATATTCAAAAAGTAATTTTTGTAAATCAACCAAACCTGACGGATGACGAATTTGTTCTAGGAATAATGGGATTGATTGCACAGCAGGAAAGTGAAAACCTTAGTAAACGTGTGAAGTTTGGGAAGAAACTGAATATGGAAAAAGGGAAAGTACCTAATTTTGTATACGGCTATGATAAGGAGCCGGGAGACTATTTTAATCTGATAATCAATGAAGCGGAAGCAAATATCGTGAGACGAATTTTTGGTTATTACACAGTCGGAGGCTACGGCTGCTCGACTATCGCCAATATACTAAATAAAGAGGGGGTTACCACAAAACAGGGGGCAAAATGGCAACAGGTATCCGTGGCTAGGATACTAAAAAATGAAATATATATTGGCAACATCATTAATGGAAGAGAAGAAATTATTGAAATATATTCTTATGAACGCAAATCCATCCCTACAGAGAATTGGCTAATTACACATAGACCGGAACTTTCTATAATTGATAGGGAAAGCTTTGAACAGGCTCAGGCTATCATGGGACAACGAAACAATGCATTCATCAATGACCATAAACGCAATAGCAATAAATATGTATTCAGTACATTGATTAAATGTGGGGAATGTAAAAGTACATTTCGCAGATTACAGGTAAGAAATAAAAATAAGAGCGCGACCTGGGGATGTAATAACCGTAATTACTATGGGGCAGAAGCTTGCTCCAATAAAAATACAGTGAAGGAAGAGGAATTACTGGAGGCAATTCGGCAATACATCTGTGTGATCTATGAACAAAAGGAGGAAATGATAAGATGGACCTTGGAGGAGTTAAAAAAACTCTGCCGAAAAACCATTACACCGGTGCAACTAAGAAAGCAGAAAGAGAAGGAGCTATCAGAGTTGAATAGAAAGTATGAACGGCAGATAGTGATGTGTGAAAAAGGTTTACTTGATTTTTCGGAGTTTGAGAAAAGATCGATGGAAGTAAAGCTTTCAATAGAGGGATTAAAAGCAGAGCTGGAAACACTTGGTGAGGTTGAAGGTGATGAGAAATTAAATAATTATTGGGACAACTTATTCGAAGATATCGATAAAACACTGGCATCAAGGTTATTAACAAATCAGTTGTTAAAAAGTATTATAGAGTATATTGAAGTAAATGAGGACGGACGAGTTAAAATCTACATGAAGCAGAGGGCGGAGGTGGAGGAGAATGCTTCTGTTCCAAATCGTAACAACTGTACATAAAGACGTAACTGAACGTCTTACACAAATTAACCCCTCCCTTGCAGAGCGTGCCAGGGTAGTCTTGGACCTTAATAAGTCGGAGCGTCATATCAGGGGCGGTCTCGCAACGAAAGAGAAATATCTCCACAAGACGAGATATAATCAGGCATATTAATTAAGAATGTTAGTAAAGAGATTATTTCGTAACTGTTGGTACGAGATGGTCTCTTTTGCTCTGTAAATGGGTGCTTTAGCCCTAGTGATCTCGGATTTTCCATATTCCCTCTTGCATTATTATGTGGCATAAATTACAATCATCATAGGTAACACTTATCATTGACATCATGGGAGGTACCGGTATGACGCAGGTGTATAATTATCTTCAAACAGCCATGCCTTCAAAAAGGTATGCCCTAAATCCTGCAAGGAGCAGGGATGAATTAAAAAAGATATATAATAATATTGTTGAACTAAGCAAGAGTTCGCCTTATTATATGATCAATATCTCCAGGGATAATCAAGACTATGCTCTTGGGATTAAAGAAGCTGCGCTGGAAATGAAAGATAGATTAAATGAAATGAACAATCCACAAGTATCTAATTTTGATTCTAAAGAGGTAATAAATTATAACGAGGATGTACTGAGTGCATCCTTAATTGGTGAGGATGTGACAAATCTTCCCACGAAACTTCAATTTGAAGTTAAGAATCTGGCTACGATACAAGAAAATAAGGGAAAAGAGCTTATGAATGAGTCATGGGCCTTGCCCCAAGCAACCTATCTGTTTGATGTAAATGTTGCTGGCACAAATCATTCCCTAATTTTTGTAAACGAAAAGAGACGGGCAAATCGTGAAGTGATGGAAGAGCTGACAGCATATTTAAATGAGTCCGTACCAGGTATTAATGCATCGGTTGAGGATGGTCAATCACGCAAATACAGCTATATTAAAATAGAGGCTGAAAAAACCGGAAAAACAGGGGAGATTGCATTTTCCTTTAGGGATAATGAAATACATGATTCGGGAATTGTAGATCACTTTGGTCTGAATCGGGTAGAGAAAGAAGCAATCAATGCCTCTTTTGACTTAAATGGCGCTCAAAGAATGACTACAACCAATTCCTTTGTTCTAGAGAATACCCTTTACATAAATTTAAAGAAGGAAAGTGACTTGCCTACACTATTAAGGATTGCTCCAAACAGCGAGAAAATCAACGATACAGTAGAAAGTGTACTGTCTTCCTATAATAAATTAATCAATTTGGCACAAAGCCGCTCGCAGTCATATGGCTTTCATTATAATGCTTCAAAGCTTATTGTTCAGATGAAAAACCTGGAAGAAGTATATGGTGAGGAGCTGGATGCATGTGGAATTAAAGCGAATGAAGACGGAACCTTGTATTTGGAGGAACAAAATTCCATACGGGCAGCAAGAGATGGAAGAATGGAAGAATTATTTAATAAAAAAAATGGATTTATCGCTAGGCTGAAAGATAAAATGGAAGCTATAACCATAAACCCGATGGATTATCTCGAAAAAACAGTTGTATTATATCCGAACACAGAAAAGATTAATTTTACAAATCCCTATGTTACTTCTATGTATAGTGGCATGCTCTTTAATTCTTATTGTTGATTAAGGTATCATACCCATTAACATTGGCGTATTTATTCTTTTGCTTTTGCAAATTGCTGATAAACTCTGTGAGAAATCAGTTGGCACACGAATCATTGTTAATATTTAAATATAAACCGGGTGACAAAAGCCTTTTCAACATCAATTGTTGGCGATTTGTCACCCGAATTCATTTATTGTTAATGATATAAAGATTTTACATATTCACTGGGCGTCATGCCATTACGTTTCTTAAAAATTCTGCTGAAATAATTCGGATCCTTATACCCAACCATAAAGCATACTTCCTTAACAGTTAAATTGGAGTTAGTCAACAACTCCTTTGCTTTTCTTACACGAAGCATCGAAAGCCAGTCTATAAAGTTAAAACCGGTGGTCTTCTTAATTAACTTGCTAAAATATTGGGGGCTGATGTTAACTTGTGCTGCGATATCATCTAAAGAGATATCTTCCGTGTAATGATTTTCTAAATATTCCCTTGTGGTTTTAACAATATCGTTGGAATAATCAATTGTATTCTGTGTATGAAAATAGTTGGTGATAATTAAAAATCTTTGAAATGCATTTTGAATTAATTCATCTCCGCTGTAGAGGTTGAATTGTTTGATATATGTAGAATAGTCTATAAATCCGATTTCATTTCTCCCGTCAAAACGTTGTGCAAACGTTACCAACGTAAGAAGTTCAAAAATCTTGCTGCGTTTTATATCATCATCATAGCTTGCCAGCCAGTCCATTAATATTCCGAAATAATTATAAGCCTCCTGTTTATGCTGTCGAACAGATTCGAATAAATGTTGCTCAATATTAAGGTAATCAATACTGGTGGAATCCTCCACAGGTGTGGTTCGATCCAGACAATGAACTACTTTATTGTTTTTGATACTGCTTTGGCAGGACAGAGTATGGATATAGGAGGTATAAAAATCATAGATGCTCTGCATTGTTCCAATAAAAGCATATACCTCCAGACTATATCTACTCTCTAAGAGGTGAATAATATGATGACATAGTGCAATACTCTCCTCCTTGTAGACATTCTCGACTGGGGGAGCATCTGTTGTAATTAGCAAAGATAATCGATTCGCAATCATCGGACCAATGATGTTATTGGTGGAGGATAGGATGGCCTTTAATGTCTTATGAAACTCAAATTCATCCCCGATTATACTTGATATATTTGGATTGGTTGAGGAAGAGAACTGTAACAAAATAACGTATCCGTTATCCTTTATTCCTAAAAGCTTTTGATAATGTGACAACTCTGATGGGGAGTACCCTCTGAAAAAGAAGTTAAACAAAAAACTTCGTTCCAGTAAAGCATTGATATCATCCTGGGTTGTATTTTGACCCGAAGAGGTGATATCAAATTGTAAACGGTCCCAAAAATTTTTCTGTACGATGAGGTGAGGTTTATCTATTGGACTGCTCATAAAAATACCTCCTAATCTTAAATGGGAAATAATGTAATGTTTGTTTCATTATAGCATAGTTTAAATAAATATGCACTACTAAAATGAGTTTTGTCGGTAATTGTCACATATTTTTAATTTAGTTAACAATTTAGTAAATTATCTTAATATTTCAGTAAATAGAATTAATAAAATTGATATTGAACTTAATAAATATGTATTATATTTGCCATGAAACTGCCAAGTGAAAACAATACGATAATATTATAAAAATTATAGAAGCTGACAGAAGGAGGAATGGATATGAAATTAAGAACAATCGGAAGTATTCTTTTATCTGCAGCTTTATTGCTTTCATTCGTTGGAAATGCAAACGGTTCCATATTTCATAAAGAACAAAACCATTCCTACGAAATTCAAAAATTTAGTTCCAGTGATGACACCTATGCAGATTCCCAGTGGTATATAAATAACCCTGGTTTCTATACGAACTACTCCTTCAAAACAAGCCATAAAATAAATTCTGACGAAGGAATTGATACGAATGTCGGTAAAGCATGGGATTATATAAAGCAGAAAGAAAATGAAAAGCATGAAGTTGTAGTAGCAGTAATTGACACCGGCGTTGATTATAATCACCCGGATTTAGCAAAGAATATGTGGATTAATAAAGGGGAAATACCAGGAGATAATATCGATAATGACCATAATGGTTATGTAGATGATATCTATGGATGGGACTTTTATAATCAGGATGCAAGTGTATATGCTTATGAAGAAGAGGATGGTCAGCAAAGAGCTTCTTACGAAGACAATGATAATCATGGAACCCATGTTGCAGGTATTATTGCAGCAGTAGCGAATAACAATCAGGGAATTGCAGGAATTGCTTCTAACGTTAATATTAAAATTATGTCTCTCAAAGTAAATGGTGGTACCAACGGTAGCGGTAACATGGACAATGCGGTTCAGGCAATCAACTATGCTGAAAAGATGGGCGCAGATATTTGTAATATCAGTTGGGGTGCACTGGGATACACGCAGCAACTGAGAGATACCATCAAAAATTCCAAGATGCTCTTTGTTGCAGCTGCAGGTAACTTTACTGCAGATAACGATTTACAGCCGGTGTATCCTGCAAGCTTCCACTTTAATAATATGATATCTGTTACTGCCATTGATGCATTAGGTCAACTTGGTGAGAAAGCGGATTTCGGATTAAAGTCAGTGGATGTAGCGGCACCTGGTATTGATATCTATAGCACGGTTGTTGGCGGATATGATTATATGAGCGGAACTTCAATGGCAGCACCTCAAGTCAGTGCAATCGCAGCATTGGTATATGCAGCCGGTAATAAACCGGATGCAGCACAGGTAAAGAGTATTATATTAAATAATGTGAAAGAATTATCTCAGCTTAAGGGCGTGATCAAATACAACGGTATTCCGGATGCATATCAGATTGTAAAAGCTGTTAATGAAGTAAATAAAAAGAGCGAAGAAAAGTCAAATGCATTTGTACTTGATCAAAATAGTAAGCCTGTGAATGAACAGGAGATGAAAGAAATTAAACTTCCAAAGCATGGTGCAATACATGAGGATGTAAATTCAGTAGAAGATATCCTTCCGAAAGAAAACGCCATGGTTACAATTACATTATTTGGTCAAATCAATTCGTTCTCAACGGATATCATAAAATTAAACAAAACAATTCATTCTGATTGGAAGCGAAGGTCACTGTACCGACGAATCTAGGGAATGGTTTAAAAAGGAAGATAATTTATTTGATTATAACGATAAAACGGTGTTGTGAATTTAATGGCAACACCGTTTTTTGTAAGTTATATTGGATGCTTTTTCTGAATCGAGATAATACTATTTGGTATAATGCTACGAATATAAAACTTGACTTTTGAATTCTCAATTACAGATGTGATACTTACAAAATATTGAGATTTGATAATGTCAAATAGACTAGGGGTCATCAACAGTTGTAAATTATTAATTCCATATGTGTTCAATTAACTTGTTTAGTTGATTTGGTTTTTATTAATTCGTTTAGTTGGTTTGGTTTCCGTTAATTCGTTTGTTCCTGACACATAATTGATTGACCAAAAAAATATATTGACGGAAAATCTCGGTTATGTTATATTTAGTAAGCAACCAAAGTGGGCTTTTTTTTTATGCCTAAATAATTGGCTGTAAGTTAAATGGCGTAGCGCTACAAGAGAAATCGGAGGTGGATATTGTGCGCGTAAAAATCACATTGGCATGTACAGATTGCAAACAACGCAATTACAACACGACCAAAGAAAAGAAGACACATCCAGACAGAATGGAAACAAAGAAGTATTGTAAGTTCTGCAGAACTCACACATTGCACAAGGAAACAAAATAATCTAAACTGAAAGGGAAGTGAAGACATGGGAGAGGTAACGAATTCTACAGCCGAAAAGGCTCCGAAGAGAAGTTGGTTCGATGGTCTTAAAGCCGAGTTTAAGAAGATTGTTTGGCCGGACAGAGAAACGCTTGTAAAATCAACAGTTGCTGTTATTACCGTAACCATTATCCTTGGTGCAATGATTTTTGTACTCGATACCGTATTTGAATATGGTATGGGATTTTTAATAGGATAAGGGTGAGAATATGTCAGAAGCTAATTGGTACGTTGTCCACACCTATTCAGGGTATGAGAACAAAGTAAAAGCGAACATTGAGAAGACAATCGAAAACAGAAAGCTACAGGATCAGATCTTAGAAGTATCTGTGCCGATGCAGGATGTCATCGAGGTTAAGAATGGCGTTAAAAAACGTGTTCAAAAGAAGATGTTTCCGGGTTATGTATTACTTAATATGGTCATGAATGATGACGTATGGTATGTAGTACGTAATACAAGAGGTGTAACAGGTTTTGTCGGACCAGATTCAAAACAGCCGGTACCTTTAACCGAAGCTGAAATGAAAAGCATGGGAATTAAGAACGACGAAGTGAGTGTTGATTTTGAGATTGGCGATATGATTACGGTTGCTTCCGGTGTATGGGAGAATACAACGGGTCAAATCAGACAGATTAATGAACATAAGCAGAGTGTTACGATCAGCGTAGACATGTTCGGACGCGAGACTCCGGTTGAGATTAGCTTCAGTGAAGTTAAGGTTCGCAAGTAAGAATTTTGTTAATGCAATGAAGAACTAGGTAATTTTAGTTCGTTACGTGGGAGGGAAATCCCCGCAAACACCACATTTATCAGGAGGTATGCTATCATGGCAAAAAAAGTAACAGGTTATATCAAATTACAGATTCCAGCAGGCAAGGCTACACCAGCTCCCCCGGTTGGTCCCGCACTTGGTCAGCACGGTGTAAACATTGTACAGTTTACAAAAGAATTTAACGCAAGAACAGCAGATCAGGACGGAATCATTACTCCAGTAGTAATTACCGTTTATGCTGACAGAAGCTTTAGCTTCGTAACAAAGACTCCTCCGGCAGCAGTATTGATTAAGAAAGAACTTAATCTTAAGTCCGGTTCCGCAGTTCCTAACAAGACTAAGGTAGCAAAGATTACTACAGCACAGATCAGAAAAATCGCTGAGCTCAAAATGCCTGATTTAAATGCAGCAAGCGTTGAAGCAGCTATGAGCATGGTTTCTGGTACAGCTAGAAGCATGGGCGTTACTGTAGTAGACTAATTTGAATGCAACGGCATAATTGAAAGAGATTATGTATTGATGATCTATTAACGTGGGAGGGTATGCCGAACAAGATCATTCGGCAGGACAAGGCGAAGAACGTCTTGGCAACAGAATGCGAAGTGTTCTGTTTTCCCCCGTATAACCACTAGGAGGTTTATAGAATGAAAAGAGGAAAAAAATATCTTGAATCTGCAAAGTCTATCGATAGAGCAGTTCAATATGACGCAGCTGAAGCAATCAGCTTAGTAAAGAAAGCCGCTGTAGCAAAATTCGATGAGACAGTAGAAGCGCACATCAGACTTGGTGTTGATGGTCGTCACGCTGATCAGCAGGTTCGTGGTGCAGTTGTATTACCTCACGGTACAGGTAAAACTGTTCGTGTTCTCGTATTTGCAAAAGGCGACAAAGCAAACGAAGCTTTAGCAGCTGGCGCTGACTTTGTTGGTGCTGAGGATTTAATCCCTAAGATCCAGAATGAAAACTGGTTTGAGTTTGATGTAGTAGTAGCTACACCTGACATGATGGGTGTTGTTGGTCGTTTGGGACGTGTTCTTGGACCTAAGGGCTTAATGCCTAACCCGAAAGCAGGTACAGTAACTATGGACGTTACTAAGGCTGTTAACGATATCAAAGCTGGTAAGATTGAATACAGACTTGACAAGACAAACATTATTCACGTTCCGCTTGGCAAGGCTTCCTTCACAGAGGAAATGTTACTTGACAACTTCCAGACCTTAATTGGTGCTGTTGTTAAAGCAAAACCTTCCGCTGCAAAGGGTCAGTATTTAAAGAGCGTTACATTAGCATCCACTATGGGTCCTGGTGTAAAACTTAACACAGGTAAATTAAGCTAATTTATCTATAAAATGTAGGGTTGACATTGTGACTCCGGTCATGATATAATCCCCTTTGTGTGAATGAAATGTTCATACAAGAAACTGCCGAAGACAGTAGGTGCCGTATGGCATAAGTTGTTAACGCCTACCGAGGAAAAGTTGATTGAAATCATTTTGATTTTATTAACCTCTTTCTGCCTTGGCGGAAAGAGGTTTTTTTGTACAATCAATGAAGTCACCGGCGAGTTGTACCAAAAGGTTACCGGAATTCCGGCAGTCTAATAAGAAACAAGGAGGTGTACGTAATGGCTAAAGTTGAATTAAAGCAGCCTATCGTTGAAGAAATCAAAGGCTATGTAAATACTGCTACAGCAGCTGTATTAGTAGATTACCGTGGTTTAACCGTTGCTCAGGATACTGAACTTCGTAAGAAGTTAAGAGATGCTGGTGTGGTTTACAAGGTATACAAGAACACAATGCTTAATTTCGCTTTTAAAGGAACAGCATTTGAAGCATTATCAAATGACTTAAACGGACCTACTGCTATCGCATTTGGTTTGGATGATGCTACTGCTCCTGCAAGAATTTTACTTGAATGCACAAAAACAATGCCTAAGTTAGAGTTCAAAGCAGGTGTTGTTGAAGGAAATTACTATGATAGCAAACAGATTCAGGTTATCGCAACAATTCCTTCAAGAGAAATTCTTATTTCCAAGTTACTTGGAAGTATGCAGTCTCCGATTGCAAACTTTGCTCGTGTTATCAAACAAATCGCAGAAAAGCAGGCATAATAATAAGCAAGTTTTCAAACGGATTTGTACCGATTACATTAGTAAACAAGCTTCGTAATTGGAAACCCGTCAGGAAAATCTATATGAGATTTTGTCCTGCAACATAAAAGTTGGGAACGGAATGAACCCGAATATAAAAAAACAATATTTGATGGAGGTAATCGAAATGACAACTCAGGAATTTATCGAGGCAATTAAGGGCCTTACCGTATTAGAGTTAAATGATTTAGTAAAAGCATGTGAAGAAGAATTTGGTGTATCCGCAGCAGCAGGTGTTGTAGTAGCAGCAGCTGGCCCTGCAGTAGAAGAAGAAGAGAAGACAGAGTGGAACGTAGAGTTAACTGAAGCTGGCCCTAACAAAGTTAAGGTTATCAAGGTTGTACGTGAAGTAACTGGCTTAGGCTTAAAGGAAGCTAAAGATCTTGTTGATGGAGCTCCTAAGGTTGTTAAGGAAGGCGCTAACAAGGCTGAATCCGAAGACCTTAAGGCTAAATTAGAAGCAGAAGGCGCTAAAGTAACATTAAAGTAATCAATAAAAACCCGCTCGCAAGAGCGGGTTTTGCTGTGTAATCAAGTCTTAATGTTCTTTTATATAGTCCTGTAGTAGCTCGTGCCATTGGGGGGTGCGGTATTCCTGAGGTTCGGTGGCTTCACCCATCAGCAAATCGAAAAGATAATGAGGGGTTTTCCCACCGATATGCATAGATTTGATACAGGATATACAATAAACAACAACATCCTCACAAGGCATGGAATCGGCACGTCTCTTCATAGCTCTATGAACCTCTTCCAATGGTACTTTCCCATACAAATCATCTCCGCAGCATACCGATTTTGTGCCGTGCATTTTCGTCTCCACAATTTCGATGTTCATTTTCTGAAGAAGGCTACGAACTGCCTTATGTACTTGGGGCTTTTCTCTAACAGGACAGGCGTCATGGAGCGTCATCCGAAGCCCATTATAATCAGGAAATTCATAATTGTTAAGACTGTCAAGGACTTCCCATATAGATAGAGTTGTAATACCATCATATAAAGTAGAAAATCTTCTGTCGCAGCCAGAGCAAACTGTTATCATGCGTGAACCACTTGGAATGGATGGATCATGATGGCAACATATTTTGTGAAGTTCTACGTGAGAATAATTATCTTTCAGATACTGCAAGATATGAACTTCCATCTCAGGTTTGTATAAGCTTAATGCACAACCTGGATTAAAATATAAATTTTCTTTAGTCACTGAGACCTCCTTAGGGGATAAGCAAAATGGATAGAAAATGTGCTGGACTGTTAACTCCCAGTTAAAGTTGAGAATTTCGATAAAAGCAAATACTCCTTTTCGGAAACCATTTATCGAAAATCATTTTACACAGTTCTGAATGAAGAGTGAACAGGAACAGGTGCTGAACTTATTTCGACAATTTTATTATTTTATCGATTTGATGTATTGATAAGTTCAAGTTCTATTGTATAATATTAACATGCTATACTTATTGTTGACAATCAGTACTGAGGTGAAAAAATGATAAATTGTAAGAACTGTAACGCATTGATGGATGAGGATGAGATAATTTGTCGGTGGTGTGGTACACAAGTCCAACATCACACAAAAATAGACAAGAAAAACAGAAAGCCTTCCAAACGCTTGAGAGTAGGAGTTGGAATATTAGCTACGGCTCTGATCGGTATTTTTCTTTTCTATCAGGGGCTATCCTTTTTTGATAGGGAGAAGATCAAGATAGTTCAAAATGTTCCTGATAACAACTCTGTCGAAGAGGTAATTGATGAAGAGACTAACCCCACAGAGATCCCAACCCCAACGGATACCCTTGCGCCTACCGATAAGAAGGTTGATAATTTGTTTTACGTAAAGCAGGGGCGGATTTATAGCGGAAAGGTGGAGCATTTTTCACCATATGTGGCAATTAACAACCTGTACCGTGACGGAGATGCATATGAAATATTTTTGGAAAGCGAAGATGGGAGTAAAATATTTTATCCTCAAAATCATGACCAGGATGAGGCGGCTAGAAATATTTTTTCCTATACACTGAATTCGAGTCAGGGAGAAAGAAGAAGAATTGATACGGAGATTACCGGTTATACGACAAATTATGACGGATCAATATTCTATTATCTTAAAGGTAATGACTTATATGTTAGTGATAAGACAAATACCAGTAGGGTAGCCTTTAATGTGAATAATTGCGTAATTAATAAAAAGGGAGACCGAGTTGTGTATAGTACAGCGGATGGAGCAATGTATCAAATGCAAATGCAACCGAATAAAACTACAGCTCAAAAAATAGCAGACAATGCAATGATCACATATATATCGTTGGATCTTAATGTCATTTACTACATTCAGGCAGGCAATTTATATCTGTTTAAGGACGGAAATAAGACAGAGAAGATTGCACCCAATGTATCGCATGTTGTTTATGTGTACGAAAAGAGTGGTACAGTTTATTATTATAAGCAGGATAAGCTGCAAGTATCTGATTTTATCGAAGATGATAAGTACGAAACGGATTTAAATATGAAAGAACCTCTTCGAGAAAATTTTAAGAGTGACGAAAGTTATTCGGAATATCAAAAGGAGTATGAGAAAAAAATCTTAAGGGATAACATTAGGAATAATAGTGCGTATAATTTTGTGGGAGGATATTCACCTTGGAGCAGTTTGTATTGTTATTCCGGAGGAAAAGAGAAGTTGGTTAGCAAAAATTGTCTTACCATATGGGGTGTTAATAATCAAAGCATGGATATGAGGTACGGGATGGGAAGTGAAATTGCCAAACCATATATGCTTTTTTCTAAATCAAATACCTTTAAAAAGATTAAAATATCAGAATTATCTTCAAGTGATGATATAAACACATTAATAACTAGTCAAGTTTATAATAAACAAGAGTATTATTTATATAGTGAAGATGAGGCAATCCTAAAAGTCGGTGATGGAAACATGAGTAATTTTGTGTTTAATGAGGATCAAAGTGGTTTTTATTACTTAAAGATATCAGCTAAACAGCCAATGTATGGAGAGTTGTATTATACTCCTATTGAAAATGATAAATTAGGAGAGAGTAAAAAAATAGCAGAGAATGTATATGACGGAGTATTAACCCCCCAAGGCAATTCGGTCTTATATTTTAAAAACATATCAGAGGAAAGTATGATTGGAGATATGTATATTGATGGCACTAAGATAGACAATAATATATCAGTGTATCAATTTAATGAACAACGGACTCAAATGGATTCTCTTATTTATGAAAAGCAATATTCAAAGAATTCCGATTTTACCTTGAAGCTTTATGAAAATGGGGAATCAAGGATCATTGCAGATAATGTGACTTCTTATCAACTTTTTGATAAGAACAGAGTAGCTTATATTAAAAACTATGTTAACGGAGAAGATAAAAAAGATCTGTTTTTGTATGATGGAAAGAATCAACTTCTTGATAGCAATGTTGATAAGCTTGTTATTCCTGCTAAAACCTATTATTATCTGGTTCCGGGGATGTATAATTATTTCTATTAGGACTGGTACTTACCCAAAGCTCCTTCGTAAACCAGCTCCAGAGCTTTCGTACAAACTTAGCCTGCGATAGGTCAAATAGACTCGCGAATTGTAAAAAGAACAATTCGTTCGTTATACAAACCCTATCTTCGGCAACTTTGTACCAAAAGCTCTTTCGCAAAACCAGCTCCAGAGCTTTCGTACAAACTTAGCCTACAATAGGACAAATAGAGGGCAAGCCCTCTATTTGCAAATAAGTACAATTAAGAAAAATCCGTAAAATGCACGGGCTTTTCTTAATTGTACTTATTTGTTTGTATAAAATAAAAAAAATCAACATTTTAAGTTGACAGTTGAAAACAAGTATGGTAGTATGAAAGATGCACTATTGTGGTATGATATGCCTATTTAATAATATTATAGCATATCTGTTACAAATTGAAAAGAAGTTTTTTAGCAATAAGTAATACAATTAAATTCAAGGGGTGAAAACGTCAATGGACAAGAACAGAATGCATCCAATTAAGGTTGGTAATAACGTTAGAATGAGTTACTCCAAACAAAAGGAAGTCCTGGAGATGCCCAATCTCATT
>JAEZLH010000029.1 GCA_023435895.1 Bacillota bacterium
AGAGGCCGCATATTTGAGGATATATGTCAACTGTTTTTTTGAATAATACCTTTTATTTTTGTTACACCGTATAGAAAGATATAGCATGTAATACTTAACTAAATGACATTGGGAGTGAACAGTAACATAACCCTCTATAAAGAGATAAATTTTTCATGTTTCCAACTTGTCCTTAATATGATATACTATTAGCTAGTGCTATTTTTAGTCCGAGGATGGAGGAAATATAATGAACGATCAATCTAATCTTAGTGTATTAGAGGATAAATTCAGGGAATTACTTGAATATGCCAGCAGCCAAAAGGGTGTAATTGAGGCAGATAAAGTAAATACTCTGATTAGCGAATTGAACCTAGACAATAATCAAATTGATAAGATATATGAAAAATTAGAAGCATTAAACATCGTTGTGTTAAATATTGGTGACGACGATGAACCCTCAAAGGAAATTTTGCTTGAAATGGAAGATGATTTGGAGGAAGCCCAGTCAGAACTTAATGTTCTGGAACATTCTGTTGGCGCCATATCAGATGACCCTGTTCATTTATACCTGAAAGAAATTGGTCACTATCCGCTGCTTTCCATGAGCGATGAAATCGACCTAGCTAAAAAGATCGCCGAAGGTGATGATATCGCCAAACAAATGCTCGCCGAGTCCAATCTTCGTCTCGTGGTAAGTATTGCAAAGCGCTATGTAGGTCGTGGTCTATCCTTCCTTGATTTGATTCAAGAAGGAAATCTTGGCTTAATTAAAGCAGTTGAAAAATTCGATTACACAAAGGGCTATAAGTTTAGTACTTATGCAACCTGGTGGATTCGTCAAGCTATCACCCGTTCCATTGCTGATCAGTCCCGTACCATACGTATTCCGGTTCATATGTCGGAGGTGATTAATAAAACCTATCGTGTATCCAGAAGTCTTCTTCAGGAATTAGGAAGAGAACCTTCCGAACAGGAGCTTGCGGATGCAATGAATATGCCCATTGAAAAGGTAAGAGATATTTTAAAGGTATCCGCTGACCCGATCTCTCTTGATACCCCGATCGGCGAAGAGGATGACAGTCATTTGGGGGATTTTATTCGCGATGAGTCTATGATGGGACCGGAGGAAGCTGCTTCTTATACCATACTGAAAGATCAAATCACAAGGCTCCTCGATACATTAACCGATCGTGAGCAGAGAGTTCTGACCTTACGTTTCGGATTGAAGGATGGTCGCAGCCGTACTTTGGAAGAAGTAGGTAAGGAGTTTAACGTTACAAGAGAACGTATCCGACAGATTGAAGCAAAGGCATTAAGAAAGCTTAGACACCCCAGCCGTGCTAAATTGCTAAAAGGCTATGACTTAATATAACACCTATGTACTTCACCGAAAGGACAAACACATGAAGAGAATAATACTAATGGTAATTCGCAGCTTATTTCAATTGCCCTTTTATTTTATTCGAATATCACAGCTGTGTAATTTAGAAAAATACGATAAAGAAACCCGATACGGTTACCTCCACAAGCTGACCACCATTGTAAACCGTCGTGGCAGAGTAACGATTGACTGCCACGGACTTGATAATCTCCCTAAAGAAGATGGTTATATCATGTTTCCAAATCATCAGGGGCTCTTTGATGTATTGTCCATGCTTGAAACACACGAGCGCCCTTTTACTACAGTTATGAAGAAAGAAGTCAAGGATACCATCCTGTTAAAACAGATTATACAGCTAATTCAATCCGAGGTGATTGACCGAGATGACATCCGACAATCCATGCAGGTCATTATGAATATGACTCGTAGGGTGAAGGAAGGCGATAATTTTGTAATATTTGCGGAAGGTACACGCTCCCGAAAAGGAAATGATCTTCTTGAATTCAAGGGCGGCACCTTCAAAAGTGCAATCAATGCCAAATGCCCTATCGTTCCGGTTGCATTAATTGATTCTTATAAGGCCTTTGACACCAGCTCGATTAAGAAGCTCACGGTGCAGATTCACTATTTGAAACCGTTATATTATGAAGATTATAAAGCTTTAAAATCAACTGAAATTGCTGAGTTGGTATCTTCCAGAATTAAGGAGACCATTAGCAAATATGCTGTATCTTAAATGTAGGATTGATTAAAAAATTAATTTTATTTTATAAAGCCGTAAATACTTCCAACTGAAGTCTTGCGGCTTTTTTATTGTAATAAGTAGCGATATATAAATAGATTCATTGGTATTGGTGTCAGATAGTCCTTTTAGCTTTATGCAAATGTCATAGTTAAAGATTATACAGGGATATCTCTTTCCAACATCCTTTAATTTTAGATTTAAATCCCCTAATAATGTGTTTCTCTGTCTTTTCGTGTGATTATTTCAACAATTTGTATACTTTATGAGGATAATTGATTCATGATTTTGGTTAATTTTTCTACTCCTTCCTTAAAATAGTTGATTTCGCATCCTTTATAAGCTATAATAGCTTGTGCAACGTTATATCAAACTGTTAAGAAGGTGATTCCATTGAAGAGAAAAAAATATTATTTCGTATCTACGCTTATATTTATGGCAGTATTTACCCTAACAGCAATTTTCGATATACACGCTCCAATTCAGAATAAGAAGAACAAAGAAACTATAGCAGCTAATCTCCTTTCCGGCAAAGCTTCGGAGGATTCTAAAAAAGTTAATATTCAATCCTTTTCCAATGATAGCAATACTACACCGTCAGTTTCTGCTGACAATTCAAACGTGAATGAGACTCCTACTACTTTGCCGACTCCAATATTAACCTCTACGCCGACTCTAACCCCAACTATATCTCCCACCCCTTCTCCTACACCAACACCAGCACCCACTATTACACAACCTCCAAAACAAAAATATAGTAATATTGGTATCTCGGTAGCAAAGGACTATGTAAATATTCGAAAAGAACCCTCAACAAAAAGTGAGAGTCTTGGAAAGCTTTATCGCAATTCAGCTGCAACAATTCTCAAAACAAAAGGGGATTGGTATTATGTTGAATCCGGCAGTGTAAAAGGATATATCAGTTGTGATTTGCTTAAAACTGGGCTATCGGATGAAACTTTGATTAAGAATTACGGTACACTCACTGTGGTTGTTGATGTAGATGGATTAAATGTAAGAAAAGAAGCATCTATTGATTCAGGTAAAATTGCAACTATCTATCAGGGCGAAACCTATCCCGTATTGTCCATAAAGGACGATTGGTATAAGATTGATCTGCCGGATGAAAAAGTAAATGGCTATGTAAAGAAAGAGTTTGTAGAGACGGAAGCGGAATTTAAGGAAGCCATATCCAAACAACAAGAAGAGAAAGTTAAGCAAATAGAAGCCGAAAAGCATTTAAAGAAAGAAACCGAAGTAAAGCACGGTGCAGGTGTAAACTATACCAATGAAGATCTGAAGCTGCTTATTTGTTTAATCCAAGCAGAGGCGGGACATCAAAGCTATGAGTGTAAACTTGCTGTTGCCAATGTGGTACTGAACCGTGTGAAGCTTCACAAAGCTTCCTTTAAATCCGTAATCTATGCTCCAAGTCAATTCTCCGTAGCCAGCAGTGGTTCCTTGCAAAAACAGTTGGATCGATACGATAGCTTTGACAGCCAAGCAGAATTACTAACGATTAAAGCTGCCAAAGACGCTTTAGCTGGTTCTAACAACATCGGCTCCAGGAGATACTTTCACTCCTATAGCTCTGCTGTTAAGAAAGGTTATGACAAAAAGCCAAATGCAGTGAAGCTGGGTGGACTCATGTTTTGGTAATGATATATAGCATTGTATATTGATTATGGGACCAAAAGGTCTAACTGTGGCAATAACAATGTGCACAAAGCCAAAACATTCATGCTTCGATAATAATATATGCGATGTTCTATTTTGTTAAGAAAGCTGTTGCTAGATTCTTGAGGCAATATTTTATTGCCTCAATGAATTCATTGCAGCAGCTTTTTATTTCTGTAATACATGTCTATTTGTGTTAAAGTATCATCCATTCTAAAGCAACGACAACTTGTACAAGTAAAAATATATATGTCTTCACCTTAAGCTATAAATCAAACTTAAATTCTTATAAAAGTAATTACACTTAAATTCTAAATCAACAATAACTTGTGCAAAGCAAAAATATATATGTCCTTCACCCTAAACTATTAATAAACTAAACTTCTTATAAAAGTAATTACACTTAATTTTATCTTAGCTACAATTACAACTGCTAATACGTTTAATATAAGTTCAAGCGAACCGGAATTCCATTCTTGTATTTTATGTGTGCTTCTCCTTGAATTAAAGGCTTCAAATATGCCATAAGTTCTTCTGTAATATCATTCCCGGAAGCAGAAATCCATTCCAAAGGCACTTTCTTTTCCTTATTTGCTACTTCACTCACAGGAACCGAGATATATTCCACCTGATAGGGCTTATCACTAATTCTCCTAATGGAAGACATCAGGCCTAGTCCTCCTTCCAGTGCGCATAAAAGCGCCTTCTGCCCAAGCATAATGGATTCCTTAATATCTGTTTCACTAGCGATATGCGCTGCAGCACGCTGCATCAGACTAAGTTCAATAGAACGCACCTTACAGCCAATTTCCTTGCGTACATATTGCTCCAACACTCTTGCCGCTCCTGCAATTTGCTTATGTCCAAAGCAGTCAACCATTCCGCTTGATACCTGCTCCGATATATACTCTCCTCTGCTGTTCTTTATCCCCTCACTGACTGCCACCAAAATTCCAGACTTCTCTTTCAGCTTATTCTTAATGTCTCGTATAAACTCTTCTAGGTCAAAAGCTTTTTCACAAAGATATATTAAGTCCGCACCAGCGCCACCATTCAGCCTTGCTAGAGCTGAACTAGCGGTCAGCCAACCTGCATTGCGTCCCATAACTTCTACGATAGTGACCGCCGGAATATTGTAGGCACCAATATCACATGCCAGTTCTCCGAAGGTGGAAGCGATGTATTTTGCAGCGGAGCCAAATCCCGGACAATGATCCGTCAATGCCAAGTCATTGTCGATGGTCTTAGGTGCACCGACAATGACAATATCATGGTTTCTCTCCTTACAATACTCAGAGAGTTTATCTACAGTGTCCATGGAATCATTTCCACCGATATAAACGAAATATTTAATATCATACTTATCAAAGGCTTTAATAATCTTTTTATACTGCTCCTCATTCTCCATCCAGTTACCCAACTTAAACCGACAGGTTCCCAGCGCGGAAGATGGCGTATGTATTAACGCATTCTGAAACTTAGCATTTCTTAATATTTCATCCAATTCAATCAACTTTTCATTAAATACACCCTCAACTCCATTTTGAGCACCGTATACCTTTTCAATCTTATCACTGATACTAGCGGTTCTGAGTACCCCCATCAAAGTTGCATTAATCGCTGCGGTAGGACCCCCTGATTGAGCCACCAATAAATTTGCCATTATTACCTCCATTCCTGCGCAAACATTTTGCGCCTAAGAATTTATGCCATGGATAACGCGGGCACAAATTTTAAAGCCGAAAGAACGTTCCTTTCGACCTTTTTCTCTTTTTCATTATGAAATATAGACAAAAAATAAAAGCCGTGAGAAGTATATCATAGTGCATATTGCTCCGTCAATGCGCTGGAGCCCACTTTACCCCTCTAGGCTTTTATTTTAGACACTGAACTAAATCAGAATCAATTTTCTTAATCTACTTTCAAATTTTTGGAGTTTAATAAATGCTTTATTCCGGATTTTTCAACTGATTTTATTACCATAAATAACAAAATCGTTTCCACAGGGAACATAATAAGTATTTTAATAATTCTTGTAGACAGCAACACCATATACGCTTTACCAACCAGAATTGACAGCCAATAGGTATTCAATATTGCATCAATAAATACAAATCGTATCAGGTTAGCGATAATAATACGCCCTAAACTGATGGGTCTCTTATACAGTAGGAAACCGTATAAAATACCAATTAATATGGCACTGATAGTAAAACCGGGGAAAAATGCTCCCTGTGGTTTCACCATATAGTTCAATACATCCATGATTGCTCCATACACCGCCCCAAACACCGGTCCAAACAAATAGTGTACAAATTCATTAGGCAAAAATACGAAATCAATTCTGATGATTTCACCAATCATAATGCTGAGACTTCCAAGAATCATTGAGATTGCGCCAAACATAGCTGCAGTGATGATACTCCTTAAATTCATGAATTCCTTAAAGGATGAGAGTACTAAATCTTTAATTTTACGCATAAAAAAATTACCTCCTTTGCAGACCTTTACTACAATAGAAGATAATACCAAATATAAACATATTCGATTATCCAACTGTAGCAGCGGGATGCGGACCATGCACCGCAAGTTTCCTTTTCGTCCGATTGACAACTCCCTGTTCAACCGGCACTTAACGCGCACCATCCTACTCTGCTTCTTTTTAATTTTTGTATTCCAAGTATACCACAGGTTTATAATTATGCAATATCATTTTTTTGCTCCGATTATTAATAAATATAATGAGCTTGATAATTCGGATTAATAATTAGGCAGGTTTTCTTATCTTACTGTATATTAATCTCAATATACAGTATTCTGCCAGTTGTTATATCAGTTTTATATTTAATATATGTATGGGGTCTGAAAAGACCCCTAATTATTATTTGAACAAATCCGGTGTGTAAGCAAGGTTGAATGCATAGAAGTTTCTGGAATCTAATTCATCCTGAATAATTCTTAATGCTTCACCAAATCTTTGGAAGTGAACAATTTCTCTCTCTCTTAGGAATTTAATCGGGTCACAGACGTCATGGTCACAGATTAAGCGAATAATATTGTCGTAGGTTACTCTTGCCTTTTGCTCTGCTGCCATATCCTCTACAAGGTCAGCAATGGGATCTCCTTTACTCTGGAAGGACATTGCCGTATAGGGAACGCCGCCTGCTGCCATGGGCCAAACACCAAGGGTATGGTCTACGTAGTAGTTCTGGAAACCACCTTCAAGAATCTGTTCGGGGGTAAGATTTTTGGTAAGCTGATGAACAATTGCTCCAACTATTTCCATGTGGGCCAGTTCCTCTGTACCGATATCGTTTAAAACTCCAACAACTTTACGATTGGGCATAGCAAAACGCTGTGATAAATAACGCAAGGACGCGCCAATTTCACCATCGGGTCCGCCATATTGGCTCATTATAACCTGTGCAAGTTTTGGGTTCGTTTCTTTAATATTTACAGGATATTGTAATCTTCTCTCATAACTCCACATAACTTAGCACCATCCTTCCCAAGGCCATGGCTCTTCTACCCAAGCCCAAGTATCATCGTTAATAACACGATACCATTCAATCGGTCCGAAACATCTGGTATACTCTGCAACTGCTTCATTTCTTACCAGCGACATCTTCTCCCAGTAATCCAAGGCTTCCCTATCCGTCGGATGTGTGTCCAGGAAGAGTCTTAATTCATCACAAACAAAGCTTGTAGCTTCAATACAAGCAAATAACTTTTCACGATTCATTCCATCCATTATTTGCAGCCCCTTCCATACCATTTTAAATCCAACTCTTTGAATAAGGTACCGTTGGCAAGAGCCTCATACTCGTTCTCATATAAATCTCTGAAACACTGCCAAGGAACATAACACATTGCGATAGGAAAGCGATCAAAATCCACTTTTCTGCTTTCTCTTACGCAATCGTCCATGATGCGTTCTTTACACATGTCCTTGCGTTCCGGCTCCATATGCTTATATCTACCGTTCGCACAGCTGCTTCCCATATTGCTGCGATACATCCGTCTGTCCATCCTAACGTCTCCTTTCAATAACCTAGTTTATAAAATCCCTTTTATAAATCAATTCGAACCGGCAACCTAACAATATATGAATGCCATTTACGTTCTATACATAGTATGTAAATTTTAATTTTTAAGTGCTTGTATCCAAAGACCAAAATGCTTCAAAATACCCATATATCTTCTATTGGTTCGCTCTTTCTCCCCCTCATATCATTGACAAGAAACCTAAATTCATATAATATTTATTTATAATTGCTAAAAACGCACATTAAAGGAGATTCCTGCATGTATCATTTTATTATTAATCCGAAATCAAGCTCCGGTAGGGGTATCAAATATTGGTGGACCGTAAAAAAAGAACTCGATGAGAAGCAAGTCGAATACACCGAGATTTTTACAAAACATACCGGCCACGCTACTGAACTGGTACAACAGCTTTGTAATGATTATGAAGGAATCAAGAATATTGTCATCTTAGGCGGTGATGGAACAGTGAATGAAGTAATCAACGGCATCACAGATTACTCCCAGGTGCTCCTTGGATATGTTCCCTCCGGCTCCAGTAACGATTTGGCACGTAGTCTCAAGATTGCTAAGAATCCATCTGAGGCGCTTAATAATATATTAAAACCGGTAAAGTTTAAATACTTAGATCATGGTGAGATGTCTTTTCCTGGTACTGACTTCCCCTTAAGAAAATTTGCCTGTTCCAGCGGAATTGGATATGATGCAAATGTATGTAATGAGGTACAAGCCTCCCCTCTTAAGAAGCGGTTAAATCGTTTTGGAGCAGGAAAATTCATTTATATTGCCATAGCCATTAAGCAACTCTTAACGGCAGAGCATATTGATGCCACGGTTATTGTTGATGGCAAGAAACCGATTCAATACAAGAATGTTTTATTAATTTCCAGTATGATTCATAAATACGAGGGCGGAGGGCTTAAGATGGCACCTCAAGCCGACCCCTGTGATGGGAAGCTAAGTGTATGCCTGGTGCATGGTCTGAGCACGCTTAAGGCATTTATTCTGTTGCCCACCATCTTTACCGGCAAGCATGTTAAGCATAAAGGTGTGGAATCCTTCCACTGCAAAGAAATTGAAGTGATTACTAATAAAGAAACCTCCGTTCATACCGACGGCGAAGTGCCGGCAGTATGTTCCCATATAAAGGTTAAATGTATTAAAGAAAAACTACGAATGATATTATAAGAAAGCAGGCGATAATCCTATGCAACGAAGATCTAATATCCAAGCTTCATCCCTTATTATCTCACTTAGTATGCTGACTATCTTTTTACAACTTACGGGCTATTATTACATTCACTCCACCTTTATCCTATGGACAGCCTCCGTATTAATGAATGCTTTATGCTGCCATATCTTACAGCAAAGAACCTTTACCTTTAATGCAACCTTCCACTATTCCCTGTTAAATATGTTTATGATTCTACTTGTTATTGTGTTAACTTATGGCAGTAAGGATTCTCTTTTGCCATATAGCGGGATATTGTTAGGTATTGCTGTTATTAGCTGGTTGGTGCCGGCTCTTAGCGGTCTCCTAAGGCATTTATTAACTTATGGGGTAGTTCTGGAAGATTACAAAGAGTTCTTTCGTAACACCAGTATTGTCTTTATCCTTTTTTATACAATTGTTTTACTAGTTGGTAGCTTTGGAGCAAATGCATTCCCATGGGCATATCGTAATATCCCGGAGAGTGCTAACCTTGTACCATTAAAAACGCTAACGAACTTAATAGAGAACTACACACTTGATGGCTCTTCTACCTTTAGTGAGATTTTGTCCTATCTACTACCTCGTTTATTCCTCTATCTGCCCTATGGATTTTATATTGCATTGGCAGTGAGAAAATATTCTGTAATCCACAAGCTCCTATTATTAATTTCTCTTCCTCTTGTGATTGAAATTCTTCAATACTTCATTATTAATCGCAGAAGTGATATTGATGATTTCATATTTGCTTTCCTTGGGGGCATACTTGGTATTTTTACATTCTTTCTTGTCAACCTTATCTTTCGTGTGGTAACCGGCAAGGAATTTCTAAAAAAAGAAACAGGTCTCCACTATACGGGAAACCTGCTGCATTTTTAAACGTTGATTAGGTGCCAAAAAGTCTTTTCATCAGAGTTCGTTGGCAATATGCATCAATTATAAGAATGGATACACTTATGGTAATTTATTCCATGTTCTTTTATTATAAACCAACCATTTATTATAACATCTTTACATACTAATACTCAAACTTTGCATGACAGAATCTGTCTGTCCATTGCGAAGTTTGAGTTTTTTAATTCTCACTATTATTTCTCCAAAACTCTTCCAGTGTATTCTTCATATTCCCTGCATTCACCAGCACATTCGGGAACCACTCTCTTGGGAACAAATTATAGTATTGCTTTTGGGTAAACCGTTCATCCAGGAGCAATATTGCCCCAACATCCTCTCTGGTACGAATCACTCTTCCTGCCGATTGCAAAACCTTGTTCATTCCGGAATAAAGATAGGCATAATCAAAGCCTGCATTGTTTCTTTCATCAAAATACCCCCGAAACAACTCTCTTTCATTACACACCATAGGAAGACCCGTACCAACAATTACTGCTCCAATTAATCGATTGCTTTTCAAATCAATCCCTTCGCTGAAGATACCCCCCATAACGCAGAAGCCTATTCTACTTTCTATGGGATTTTCCACAAATTCATTGAGAAATGCTTCCCTCTCTTCTTCCGACATAATCGCACTTTGAACAATCAATCCTTCCAGTTCTTCCTCACCAAGTGCTGCAATCTCCTGCAACATTTGATATGATGGAAAGAACACCATATAATTACCCACCTTGGCACTGGTAAAATCCTTGATGTATTGAAGTATTTTTCGGTATTCCCTTTCATTTCTTCTGGAATATTTTGTGCTCACATCATTTCCAATCATAATAATTCGATTCTCTGGCAGAAAGGAAGAGGGAGCATATACTGCATAATCCTCTTTGTTCCCACCCAACTGTTCCATATAATATTGAATGGGCAGCAGTGTTGCCGAAAAGAGAATGGAGCTTCTGCCCTTATTCATACAGCCAATCAGATTCTTGGAAGGGTCCATGCATTGTAGTTTGACCCGAAAGCTACTATCCTCATAATCTGTATAGATGGTATAACAATCATCGTGAATTTCGTACATGCTTAAGAAATGGCGGATATCCATATAAAGCGTCAGGATCTCATCCTTACCCTCTGTAATAAAACTTTCTTGTAAAAAGGTATCAAACTCTGCCATCAGACCAATTAAATGCATCACAAAGCCATCCACATTCTCCAGAACTTCAAAATCATCGCATTCTCTCTTTAACCTCAACAAATCACTGTTGCAATAATCCAAATGCTTGGCTAACTTTTCACTCTTATTCTTAATAAGCCGCTTTACCTCAAGGAATGCGTCTTTATACAATACCGCGCTATACATCTCTCTGGCACGATCCACTAAATTATGCGCCTCATCCACCAAAAAAATATAATTACCTGGTTTATCATTCATAAAAAATCTTCTTAAATACACATTAGGGTCAAATACATAATTATAATCACATACAATGGCATCCGCCCAGAGTGTCACATCCAACCCCATCTCAAAAGGACAGACACAATGCTTCTCGGCATACGCTGTAATAAGTTCTCTAGATATATCATTTTCGTTGGTAAGAAGATCATACACCGCATCATTTACTCGGTCAAAATATCCCTTAGCACGAGGACATGCCCCCGGATTACAATCCGGCTTATCAAGAATACATACCTTGTCCTTGGCAGTTATTGTTACTACTTTTAGTTGCAGCCCGCTTCCACCAAGAAGTCGGAAGGTATCCTCCGCCACTGTGCGGGTAATCGTCTTAGCAGTCAAATAAAATATCTTATCTCCAAGACCTTCTCCCATTGCCTTAACTGAGGGAAATACGGTGGATATGGTCTTACCAACCCCGGTTGGGGCTTCAATAAATAGCTTCTTCTTTCGAAGAATTGTTTTATATGCGCCGGTTACCAATTCTTTTTGACCTTCGCGATAAGGGAACGGGAAATCCATTCCTTTAATTGCGCTGTTTCTCTTTTGAATCCATCTAATCTGCCAAGCAGCCCACTTTGTATACTCCGAGATAAGATGATCAAACCACTCCCGAAGTTCTTCATAAGTTATTGTCTCTTCGAAATATCTAATGTTTTCACTCTCCAGATTACAATAGGTCATTCGAATTCCGATACGCTCAAAATCCTGCTCCGTTGCATAAATATAGGCATAGCACATAGCCTGCGCTCTATGTACTCCAACAGGCTCCGTCATATGGGAGATATCCATATATACACCTTTAATCTCATCGATAGTAACCTCCGGCAGGGTGTTCTCATCCTCTTCAAAAATCAATACTGAAAAATCCTCACGGATTGTTTGATTCTCAATAATTCCGTCAGCTCTGCCTTCTATAGTCAATGAGAAGTCAATTCCATCCCTATGCACCGGAACCGTTATACTAAGCGGAACTTCGGCACGGTATTCCGCCCCCATTTGTTTTTGAATCTTGCGATGAATCCGGCTTCCCGCTTGCATGGCTTCCGCATCACTTCGTCCCCTCGTGTTATCTAGGTCCCCGGAGCAGAGGATAAACTCTACAAGATTTCGAACCGATATTTTTATGTTTTCCGTCTCCTGCATGCTTATCTCTCCTTACACTTCTTAATTTCCTTACAAAAAGCTATATCATCGTTGCTGTTCACTCCCACTTCAGAACATGGCTTAATGATTACGATAAATGATTTCCGAAAAGGAGTATTTGCATTCGTCGTAATCATATCCCAGGCTTTGACTGGGAGTGAACAGCTACATATCAACTGGAACCAATTAAGCAATTATAGCACATAAGTTCGGTATTGCCAATAAGGATGAAACATGTGTCTTTTGGGTTTGGCAAATACCATTTTCTAAAATTATTTTAGTTTTATATTGCATTTTTTTCCTCAATCTGATACATTCTAGTTATGTTCTTAATATATTTTTAGGAATAAGTAGGCAAAAATCTTACTATTTTCTGCTTACAATAAATAAGAAAAAGTGAGGTAGTATTATGAGCGAACACAATCACGATTGCGGCTGCGGCTGTGGACATGATCACGAGTATGATTCTATGACATTATCTTTAGATGATGGTACAGAGCTCAATTGTATCGTATTAGACATTTTTACCGTTGATGAAAAGGAATACATCGCTCTTCAGCCGGAAGAGGGTGAAGAAGAAGAGGACGGTAATGTTTTCTTATATCGTTATATCCAGGAAGAGGATGGCGAGCCTCAGCTTCTTAACATTGATGATGACGATGAATTTGAAGCAGTAGCAGACGCGTTCGAGGAGATCTTAGATTCTGAAGAATATGATGATATGTTCGACGAGGAAGAGGACGAAGATCAATAATCCTTCGTTATTTAAACCTTTTACTTCTGAGCAGGAATGATATAATTTATCTGATTCTATACGGTATCAGGGCTTTATAACATACAAAAGAAGACGCTTTCTATTTACCTTTGAGACTATTTTAATTCTCAAATGCAAATAGAAAAGCGTCTTTTTTCGTCTCTTTGTCAAACCTGCTAAGGAAAGTTAAGATTTAATTAGTTATTTTAATAAATAAAAAAACATCATTAATAGGGACTGAGAATCTCTCCTTCTTTAAAAGGGCTCAAAGAGTTGGAGGAAAATGATTTTAAATTTCTCTTTCCTCAACCCTTCTTGTCTATGTTTATTATTTCATCAATAAACCGTGATCGATCCGATACCCTGTTATATCGATCTTTCGCACTATAGATAAAAAGCTCTTCCTTGGCTCTGGTCATAGCAACATAGAATAGTCTTCGCTCTTCTTCAATATCTTCATCCAGTACCGCCTTTTTATGAGGGGTGATTCCCTCATTGGCATCTATAATGAATACAGTATGGTATTCCAGACCTTTGGAGCTATGCATCGTTGCGATTGTAATACTTTCCGCATTACTTTCCTTTGCTTCGTAAGCCTGACGTTTTAACTCACTTTTCACCTCGTCCATATGAGCAAACCATTCATCATAACTTTTAAAATCTCTTGCACTCTCTTGAAGTTCTTCTAAAAGCTCTAACAATTCATCCGCTTTAATCCGCCGCTGTTGTGCATATTCCTTGAGATAATCCTCATAACCGATTCCTCTCTTTATATAATTGATGGCTGCATAGGGTGCCATGGAATGAAGCAACGCAAGATCATATTCCAGTTGGTCAATCCGCTCCAACATCCAATTCTTATCCTCATAATAATCCTTAATTGCTTCAAAATCTACTGTAGGGCTATCAAAACAATCCCTTGTAATATAACGTTTTGGGCGATTAATAATTTGGAGGAAATGGCTTCGTTCTGTACTTCCCAGCGCAATCTTGATGTATGTAATAATATCTGCTGCAATCCAGTGATCAAACAAATTCGGTACACTATCCTTCATCCGAAAGGGAATATTATATTCCATCAGCTTGTGAATTAAGGAGCCGCAGCCATGACTGGTACGTACGAGAATCGCCATCCCTGATAGAGCTACCCCCATCTTATTATGATCTATAATCTCCTCACAAACACTTTGGTTTTCCTTTGATAGTGTGTCAAACTGGCGAATAACAACACTCTTACCTTCCCCTTTTACTGCTGTGATTACTTTATCAAACCGATTTTTATTCTTAGAAATCAGATTATTGGCAGCTTGAATCACATTAGGTGTGGAGCGATAATTTTTATCCAGTACTATCTTCTTGCAACTTGGATAGTCTTTAGGAAAATTAAGCATAATCTCAGGCTTGGCCCCTCGAAAACGATATATTGACTGATCGTCATCCCCTACTACAAATAGGTTATTCTCCGGCAGGGCTAGCATACGGATGATCTCATACTGAACCATATTGATATCTTGAAATTCATCTATAAGGATATATCGAAACTTCTTCTGCCAGATTCCTAGAATATCCGGGCGTTTGGCTAACAGCTGATAACAATGGAGCAGCATATCATCAAAATCAATCAACTTTGCCTTCTTTAATTTATGATTATATTCCCTGTAAACATCACGAAACACTTCATCCGCACAATGAAGGGAATAGTAGTTCTCGATACTCATACGATTGCCCTTTACAAGGCTAATTTCTGAACACAGATCCGAGATAAATTCCTTTTCATCCTCAAACTCCAGCCCAATATGATGTATAATTTCTTTCATATACTGGTATCTGACTTCTTCTCTTGCAATATTCCCTGCATTCAAATGATAGGCATGCTTTAAGATTGTAAAGAAAACCGCATGAAAGGTACCAAAGTTTACCCCCGTTCTACCTCCGTTGCCACCCGCAGTAAAACGCTCCTTCATTTCATTAGCAGCTGCCTTTGTAAACGTAATAACTAAAATCTGTTCTGCCGGGATATGAGCCTTTTCGATTAAATATCTGGTTCTCTCTGTAATTACAAGTGTTTTACCTGAACCTGGTCCTGCTAACACGAGCATAGGACCATCTTTATGGCATACCGCCTTTTGTTGTGCCTGATTCATATGTTTCGCTACCTCCCCGATGATTTGCTCTATCCCGGGATATAAATACTTATCCTATGGTTTCCAATGAATTGTTGTATAAATGGGATTTTATAATGATTCCTCAAAGTCAGAATAGAACAGATAATCAGATTTTATGATAATAATCCATCCCACTGATTGCGTAAATTAGCTGTTTACAACCAGCGGGATGGGTTACATAATTTGAATTATTTACTTAATTTTTCAATTGCTACATTAATACGGCGTAAGCTTTCCTCTTTGCCCAGTATGCTCATAATTTCGTAAGCGCCACCAGGTGTTGACTGCTTACCACTTACTGCTGTTCTGATTGGCCACAATCCCTGACCATTCTTAATTCCCTGTTCTGCAATATATGTTATAAGCAATGCCTCAATATTTGACTCGCTATAATCATTCAGCTCCTCAAACTTAGGAAGCAAATCCTTAAGAACCTTTAGTGAGCTTTCAGAATCCGTCTTCATCTTCTTATGGGTATACATTTGAATATCATAATCCGGCAGTTCCTCAAAGAAATCAATAATTCCCTTAATATCCACTAAGGTTTCAATACGGGTTTTTACCAATGCCGCAATGCGCTCCAGATTTAAATCCGAGGTAATCACTTCTTTGATATAGGGAAGTGCCAACGCATAGTACTGGTCAAAATCCATTTTCTTTAAATATTCGCCGTTCATCCAACGAAGCTTCACAACATCAAATACCGCAGGTGCTTTATTAACGTGTTTATAATCAAATTCCTTAATCAACTCATCCATGGACATAATCTCAGTATTATTGGGTGAGCTCCAACCAAGAAGAGCAACAAAGTTGATAATTGCCTCAGATACAAAGCCCTGCTCCAGCAGATCTTCATAGGAGGAATGGCCGCTTCGTTTGCTTAATTTCTTATGCTCTTCATTGGTGATTAGCGGCAAATGAACATATTCCGGCTCCTGCCATCCGAAATCCTGATATAATCTGGTGTACTTCGGAGTGGAGGATAGATATTCATTTCCTCTAACCACATGAGTTATCTTCATTAAATAGTCGTCAATTACGTTGGCAAAATTATAAGTTGGATATCCGTCCGACTTTATTAAAATCATATCATCCAGCTCTTCATTGTCTACCGTGATGTCACCAAAGATAGCATCATGGAAGGTTGTAGAACCTTCGGTAGGGTTATTTTGACGAATTACGTAGGGAATGCCTGCTGCCAGATTTGCTTCAATTTCTTCCTTGGTCAAATGAAGACAATGCTTGTCGTACTTAATAATCTCCTTAACATCTTCCTCGTCCTCTGCCTGAGTATCACCAACCGCGGTCTTTAAGCTTTGAAGACGATCCTTGGTACAAAAGCAATAGTATGCTGCACCTTTATCAATGAGCTGTTTTGCGTATTCTAGGTAGATTCCGCTTGCCATTCTTTCACTTTGAACATAGGGACCATATCCGCCGTCCTTGTCCGGTCCTTCATCATGGATGATACCGGTTCCATTTATTGTACGATAGATAATATCTACTGCTCCTTCTACAAGACGTTCCTGATCGGTATCTTCTATTCGAAGGATAAAAGTTCCATCCTCATGCTTCGCTATCAAATATTCATATAAAGCAGTTCTTAAATTGCCGACATGCATTCTTCCGGTCGGACTCGGCGCAAATCTGGTTCTGATTTTGCTCATAGTAATCACCTCTCAATAAATTTGTTCTAGATAATTGCGAAACTGTTTTTGTGGTTAGTAAGCTCGTTCAACTATCTAATATTGTGCTTAACCAATTACAAAATGATACATTCATTCCTGTGCTTGGTAATGTCTGTCGACATTATACCATAACCACCTTAAAAATCAACCAAGTTTCATGCCAATGTTCAAGATTTCTGCCTCTTCCCGGTAAGTCTCGCCTTCTATGAAACGAATACAATAGGTCAAACTCAAATCTCCCCAATTCATTATGCAATTTCTTCGTTCTGTTGCTCGTTTCACTTCTTGTTACAGTCGCACTAAGTTGTTGCTTCCTGATATTCCCTCAAGTACAGTCCCTCAGCAGATGCAACTACTCTCCTCAAAAAGAAACTGCTGCAACTCACCGTCCCCTTCCATTTTCCACAAAGAGAACCATGTTTGCAGCAGTCTTATTATATTAATTCCTGTACTTATTAACCAATACCATAGGATCATGAAACAAACTATCTATCATACAGTGCTAATGGACTATTTGCACAAATCCAAAAATGGAATGCGTCTATAAACTAACTAATAGTCTTCATTTATTTCTTTCTATTGGCAATATCCACTCGTTCCAGCTCTTCTTTATATCTCAACCGGTAATTAATGAACCGCACAAAGATTAATTTTAGGAATGCCCCAACCGGAACCGCTAAAAGCATACCGAGGAATCCCCCGACCGACCCGCCTATGATAATGGAAACCATAACAATCAATGGGTGGATCTGAATCGCATTGCTTAAAAGCTTGGGTCCGATAAAGTTACCATCAACCGCTTGAATAACAAACAATGCAATTAATGCAACAATCAATATCTTAAAGTCATTGTTGATTAGGCATACCACAGAAGTGCCCACATATGCCACGATTGGTCCGAAATACGGAATCAGATTACCAATACCCGCAAATACACCAATCAGAATTGCAAATTTCACTCCAATTACGGATAGTGTGAAACTGATTAATACCATCATAACAAATGCATCTGTTAATTGCCCTCTAATATAACCAGAGAATACTTCATCCAAATCATGAGCCGTATTAAAGATTTTACGGTTAACATTCTCACTGAATAACGCTCTGCATACCTTCACAAAAAAGTTTGCAAACATTCTACCGTCTATCATAAAATAGAAACCAATAATAAAACTAAAGATAAAGGTTGTCATATATCCGGAGATATTTATAATAGAATTTGTTATTCCGGTGGCCATTGATTTAATTCCGTCCAGCATCATCTTTGATGCACTCTGTACATATTTATCCAACTCTTGAGATTGGAGATTTAACTCCTTCATCTTATCCTGAACGGAATTATAAAAATCATTTACCGACTTAAGATAAGACTGCGCCAATGCAATGATATCACCAAAGTTTGCTACTCTTAATTGGTTCGATACCGTTGAAACCAGCAATGATATAAGACCTACAACAACCAGAAGGAACAATAGCACTGCTGTAATAGCAGCCAAGGTTCTTGTAGAACCAAGCTTTTGAAAAGGCTTCCTTTTTTTTAATTTTCGATATTTATCTTCAAAGAAATTAACGATCGGATCCATCAAGTAAGCAAACACAAACCCTAGGATAACTGGTTTCAGAAGATTTAATACCCAATTCATTTTTACTGTTATATATCCCATTACATCACTTATATTGGTAAGCACCAAACTCAAGGAATATATAATTAAAACTGTAATAATTACATACAGAGATATTTGCATGTAATTTTTATTAATTCGATCTCTCCATTTCATCAGCCGGTTTTAGTTCCCCTTTCCTTGCATTCCAAATATTGAAAGATACATTCCACGGTATTATCAATTCCCACATAATCACTACGAATAGCCAAATGGTAATTCTCTGCTCTACCCCATTTTTCATCCGTATGATAATTATAATAATTCGCTCTTCTCCTGTCTTCTTTCAAAATCTCATCTTCAATTTTATTTGCCTTAAATCCATATTGATCCACTACTCTTTTTTTGCGGAACTCCATATTTGCCCAAATAAATACATTGACTAGATTTTGGTGCTCTCTCAGTATATAATCCGCACAACGCCCCACAATAACACAGGGTCCTTCCAGTCCTATCTTTCGAATCACATTGGATTGTGCAATATAAAGCTGATCATCCAAGGAGAGCTGTCCAAAATTCATCTCTTGTGATCCAAATGCGTTCATCCCCATAGCGATGGAATAGAGCAAGCTATTGGTGGCTTTTCTTTCTGCATTTTCAAAAGATCTTTCTGAAAAGCCTGTATCTTTGGATGCTCTTGTAATAATCTCGTTGTCGTAAAAGGGAACTCCCAACTTTTGTGCAAGTTTTGAACCTATTTCTCTGCCACCACTACCAAATTGTCTGCTAATCGTTACAATTTGTTTCATAGCATGGCCCCCTTTCCTGGATTTATTTTCTTAATTATTAGTATAGCATAAAGCCATTGAACGTAGAAGCCTTTTCAAATTATAATTATATTAAAAAAACCAACTTCCAGTATAACTTTTTATAAAATGGCAGCTTCTGAAAGATTTTAGTTGACAGGCTTTGATGAAGTAATTCCACTGTTTTAATCTCTTCATCGGTAATCGTTCCTTGTCCAAATCTAGCCTTTCTAACGATTGACATAAAAGCAGAAAATGACGACTGTTCTATATAATCAACCTGTTTCATTAAATACTCTTCAAAGTCCTCTGCGCCCTTTCCTTTCCCCTGAATAAGTTTATGGAAGGATAGCATCTTATCTGTCTCAACCAAGAGATAGAGCGCTCTCTTATTACGGTCAGGTGAATGAAGCATGTGATTGCGATGCCTTGTTCTCCAAGCAATTATCAATCCAAAAAGTGCCACAATCAATAGAATTGTAATACCAATTCCGATACTTTTCACACTAATATGAATACCATTCCCACCGGGTTTTGGAGTGTCGCTTTCCTGCTTATCAGGAGCCTTAGGTGTTACGGATGGATGATTATCTTGCTTTGGTGTTGGAGACGGGGTCAGAGTAGGTGTAGGGGTAGGTCCCTTGTTCTCCTCCAAAAGTTTATCTATAGATGATAAATTATCCAAAGTAGTAAGGTCTGTAAAGTTATTGGAGGAAGGGGTGAACTCTACAGGGAACCATCCGCAACCCTCCAAATAAATTTCAACCCATGCATGTGCATCTCGGTCTGTGACTGTAACCTCAGCGGACATCTCATTCCAATTTTCCTTATAATCAGAACCATATACCATTACATTTTGATTGGGTTGTACATATTTTTCTTTCCCGCTGCGAACTACATACCCTTCTACATATCTTGCAGGAACCCCCATTGCACGGAGCATCAGGGTAGCCGCCGAAGCGTAATGAGCACAATATCCAACATGATTTTCATAAAGAAAATACTCTACAAAATCCTTTCCCGATGGCAGAGCCCCGGGAGAGAGGCTGTATTTTGTATTCTGGTTTAAATAATTCATAATATAGTTAATCTTAGTGGATAGCGGTGTTGAATCCGCCTTCAACTCCGGTGTACCAAAGTCCTGTTTTATGCGCTCCACTCCCTTATCTGGCAGTTGCGTATACACACTATTGACATAACTGCGGTAAAACTGCTCATATAAGGCATATTTTTTAAGGCGATCAATATTATTCGTAAAGAAGTTTACGCCGGACATATTCACATAAAAGTTAAAAAAGAAATTAAATTCATAACTATTACGCAATACCAGCGGAGCCATGTAAAGATCCTCTTCTTCATGGGTCTGGGTCACCTTATTAAAATCCGTAAAATAAGGAGCGTAGATAAAATTTTTATTAGCATTCTTGTACTCAATTTTCATGGTACCTTCCATGATATTGTAAGAACTGTCATACATGCCATCATTTGTAACAGAAGTCTCCTGATTTTGAGCAAAGGCAAACTGAAGCATCTGATTCGTCTGGTTTAACGGTTGGAAATATCGTTTATCCAGAATTGGCTGCATTTCTTTATAGCTCTTTTTATCCCCAGCAGCAAGCACATTCCATCGGCTACCGGTATAAACACTTCCCACGTAACCTTTCAGATATATACTATTATTGTTATTCGTTAAGGCATCATAGGGCAGTGTTACGATAAGCTGTTCATCATCATTAAACTCCACCTTACCTGTTTTACCAAGCTTACCTCCACTTAACCCTCCAATGGTTTTCGTACCTCCGAACAGACTAAAATCCTGAAAAGATTGAATCATATCATTATAAGAAAAATTATTCATGGCAGTTTGGATTTCGGATTTGGCGGTTTTAATCTCTTTCACCTTATGATAATTTTCATCATTAATAAATAACTTTAATATTACAAATAACACGATTGTGAATAAGCTGATCCATATAGCGGCTCGGCTGTTTATCCTATGTATTAAATTCTTCTGTTCCTTTGACACAACCCGATTTAAAGAAAGACCGGATCTTGACAGATATAGCATAATCACAATGTAACAAAGCAGCAAACGCTCTGACGGAACCATTCCGAACAGAAAAATTGCAACCAATGGCATACTAAAAATCAGGCTTGTTACTGTAAGCAAACGACTTTTCATAATTCCCACTGCTAACAGTGCAATGAGTGGAATTATAATCGTAATCATCAGCATTGTGCTATCTCTCATTGCGGATTCTTTATTTGCAAGGTAATGGGGCAGATTATAACCGTAATAAGTAGAAATCCGATCAATGACCAGATTCTCAAAAAGATAAAACCCATTTGTAATCGATGGTAATATAATATACAAATAAAAGCCGTAGCATAAAATCCCCATATATGCCTTAATCATATGAAAGGAAGGTATTAAACAAAGACCATAGATAATCCCAGTACATAATACAACTGCCGCAAATACCTCTATAATATTAAACAAGACCCCAAGTCCTTCTCTTAATGCAAATGTAAAGCAAAGAGTGCCAAACAATATCATTAAGAATTGAACAATTCTGGGTACGATTTGATTGTTATTATTTTTATCCTCAGACAAATGCACGGTTTGATTTATTTTCAGACCGTCTTGTAGTAGCTTATTCATATTGCACCCCGTCTCTAGCCTAATGTTAACACTTCCATACTCTGTTTCAGATTAACGATATCAATCGACCATGTATCTATTCCAAATTCCTCACACTGCTGAAGAAGCTCTTTGGAAGAGGCTTCTATTTCCTTATCTTGCTTGTCCTTAAGATAAAGGATATGCTTATACTGCGTTTTCAACATACTGAACGATTGCGTCCATTCCGGTGCAATTCCTCGGGTTATAAAATACGTATCCGCATATTGTTCATGAGGAAATTGAGACAGGTAGGAAGATATAATATCGGACTTGTTCTGATATGGAACTGCATTCAACAATCCATTCAGCGCCTCAAACAAATCTTCTTCCTGAGTAATTCTTATTCTCGTACATACCCCGCTTTCCTCATCGGACCAACAGATGTAATGCACCTGCTGTTTCATTACAAAGGTATAGGAAATCGATAACGCACATTCCAAAATGGCATCCATATAATAGAGCCTTGTTTCTCCCTTGGGTACACATAAATTCAGGAATATAAGAATGGAACTGTTCAAGGGATAACTTAATTCCTTAATCATCAGCTGATCCACTTTACTGCTCAATTTCCAATGAATTCTTTGCGGACGATCTCCTTCCCTGTATTCCCTTATTTCAAATACTTCTGAAGGGTCATCCCCCTTCTTAGTAGGATGATAGCTATCGCTTTCTACGATCAGTGCATTCTTCGTTGCGCTAAACTCTGTCAGTTCATAATAGCGAGGTAAAATCGCGACTTTGGCTGTTTTGTTCACTTTTTTCTTTAGGGAAAACAATTTAAAGTAATCAAAAACACGCACACAATCCACCGATACCAAAAGATTCCCTGCACATTCAGAATATAAAGTACAGGTTACAGAAGTTCCCGTTTTTGCATCGATCGGAATAATAAAATTCTTCTTGAATATTCTGTCGGAATACGAATTTTGATATGTCAAGAATATCTTAACGAAAGAAATCGGAAATTCAGTGGGATTATTCAGTTTCACCGTTATTGGCAATCTATCTCCTTTATTAACAATATGAACTGTACTAAAGACATCCACTGAAATCATACTTTTACAATACAGGCATACACCATATAATAGAACCGGCAAAATACATAAGGTTATAAATATAATTCCTGTATAGTAGGTATCATAAAGAATTGAAATTACTCCAGTAAATAATAATAGAGCCAGATATTTCAACTTGTTCTTAAGCATGTCACACCGCGACCTTTCTAAACATTAGCATATGCTTCCTTTGCTACAATTCTAGGGGCTTTCACTGATCGCAGAACATCATCCAATATATCATAAACCGTGACATTGTTAACTCTTGCCTTAGGCTTTAGGATAATTCTATGTGCAGCCACATCCTTAAATATAAACTGAACATCGGAGGGAATTACAAAATCTCTCATATTCAAAAAGGCGGTTGCCTTTACCATGTTCATAATAGCTAAAGAACCTCTCGGGCTTACTCCCAGGTCAATGAGCGGATTCTCTCTTGTCTGCTGTACCAACATTGCGATATATTCATAAATAGAGTCATGAAGGTATACCTCTTCCACCATGCTTTGAATCGCTTGAATGTCTTCTTTCCCAAGTATTCTGGTCACAAACTCCAGTGGATTGACACTTTGGCGCTCCTTCAAGATTCCGATCTCGCTCTGCAAATCAGGATAACCCATACTTAGTCTTACCATGAAACGATCCAGCTGGGATTCCGGAAGCATCTGGGTACCGATTGATCCGATCGGGTTTTGAGTAGCAATTACCACAAAGGGTCTGGGTACTTCTTTGGTATAGCCATCCACTGTAACTCTGCCTTCTTCCATAACTTCCAATAAGGCGGACTGCGTCTTGGAGGAAGTTCGATTAATCTCATCTGCTAGGAACAAATTACACATTATTGCACCTGGCTTGTACTGATATCCTTCCCCATCCTTATTCAGAAGATGGAAACCTACAACATCGGTAGGCAAAACATCGGGGGTAAATTGAAGACGACGATAATCAAGCTCCATCGCCTTGGAAAATGCGAGCGCCATAGTAGTCTTACCTACGCCGGGGTTGTCCTCTAATAAAATATGACCTTTGGCGATCATTGCACACAAAACTTTACTGATTACTAATCTTTTTCCGACCACAACCTTACTTACTTCATTGATTATTTCGACCGCTTTATTATAATATTCCACTGATTCATTCTCCCTTAATAGCATTTTTTTACATTATAACACGAAATATGCAGAAATCAAAGATATGTATTGATAATAATTCATACTATTTGGTAATAATAATACATCCCTCCTGAGCAGAAACATAGAAAAAGTTGATGGAACTGATGTAAAATATATCCATAATCTCTAGTAAAAAATATTCCCGAAAAATAAACAGATAAACATTTTTAAGTATATTTTGTGAAGATAAGACCTTTGTATTGACTTATATTTTAAAATTGATAAAATTAGTAATGAGAATACTATGGAGGTAGCAAAAAGTGAACAATTCGAAGAAATTGAGAACTAAAAAAGAAAAAGAAATAAAAAAGAGCGAAAAGCCCATAACCAGTATATCCAAACCCTGGTTGATAACAGCATTAGTTTTAGTGGTAATGTTAATCGGTGGTCTGATCTTTGATCAGCTATACACTCCGAACATTATGAAAGTGGACGGGAAAAAGTATAGCTTACAGGATTTATCCTACTATTTCTATTCAGTAGAATCCAACTATGCGTCCTATAATTCCATGTTTGGCGGATCCTCTTGGGACATGCCTATTAATGAAGACGGTACAACCATGAGAGAACAAGCAAAGAAAGATGCTGTAAATGAATCCTTAAGAGCAGTCATCCTCTCAAACGAAGCAGTGAAAAAGGGTTATAAATTGACGGATGAAGAGAAGAAGACCGTTGATTCCACTGTAAACTCTTTACTTAAGAGTCAGTTTTCCAAAGAAGTCATCAACAAAAATCATTTTACCAAATCCTATTTGAAAAAAATTATCGAAGGAACTACTCTTGTTTCAAGGTTCCGTGAGGACAAGCTGAAAGAAGCTAAAATTGACAAGGATAAAATCACAGCCGGCATATCAAAAGATAAATTCAGACAATATGACATTGAATATCTTTATGCTGCAACAGAGAAAACTGATTCAGAAGGCAAAACAACCAAATTTTCCGAAGCAGATAAAAAAGCTGCTTATGAAAAGCTGCAATCCTACTATGATAAATCAAAAACAACTAAGGACTGGTCAAAACTTGTTCCTACCGATGAAACAGCCATCATTTATAAGACCTTAAGTTTCATTAAGGAGGATTCAACAACCTTTTCCGATGACTTCAAAGCAAAGATTCTAGCAATGAAAAATGGTGATGTCAGTGAATTGACGGAATCTACTAACGGCTATTTCATTGTTCGTATGGTTGAGAACAATTCTACCAAGCGTTATGAGAGCGAAGTACAATCTGCTATCACAACTGCAGAGAATCAGGCTTTTGATAAGATTTATGAAGATATCAAAAAATCCCATCCAAACAAGCTTAACGACGGTTCTATTAAGCGTTTAAAAATGGGCGCATTAACTATCACAGAATAAAAGCCAATATTAATACCCCCTCCTCTGTAACTCTTGTTGCAGATAAGGGGGTATTATTGCAAAAACGTTTATTTCGATGAATAATCCTCTTTCCAGTTGCCATAATATATGTGACTATCTATTGAAAGGAGAGCGTTATGGCAAAGAACAAGGATAACCGTATGAAAAACAGTTCAAAAAATTCTTCCTCGAATCAGTCCAAGAATAATAATTCTGGCAATTCCATGAAGGATAGTGTTGCTCAGTTCCCTGATAATCGTCCGTCACGCAGTGGCCCTGGCGGCGAATAATATCGCACAGGATGATGCAAATGTTAGGAGGGGCTGTTATAAAGAAGCAATCCGTTTTGATGAATATTTACCATAGGATTTATTCTTTATAGCAGCCCCTCCTATCTTTCACTCTTAGCATTCCGGTTGGCGAGGACCTTCCTCACGATACGGAATAACAAAACTTGGCAACCCGGAAGCGTATGGTGCGATGTCATATTGCTGGAAGTATAGGACTAGCCCCTCCGGTGTTAGATAAAAATTATTTTGCTTAAAGGTATCTACCACCAATTGTTTATAGTTCTCAAAATACATACCATTACCTGTGGCAATCTGAACATTAATCTGTGTTATGATTTCCTGTATAATTTGCTCTTTATAATTGCTGTTATTCGGATAAAAATCTTTTAATTCCATTCTTCTGCTTCGCTGTAAATCCCAAGTATCGGAGCTGCGAACCGTAAGTCCGTGAGCCCCTCCTGAGTATTCATACTGATCAAAGTAGAGACTTAGTGCACAATTTTGATTATAGGGTACTTCATAGTTAACATAGGCTTCAAACTCACGTACCGGATAACCATGTGCTACAGAATATTCGTATTCTGCAATTGCCATCTGATACAGATTCATTACATTATTTTTTTGATACATTAACGCTTTGGTTCTGTATAGATTATTCAATTTTGCCATCATATTATAATAGGTGCCTGATATAAATTTGGGGTATTTAATTGTATATTTTAGGACAACATGATTTTTATAAAACAAGTCCTGCTTCAGCTGCTTTTCTTTAACCAGAACCTGATAATTGTTCAATTATCAGCACTCCTAACATATTTTCTTATCACATCATATGTCGAGTTGTCCATAAATATGCTATAACCTTGCTTTGCTCAGTTTTTAAACTATTGGCTATCTTACTTCTACGCTCCAGTCTTTGTACTCCAATGCAATCTTATTTCTCTACTCCAGTCTTTATACTCCATTGCAATCTTATTTCTCTACTCAGCTCATTGTACTCCATGCAATCCATATTACTGAACTTAGTTCGTAGCATACCAAAGTTTATCACATTGCGCCACTCAGTTCTTTGTATACCATGCGTTCCACAGTTCGAATCTGTTTATTATTCATGGCGAAATCAAATATGGATTCACAGGCATGCACAAAATTGTAAAAATTACAATTCCCTGCTCGTTCACCAATTCCAAACAACGTACAGTCTATCAAATCCGCGCCTGCTCTTGCCCCTACAATGGAATTAGCCACTGCCATTCCCAGATCGTTATGAACATGCATCTCAATACGCATATCGGAATTCACTTTAATAGTGTTTACCAACTCCTTGGTTCTTTTTGGAGTTAATACCCCTACCGTATCGGCAATTCGAATGGTTGTCACTCCCGCACTCTTTAGTTCCTTGATTGCGCTCAGCATAAAGCCGATATCAGATCTTGAGGCATCTTCAAACCCCACCGTCACCTCAACATTATCTTGTTTGGCAATTTCAACACACTCTAATATATTTTTCAACACCCAACTTTTATTTTTCTTTAATTTACTGTAAATTTGGATATAAGATACGGGCATACCAATATGAATAATATCCGGCTTGCAACGAATGGAACGCTTTACATCCCCAACCTGCATTCGGCTCCAAACTGATATTTTGGCGTTTACCTTGTTTTCCACCAACCTGGTGATGCATTCTTCCTCAGCATCACTGAGCACCGGGATTCCTGCCTCGATTTCATAAACCCCGAGTCCATCCAGAAGTGATGCAATCTTTAATTTTTCTTCCGTTCCTAATGCAATTCCGGGGCTTTGCTCCCCATCCCTTAGGGTGGTATCAACGATGTATTTGCTTTCTTTCATATTGGATTACCTCCCTTACGATTGAGATAAATTCACTGTCCGTCAGACTCCCTCGTTTTATCGTACAATATTCCTTAATTTGCTCTAAAATCTTATCAATTACGGGATCACCCGGTACCGGGAGATTTAATGCCTCAAGCTTAAGCTTTATCGATCTCATACCGGAATGCTTGCCTATTACTAATTCTGTTCTTCCTCCTACTATACCAGGGTCAAACGCCTCATAGGTGGCAGGATTTTTGTTAATCCCATCCGCATGGATACCTGCCTCCACCCGGAATATTCCATCTCCGATGATAGCCTTTTTATTCCCTATAGGCTTTTGAGTGAATTTCTCATATAGCTTTTTAAGATCTTGCAACACAGCTAAATTCCTGCTGATTTTATACCGTATGGTCAGCCGTAATGCCACAATCACTTCCTCGGTAGCAGCATTATTCTTGCACCCTGCAAAACTTGTGGTGATATTACTTCCAAACTCGCTGGCCCACTGTACCGCAAGCGCACTGGCACAGTCATAGGTATTTTCTGGATTTAATATAATTGAGCTCTTTGGAAGGAAATCAATAATTTCCTTAAGAAGCTTTTCATAGGAATCATAACACATTAAATCATCCAACCCCACGATTCTCAGCTCCCTGCAACTCTTTAGTGAACGAAGTTTGACTATTTCTCTTGCGTCATTCATCTGCAATTCATAGATAAAATTATCTTCCGAAACAATGTGACGGCTGACATATCGATAAAAGCCCGGATATAGTTCCTTTTCTTCCAGGAAATCGATATCCAGTATATAGTTTTGATTTTCCGGCAAATACTCCATCCGCTCATATACTTTTCTGGATAGTTCAATTGCATCTACTCCTAAGGTGAATAGAAGCTGACAGAAGGTGTGCAGATCCTCTTTCGATGGCAGATTGCGATCTAAACTTGTCAGGGTATTATCAATAAGCTTTATCAAACCACCATCACTCCTCACATCATAGAATTAATACTCGATAAGCACTTATGAAACAATAAATTATATTGAGCGATTCCATTAAGCATTCTCAATATTTACAACCATATAATTTTGATTGCCCAAATCGCTCTATGACACTAGCTTTATAACGGTGTGCACTATATTCTTAGAGCTTCCACCGGAGTTCCTCCCATAAGATGCTCCTCCACAATGGTTTCAACATCATCTTCGGTTAGATTTCCATACCATACACCTTCGGGATATACTACTGCAATTGGACCCTTATCGCAAATTCCAAAACATCCGGTGTTTGTGATCATCACATCTCCTGATAGATCATTCTCTTCAACCAGTTCCATAAAACGCTGTACAATGGGTACCGCTTCCTTAGAGAAACAAAATCCTTTCTGCTGACCGTTAATTCTACAGCTAGTGCAAATGAAAATATGATGCTTTACCTCAACCATTTTAAAATCCTCCCATATCAATTATTATTTTTATTATTTGTATTACTCGGTTTCATTTAAAAGTTCTTTTGCAGCCCACTTAACGGAATCCTCAATTCTGTCATAGGTCGTAAAGGTTCTAATTCCTTTCTTACTGAGCTTTTGTTTTGGAGCTTCTCCTATTCTCATGGCTATGACCCCATTACAATCTGCGATGGTTTGAATAATGGAATCCATACGATTTTCATTATCATCGCACTCCTCCGCACCGGAGCAGTATTTTTTCACCGCACGTTTTTCTTTAAAACAGACTTTATCCTTGCTGTATTCGTATACATAAAACTCTGTCACATGCCCGAAATGCTGATCTACTATCATCCCGCTTTTTGTGGCAACCGCCAAGTGAATACTTGTGGAGGGTACATCGCTTTCTGTACTCGAATCTGTTTTTGCGCCTGTCTTTTCTTCGACCGGTGATTTATGACAGGCATTGAATTCAATCGACTGATCATTGTCAAGTGTGCCTATGGCATCCGCTCTGCACTGTCTGCAATGATACATTTGTTTCATGGATTCACCACATTTTTTTCTCATTTCCATGATTTCTACATTGCTGACCAAAGGTAGATTTTCAAATACACTGCCCTTCACAGGAATGAGCTGCATGATATTAGTTATCGTTCCTCCCAGCTCCTTCACCTTTTCAACAACTTTTGGAATATGATGATCGTTAATTCCTTTCAGCATAACGATATTTACCTTACAGATGATTCCCTTTGAGGTAAGCATACGGATACCGGATAATTGATTGGCCATAAGAATCGCTGCTGCCGCTTCGCCATAATATTTCTGACCCATATAATCCACATATTTATAAATTTGACCCCCGATTGCAGGATCAATGGAGTTCATTGTCACCGTAACATGGGATACCCCCAGTTCAATCAGCTCATTTGCATATTGGGGCAGCATCAGACCATTGGTAGAAAGACAGAAGGTAACCTCTTTATCCTGCTCCCGAATCAACTGTAATGTTTTCTTTGTCTCTTCAAAGTTAGCTAAGGCATCACCGGGACCTGCAATTCCTACTACGGACAGATTCGGAACCTTCTTCTTAACCTCCATATACTTTAAAAACGCCTCTTCCGGTTTTAGTACGGAGGTCGTCACTCCCGGTCTGCTCTCATTGGGACAGTCAAATTTACGCAGACAATAATTACAGCTGATATTACATTTCGGAGCAATTGGAAGATGCATTCTTGCATATTTGTGAGCGCCGCAGTTATAACAGGGATGACTGGCCGTTTTTTCTTCGATTGTCTTAGTTACAGTAACCTCTTGCTTTATCTCACTCATATGATTGATGCCCTCCTTTTCATTCTCTGATGTTTCTTTGTAATATTTTTCATAAAGCTCTTCACGAAATCCTGTTTCTGCCTTACTTAGCATCTCATTGGAGATATCATCCAAAAAACTCATGGAGCCTTCAAAGCCTAACATTCTTAACCGCTGGCCTCCCATTCTGTCATGAACCGGAAAGCTTCTTCTAACCAAGGGTAGTTTTAATTTCTCTGCAATTCTTCTGCCATCGGAGTTACCGATTAAAAGGTTGATTCCCAGTTCTCTGGAACGCTCCTCTATGGTTTGGAAATCCACTTCGTCAAGAATCTGAAACTTCTCTATCAGGTAGCTCTCTGCCAGTGGAAGAATTTCACTTTCAATTATTTTTTTAAAATTTGGGCTCTTTGTACCTGTTGCAGCTATTACGGGCATTGCCCCGTTTTCAACACACATCCTCACCGTATTGTACACAAAATCCGGCTCTCCAAAGACTGCAGCCCGAACCACTCCGTTATATTTGTGAGCATCAATCATTGCGTCCAGAAATCTTGCACGCTCTTTTTTCCACCTAACGGGAATCGGTTTATCAGACAGTTTTGATAGGATTTGAAATAATGTATCATTGTCTCTTAATCCCACGGGCAAATTACATTTTTCATAGGGTACACCAAAATTTTTATACAAGTATTCTCCTACCGATATAGAACTGTCGGTAAAGCTTGATAACTCTATTGTATATCTGGCACCCGCCATCTTTTTTATATCCCTGATATCCGTTCCTCCCTGGGGAAGTCTTTGATAGGTTTCTTCATGCCCTCCGTCAAGATTCTCTGACAAGTCGGGAAGCAGTATATAATCCAGTTCAAAGCTATCAAGAAGTTCTTTTAAATATCTGGTATCTGCGGGAGAAATCTGGCTGGTTATGATATTGATCTTATTGTTTTTCACGGTTTCTGTTGCAACGGCTTTTACAATATAATAAAGAGCACTCATGAAGCCTTCATATTGGCTGCCTGCATATCCTGGGGATGGAATTCCGATTATGTTCACCTTACGATGCTGTGGATTTTCTTCATAGAATTTATAAATAATTCGGTTGATATCCTCACCGATTGTTTCTGCAAGACAGGTGGTTGCAACCCCGATTACCTCTGGGTTATATACCTTAATTAGATTCGTCAAACCTTGAATTAGGTTTCTTTCTCCTCCATATACGGTTCCCTCTTCTGTTAGGGAGGAGGAAGCAATATCTACAGGCTCATTGTAATGGGTTGCCATATGTCTGCGTATATAAGTAGCACACCCTTGAGACCCATGAAGAATGGAAATACATTTCTTGATTCCATACAGTGCCGTCATCGTCCCCATGGGCTTGCACATCTTACAGGGATTTACATTTAGATTAACCAACGTTCCTCTCATGCGAACCTCCATTCTGCCGGCTGGCTGGTAACATAATTCCATATGGGGTTATTCATACTCATATTGATTTCATTGGTAAAATTGACTACTCCGTCAAATCCACACAAGGGTTGCTTTCTCTCATGATTATGATCACAGAAGGCAATACCAAGCTTATAGGCAAGTGGTCGTTCCTTTACACCGCCTACCAATATATCAGCCCCTTTTTCCTTCATAAAACGCTCTAACTCCGCAGGATTAGTGTCATCTAATATGACGGTATCCGGTTTTACGATGCTTTCAATTACCTCATAATCTTCTTTCTTACCGGTCTGCGTACCAACTACTACGGTATCTATGCCAAGAGAGGAAAACTGACGGATCAAGGAAATTGCTTTAAAGCCTCCTCCTACATAGATGGCAGCTTTTTTGCCCTTCAGCTTCTTACGATAGATGGTTAAAAAGGCTTCCAGCTTGGCAGTTTCACTCTCTCCAAATGCAATCGCCTTTTCTCTTGCTTCATCATCCTTTAGTGCTTCTGCAATACGAATCAAGGAACTAATCGTATCTTCAATCCCATAGAAGCTCACTTTGATATATGGAATATCCATCTCCTCTTCCATTCGATTCGCCAGGTAGGTACTGGAACCTGCGCACTGAACCACATTCAGCTGAGCGGAAGGTGCTTTTAATAAGGTTTCGTAATCAGAATCGCCGGTTATGGATGCAATTACCGGTATTCCCATATTCTTTAGATATTCTTTTACAATCCAAAGTTCGCCTGCCAAATTGAAATCTCCAAGAATATTGATTCCTCTTTGTTTCTTTTCCTGTTTATGAGGAAGAAGAAGTTTCATAATTGCATTGCAGGCCATTCGATAGCCTACGGATTTATTACCGGAAAAGCCTGGGGATTTGACTGGTATCACCCTGATCCCATGCTTTGCAGACATACTCTTACAGACTGCCTCCACATCATCACCGATTACCCCTACGATACAGGTTGCATAGATAAAAATCAGCTTGGGATGATGTTGCTCTACCACCTCATCAATGGCTGCTGCCAGCCTCTTCTCCCCGCCAAAAATCACATCCTGCTCTTGTAAATCCGTTGAAAAACTATTTCGGTATAGATCGCTGCCACTGCTTAAACTTCCTCTGATATCCCATGTATAGCTTGCACAGCCAATGGGACCATGTACAATATGAAATGCATCCGTTATGGGGTTTAGCACCACTCTGGCTCCGCAATATACACAAGCTCTCTGGCTTACTGCACCTGATACACTATTGCTGTCACAACGCAAACCATTGCCGCCACAACCCTCTTGTTTTCGTAGGATGGAATCCTTTCTGGAATCCAATACATCCTCTGTTTGTGCCGGAGCTACCTTTTCATCAATCTCTTCAAAGCTCATATGACACACATCCTTTCCTGACCGTTTCCGTAACATATATTTCATTAAAGTTGATTAGGGTGTCAAAAGGGTCTTTCAACAGGGTCCATAGGCAAACTGCCATTGCCACTGTATAAACAGACCTTTTGACATCTTAATCAAAGTTCAATTAGTTGAGATCCGTTTTTTATATTTAGCTACTAAAACCACTCATTCCGATTAATAAATAAAAAGTTCAGGGTGATTATCCTCAATCCTCTATTGTTCGTATATGCTGAAATTTGCCACATTGCAATAACCAGCCAATGGCTTTCGCGCCTGATGGCAATGCCATGCGTATGCATGGCATGCCGGGCGCTACGGAAATCAGGAATTCGAATAAGAGAAGCAAGGATAATCACCCTGAACTTTACTTAACTATAATATTACTTATCATTATCTAACAAAATCCAAAACTTTTATTGTATATATTATTACATGACCATTTCGAAATCTTCTTCCGCAGCATCCCTGTCCTGACGATCCATAATTGCATTCGTAATTAATTCTGCCAATCTCATTCCGCCTTTGTATCCAACCAGTGGCAAATAGGAGTGAATATAACGATCGATAATCGGGAAGCCTGCACGAACAAACGGGATATCCTCTGCTCTTGCAATGTATTTACCATGGGTTCCGCCAATTAATAAGTCTACCCCTTCTGCCTTAATCCATTGATGAAGTTCATATAAATCTCCAGCGGCCTTTGCCTTACAGCCTTCTACTCCAAACTTCATGAATAATTCTTCTGCAGCCTTCTCAAAATCTGTGCCAGGAGTACCAGTTACAAGATATTTCGGAATCATTCCCATCTCCAGTACAAATTCTGCAATGCTAAGAACGGTATCAGGATCTCCGAATATGGCAACCTTTTTATTATACGTATAAGGATGAATATCAATCAGTACGTCAACCAGCTGTCCACGCTCTTCTTCAAGGGAATAAGGAACCTCTTCTTTTGTAATGCTTTGGAGAGCCATGATGTATTCGTCCGTTCTTCCGATACCGATGGGAAGAGGAAGAACTTTATTCGGTACGGAGCACTTCTTTGTCAAAGCTTCCGCAGGAGCCTCACTTGCTGCCTTACCAAATGCCAGTGTCATAATGGAATCACCCAGAGTTTCGATTTCAGTTACTGTAGTTCCGCCCTTAGGATATAGTTCGAATTTGCCGGTCATAGGAGAGTCCATAACTCCGCTGGTATCCGGAAGCATGGTGTAGGGTACTCCCATTGACGTAGCAATGCGTTTCATTTCTCTCATATCTCCAGGATTTACAAAGCCGGGAAGGATTGCGACCTTACCGTTTTTCACGCCGGAAGATTTGGATAGATATCTGATAAAGCCTGCAACCATATTACTAAAGCCTGTGATATGGGAACCATAGTAACTAGGAGTATTACAGTGAACCATGTATTTGCCTTCCGGTACGTCAATTCCTTGAATTAATGCATTCAAGTCATCACCGATAGTTTCAGAAAGACAAGTAGTATGAACCGCAATGATCTTTGGATTATAAATATCAAATATATTCTTTGCCGCTGTTTTTAAATTCGTACCACCACCGAACACGGATGCACCTTCGGTAAAGGAACTGGTGGATGCCATTGCAGGATCTTTAAAATGACGGGTTAAGAACATTCTGTGGAATGCACAGCATCCCTGTGAACCATGGCTATGAGGCATACATTCATGAACGCCCAGTGCCGCATACATTGCTCCTACCGGCTGGCAAGTCTTTGCGGGATTTACTCTTAATGCGCTTCTTTCGTAGGTTTCTTTCGTCGTATAATTTAGCATGCTTCAACACCTCCTAATGTACCCTCTAAAATCGGAGCTGCCTTCCAGGGAGCCTTTACATAACTCCAAGCGGGTGTATGGATACCCATTGAAATATCTCTTGCAAAATTCACTGCCCCACGGAAACAGGAATAAGGTCCGCTATAGTCATAGGAGTGAAGCTGTCTGGATAAGGTTCCGCCTTTTTGTGCCACATACTTATCCTTGATACCGGAGAAAAAGATATCAGGCTTTAATAGCTTTAAGAATTCCTCTGTCTCAAAATGATTCAAATCATCCACCATATAGGTGCCGTCTGACATATCTTTGACCATACCGTTATAGTAGTCAATTAATTTTTCTTCCTTTAATTTGTTGAGATCCTCTTCTGAAAGGTATACATGGTACTTCTCCGGATCAGGCTCAACAGTAATTGATTCAATATTCTTGCTATCTGCATCAGTCTTTACAAAAGGAATAACCTCACGTCCCTCATATTCCTCTCTGTGACCAAACTCATAACCTGCAAGTATGGTATGCATGCCAAGGTCGTTAAGCAGGAACTGATAATGATGAGCTCTGGAACCACCCACATAAATTGCTGCTGATTTACCCTTTAACTTACTCTTGTAATAAGCCATATCCTGCTCGATATTATCAAGTTCATCTGCAATGACTACTTCTGTTCTGGCTGTCAGCTCAGGATCGTTAAAATATCTAGCCATATTTCTTAAGGATTCAATGGTAGCCTCCACACCTACAAAATTAACTTTCATCCAGGGAGTACCATACTTGGTTTCAATCAACTCTGCAATGTAGTTAATGGATCTATGACATTGAACTACACTTAAATTCGCCTGGTGTGCATTTGCAATATCATCCATGGAAGCACCGCCGGTAAAGGTGGAAACCACTTCATAACCACATCTTTTTAATAATCTCTCTGTCTCCCAGCCGTCACCACCGATATTATATTCACCGAGAAGGTTAATAGAGAATTTGTTCTCAATCTTTCTATCGCCTTCACCGATTACATATTTAATCAACTGATTATTTGCAATATGATGACCTGCGGATTGGCTAACACCCTTGTATCCTTCACAACTGAAGGCGATGCATTTGATGTTGAATTCTTTTTCTGCCCATTTTGCCACTGCATGAATATCATCACCAATGAGTCCTACCGGACAGGTGGAACAGATCATAATGGTCTTTGGAGCAAATAAATCCATCGCTTCTTCAATTGCCTTTTTTAACTTTTTCTCACCGCCAAATACGATATCCGGCTCCTGAAGATCGGTGGAGAAGCAGTATTGCAAATAATTATCCACCCCTTCTTCAGTTCTTGCTTTATGTCTTCTGGTTCCCCAGGAATAATAAGCACATCCAATTGGTCCGTGTGTTATAATAAATGCGTCCTTGATGGGGCCAACAACAACGCCCTTACAGCCTGCGTAGCAACATCCTCTCTGTGTGATAATACCGGGTATGGTACGAACATTTGCAGAAATCGCATTACTATTTTCATTGTTATTCACATCGACCATGTGCTCTTTACGGTTTTTATAAACTCTGGAATTATACTGATCCAGAACTTTATTCATTGCATTCATAGCAACCTCCTTACTCGCCTTTCAACGAAATAATCAATTTCCCATCGTTCTAATAAGCTTCCGTTGTTGATTCACCGTTACGAACTCGATAACTTTCATTGATCGGAAGAATAAATATTTTGCCATCCCCGGGATTGCCGGTGCTGTTCGCATCAATGATGGTTTCTACCACCTTATCAACATTTTCATCTTCCACTATCATTGTAAAAACACGTTTTGAAATCAATCGCTGGGACTCCGATAGGTATTCTCCAGTGGCTGTCGCCGGGATTTCTCCGGAATCTACGATGGATCTGAGCAGTGTCATATCAATTAATTTTTTACCTCTTCCGAGTACCTTTCTACAGGTAAAAGCGGGAACTCCGGCACCTGCTAACGCTTCTTTTGTTGCGTTAACTTTATTTTGCCTGATAATCGCCATAACTTCCTTCATGCCAATCCTCCATTCTTATAGAAGAATTTCTTCTTCCTTCCTAGAATTATCTTGCTTGCCTTGCAGCTTATAATCCCTTCTTCTTGGTACTGATTGTGTATGCCTCTTCTACCGGGCTGACGAAAATTCTTCCATCACCGAAGTTACCGTTCTCACCAGTTCTTGAATATTTCATGATGATCTTAACCACATCATCCTTATCACTTTCTTCTACTACAATCAGAAGCATTTCCTTGGGAATTTCATCATAGAATACTTCTCCGACTTTAACGCCCTTTTGCTTACCGCGACCGAATACATCCATCTTTGTTACTGCAGGAAATCCTGCAGATAATAATTCTGATAATACGATACCTACCTTCTCAGGACGGATAATTGCTCTCACCAATAACATAACGTGCACCTCCACACTCTATATTTTTTAGATATCTAAAATACCATGTTCCATCAATAATTCTTCTAATCTTTCTTGCTTCATGGGCTTAGGAATAACAAACATATCATTTCCATCAATCTTTTGAGCCAGCTGACGATATTCGTCTGCCTGATTCGCTGCCGCATCAAAGTCAATTACGGTCTTCTTATTAATCTCTGCTCTCTGTACCATGTTATCTCTGGGTACGAAGTGAATCATCTGTGAGCCTAACTCTTTTGCAAAGGCTGCAACTAATTCTGCTTCACCATCTACCTTTCTGGAGTTACAGATGATACCGCCAAGTCTTACACCACCGGTATTTGCATACTTTTGAATACCTTTTGAGATATTGTTTGCAGCATAGAGAGCCATCATCTCACCGGAAGCAACGATATAGATTTCTTGTGCTTTGCCTTCACGAATGGGCATTGCAAAACCACCACAAACAACGTCACCAAGTACATCATAAAATACATAATCAAGGTCATCGGTATAGGCTCCCAACTGCTCCAGAAGGTTAATGGAAGTAATAATACCACGACCAGCACATCCAACACCGGGTTCTGGACCGCCTGATTCCACACAACGGATATCAGCAAAGCCCTGCTTCAAAATAAAATCAAGATCAATATCTTCCCCTTCTTCACGAAGTGTATCAAGAACCGTCTTCTGTGCAAGACCACCAAGTATCAAACGAGTGGAGTCTGCTTTGGGATCACAGCCAACAATCATGATTTTCTTACCCATCTCACCTAGGCCTGCTGTCAAATTCTGAGTTGTTGTGGATTTACCGATACCACCTTTTCCATAAATTGCAACCTGTCTCATAATAATAACCTCCTTAATTATCTGCTTGATAACAAACAAGGCGCCACTACTATTAGTAATGACGCCTCTGTCCTTATTCGGCTATCCCCGCTAGCAGGATCAGCCATATCTTATACCGGTATGAAATTGATTGTTGCCTTAACAATTTCTATGTTGCAATTCTATCATCAGATAATTAATCCTTCAATGCACGTAATTGTGAAATATACACATTAATCCAAAACTATTTTTGCACAATTTACACTAGTAAATTTATTGATGCCTAATATCCTTTAATAACAGAAGGTGTTCCTTTGGAAGAGTTAATCGCTTTGGAACTCTTTCCTTCAGTGATGTTTTCCATTCCTGTTTGGAGATAATCCACCAAAGCCTTGACGCTTCTTCTAAAGCAGGTTGAACGATAATACTGTTCTCAAAGGGTCCTTCCGAAAAGCCCGACATAACGATGGGTACCGAATTTACTTCTTCCGCTCCATGGCAGGCTTGCAAATTGTGTGCGCGTATTCCCACATAACATATATCATCTTCTACGTATTGGCTTGTATTCAATCTTACTTTCCAATCCAGTGCGTCCAGTTCATAATCAGATCGCTTTCTTGCTCTGGATATATTCTTGCATCCGGTCAACTTTGCTGTTGTAATATCCACCGGATGACGAAACACCTCTTCTTTTCTTCCTTTTTCAATGGTTTTTCCCTGGCTGATTACTGTAATATAATCACAAAATCGATACAGTTCTTCCCTGCTATGGGAAACCATAAGGATTTCGCCATGGTATTCTTTTAATACCTCAAGAATTTCCTGTTGTAGCTGATCCTTTAAAAATAGATCAAGTGCGGAGAAGGGTTCGTCAAACATCATCAACTCCGGCTCATAGGCCATCATTCTGGCTAATGCAACTCTTTGTTGCTCCCCTCCGGATATCTGGTAGGGATAACTATTTTGAAGATGGGTAATTCGAAGCATATTCATCATCTTCTGGGCAAGGGCTGCTTTTTGACTTCTTTCTGCAACTGCGATTTCAATATTTTCTCTCACCGTCATCTTAGGAAAGAGGGCATAGCTTTGAAACAACAAGCCTACTTTTCTTTGTTGAGGCTTTAAATTAATCCCCTTCTCTGAGTCATATAAAACTCTATCATTCAATATAATCTTACCGCTGTCCGGCGTCTCAATTCCGGCAATACACTTTAGTGTCAAACTTTTACCGCATCCCGATGCACCTAAAATACCGGTTGATTCCCCGTTGGTTTCCAGATTAATATCTAAGTTCAAGCTCTTTAGGCTTTTTTGGATTGTTACATTTAAGCTCATGCCTCTCTCCTGTTTCAATTAGGTTAATAAATTGCTTTCTGTTTAACAACTACTGGTGGTGATTCCTGAATTTTGTTTTGCTGAGTTCCTCAAAGCAGCTATCTTTTGTTTTTGTGTAAATTGTCATTACCACATTGTATTAGGGCTTTTGACAAAGAGATTTAAGAGAATAAAAAAACGACGCCTCAGAAAAACTCCAAGACCTCGTTGTCAATTATCAGACTATAACTTAATAATCCTATATTTGATAAAATATAATTTCCGATATGTTAATTAGTGATATTATAACTTCACTAAAAGTTGTTTGTCAATACAATTTCCACCATTCTTTTGTAATTCATTACTGTCCACTTCCCTTTCAGAACTCAGCATAATGATTTTGATAAATGATTTCCGAAAAAGAGGTATTTGCATTTGTCGAAATCATATCCTCAACTGGCAGTGAACATTAATTACAGCTTGACCTTTTTGGCTAACCATAAGTGAAGGCGGGCTGCAGTAAATATAGTTTCGAAACACCCATTAATCCTGTAACATATGACTCTGAAACAGCATATATAAATAGTGAATAATATGTAAAGAAGTGTCATATCATGGGATGTAATATAACCTTTATATCACCGTTCCTTCTGACTGGTATTGTAAACACAACTACCTTCCTTGCACTTTTTATTGCCTTGATCGTAGTATTCTTTCTATTAGGTTTAATTATAGGACTCAGCTCAAATTCCAGAAGGAATGTGAAAAATACTACTGCTCCTGCTAATAATAATGTAATAAACAGCTCGAACAACCGATTGAGTGCAAACTTGAACAGCCTGAATTCCGGCTTAAATAATAATGTGAATTCCGGACTGAACAACAACCCAAATATTGCCTTGAATAATAGTTTAATTAATAATCCAAGCAATAATTTGAATACCAGTTTTAGTGGCAGTTTAAACAATAGTTTCAATAAGAATACAAACTCTAACAGTAATATTTCGCAACGCCAAGTTGATAACTTAGTGCAAACCAGTAAAGAAACGTCACATCATTCTTCTTCCAGAAGTAAGAACTGGCCCTACTCTTCCGGAAATTTCACGCGAAGGAATCGGTTTTAGAATATAAAAATGATACCTAGACAGCACTCCTTTCTACGGTTAAAACCGCAATGCGCCGTCGCAAAGGTATCATTTTATATTCCTTAACCTATCGATTATTTCGAGGTATTGTAGATTCGAAATAGATAAATACCAAAGGTTATGGCAAGGACAAGCAGTGAAAGTAGTGTAAAATAAGGGGACAGCGGTTGCAACCTTATGCCTTGAAACGAGATATACCCAAAGCATAGTACCATTTCTGCTTTCATGATACACATCATATTCTTAATCAGCGAGATTGTTTTTGCCTTGTCTTCCTTCCCTATGTTTAATGGAAGATTCCATAATGGAGGATAATACGTAACCAGCGTCAATAATACATATAATACCCCACAAATAATTGGAATAGCGAGAAGTTCACTTTTATTACCCCATCGATCCACCTGTCCGGCAATATTATAATGCCCCGGCACCTGGTCTGGTATATCGCTCCAAGAAAACCTTAGGTACGCACCCATTGCTAATAATAGTATTATCGTTATAAATTCTGCGCTGATCTGCACCACAATACCCTTGCGCTTCATATCGTTTTTCCCCCTGACTTATCCCAATAAATTTGTAATATTCTACCTCTATTATCACATTTTTTTGAGATTAGTCAATCCCCATCCTTCTCCTTTTCCATTCACAGAATTATAGCCCTTATTACCATTATCTTTAGCGAATAAGGTAAACCATTGATGGGATACTTTAGAAGAATCGGTTCTCCCTAACCCTAATTTAACTACTTCTTGTCTTTTGTTAACCCATCAAATTCGTGGTTTATCTTATTCTGTTTTTGATTTTCATTCCTATTCTTAATATCAGCAACGGAGGATTTCGTTGAATCCTTTTCCAATTCCTTGCGATATCTTTGATTTGATTGCTTGCTCATAATAATCTCCTTTCAAATTAAGAATACTGTAAAATAGCACTATTTATATTGCAGCTTGCACATAGTCAAAAGATTCAAACATCAATAAAAACTGATAATCAACTCCGCCCAAAGGCTAATTGCCCCTGATATCATAGAATCCCAGTGCAGTAATCTTGTCCATATTCGACAATGAGCTTTCGACTTAGTTCTATAAAGTATTATACCTACATTGGTATTTTCTATACAATACTCTATTGACCGAATCGGTTTATAGTGTTACAATCAGTTTATAAACCGAATCGGTTTATCACATCATAAAGGAGGTGATAACATGGAAAAATTCATTAATCTTTCCCCAGAAAAGCAAACTGCTATTATCGATGCCGCACTAACTTCTTTCAGTACAAATGGCTATAAGAAGACCTCGGTTCGTGATATTGCAAGTGCAGCAGGTATATCAAAAGCAATGGTCTTTCACTACTTTGGTACAAAAAAAGCTCTTTATCTATACTTGCTTCGCTTTTGCGGTGATTTGATTACAAGCGAGATAAATTCGGGTTTTGATAACCATATTACCGATTTCTTTGATCGCATTACTCAAGCTTCCAACATCAAAATAGCTGCAATGAAAAAGCATCCCGCCATTCTTTCTTTTTTGAGTACTGCCTACTTTGAACAGGATGAGGAGGTTATGGAGGACGTAAAAGAACTTCTGTCTTACAGCGATGGTTTTCGTACCAGAATTGCATTTGATGGAATGGACACTTCCAAATTCAAAGAAGGTGTCGATCCCCATCAGGTATTAAAAATTCTTGTCTGGATGGCGGAAGGCTTCGCAAGCCATTTTAATACGTTAACAGAAAACAATTTTGATACCTTTATTACCGAGTATTATGACTGCATGGATTTATTAAAAAAGAACTTTTATAAAGAGTAATTTATAAATGGAGGGTAAAACAATATGAATGTAATTGAAATGTCCAATCTTACAAAGTATTATAACAAATCCAGAGGTATTATCGATGTGAATCTCAATGTGGAACAGGGCGAGGTTTTTGGTTTTATCGGACCAAATGGCGCTGGAAAGTCCACTGCAATTCGTACGCTTTTAGGATTAATTCATCCAACCAGCGGCAGTGCAAAGATCTTTGGCAAAAGCTGCATTGAAGTTCCTGAGGTAAGAGCAGAGATCGGCTATCTCCCCTCTGAAGTATTTTATTATGACAACATGAGAGTTATTGATCTCCTCAAATATTCTGCCAGCTTTTATAAGAAGGATTGTTCAAAGCGAATGCTGGAATTAGCTGAGATAATGGATTTGGATTTAAAAAAGAAAATTGATGACCTTTCCTTTGGGAATAAGAAAAAGGTCGGTATTGTACAGGGGTTATTACATGAGCCGAAGCTGATTATCTTAGATGAGCCTACCAGCGGTCTTGATCCGTTGATGCAACAGAAATTCTTTGACTTAATATCTGAGGAAAATCAAAAAGGAGCTACCATTTTCTTTTCCTCTCACATCTTAGGCGAGGTACAAAGACTCTGCAGTAAAGTAGCTTTTATTAAAGAAGGTAAAATCATCAAACAGGAAAAAATTAGTACGCTGCAAGAGAACAGTTATAAGAAGATTTCTCTAGAAGCAAAATCGGCTCTTACCAAGGATGCGATTGAGATAAATGGTGTTAACAAGATAGAGATTAAAGGTAATACTGCAAATTTCATCTTCCGAGGCAATGTCAACCATATTATGAAGAAGCTCTCTGGTCTTGATTTACGCAATATATTAATTGAGGAACCCGATTTGGAAGAAATCTTTATGCATTATTATGCTAAGGAGGATTAGTGATATGAATATTTATCGTCAGGAATTTAAAGCTTTCCTTAAATCCGCAATTATTTGGGCTCTTTCTATGTCCGCCCTTGCCCTTTTGTTCCTATCCATATATCCTACAATCGCCAGTGATGCCGCTGATTTTAAAGAGATCTTATCCAATTATCCCGCTACGGTACGCGAAATGTTGGGCATTAATCTTGACTTTATTACATCATTACTTGGACTTTACACCATGACCTTTAGCTTTATTCTCCTATGCGGTGCAATCCAGGCGATGAATTTGGGTGTCTCTATCTTAAGCAGAGAATCCAGAGAACGAACTGCTGACTTCCTTCTGGTTAAGCCGGTGGCTAGAACAAAAATTGTAACTGCTAAGCTAGGAGCCTCCATTACAGTTCTCCTGCTTACCAATGCAATTTATTTTGTGATATCCTTCCTATCGGCAAACCTGTTCAAAACAGAACCGTTCAGTCAGAAAGTCTTCTTTCTGATTAATTTGTCCATGTTATTCCTTCAATTGATTTTTCTTGCAATTGGGATGTTTATATCTGTGTTCTTTCAGAGAATTAAAAATGTACTCCCCATATCACTTGGTGTTGTATTCGGATTTTACATGATTGGCGCAGTATTGGCTACAGGAGCTGATGGGGAATCAAAACGCTTTCTTTCTCCGTTTCATTATTTTAATTCTGCCTATATCATCGAACATTCCGGCTTTGAAGTATCCTACTTATTGCTCAGTATCATTATTATTCTAGTTTGCATCATTACTGGATATATCGTTTACAATAAACGCGATATTCATGCCGTTTAATCTTTTCAGGGCATACTCTATGCTATGTACTTAAGCCGTTTATTTGTAAACTATATACTAGTAAAAGATTTTCTCTTAGTCTAGCATTTTAACTATTAAGCTGATTAATCAGCGGTGGAGGTTGTATGAATATATTTATCAGAGAAATGAAAGCCAATCGTAAAGCATTAATTATATGGTGTGTCTCCATGGCTTTGTTAGTCTTAAGCGGAATGAGCAAATACACTGCTTATTCAGCAGGCGGAGTAAGCAGTGACGTTTTTGACAAACTGCCCTATACAATGAAAGCTCTAATGGGTATGGGCTCTTTTCAAGTAACCGAAATGAGTGGTTTCTTCGCCTTCCTCTTCTCCTATATCGAGATAACGGCTGCAATTCATGCGGCATTGCTGGGTAATGGAATTATTGCTAAGGAGGAGCGGGATAAAACTACAGAATTTATTATTGTAAAGCCCATATCACGTTTTCAGATTATGACGGAAAAATATCTTGCAGCTATTATTAACATAATCGTTCTTAATATTGTTACCTTCTTCTCCTCACTGATGGCAGTTTCTGCCTTTAATAAGGGAGAACCAATTAATACCGAGTTGATTCTGTTCTATATAAGCATGTTCTTTGTTCAGTTGATATTCTTGTTCCTTGGGGCTTTCTTTGCAAGCTGTTCCAAAAGAACCAAAGGTTCCGGTTCCCTAACGATTGGTATTGTGCTTGCAAGTTTTATGATTGCCAAGTTCACCACTATGACGGACAAAGTTAATTTCTTAAATGTTTTATCTCCTTTTCAATATTTTAGCTATGAAAAGATTGTAAACGGCGGGGAAATTAATCTCCTGATTGCGCTATTATCCTTAGTTCTAACAAGTATTTTTACCATTCTATCCTATCTATTCTATCTTCGCAGAGATTTAAGCATTTAGAACAATAAAAAGTCAAAGCCGGCAGAGTGGAGCACTCACTCTACCGGCTTTGACTAACAACATTCCCCATAATTACCAATCTTGGCTACCACAATTACTATACCATATTCTGCTAACAGGATTCTTACAAACTTTCAATATTTTGTTCATTCCTAGCACAATTTTATACTAAACTCAGAATATCTGCATTCCAAATAGTGCTTTAATTCGTTTTGAGGGTTCACTGTCATACTGCTCTTTGAGTATCTTACGCAACCATTCATAATGCTTCTTTGCTTCGGACTCTCTTCCATTACTTTTTAATATCTGTATAAGTTGGTAATTGACAGTATCTTCATATGGCAGCATCTGTGCTAAAAGGCATAGGTATTTGAATTTGGCTTTCCCTTGGCAGGTGGTATCTTTTTTAATTAAAGTATTGAGTATATTCACTAACTCCTTCTTTAACTCCTCATCCTTTCCAAAACTCCAAAGATAAGCTTCTTCTGTTAAAAATCCTTTTTTGCAAAGCTCCGACATATATTCCAGCTTCTGATAATTCTTTATAACCTCCTCTTCCATTTGACCAGCGCAAATAAACTCTGTCAATTCAAACAAATCACACTTTGTATCACTAATTGATAGACAATATTTACTCTGATTGTAGCGTATCATTACTTTACGATCCATTCCGGAGAAAACAGCCCTGATATTGCAGATTACGGTCTGTAAAATTTGTAAAGCCTTCTGTGGGTTATATTCCGGCCAAAGATTATCGATGATTACTTCCTTGCTGACATATTCATTATGATGCATCAGCAGGAATGCAAATAATTCCTCAGATTTCGCCCTTTCCCACTTTACCGGTACATTGTCAATTAATACTATTAATTTTCCAAAGCAGGATATCTTAAGTGTCTTCCCTTTTCTTTCTTTGATAATGGATACTTCGCTTTTTACTTTTTCCACCATCTTGTAAAAACGATTTACATTAATAGGCTTGAGAATATAATCAAGTGCATTCACATCGAACGCCTGCACCGCATATTGATTCCAGCTGGTTACAAACACTATGATCGTATCCGGGTTGATTTCCTGGAGTTTTTGCGCCAGGCATATTCCATCCATCACCGGCATCTCAATATCAACAAATGCTACATCCGGGCGAATTTGATTTGCTTCTTCCAAAGCCATGATTGGATTTTGATATTTATGGGGATGCACAAAGACTCCCGTTTCCATTAATAAGTCCGATACTTCTTCTAGGTTATACCATTCATCATCCACAATGATTGCAGTTATCATCTTTGTCCCCCCCGGTTTGCTGATTCGTTCTCGATTGGTATCCAAAACGATACTGATGTTCCTATCTCCGTTCGCTTTATCGTTAAACCCTCTTGATAATATTTTATTAAACGTCGATTGATATTGCTTAATCCAATTCCCTTTTTATCATTACCAGCGGAATTTAAATCGTTAATGTATTCCTCTGCTATTCCCACTCCGCTATCCCTGACATCAATAAACAATTTGTTGTTCCAGTTTTTTATAATCAGGTATACCTTTCCGCCTTCTACCTTCTTTAAAATACCATGTCGTATGGCATTTTCCACCAAGGGTTGAAGAATCAGCCGTGGAATGTCAATTTCAGGGATATGATCCGCGATCAATTCAAATTTTACCCTTTCTCCGAAACGTGCCTGTTTTATATTCACATAGGTCCATACCGTTTGGAGCTCCTTCTTTAACGGAACCATTGGGCTTTCACTATCAAAGTAATAGCAGTTGGAAAGATATTCTCCCAGTTCCGTAATCAGCTTTTTTGCTTCATTAGGCGCTCTGGTTATCATGGATGCAACGATACTCAAAGTATTATTAATAAAATGAGGATTAATCTGTGCTTGCAAAAAAGAGATTTCATTCATTTCTGCTTTATCAATGGCAATCAGTGCCACCTGCTGAAGCAAAGATTTTTGTTCTACAATTTCAGAAATATCGATAATTTTAACAATTTTTCCTATCACAAAGTTTTTAGTTATAATCGGTTTGATATCTGCTCGAAAGTAAATACTTGAACTATTATTGCAATACAGAAAATCGAATTGATTTTTACTTACTATCTGTTTATACTCAGGATATTTATGTATAAATGTATTTACCGAAATCCCCCTCGATATCTTATCCAGCTCAGGATATAGCTGTTTCATCTTGTTATTGGCATCGATAATTCGCTCATTGTTATCGATTAACATGATTCCATCTCCTGACTGGCGATAAACCATCTCCATAGCGATTGGTATTGTCTCAAAGAAGTTATAGCGAAAAATTCCAAGCACCAATAACAAACAAGAAAACAAGGTACAAATAGGATAATAGTCGATATTAAGAACATTATAATCACTCGCCGTAAAATACCCTGAAAACCAAGGGAAGAAAGAGGCTACCATCATAATAAAATATCCAGTTCTCTGAGACTTAGGTGCAGTACATATTCCCCGAATATAGATAATTACCGTTATAAACGCAAGATGGGATATCAATTGGAGCATAACATTATAATAAGGCCCTTTCTCTGCTATCAATACCATAAAATGGCCATTGTACACATAGTCTAGGCGCTTTGTATATAAATGCAACCTATCGTTCGTAAAAAATCCAACATAGAATATCAATGGTTGAAGCAACATAATATATTGAAATGATACTGCAAATTTCTTCTCTAACCTCACATAATCCACACACATCATCAGCCAAAAATAAATCTGAATACAACTGCCAATATGTTCAATCTTGTACCATACTACTGCCTCTGTTAAGGATCTAGCGTTTAATTCGCCAATATAGCCTCCATTATAAATAATCATAGTAACAAGAAGATACATGAAATATTTTGCTCCGGCCATATGTCTTCTCTTATATGCATAGATAAACAGATATACTTCACATAAGATGGAAGCCGTTAAAATTGATGTAAACAGCAACAGTAACATACCATTTTTACTCTCCCTATTATTTCATAATTTTACATTTTTTAGTTAGTTTTTTACCATTATATCACACTTTTTGATATATACCACAGATTTTCTATTGTTTTCTCCGAATTGGTAAAAATATATTGTTCCAAATACAAATAAAAAAATCATGTACAGTACTCTCCAATTCGTGAATAAGGATGAAGTAATCTACATGATTTTTAATTAATATTTATAAATTGTAAGCCCTTTTTACCGCTCTATTATCCCATACCTATAGCTTCACAATTTCACCGATATATTTACTCCTTGTGATCAGATAAAACACAGATTGAGAGGCAAAGTAGATTCCCACTACAACGAAGGCATTACGAATAAATTCCCCGATTATCGCATCTCCTCCCACAATATAGGTCATTAAATAGATGAGGGAGGTTCCAAAAAAGGTTCCAAATAGAAGCGGCAAAAAGAATACGATAAACAACTCCTTAGCGATTACGCTTTTCATCTCTTTATCCGTAATCCCTATTTTAAACAGCTTATAAAATACTATTTTGGCCTGCGAAAGCTCGGTGAACTGTTTAAAGTAAAGAACACTACCTCCTGCCACAAAGAACATAATTCCCATTACAGTGGATACAAACAGAAATACAGAGTATCCATTTCTTAAGGATTTATAGTTATCCAGAATGGAGAATACACTAAGTTCACTCCTTCCAAGTGCAGCTTTTAATTCCTTTACTGCTTCTCCGCTTTTCTTCCAGTTCTTGAAATTAATCAGATGATAATATCCGGTATTACGTTCTGATACGTCAGAGAGTACCTTCTGATAATCCTCATCCTCCATAATAATTACTGAATTACTTGGAAAGGTTGACATCGCTCCAATCCAGTTGCCTCTGTGAGAATTCTGAACCTGATATTCATAGGACCTTCCCTCCGCATAAAGCTTAAATGGGTTGCCTGGCATAATTCCGTGATTTCCTGGCACCCAGTCAAGGATTATGTTTAATACCTTATTACGTTCAACAACCACACTGCTGCCAGTTAATTGATTATATTCACTAGCTGAAATCACTGGCTTACAATCCGAAAGCTGATTAGAATTTTCTTTCGTACTAAGATATATAAATTTGATGCTTCGATTAGTGTCAACTCCCTGATTCTTAAGAATGTCATCCAGCTTCTCCTCTTCCAGATGATTTATTGTTGATGTCTCAACATACTCTAAATGGTTGGTTGCCATCTCCGCTATGGATTCACTTAAACTGAATAAAGAAAATGGTGATGCCACCAAAAATATGGTCATGGTACTTAATACGCTTAATATAAATATAATCTTCTTATTCTGATTGAACTTATGATGAAGCTGTGTAGCAGTCAGCATGTTCTCATAATAAAACCTGCTCTTCTTATAAAGTTGCATAATCAGATTTCCACCGCAAGAAAGCGTCAAATACATGCCTAAAAAGGAGCTGCCCATATAAATCATCAGTACCAGGGGATTTGCATTCAGTTTGTCATTGTTCGCTATCACCACCAACATAAGTACCGAGCAAACCATTATGAACAAGCCAAGACCTCCCAATATGGGATCAGATTTACGGTAGCCACGCCCTTCACTTTTTCTTTCTTCCTGTAAAAGGCTGGTAATATCAAGCTTTCTCATTCGAAACATTGTCCTGATGGTAACGGAGCCAAAGATAAGAAAAAACACCAAAAAACTAACGATAAAAGGTCGGTAATCCAAAGAAAACCGAATGTCTCGAATCTCTAAAAGACTTAGTATCACCATTTGAAACAATCTGGAGAACAGGGTTCCTATGGTAACACCAACCAAAAAGGAACCCAAATTGATAATCAGGCTTTCTATATTAATCATGTTTCTAAGCTCTTTTGCATTAAGTCCTAAACTAATATAGATTCCAAACTCCTTATTTCTTCCCTTCATAAATGCAGTATGGGCATAATTGATAAAAAATACAGAGAACAATGCTATTGCTACCATCGTAATCGGGAATACATAGGAAAGCACCTGAGTATCTTCCCTTCCTTTTAGGTCCTTATTAAAAATCAAGGTTGCATACATAAAAAATAACATGATGGAGAAACTGCCGGATAGAAAATATGCATAATACTTTTTGATATTTCCCAAGAAATTTTTGAATACAACATCCTTAAAGGTCATAATTCTCACCTCCAACGATCGCCTGACAATCCAATATCTGCTCAAAGAATTCCTTTCGGCTTCCCTTCTTCACAACATCCATAAAGATTCTTCCATCTTTTATAAAGATTACCTTTTTACAAAAGCTAGCTGCAAACACATCGTGGGTAACCATAAGAACTGTTACTCTTCGTTCCTGATTAATCTGCTCAAAGCAGCTCATAACGGCATTGGCTGATTTTGAATCCAGATTGCCGGTAGGTTCATCTGCAAATAAAATCATCGGGTCATTGACCAAGGCTCTGCTGACTGCTGCTCTTTGCTGTTGCCCCCCTGAGACCTGGTAAGGGTGTTTCTCTGCAAGTTGATCAATTCCAAATACCCTCATAATCTCTGTAGCTTTATCATTCATATACTTGGAATCCTTTTTATCTAGCACCATGGGAAGCATTACGTTTTCTTTTAATGTAAGATTATCCAGAAGATTGAATTCCTGGAATACAAAACCCAGCTTTCTGCGACGGAACAAAGCCATCTCGTATGGATTCATCTGATCAATTCTGACTCCTCCTATCTCAACGCTTCCTCCGCTTGGGGTCATAATTCCGCTAAGAATGGATACCAATGTAGATTTCCCGCTTCCAGAGGGACCCATAATTCCAATAAAATCCCCTTCTTCCACCGTAAGATCCACCCCATCCAAAGCCTTTGTTGTATAATTACCTTTCTTTTCTCCATAAACCTTGGTTATATAATTAGCTGTTAATACCGACATAGTTCATCCTCCTATTTCTTCCTTCAATACAACTTTCTCTCAATGCTGTTTCTGAAGTGCAATTATTATAGGTCTATCATAATCGGTTTATCAGCGGGCATCCATTGAATAACCTAATAAAACCTTACAATTTTGCAAGATAAGAAATGGTAACAGAGGTGCCTTCTCCAACCTTTGAGGTAATTGTAATGGAATGTCCAAGCCGCCTGCATATTTCCTTGCAAAAATACAATCCGATACCGCTGGAGGAATAATCTTTTCGCCCATTCTCCCCCGTAAAAAAAGCATCAAAGACTTTTCCCAAATCATATTCCGGTATTCCGATTCCCTCATCCTTAATGGTCAGCGTAATCATCTGATTTTCCTTTTTCTCTATCATAAAATAAAGATGTTTCGCTTCCTTGTGATCAGTGGCAGAATATTTAATTCCATTAGAGATTAATTGACTAATCAATAGTTCATTCCATTTTCGGTCAGATAGAATCCTAATCCCATCCTGCTCTGCAATTATTTTAGGAAATACATGCTGATAGATAAATTGATTTTTTTGCTTATTGATGATTTCTTTCAGCTGCTCCTCTATATTAATTGGTTCAGGAATATAATCCTTTGCAAAATCCTCCAGCCGAACCATATTTAATATAGTATCCAAATGCTCCAGCAGCTTCTTATTCTCCTCCTTAATTGACTGGAACCCTTCCTCGCTGCTAACATCCCCCTGATTCATGCGTTGCATCAATAAATCAATGACACTAACCGGAGTCTTCATATTATGAATCCACTGGGATAAAAAACGCCGCTCCTTCATTGCGGAATTTTGTATGTCTGCCAGCTTGTCCTGATAATCATGATGTAGATGATTGATGGTATATATCACTCGTTTACTCATACGATGATGGAAGCATGTATCATAATCCGGTCCTATAACCAAATCTTCTAAGATGCGATACAGCTTGCTATATTCCACAAACCTATAAGCCATCCAAATAAGATACACAAATAATATAATAGCAAATGGATAAAGAATCTCCTCCCGCTGGTTCGAAACAATGGAATAAAAAACACAGATCAAAACATTAGTACTAAAAAAGGCAATCGTGCTGGATACATGATCTAACAGAAAGCTTTTTATCAAACTTCTCTTCATATGGACTGGCCCTCCAGAAAAGAGGTATCAAAGAGGTATCCTGCACCACGCTTTGTTTTTATCACATCTTCCACCCCAAGATTCATTAATTTATTCTTTACTCTCGTAACATTTACAGTCAAGGTATTATCATCCACAAAGCTGCTTTCATCCCACAATTCTTCCAACAACACTTCTCTGGATAATATTTTGTTGGGGTTTTGCAGGAATTTTTTAATTAGCTTATATTCATTCTTTGATAGTTCCTCCATACGACTTTTATAACTAATTTTAAACCCATTATGATCAAGCGTAATGCCAAAAACGCTTAGTTCCTGTACGCTTTCCGTTAGAGAATATTCCCCGTATAGTCGTCTTACCAAGGCATTTACTTTTGCAAGCAAGACCTGTATATTAAATGGTTTCACGATATATTCATCCGCTCCCAGCTCCATGCTAAGGATCTGATCCGTATCGCTGTTACGGGCTGACGTTATGATAATCGGTATTTTTGATTTTTTGCGGAACATCCTGCAATAGTAATTGCCATCATAATATGGTAGGTTGATGTCTAGCAGAACCAAGTCCGGCTCATATCGTCCAAATTGTTCTTCCACGTTATGAAAATCCTCCACTACATAGACCTCATATTGATCTCTAAGCAACAGCTCCTTAATTTGATTTCTAAGTTGGATATCATCCTCAATAATCATTATTTTTGCCATAAAGTCCTCCACCCATTTGTTACTAAATATTATTTTTATTATATAACGGACTGCAAGAAAATTACAATATTGATTCAGGTAACAATCAGTTCATCCTTTGAAAAGTTATTCCTGTTCACCCCAATCACATCCGAGGATATGCCAAGTTATAGCTGTAATTTAACACTAACGACAAGTTCCCATGCTTCTTTCTTTTCTTCTGATTGAAATCCTTACTGCTGCCAAGAAAAATCATAATCCGTCAATTTTGTATCTATTATCACCAAAATCTGTAAGAAGAATATAATATTATGTAACAATTCATCAGCTAATAGGAAAAACATGAATGTATTGTCGGTTCTTTTTCAGCCGTATCCCTATACCAAGCATGAACTTATTCCCAAGCCGCCGTTACCACGTCTCCTTAAAAATGAATTGTGCAACCTAACAGAAAAAACCCACTTACAAGACCTAATCCCTTCTTGTAGGTGGGTTTTTTATAAGGTTTATATGATTAAAAGAAAAAAGGAATATGCCAGTTTTAGACCATAGAATATTAACACCAGTCCGCAGATTATGTTAATAGCGTGAATTGCCTTCTGAAATTTGGCTCGAAGGGTTAACACTAAGGTCGCCAACAGATTGAACCAAAGTAAGGATGCTCCGCAAACCCCAATCACAAAGTAGACTGACATAGTAGGAGGTAAGGTAGCATGAAAACTTCCTAGTAACAAGGAACCATCAATAATCGCCTGAGGATTTAGCCAGGTCACTGCAAAACATGTCCCAATTATATTCATCATAGAATGCTTGTCCGGTTCCTTCCCAGTCAGTGTTGTCTTTTCACGAATTAAATTGACCCCAATATAAACTACAACAATACTGCCAATCAATATAATAATTGCTTTTAATAACAAAAAGTGTTCAATTAGCAATCCAATTCCAAAAAAGCAGGAAATTGCTAACGTAATATCAAAAAATACAGTAATTAGTGCAACTTGATACGCCCTCCACCTGCTTTGACTGGTGGCAGAGTTGATTACATATAGATTCTGAGTTCCGATTGGAGCTACGTAAGCAAGCCCAAATAACAAACCCTGTAACATATAATTAATCATTTCTTTCCTCCGTACCTATACCGCGATATCAAAATACTTACTTAGGGTATGTGCGATACCGTCTTCGTTATTGGATAGTGTAATCTCATCCGCTATTTCCTTTAAGGGTTCACAGGCATTCCCCATGGCTACTCCAAGTCCGGCAAATTCCAGCATAGAGATATCATTTTGGGCATCTCCAAACGCCATTACTTCCTCCGGTCTAATTTCTAGTAAATCACAGATTGTCTGTAACGAAGACGCTTTGGTAATTCCTTTCATGGTTGCTTCCAAAAAATACGGTGTTGATTGTATGAAGGACAATTCCTCATGAAAGGGTTCCATGATACTGCCACATGCAGGAATCAGTGTTTCGTTTGGCGCTGCAATCAATACCTTAACCGGTGAAAAGTCAATTGTGCCTGCTACATTATCTACCACTCTAACTGCCATATTATTTAACTTACTTTCTACTTCTACCATAAATCCATCCGGATCCACGGCATAATAATGTATTCCGTCATCCACAATGGGTGTTACCGGAAATTCTTCCAGATGTCTTAGCAAACGAACAGCCAATTCTTTTGATAAACTTTTCTCATACAACACTTCCTTTGTTGAGGCATGTACTACCCGCCCTCCGTTATAAGACAACAGCATTCCCTTATATTTTTCCAGTTCCAATTCATCGCTTTCTCTCTTTAATCCGGGAGTCGGTCTGCCGGATGCAAGTACCACTACCGCGCCCATCTTTTGGGCTTCAATTAATGCTGCCTTTGTCTTCGGGGTAATTTTCTTTTCATCATTATTCAAAGTGCCGTCCAAATCGAGTGCAATCATCTTGTACTTCATTGTTGTTCCTCCCTGCGCCATAAAACTATGGCATATAACTCGTATGCATTTCCTTATAAAGTATACAGAAAACTGCTTCTTTTTGCTATAGGCAGAATCTCTATTTTATTCAAAGAAACCTTGGTTTGATATGTAGAAATAGTTCAAAAAATCACATTTAGCAATTTCATACAAATTTAACCGAAAATCTACTAGCAAATTATGTAATTATATATGTTGACTAATAATATTATATGGTATATAGTATAGCACAAGAAATAATATTATACTCAGTACAGAAAGAGAGGGTTTTATGAACACAATAATTAAAATTACATTGGGTAATCTCGGACGCAAAAAATTTCGTACCATTTTGATTACATTATCCATTATTCTGTCTGTAGCACTTCTATATACAGTTTTATCTATGTCAGGAACGATTACAGATATTATGGAACAAAAGATGAAGAAGGAGACAGGCAATTCAGAGCTGATTATTTCTCCCGATGAAAAGGCCGCTTCTCCCTATATGGAAGAACTTGATTTTACTAAGCTAGAGGGGCTTTCCTATCACATTCCTAAACTTTTGGCCTATGGCTACACCACCATGGATCACAAGAAAATTAATGTTGCCTTTCACGGAATGGATTTTAATGATTACGAAACCATCTATCCTGCAAAAGAGCTTAGCGGTGATCTCGGTAAGCAATACTCTCATCCGATTACAATCAGTTCATCAACTGCAAAAGAATATAATCTTTCCATAGGGGATGATATTAATGCTACGTTAGCCGGGGAGAGTATCTCTTTGCAGGTTAGTAAAATCTTAAAGGATCAGAATAATAATCTGGGTTATGAACTGGGTTCCCTCTCCCTATTAATGCCGCGCGCTGATCTTGGAGCATTACTTGGAGCAAAAAATCAGGTCAATTTCTACTATATTAAATCTGAAGCAGGAAGTGATATTGCTGCGGTTCAAGAAAGGCTTGAAAAAACATATCCAAATCTAAAGGTTCAAAATCTTGAGGAGATGCAGGATTACAAACAGATGATAAGTTCTATTACCGGATGTCTGATGCTTATGGTTCTGGCAGTAATCATGATTAGTACCTTTATCATCTACTCCTCTTTCAAGATTATTGTAATCGAGCGCATGCCCTATATTGGAACGTTGCGCAGTATCGGTGCCACCAAGAGAAAGACCAATTCTATTTTGCTTTTTGAGTCTATGTTCTATGGAGTAATTGGAGGAATAATCGGTTGCTTACTGGGTGTATTCTTGTTAACGCTTAGTATTACGTTATTCCTTAAAAGTTTCGGCGTTACTATAGAAGATGTTTCCTATATCAACCTTTTCTACCTTGTGATATCCTTTGCAATCGGCTTACTGCTAATGTTAGTCAGCACAATCTTACCGATTATTAAGAGTAGCAACAAAAGCATTCGCTCCATAATTTTTGCAGAAATCCATAATGATAAACATTTCTCTTATATCAAGAATGGTTTGGGCTTTCTACTGATTGCAAGTGCGTTTCTTCTCTTTCGGACTTCTCCGGTAGAGCTGCGCCTCCCTCTTGATGTGCTTGGACTTTTGATGGTATGTATTGGTGCTTCCATGGTAATTCCGTTCGTATCCCTGATACTAACACAGCTGCTATCCCTGATATTTCGGCCTATCTTTAAAGACTCCTTGGGCATCACCACTGCCAACATCAAAAACGACCGTACCATGATGAATAATATCTCTCTTCTGGCAATGGGGCTGGGTGTTATTCTTATGATTAATAATTTTAGTTCTGCCGTCAGTACAGTGGTGTGTGACGTATATGCCACTTCAAAATCTGATTTGTTAGCTTTTTATCCCATGAACCAGGAATTCCTTGTTCAGCTTCCTAAGGTAGATGGCGTGGAGCACATCTATACCACCAATGGAGTTGAGAATGTCAAAGCAAATAACGGGAAAGTAACCATACCCCTCCTAACCGGGATTGATGGAGAGAATTACAGCAACTACGCCTGGAATGAATTTGGCTCGTATTTTACCAAGGAGGTTAATCAGGAATTTGAAGCATCAAGAAGTATTATCCTTTCCAAGTTTCTCGCCAGAAAGTACAATCTGAAACTTGGCGAGAACCTGACTTTTGATTTTGACGGTATCACAAGAAGTTATAAGATAATCGCAATTGTTCCAACCATTATGAATAACGGCTCCATGTCTTTCGTTAACAAAAAATTCCTAACAGAGGATGGAAAGGTACAAAACGATGATAGCTTATACATCAATCTTAAGGATGGTGCAGATAAGGATAAGGTCAAGGATAACATCATCGGACTTATGCCAAATGCGATTTTACCGCTCCAATCCATTGAAGATATGCAAAAGCAGAATGAGAATTCAAATAACGCAATCTTTTTTCTTATGAAAGCTATTTCTTTAATTGCTATGTTCATTGGTGTTGTGGGTATCTTTAATAACTTTACGATTAGCTTCTTAAGCAGAAAGAAGGTTCTGGCTACACTACGCTCCTTAGGGGTAAGCAAAATAAGAACTATACGAAATCTAATCTTTGAAGCCTTCCTTTGCGGATGTATTGGAACTCTGTCCGGCCTTGCATTTGGAACATTATTATTAAAGGCAATGTGTTATGTTGTAGAAGCAATCGGTATTCCTGCTGATGTAATCTTTCTCAACCCCAGTGATTTCGTATTCGTATTGTTATCCGGAATTATGCTTTCCATTATCTCTTCCATCCTGCCGGCAATCTCTATTACAAAGGATACGATTGTAAGCGGGCTTCGTTATGAATAGAGTTGGAATCAGGATCGCTTTGAATAGAGTTGGAACCGAATAACGAGGAATGTGTGCTACCAATAGAATTGTTTCATGCATGCTGCTAATTATAATTTCTAACATAGAGAGTATAAGTGAATCAGGGCAAAATAAACCTAATATATAAATTCTAATATAATTGTAAATAGAAAGGATCATAAGTCATGGAGAAAATTATAGAGATAGTAAATCTGAATAAAACCTATCAGAATGAGGATGTATTTGTAGATGTAATCAAGAATGTAAGTCTCAATATTCACAAAGGAGAATTCGTATCCATCATGGGACCCAGCGGCTCCGGCAAAAGTACACTTCTATATTTAATCGGAGGGTTAGAGAAACCCACTTCCGGTAACATTCAAATTGACCAGAAAGACCTTAATAAATTAAGCGATAGTCAAGAAAGTGCGCTGCGCCTTAATACACTGGGCTTTGTATTCCAGTTTTATAATCTGGTTCCTCACTTGACCGTTGAAGACAATATCCTTCTTCCTGTTCTTTTAAATGGTTCCAAAAAGAAGAATTATAAAGAACGATTAGCGCATCTGCTTGAAGTGGTAGGATTAACTGACAAAAGAAACTCCTACACCACCAAGCTTTCCGGCGGACAACAACAAAGGGTTGCAATTGCAAGAGCATTAATAAACAATCCTAATATCCTTCTGGCAGATGAGCCAATCGGAAATCTGGATTCAAAAACCGGTAATGAGATCATGGAACTCTTTCGTAAGATTAATCTGGAAGAAGGAACCACCATTATTCAGGTAACCCATTCCAGAGAATCCGCTGAGTATGGCAACCGTGTTATCTATGTTAAAGACGGAGAACTCGCCGGGTAGACTATATGCAATTCGCACAACTTAGGCAAGATATTGCAAAGCCTTCTCTTAAGCAAAAAGGAAGACAATGACCATCGGTCAGAGTCTTCCTTTTTGTCTTATTTATCTTATTATTTATCTTTTCTTTTACGGACACAATCCGAAAGCAGATATTCTATTTGTCCATTGATGGAGCGAAAATCCGCCTCGGCCCACGCCGCTAGTTCATTCCAGAGAGTAGGCGAAAGTCTCAGAAGAACCTGCTTTTTTCCCTTTTCCTTCTCCTTCAAAGCGGCTTCCCGTGCCAGAACTTCTTGTTCCATTGCCTTAATCTGATCCAATCTGGCTTTCAGCTTCTCTTCCTTTGCTTTCAAATTATCTTCCATTTCACACGACCTTTAAAATTAATAGATGGTTCCTGTATTGACAATTGGTTGCGCGTCCCTATTCCCACAAAGAACAACCATTAGATTGCTGACCATAGCAGCTTTTCTTTCATTATCCAGCACAACAATTTCTTCTTCACTTAGTTGATCAATTGCCATCTTAACCATGCTCACTGCACCTTCCACAATCTTTTGACGAGCGGCAATAATTGCAGTAGCCTGCTGTCTCTGTAGCATAGCGGCAGCAATCTCCTCGGAGTAGGATAGATGGGTAATACGTACTTCTTTAATCTCCAGTCCTGCATCCAACACGCGTTGCTGCAACTCATTTCTCATACTGTCCGCAATCTCCTGACTGCTGCCTCTCAGGGTCTTTTCATCCGCATCATTCTCCATGGTATCATAGGGATAGAGTCTCGCTATATTACGAATCGTTGAGTCACATTGAATCGTTAAAAAGGATTTATAATTCTCTACATTAAAAACTGCCTTGGTAGGGTCTGCAACTTTCCAGATTACAATCGCACCAATAATAATCGGATTACCCAGAACATCATTGACCTTCTGTTTCTCATTATTCAAGGTTAGGGTCTTTGTTGAAATCTTCTTACCGGGAGTATTGGGAATACTTGCCTGTGTTCCGGTTGTATTCAGATGTGAGAGGGAGCTTGATGGATTAAATGCTCCTGCAAAGGGGTTGGTGTAATAAAAGCCTTCTTTCTTAATAGTTCCATAATACTTACCAAATAAGGTCAATACCAGCGCTTCATTGGGGGTAATAATATGAAGCCCGCCTAATAGTATTAAGAACACAATAATCAGTATAATTCCTGCTGTCAGTAAAAATGCTCCTATTCCAACATCGCCTGCATCAATCTTAATTCCTCCAAAGATGATTGCTAAAATCGATGCTACAAATCCTGCAAGAATTAATAAAAGAGCAATTCCTCCGCTAAAAGGGATTAGTTCCTTTTCGTCAATATTGTATCCTTCGCTTTTTTGTCCTTCACTCATATGAATTTCCTCCACTCAATATTTGATTACTTTAAGAAAACCGTAAAATGTTCATAAGCTAATTTATGTGTATTAAAATGATATACCATAATTATGATATCAATTTGATATCATTTTATATCATATTCCAAACTCTGTCAATGTTGTTTTGGAAAATTTATGTATGAATTTTTTTTGCCAGTTCATAATTAGTTCATATAAACATATTATTTTAACTTTACTAAATTTTTTGGAGGAATGAAAAATGAACACAAAAAGAAAATCAAAAATAAAAAGGCGTATTGTTACCCTGGGTATCCTGGTTGTGATAGTCGCTCTTGCTGTATTCGGCTATCTTAACAGACCGAAATCCAATAACTATGAAAGTGTTGAAGCGAAAAGCGGAGATATCAATACCTACTACTCCTTTTCCGGCAACGTAGAAGCGAAAAACCGTCAAAATGTCATGTCGGAAAAGGTAATGCAAATATCTGATATTAAGGTAAAAGAAGGGGAGAAGGTCAAAGAAGGCGATGTTCTCTTTACCACAACCACAGACGACGAAATCACCGCTGACATCGATGGTGAGGTATCAAAAATTGATGTAGAAGAAAACGAGCAGGTTATGGCAGGCATCCCGCTGATGGAAATTGTTGATTATAACAATTTGAAGATTACTGTTAAAGTGGATGAATACAGTATTCCGGCTCTTAAGGTAGGAAAGAAGTCCAATGTTTTAATTAATGCCATTGAAAAAGAAATTAGCGGAACTGTAAAAAGTATCTCCAAAGAAGGTCAGGTAGTAAATGGTGTTACTTATTTTACTGCTGATATTGATTTAAAGAAGGATAGTGCCATTAAAGTAGGTATGTCTGCTGAAGTAAAATTCCAAAATGACTCCGTGTCGGATGTTGTGACGCTTCCTATGTCCGTCCTTCAATTTGATGAAAGCAATCAACCTTATGTTTACACCAAAGATGATAAAGATAACTTGATCAAAACCCCCATTAAAACAGGAATTAATGACGGAACTATAACCGAGGTTAAGAGCGGAATTAAGAATGGCGATTTAATTTACTATAAGAAAATCAGTTCTTCCTCTGAAAACAGAGGCTTTGGTCCTTCCGGCGCAGGAGGTGAATAATTCATGTCAGAAATACTTAATATGAAAGACATCTGTAAGAGCTATTATATGGGTGACGATGAGTTGGAGGTTCTTCATAAAGTAAATCTGACGGTGCATTCCGGTGAATTCCTATCCATACTGGGTCCTTCCGGCTCAGGTAAGTCTACTATGATGAATATTATCGGATGTTTGGACATTCCTACCTCCGGCAAATACCTTCTTTCCGGTAAGGATATTGAGGATTTGAGTGAGAGTGAACTTGCTGCTGTCAGAAACAAAGAAATCGGCTTTGTATTTCAAAGCTTTCAGCTCCTCCCCAGATTAACCGCATTAAAAAATGTGGAACTACCCTTAATTTATAGTAATGTCCCCGTTTCAGAGCGCAAAATGAGAGCCAAGGAAATGTTGGAGAAGGTAGGCTTATCCGATAAAATGAGCAACCTCCCCAACCAATTATCCGGTGGACAGCAGCAGCGTGTTGCCATAGCCCGTGCTCTGGTTACTCAGCCCACCATCCTTCTGGCAGATGAGCCAACCGGTGCCCTTGATCAAAAGACCGGCGCTCAGGTTATGGAATTGTTCGAAAAACTCAACGAGGATGGACGTACCATAATCATGATTACCCATGACCAGGGTATTGCCAAGCATGCCAAACGAGTTGTTAAGATTTTGGATGGCTATTTAACAGAACAGGAGGTGAATTAATATGCTCTTACTGGAAAGTATTCGAATGTCCTGGGAAAATATCATTCACAACAAACTTCGTTCCTTTCTTACGATGTTAGGTATTGTCATCGGTGTGGCTTCGATTATCGCGCTGATTACCATCGTACAAGGGGCTACCAACAGCATCAGTGACCAGATTAATTCACTGGGTGTAAATAAAATTATGGTATCCGCCATGGGAACTCCTTTAAAACAAGGCCTTAACGATAATGACATCAACGCAATCGCTAAGGTAAATAATATTGACGGTGTATCCCCTACCATATCCGGCAAAACTACTATTGTATCGGATGGAATCGTAATGGATGATGTTACAGTACAGGGTAAGAACGAAGTATATTTTAATAAAGATACCAGCTTATTAAAGTCTGGCAGAAGCATTAACATATTAGATATCAACAGTCAAAATCAGGTTGCCATAATCGGAGATGATGTCGTAAAGACTCTATTCTACGGAATAAATCCGGTGGGTGAAAAACTGATGATTAACGGAACCACTTATACCGTAATTGGTACCCTTGCAGCGTCAAGCGGCTTTAGTATGAATTCCAATAATGATGCGGTAATCATTCCTTATACCACTGCCCTGCGTAGCTTAGGAGTTAAGAACATCACAAGTCTTGATGTATATCTGAAGGATACTTCCACCGCGGATGAGACGGTAACAGATATCAAGAGTGTACTTAATCCGGCCTTTAATTACGATGAGGATGCCTATAGTGTCTTCAATATGGGTGATATGATTGAAAGCTTCCAGACAATGATGGGGATGATGTCCTACCTCCTTGCAGGAATTGCAGCAATCTCCCTTGTTGTAGGAGGAATCGGTATTATGAACATGATGCTGGTATCCATTACAGAACGAACCAAGGAGATCGGTCTTCGCAAAGCTTTGGGTGCTACTCCCGGAAGAATTCAGCTTCAGTTCATTATTGAATCCATCTTCTTATCACTTTTTGGTGGAATAATTGGACTTATCCTTGGTAGTATCCTTGCCTTTATTGCTGCAGTATTAATTGGAATTGGATTTTCATTGTCCGCTATGACCATTGCGCTTGCAGTAGGCTTCTCCTCTGCAGTAGGAATCGTCTTCGGCTATATGCCTGCCAGAAAGGCAAGCCGACTTAATCCCATCGACGCACTACGCAGCTTGTAATCCAGATTATATAATAGTAAAATAGATGCGAGGACTATATACAGTTATGTCCTCGCAAACAATATTGGTTATAACTTATAATATATTCAATATTGATGCAAACATAAAAAACTTTGATTATTTTGTAATCGCATTTGTACGAATCTAAAAGAATTGCTTCGATTATGCTAAAAAACTGAAATGTAGTGAGCTTATGGCTTATATTAATTGGATTCTACTGGAGCTTATGGCTCAAAATCACGAGAAAGGCATGGTTAATGATATGTTTCAGATTCTAATCGTGGATGATAATGACAGTATCCGCAACCTCATGAAGACTTATCTCTTACGCGACGGCTATAATGTATTATGTGCATCGGATGGTGTTGAAGCATTAGATATTCTTGATAAAGAACATGTGGATCTTATGATCGCTGATATCATGATGCCCAATATGGATGGCTTTACTTTAACCAAAGAACTGAGGGACGCCAACTACAATCTCCCCATCCTTATGGTTACCGCAAGGGAAAGTATCGAGGATAAAAAAACCGGCTTCCGAGTTGGGACAGATGACTATATGGTGAAGCCCATTGATTTTGATGAAATGCTGTTGCGGGTATCCGCCCTTCTGCGAAGAGCGAAAATCACCAATGACCATCGAATTGTGATTGGAGAGGTTGTTCTGGATTACGATAGACTTACTGTGAGAATGAAGGAGGATGAAATCCTATTGCCTAAGAAGGAATTCTTAATTCTCTTTAAGCTCCTAAGTTATCCAAAGAAAATCTTTACCAGGCAGGACCTTATGGATGAAATCTGGGGTCTTGATAACGAAACCGATGTCCGCACGGTGGATGTGCATATTAAGCGGCTTAGAGAAAAATTCGAGGAACTTGAAGAATTCAAAATTATCACGGTCAGAGGCCTTGGTTATAAGGCAGAAAGGCTGATATGAAGAAAATATTCCCTCTCCATTCCATTTACGCCAAGTTTGTAACTATTTTTGTAGGTATCTGGTGGCTTTTGAATTCTATGACTTATGCTGCAGTATTTCATATCCTATCCCGCGGCTTAGCCCCCTATTTTAAAATAGAGATGTTGACATCCGACCGACTACTCGTGGAACAGCTGGAGCGTCTTCGTATTCTTACCGGATTTGTATTTTTACTGAGCGTTATGGTTGGTACCGTTTTTATCGTCCTTGTGGTAAGAAGTATCGTAAAACCCATTAAACAATTATCCAATGCCTCCAAAGAGGTGGCTAAAGGTAATTTTGATGTTGAAATCATAAATAATCATGGGGATGAAATTAGTCAGCTAACTGCTGATTTTAATCTTATGACAAAAGAATTAAAAAACATCGATGTGCTTCGCAAGGACTTTGTATCCAATGTGTCCCACGAATTTCGAACTCCAATCACTTCCGTAATTGGCTATGCCAAGTTAATTAAAGGTGGACAGCTTACGGAAAGTCAATTGGAGGAATATAGTGAAATTATTGTAACAGAAGGGGAAAGACTCTCCCATTTGTCCTCCAACCTATTAAAGCTCTCTGAGTTTGATAGTAAAGTCATAAGGAATCAATCTACCCAATACTCCTTGGATGAACAAATTCGAAAAACCATATTGTTGCTTGAGATTCAATGGACGAAGAAGGATTTGGATTTTGATATTAGTTTGGATGAGGTGAATGTATTCGGAGATAAAAATTTACTTCATCAAGTTTGGCTGAATTTAATTCAAAATGCCGTAAAATTCTCAGATCAGGGTGGTCTCATCATTATCTACCTAAAACAAATTGGGGAAAAGGCTGTCTTTACCATCACCAATCAGGGCTTAGTGATTGCAGAGGAAGATCAACCACATATTTTCGAGCGATTTTATAAAGGTGATAAATCCCGCTCCAAGGATGGTTTCGGTTTAGGGCTTGTATTAGTAAAAAAAATCGTGGAGTTATCCAACGGACAGATATCCTTTGTTAGCTCCAAAGAGGAGGGAACGACCTTTAGGGTTGAGCTCCCAATTCATAGCAGTTAATATGGAGGAAATGTTGATTGAATATCCTAGTCAGTGCTTGTCTGTTAGGCATGAATTGCCGCTATGATGGTAGTGGTCAGCTCAACGAAGAGCTGGTTCGATTAAAAGAAACACATAATTTGATTCCGGTCTGCCCGGAAGTTTATGGTGGGCTTCCAACCCCTAGGGAGCCAGCTGAGATTTTAAAGCAGCGGGTCGTCACAAAAGAAGGTATTGATGTCACGGATGCTTTTTTAAAAGGTGCAGAAGAAAGCCTACGATTGGCCCTTTTTTATCATTGCAGCCATGCTATTTTAAAAGAGCGTAGCCCTTCCTGCGGTTTTGGTAAAATCTATGATGGCACCTTTGACCATAGATTAATTAATGGGAATGGGTTTACCGGGGATTTGCTAAGTAAGAACGGTATTAAAGTACTGGGGGAAAGTGAAATCCATACTTTATTTGTGGAATAAACAGCTTAAAGTTAGAAACAAATCAGAATGGTTACACTTTAGAGTTAGAGATATGCCTCATCATATCCCTAGCTCTCTTTTTTATCCTCATCCAGTGGAATAAAATTCAGTGTATAATCATAAAGATATGGGGTTAATTCTTGTATAAATTTATTCTTTTCTTCTTCCGTACATTTGATATGAATGATTTTATTATAGTCATCGATTTCTTGTTGCATGCTGTGCTCCAATCTAAAATTTTATGTAAGCTATGTTATATGATGTACTTAACTATATGCTTGAAGAATTTAAATTTTGGTCTTCATCATTAGATATTCGGTAATACCTTCCCTATAGAGACTTGGTAGTTCACCTACTTGGATATATCCCTCTCTTTCATAGAGCCGTTTTGCTTTCGGATTGAAGTCAGCTACTACTAAAAATGCCTTAGAACTATCCTTCATAACTACATTCTCAAATTCCTCCAGCATTCTTTTGCCAATACCTTTACTGCGGTATTCCTCTTTTATTGCAAGGATATGCAGGTAGGGAAAGGAATGAAAGGCTCCTTTTAACAGATACCACATAAATCCAACACATTGATTGTTCTCTGCTTTGGCTATATAGACCTCTCCCTTTTCAAACCCTTCCTCTAACGCCTTCCTTGCACTATTCTCGGCTGCAAAGTACTTTCTTCCCAACTCAGATTGCAATAATGCCTCTTCACAATCCCTAATATCTGTTAGACTTCCCTTAACAATTGAAATATTCATTCTTTCCCCCTTAGCTTTGTTATTACAGTGATTCTTGAACGTGTTCCGACTAACTAACTCTTTATTCGCGAATTGCCAATATCACAGTGTATACAGCCCTAGACACTTTAACCATCTATAATATTATAACTTACTAGTTGGTAAAATACTACTGTCCCTGCCATGAAGAACTTCTATATTTCCTTCCTTCTATGTAATAACTTTAATGAAAGAAATCTTAGCAATCCATATTACGCACAGCATATTATATTTTTTATAGCCCAAAAAGAGTGTTACAACAAAAAGCCTCACGTTATGTATTAAACACATATCCGCACTTTCCTGTTGCAACACTCCTTTTGTGAGTGCTCATATTAAATCTGTAACTATTTATATCAATTCAAATACCGGAATTACATCAATCGGTGCCTCTACCTCAATCCACTGTCCGCCCTCATAAATGTCCTCCCCTTCGAAGGCTTTCCAGCATCCACCACTTGGCAGATATACTTTTCTCTTATTTACTCCAGCGTACAGAATGGGTGCTACGAGCAGAGAATCGCCAAAGATATATTCATCCTCAACCTCCCAGCTTAACTTATCCTCTGGGAAACGGTAGAACAGCGGCTTCATAACCGGGGTTCCCTTTTCGTGTGCCTGAACCATGGCATTTCTTACATAATCCCGAAGGCTTTCTCTAATATTCATATATTTCTTGCAGATTTCATAAGCAGCTTCCCCGTAGCACCATACTTCATTGGGAGCACCCGATAAGCAGTTTGCACCGCCGGTCGTTCCCACCTGAGGCTGTCGGGGTTCTCTGTCTCCATGAAGCCTCATAACAGGGCAGAAGGTTCCCCACTGAAACCATCTTATAAATAGTTCTCTAAAGTCTTCCTTCGTTGGATCTCCTCCATGGAAGCCACCAATATCCGTCGTCCACCAGGGAATACCGGCAATACCCATATTGAGTCCTGCTGCCAGCTGATTTCTCATACTCTCAAAGCTGGAGGCAATATCTCCTGACCAAACCAATGCACCGTACTTTTGACTTCCAGCCCACGCACAACGTAGCAGATTCACGATATTCTCCTGACCTTTGGATTTCATTCCGTCAAAGAAGGTTTTTGCATACATTAATGGGAAGATATTTCCGATGGAAACATTGGGTCCTTCATGATAACGGTAATTGTCAAAATCGTATACCGTAAATTCCGGTTCCGCCTCATCCAGCCAGAACGCCTTGATTCCTTTACTATAATAATTCTTATCTATGGTATTCCAAACATATTCTCTGGTTGAGGGATTGGTAGGATCCATGAATAAGGTTGGAGCTAAAAAGTCCATGCTGATATTGACGCCTCTTTCCGTATTCACAAGTAATCCGTTTCGATGCATGGGTTCAAAATTCTCGCTGTTTCGCTCCACAGTGGGCCAAACCGATACCATCAGTTCAATGCCCATAGAATTTAATTCTTCAACCATCTCATCGGGATTTGGCCAATAGGTGGGGTCAAACTTCCAATCTCCTTGATTTGGCCAGTGAAAGAAATCCGCAATGATTACATCCAACGGAAGCTTTCTTCTTTTATACTCTCTTGCTACTTCCAGTAATTCCTCCTGCGTCTGATAACGAAGCTTACATTGCCAAAATCCCAGTCCATACTCCGGCATCATGGGAACTTTACCGGTTACATCGGCATAAGCTTCTTCAATCTCTGCAGGGGTATCACCAGCTGTAATCCAGTAATCAATCTTCTTCGCGGATTTTGCATGCCACTGGGTAAGATTCTTTCCAAAGTACACCTCTCCCATTGCAGGGTTATTCCACAGAAATCCATATCCGAGATTCGAGATTAGGAACGGTACGCTGGCCTGAGAATTGCGGTGTGCTAATTCCAAACTACAACCCTTTACATTCAAATATGGCTGCTGATATTGTCCCATACCATATATTTTTTCATCGGGAACGGATTCAAAACGAACATTGATTGTATAATCTCCACCAAGAATCGGCTGAAATTCTCTTCCTTCCACCTCTAGCGCTGAGCAATACTTTGAAAGAACATCCCTCCTGTTTCTTGTATACTCCTCAAGGATGACCTCACCCTTCTGATTATAAAAGGTAAGTTTACCAAAGGAATTCACTACTGCCTTAATCTTTCCGTTGGTTACCGATGCAGCGCCTTCTTCAATCTGAACCTGTGCATCCTGCTCCACTTCTTCGGTTAGCGCCCACTCCTTCTCATCATGGGAATAACCCATTTTTACAGCGCGCACACGGAGGCTGTTCCTGCCCCATGGCTCTATGTACAGTGTTTCATAGTTAAACTTACATATCAAACCGCTATCCTTTTGATGAAACATCCCAATCACCTTATCCTTTCACTGCACCGCTGGTTAATCCGCTAATAATGTATTTCTGCATGAAGATGAATATAATTGCTACCGGAATAATGGTTACTACTGCGAAAGCGGTTAAGAAGCTCCACTTGGTTCCGTATTGTCCCATAAAGTTAAAGATACCTGCTGTTATAGGTCGATGAATCTGATCCTGAATAAAGGTCATGCCATAAGCCAAATCTCCCCATGCATAAAGGAAGGAAAAGATTCCGCATACAATAACGCCAGGAAAAGCAATTGGCAACAAAATGCGCATAAAGGATGTAAATCTGTTACAGCCATCAATATAGGAGGCTTCCTCTAGCTCTCTTGGTATGGAACCAAAATAATTCTTTAAAATCAGAATAGAAAATGGGATACCAATCGTTGCATCCGCAAGGATTGCCGAAAACGGATTATTAATCAAATGAAAATTACGAAACATAATAAACATAGGTGTTAAAATAACGGATACCGGAAGCATCTGTGTAATCAGAAAGCTAAGTACCACCAGCCTCTTTCCTACAAAGCGATATCTTGCCAACCCATAGGAAGCCGGCACTGCCAGTACAATTGCAATCAGCATACAGCTTGTGGAGATAAACATACTATTTCCAAAGGAACGGAACATGTTGAAGTCACCCACACTGATTTGTGCTGCATAGGACGCAAAATTGAATTTATGCGGGAACAGGCTCGGTGGATTTAAAAATATCTCCTTCTCCATCTTTAGCGAAGTAACTACAATCCAATAAATCGGAAATAGCAATACTACCAGAAAAACAATGGAGATAATACACATGAAAACATTCTTTCTGCCGCGTAAGGTTTTGTCATTCATTATGCCTCTCCCTCCTCACTATAGGTATATTTCAAATAAAGCAGACTGACGCAGAATAAAATTACAAACAAGATATTCGCAACGGTTGCGCCCTTACTGTATTCAAACAATGTAAATGATAATTTGTAGGAATAGGTTGATAGCAAATGTGTTGAATTAACGGGTCCGCCGTTGGTCATAACATAAACCAGGTCAAATACCTTAAAGGTATAAATAAAGCCCAAAATTAATACCGATTGAATGGTTGGCTTTAACAAAGGTAATGTAATTTTAATCATGGTCTGAAATTTATTTGCACCATCGATGGATGCGCTCTCATAGATGTCGGATGGAATTAATGTAAGTCCTGAGGAAAGTAAGATCATATTAAAGGGAATACCAATCCATATATTTGTAAAAATCAGAGCAAACATTGCCGTGTGTGGCGTGATAAGCCAGTCAATCGGGGATGAGATCACATGCAGAGCCTGTAATGCCTGATTGATAATTCCAACATTAGAGCTAAACATAAACTTAAACATCAAGGCTGTAATCGTTACCGGAATCATCCAAGGTATCATAAGAAGTCCTCTGACCGGTTTCGAAAAGGAAAATTTCTTATAGAAAAACAGCGCTAACAAAAAACCGATAATAAACTGAAAAACTAATGAAGCTACGGTGAATAATAAAGTATTAAAAATAGATTTTTGAAGAACTGGATCTTTAAATAAATTGACATAGTTATCAAAACCAATAAAATTGTGGGTCGGAAGATTTAGAGTTTTCACTGTTACATCTTGAAAGCTTAAAATAAAATTACTGATTATGGGATATCCCACAAATATCATCATATAGATCAACGCAGGAAGAATATAGAATATCCCCACATTATCATATCGGAAAAATCTTTTTATTCGCTTCATACAGAACCTCCTAGATTACAAGGGTAATAGAGTTTTATACATCAAAGGCAATATCCATGTTTAGGGGCTCTTTGATATAGTCCCGGCAAGAGATGGGGTGCTGCAAATAGAATCCTATTTAAGTAACCGTAATATATTCCCTTCCTGTTTGAAAATCTTCTAAACGATGCTTCCCAACAAGCTTATGGCAATATATTACGATTACTTTTAGTTATCAATTAGGTATCCCGATCATTTACCTTATGATTCTCATTACTGTTTTAAAATACCATCAATTGTATCCTGTGCTTTCTTTGCTGCATCTTCCGGTTTGCTTGTTCCGGTCAGAACTTCATTGAAAGCCAGTGAAATTGCGTCGGAGATGGAAGGCCAGCTCGGATGAGGTCCTCTTGCTCCTGCAAACTGTAATTCCTTGATGAAAATCTGCATCTGATCATCACCCTTATACTGAGTATCAGCTACGTCTTTTCTGGAGGCAATGTAACCAAAGCCGTCTATGTATGTTTTGATTTTATCCGGAGCGGTCATGAATTTTACAAATTCTAATGCTGCATCGGAGTTCTTATTGTTAATGATTGCAATATTCTCACCGCCAAGACCGGAGGATTCTTTTGCATCTTTAGGAAGCATTGCTACATTCCATTTCAGATCTTTTGCCTGCTCACGCATGGTAGGAATCTGCCAGGTACCATTGATCATCATAGCAAGGTTGCCGGAGATGAACTGATTCATGGTATCACCCTGTGTCCAGTTAATTGCTTCTTTTGCCCAAGAACCGTCTTTAGCCATCTGGCTTGCAAAATTCAGAGCCTTGATGCCTGCTGCATTATTGATTTCATAGGAAGATGTTCCTGCCTGCCATACAAAGGTTAAGAAGTTGAAGGTTCCTTCTTCGTTCTGAAGGGAACTGCATGCAAAACCGCTAACCTTATCGGTAGTTGTCTTCTTAGCAACTTCTCTAAGCTGATCCCAAGTTGTAGGAACTTCACAGCCAGCTGCCTTTAACATATCTTCGTTATAGAAAAGAGCTAAATCGTTAGAACCAAACGGGATTGCATATAATTTATCATCCAGTTTACAGGAATTAAGCGGTCCATCGAAATATTGACTGGTATCAATTTTACCAGTGATATCGGCAAAGATACCCATGGATGCATATGCTGCGGTATCCGGATTGTCGATAAATACGATGTCCGGCAAGGTCTCTGCTGCGGTACCAATTGATAATTGCTTCTTAAAGTCTGCAAATGGTACATACTTTGCTGTTACTTTTACATTAGCTTGGGATTTATTAAAGTCATCCACGATTCCATTCAGAAGCTTCTGATGGCTCTCATTCTCCCAATAATACCAAATTGTTACGTCCTTTTTCTCTGCTGTTGAAGACCCTGGCTTTGTGGGTTCTCCGGTTGCGGGGTTGTCGGTCGGGGTATCTGACTTTTTGCATCCTGCCAACATACTGAAGGCCAGGACCAGTACTAATGCTACTGCTAATACTTTCTTTTTCATGATTTTCCTCCCTTTTTCTTGCACAGCGCTCATCCCTGTGCAGATATTATCTTTTTAAGATGTTTTCATTATATATACCCTCTTATGGATAGAAAACTCTAGAAAACTTAAAAAGGATGGTAAAACTAAGGTCAGTGATGAATCGTTCTATATTCGGTCGGAAGCTGTCCTGTACACTCCTTAAATACTTGACTAAAGTACTTCGAATCACTATACCCAACCTTTTCCGCTATTTCATAAAGCCTTAACTGCGTTCCGATTAGTAATTCCTTTGCCTTCATAATGCGGTAATTCTTCATATAAGCACTAAAATTAATTCCTAACTCCTTATGAAACTGGGTTCCCAGATACTCCGGCGTTATCTTTAGCTTTGAGGCAATTTCGTCCAGGGTAATCCCCTGATTATAGAATTCATGTACCAGCCTCTTCGCCCTTTGCACGGTAAGGCTAAGCGTATTCTCTTCTTCATTCTCATTGGTCAGCAGGGATAACACTTCTTCCAAAGTATGCTTTAGTTCCCTACTATTCATGGCTGACATAATTCTCTTTAGCAGCTCTTGCTGCTCGATTTCCTTTTGAAGGGTGAAGCCGATTTCCTTAGCAACATTTATCATAGACCATAAGAATCTAACGTAGGATTCTTTAATCTCCTGTGGAGAATACAAATTACCATCCATAAAAGCTTCCACAAATTGATCAATGACCCTGCCAAGCTTTTTTAAATCCATGGCACACATGGCTACCCTCATTTTATTTTCAATCTCAATTGGATAGGTCAATACCTTAGTCTGCACCTGAGTAATCTGGGGGTAGGATATAATTACATCATCCCCTAAGGTGATACACCAATCCATATGCTTAAGAAGCAGCTGCAGCCGCCCCTTCATTGATTCAATTCCCTGAAAGGAGCTCCATCCAAAGCAAGTATTGCAATGCTCCTTCTGGAACTGCTTAATCACCTGATTTTGAAACCACTGCTTAATCAGAGGTTCCTTCTGATAATGAAAAATCACCAGTAGAAGCATCCGGTTATGAGGCATATCCAGCAACCGAAATTCTCCAATGTTTTTCTCTTTTATGAGCCTCTTCATTTCCTTTGTAAACTTGACTCTGTATTTTTCATATTGTTCCCCGAGAAAAATAGGCATGATGATATAATCACTCTCTTTATGCAGCTGATAACTTTTCTCAAGTATAATGTCAAGCTCCTCATCCACTACCCCACCGCTGAGCAAAATATTATAAAAGATGTTCTCAAGCTTCTGCAACGATTCATATTGAACCCCTTTGTTCTTTTTCTCCTGGGCAAGTTGAACCGTTATATTCTCCAGAGAAGTGGTCAAATCCCCTACGGATATGGGTTTCAGCAGATATTCACTGACACCAAGTTTAATTGCCTGCTGGGCATAGGAAAATTCTGAATATGCGCTAAGAACAATGGCTTTAAAGGGAATTCCTTTGTCTTTCAGACATTGTAGCATCTCAAGACCATCCATCTCTGCCATTTTGATGTCCGTTATGATTAAATCCGGTGCTTCCCTGACGATCAAATCAAGCCCTTCCACCCCATTCTCTGCCTCACCCACAATAATATACTGATCACTGATTTTATTGATTAAGTTTATAATACCCTCTCGTATTCTTATCTCATCCTCAATAATCACAATCTTCATATTGCACACCCCACCTATCTTATATTTTCGGAATATCGATATCGATGCTAGTCCCTTCTCCCAAAGTACTGCCGATTTCTACATTTGCCTGATTCCCATAATACATTTTTAATCTGTTAATTGCGTTCGTAATTCCAATATGACACTTCTCCTCTTTGTCATAAAGAATTCCGCAACGAATCTCTTCCAGCTTATCCTGTGGTATCCCCTTACCATTATCTCCAATCCTGATATGTATTGTCTCTTCCCCAAGACTCATGCTGATTTCAAGAATATGCTTTCTCTTTACCCCCTCAAACCCATGAATAATGGCGTTTTCTACAAAGGGCTGAAGAAGTAGTTTATGGATATGATAATTCATCACCTCAGGGTCAATATTAAGGATGCATTCGAAGGTGTTCTTTAGCCTGGTCTGCTGTAAGAAAAGGTATTTCTTTAACCAATCCACTTCCTGCCTGATCTCCACAACTCCATTGCTCTTATCAACTCCATATCGCAGTATCTTCGCCAGCGAGTTAATAGCATTACTGATTTCATACTCATCTTTATCAATCGCCATCCAATTAATAGTATCCAAGGTGTTATATAAAAAATGAGGGTTAATTTGTGCTTCCAGTGCTGAAATTTCCGCATTTCTTTGCTTAATGCTAGCTTCTTTTTCCTTCTCAATGGAATCATTTAACTCTTCGAGCATTGAATTAAACTGATGGGCGATTGTTTCAATTTCTACCGGCATATGCTCATCCGCCTCCACACGAACCGATAGTTCTCCACGTTCTGCTTTTTTCATTGCCTTCACAATTTTATTGATTGATCCACTTAATTGTCCCGTTATAAAATAAATAATTACAATCAACATAATAACGGACGCCAAGAATATAATTATTGTCAATTGCTGCTGGTTTCTCATTTCGTTCACAACCAAGCTTTGATCGGAGACGTTCACAAAAGTCCATCCCAGTATATCATCATGAACGGTATATACCTTAAGGTTATTGGTATTCAGGTAATTGTTATCTTTGATAAAACGGATATAATCCTCCTTCTGCTGTTTCACTGAGGCACTGTTATTAACTATTTTGATTCCGATTTTCTGTGTATCTTCAAAGGAGATAATGTTCCCATTATCATCAACAATAATATGCAGGTTGTCCTTTTCGCTTCCCTCCTTGCCCATATTTTGACGATATATTTCATTTAACATACGTTCATCTATACTTAAAATAACCACCGAGTTCTTTTTATTGATATTCCTATAATCAATCACTCTATGTGCAATATGAAACAAATAATATTGGTGAGCATCGAAGGTATCCGCATACTTAGTGGGCAGGATATAGGTGTCATTTGTTGAAGAAATCTGATTATAAAGCTGCGTCGGCGTACTGCTGTACTTGTCAATCCACACGATACTTTTGGTAGGTGTGGCAAGCTTATCATAAAACAGAACATTATCCTTCTTTGTTATGACGGTCACACTCTGTACATAAGGCTTAACATTGGCGACGGCGGTCAACTTTCTCCTTAACTGATTCTTACTGACTGCTACGTTTACCCCTTTATCAATCTTGTCCACCAAAGACACCACGTCGTCATCCGTATAGAGCTGGTAAAGCAAATCTTCATAGGATGAAATTACGGTCGATACATTCCGCTTTGTTTGCTCCAAGCTGAAGGTCTTCATTTCATCCACATTCTGTTGCACCTTGATGGCAATATTGTAGTAGGATACGATATTTACCAAGGCAAGGGGAATAATTGATATTAAACAAAATGAAATTAGCAAAAGCTGCTTAAAGCTTCTCTTTTTATTACGTATCCTCATCATAACCTCCATCTTCATTCCTCGTATGATACGGGAAACACTTAATATTAATTGAGAAAGGTTGGCAGTCATACACCCCACACAACACCCATCTATCAATTAATCATTTTTCTGGTAAAGGCTTTCTTATATTGGGAAGGTGTCATGGCTTCAAATTTTTTAAAGGTCTTCATAAAATATTTTTCATCATTAAAGCCGCAGGAAAAGGCTGCTTCCTTGATGGAGATGTCATAGTTCACAATCAGAGATTTTGCAATATCCACTCTGGTTTTATTAATGAACTGTATTAATGTTATATTAGTGATTTTTTTAAATAAGGCGGATAAATAGTCAGGATTATAGCCAAACTCCTCCGCAATCTCATTGACTGTCAGTGGTTTATAATAATTAGCCTTAATCCACTCCATAATTCTGGCTATGTTAGACGGTATTTTTTGCAGAATCCGATCTCTTATCTCAAAAAATTCTTGGGATATTTCCATAATCAACAGGCTAAGTGCATAATCAAGCATTTGCGCGGAATAAATTTGTTCCTGCTTTGATAAATCAAGGAGCTGGTTAAATAACAGTGGGGCACGTTGTGTCAGAGATATCTCACCATATTCTGGCATCACATAACCTCTATTACATTCCGAAGTCAAACAGTCTTCTCCATACTCATTGATTTCTGCTTCTAGGAGGTTAATCTCACTTCTTATGGAGAAATGGCACCAAAGATAGGAGAGCTTCCCAATGGAAGATCGATGACCAAAATGTTCTTCTCCCGCAATTAAATATATGTACTGATTTGCTCCCACTTCATATTCTATTCCCGATTGTGTAATAAATAAAGTCCCTTCTTTTACAAGAATTAACACATGGGTATCGATGATTCTTCTGGGATGAACAAATTCATCCTTACTCATTAAATTACCACATAGAGCATAGCTAACCGGTTCACCGGCATCTGCTACCAAATATCTCATCTAAGTTTTCACCACCTTTTCTATTCCTATGTCTGTTGAGAGATATATGTTTCATATCTTATATTATAATCATAATACAGTGCACTGCAATATATTTTTTTATCGATTTTGACCACTTATAAAGGAGGAACATTATGAATACAGAACATTCGACCAAACCATTGCCTATTAAGCAGGTAACCATTAAGGATTCATTCTGGAATAACTATATGGAACTAGCAAGAACTAAGATTATTCCCTATCAATGGGAGGCTCTAAACGACCGAGTCCCCGGAGCAGAACCAAGCCATTGTATTAACAACTTTCAGATTGCCGCAGGTCTTAAAGAAGGCAAGTTTGAAGGATTTGTATTTCAAGACAGCGATATTGCCAAGTGGATTGAAGCAGCTTCCTTTTCACTGATTTGGAGCCCCAACCCATCGCTGGAGCAAACCATAGATGGAGCCATCGATCTGATTGTGAGCGCCCAACAAGAGGATGGATATCTTGATACCTATTACATTATTAACGGACTTGAGAATCGTTGGACGGATATTATGAATAATCATGAGATGTATTGTGCCGGACATATGCTGGAGGCAGCAGTAGCCTATTACCGTGCTACTGGCAAAAGAAAACTGTTAGAGGCAATGATTCGATTTGTTAATTATATTGATAGTGTATTTGGTACCGAGGAAGAGAAGAAAAAAGGTTACCCCGGACATGAGGTATTAGAAATGGCACTGATGAAGCTCTATGACATTACGCTGGATGAGAAGCATCTGAAGCTTGCCAAATACTTTATTGATCAAAGAGGGCAAAAACCTCTTTACTTTGAGACGGAACACAAGGAGCATCATAATGATTTTCCCTGGAAAGACAGCTACTTCCAGTATCAATACTACCAGGCAGGTCTTCCGGTGAGAGAACAGGATAAGGCAGAGGGTCATGCAGTCCGTGCTGTCTATCTCTATTCCGGAATGGCGGATGTAGCTCGTGCAACAAAGGATGATAGTTTATATCAGGCTTGTTTAAGGTTATGGGATAACATGGTGAATCGCCAGATGTACATAACAGGGGCAATCGGCTCCTCCTCCTATGGCGAATCCTTTACCTATGATTATGACCTTCCCAATGACACCGTATATGGAGAAACCTGTGCTTCCATCGGTCTGATGTTCTTTGCACATCGTATGCTGCAAATCGACCCTAAGGGAGAATATGCGGATGTTATGGAAAAGACACTCTACAATGGAATTATCAGCGGAACCACACTGGACGGAACCAGCTTCTTTTATGTGAATCCCCTCGAGGTTGTACCTGAAGCCTGTGAAAAGGATCAGTTAAGAAGACATGTGAAGCCTGAACGCCAAAAATGGTTCGGTTGCTCCTGCTGCCCTCCCAACCTGGCACGTACCTTGACTTCACTGCCCGGTTATCTCTATACCCATAAGAAGGATGTTCTCTTTGTTAACCTCTATATAGGCAATGAAAGTGATTGCACCCTAAACGGAGTAACTACAAAACTTAAGATGACCACAGAATATCCCTGGAAGGGTGAAATTAAGCTAGAGATTACTCCCGAACAACCAACAAGCGGCACCATTGCCTTAAGAATACCGGGCTGGTGCAACTCTTATACGGTTTATAGAAATGAGGAAGAAGTAACCGTAGACCAGCATAACTTTAAGGACGGATATCTATACCTTGAAGGAGAATGGGTAGCTGATGTTATTAAGCTAAATTTTGACATGGAGGTAGAGCTAATCTGTGCCAATCCTCAGGTACGCGAAAACATCGGAAAGGTTGCTGTTATGCGAGGTCCCATTGTATACTGTCTGGAAGAAGAAGACAACGGTGAATTCCTGCAACAGATTCAGCTAGCTGATTCACCCGACTTCCAGGTTCAATATGAGAAGGATATGCTGGGTGGTATTGTAACAATTAAAGCAAAGGGACGAAAGCTGGATACTAGTGCCTGGAAGCAAAATTCTTTATATAGTTCTTATAAGCAGAATAGCTATATTGATAAAGAACTACTTTGGATTCCCTATTATGCATGGGCAAACCGCAAGTGTGGGGAGATGTTGGTTTGGGTAAAGTATTAAGAAGTTATTGAAGTTCCTAATAGATCTGGTATAAACCATTGAGAAATTCTTTTTAATAACGAATAATAGTGACCGCCAATTTATGGGGGTCACTATTATAATTTTTGTATATATTTGCTTTTACTCTCCCAAAGAAAGAACTATTCACATATAAATTTATACTGCCTCTTCTTTTTACCAACAGAATACCCGTTGTCCATAAGCTTCGCGTCCGTATCACTATAGGGCAACATGAAAGGTTGGCGATTGTGAACATAATTCACAAAAGAACCTATGACAAAAGGTTGCTCAGGAATAGAATAACTGTATAAAATATATCCTTGCTGGTTCTTAGTGCCAAAAGGAAAGTTATAAGCTCCATATATCTGCCAAGCTTGGTTTTCTCCGAAGAAACTGCGATAAGAAGTATTTTCACATTTTATCCTGGGAAATGGAGCTAAATAAGTTTTGTTCTTCTTTTCAAACATTAACCCACTACTGATTAGCTGAATCTCTTGTGCGTTTGAATCAGGAATTATCTGAAATCCATCCTGCCAGTGTGCATTTCCCTCTACCCAACGAAAATACTGTAAGACATAGATAACGTTTTCTTTTGTCCTTACAAAAACAACCTTAGGTTCCATTTTATCATTCCGAAAGCTAATTATACTATCCAGATTATCACTAATCTTTGGCACCTGAATATCCCTCACATTCTTCATTGCTTCAATATCCTGTTCACTTAGAACTTGCAACAAATCACTGGGAAATCCCTTTGTAACCAGCTCATCTCGAAGTTGTGTCATCTCTGGTTTCTTGTATTCCTGTGCACTCACCTTTAGGTGATTAGAGGCAATGCACCCTATGGCAATGATGAATAAGACAAATGAAATAAATATAACAGAAAAAAGATTACTGCTTACTTTAACTGGACTCACCTTAAAATAATAACCGCTATCGTCTAAATATTCCCCTACGTTAAACAAAGAACGCAGAATAAGTATAAAGGATATTAAAAGTATTATTACTATGATTAAACCAACCATCATATGTACTAATGCAATAAAATATAAAATACTCATCCACAAGCCAGCCGTAATAAGGGGATCACCTTGTGGCGTTCTGCCCGCACTATCAATCGACGTCTTTAGTGCTTTACGAAGCAATAATAAAATAGCCATTTGCACTGCAAAACCCATTCCATAAAAGAAGAGCTTATTCCAATTAGTTAAAGGAGTCGCTTCTATAAATATAAATATTAAATGTTCAACCAATCGAAGTATTGATAAGAGCCAGCATAATTTAAACCATACATTCTCATCCCTCAAACTTCGAAAACCAAAATAGAGCAGTAAAACTCCAACGGTGGGTAAAATATATTGAAGGTACAGAAAATTTAACTGAAACATTGATATTGCTAATCCCCAGGTAATTAAACCAATCGGCTCACTCCAAGGATTCGTATTCATAACCTCCTGCTCAGAAGGTATGATCTCACTTAATTGTTCCACCAAATTGTTCTCAAAGTCCTTATCATTATTATCATTCAAACAAGATCACCTCCTAATGCGGGGAATTTAAGCCAGGGTTACTTAAAAGGATGGTATCCTCTACTCTGAGTAATCAAACTTATAAAGTTGATAGTGCTGCTGCCAGTTACTACTGAACATATCCATCTTTCCCGCTGCACCATTTTGCATATCCGAATATGGTAATTGAAACGGATGCGAGTTGTGGTGATAGTTAAGTAATGACGGTGTGCATAGGTAGTCTAATGGCATGGAATAATGGTACAATATAAATCCACGTTGATTGATTGTTCTAAAGGGATAATTGAGCGAACCACAAATCAGTAGCGAAGTTGACTCCAAGAATAAGGAACCATACGTTTCATTCTTGACTTCTATCCACGGAAAGGGTGCGCTATAACTGTTTCCATTCTTGTCATAAAATAACCCGCTATCAACCAGCTCGAGATTTTCAACATTTTCTCCTACATCCAACATAATTGCATCCTGCCAATATGCGCTTCTATTAATCCACTTAAAATAATTTAAAACATACATTTCCTTATTATCAAGTTCAATAAATACCATTACAGACTTAAGACCATGATTTTCTGATTCATTAATATAATTCATATCATATTGAGTACCGCTCTCTTGGAAATGTAATATTTCTTTATAAACGGAAATCTTTCTAGCCTTAAGGAACAATTCAATATCCTTTTCTTTCAAATCAGGCAGAATCTCTTCCGGAAAACCCTTCTCAATGAGCACTTCCCTTGCATCGCTCGTTGGTACCTTACTATAAGGGGTTCCTTCTAATCTCAAATGGTTGGAGAACAAACAACATACTCCTACCGCAATGAGCGTCAGAATTAGATATAAAAATATCACCATACGGTTGCTGATTTTTACCGGTGCATTGGACATAACATACCCAATTTCGTCCATATCGCGACTAACCCTAAACAAAGAGCAAAGAATAAAAATAAATAATGCGAACATAACCAATACTATTTGCCATGCGTAAGAAAATGGGGTTATTGCAATTAAAAAAAAGACAATAATCCAAATGCAAGCCGACAACAGGGGATCTCTTCTTGGTTTCTTATCTACTTTTCGAAACACCTCATGCAATGCCTTGCGAAAAAGCAAAATAACTATGACCGTACCAACAAAAAAAACACTCCCCAAAGCAATGGATTTGAATCTGCCAATTAGCGGCGATGCAACATACATAGTTAAAAACAATCTAAGGAATAAATTTAGTATGGATAATATCCACGTAGCCTTAAAATATTTATTCTCATTGCGTAAACTGCGAAATCCCAAGAAATATAATACTGTGCCGATGGTCGGAAACAAATACTGCAAATAATAAACATTCAAATTAATAAGCGAAAAAACACACCCCCATATAATATATCCAATTGGTCTGCTCCAGGGATTAATGGCTATTACATCTTCCTCGCGAGGTATGATATCACTCAGTTGTTCCATCACCTTTTGATCAAAATCCTCACTTTTGCTATTGTTCAAGAATATCACCCCCCAGCAGCCTTTGAAGCTTCTTTCGAAGGCGATATAATTTTCCTTCCACCGACCGCTCCGTCATCCCAAGCTCAGCACCGATTTGCGCTGTTGACTGTAGGTAATAATATTTGCGGTAAAATAAATGTTGTTCTTTTATGGAAAGACTATTAATTTTATTCATAAGACGATTGGTTTGCTCTCTCTTTAGCAAACTCTCCTCCGGTGTGGAACCGGCGGCTAACTCCTCTGACAATTCATCACAAGGAGTATTCTTTCTTTTCTTATAATTAATGGCGGTATTTCGTGCAATGACCGTCAACCATGTGGGGAATTTCCCTTTTACGTCATCAAAGCTTTCTATCTTATTCCATATAATCATATAAATATCACTAATACATTCCTCTGTGTCCCGGGAATCTATCAATATATTTCCAACTATGTACTGCAGGAGTCCACCATACTTACTCTGTAACAGTTTAATCCCTTCCTCGTTACGTTCCAGAATCAGTTCAACCATTTGACTATCCACAACACTCCCCCTCCCTATACCTTCTATCTTATAATACAACAAAATATGTTAAAACCCACGATTATTGTAAAAGAAGTTTACTCAAATCTTAGCTGAATTTTATTTGTTAAACCTTCCAAACTTAATGGTAAAACCAGTTGATACCCATGATTAAGCTCAATACAATTATCTGTGTAATGGTGTTAGTCTTATAACTTGTTATACCCTTTTGTGGTTCTTAGGAATCCGTATTGTAAGAAAAGGAGCTATTACAAAACTAATTTGTTTTGCAACAGCCCCTGATTCTGACTAATATTTATATATCACCTTCACAGCTGAACGCAATATCACAGAAATCATACCAAATGAGGTCATTCGGTCGATCCATCAAGCTCCCCTATAAATAAAGACTAAGATCATCATAGAGACACTATTGAAATCACTTATTTTATCAACTCACTTTTTAATTCCTGCAGGGCCTTTTCTCTCATTTTCAAGATATCCTCTCCCGCTTCTTCCCATCTTTCCAATCCATCACCATTTTCAATAATATGTAAAGCCTTTTTCTTTATATGTTTTTCGACTTTTCCCTTTTCAAGCTGTAGTTTCGCAAGCGCAAGAATTACAAGAGGGGCTTCGTCTTCATCTTCAAGTGAATCCTCAAAAGTCTTTAATATAAATTTTGTAGCTTTTTTTACATTCATACCTTCTTCGATCGCTAAATCAAATTCCGCTTTTATATCTGCTGTAATATCATCTGAAAAAATATCTACATCCCATGCTCCCATAAATCCACCTTTCCTATATCATATTTAATTCTTTAAATCTATCAATACACCTTAGGGGTAAGACTATTTCATTTGAAATCCCAAATAGATAAGCCTTCTGAGCCTCTTCTTTACTTACTTCTATAGGATCTCCAATTCCACGGGCTGTATCTCCACCTTTTATTAGATAATATTTGCCATCACTACTAGTAGTACCAAAATAAGGCATTTCAAAGTTTTTATCCACAGCTATATTATTGATAATTTCCCACATTCCATTATCCAATCCAGTATCATAGCACCATTCCATAATCAAAATCTTCTCTGTATCTAATTTTGTTAAATCTATTTGCTTAATATCTGTAAATGGTTTTATTTTAAATACTTCAACAAAAACTGTTTCTACACAAATTTTAATTATTCTTCCAATACCCCATAAACCGCTTTCAAGTTCAAACTTGAATACATCCCCAACTTTATATTTCATTTTACGTTTAAATATCCATTTCAACTTTTCTCTCACCCCTCCTGTACTTATTATACTATTTGGCTCTGTCACAATATATTGTTGATATTCAATATATTTTTGAGGAGAGTGTAAGTTTTGCTCTGCTCAATTGAATTTTTTATTTAGTTCGTATAAGGTTAAAGATTGTGCCATAGCTCCATATGTCTAAAAATACTATTGTACAAAGATAGTATTAAATGCTTCATCTTTACCATCTATTGAAACTTGTATTGTGTCAAAAGAGGAATTAGAATTAATCTTATATACGTAATCCTGTGGTTGATTCAATTCCTCTGTCTCAAAAAGGATTGTTAATACATTATTTTTAATAGAATAAGTCATTGTTTGTATTCCTTTTTCAACACCACGATATATGATTAATTGCTTTTTTGAACTATCAATCTCATAAATTCCTTGTTCTGTTTTACTATTCATAGTTTCAATGATTTGGTTTGACATTTTATATGGTTCAACCAATTCGGTATTCTTTTTACATCCTGATAATATCAGTAAGAACACTACAAGTATAAGTATCTTTCTATGCATATTTTATTCCTCCAGATATTCATTTACTTCGTTGTTCTATTTTTTACAGAAGGTCCTCCACATTAAATCGCATAATCCACAACTTCATCCTTATAGTTCAATCTTATTCTCTTTTAAAAACCGCTTTATAAACTCTGCGGTTTTAGGAGCTTTCACTTTTGTTTGGACTTTGTCCCCTTCTGAATAGAGTTCTATCACTCCTTTTGTATTTTGAACGAAGGTAATCTTTTTCCCATCCTTTAGTTCTATTACAAATTGATAGGGTAGGGTGCCAACCGAACCGCTTGTCTTAGTAACCTTCATCTTTGAGATTTCTGAAATAATTATTTGCTGATCGGAAGCACTGACAGGTAACTCCTCCGTCTCTTCCAAAAAGTAATTGCAATGAATTGATTTCACATCATCACTTGATATATGAAACGGAACATTATCATTACGGGTTATCAAGACTGCTACCAGAATTACCATAATCCCAGCAAAAACAATAAACACCTTTTTTAACATAGAAGCACCTCCCCGAGTATAGTTAAATAAATACAATTATAACAAATATCGGTTAATTGGTCAATTCAGCAATTACCCTATTTCGACACACGTAAAGTGAGTTTTTATCTTCCAATTTGCACGTCTTACTTCTGTTCTTAGAAACTAGAAGTTACTCCTGCACATTTCCCATTAATAGTTACGAATATTTCAATTTCTGATTATGAATCAATTCAACATCTTCAAAATAGTTAATTCTCATAGCCCTTTTCACTTTATCAAGGGTATCCGCCGCCTCTTCCTTGGCCCTGATACTGCCCTCCTTCAAAATATCATACACTTCGGGAATGTGTTTTTCTAGCTCCGCCCTTCTCCTTCTAATAGGCTCCAGCTCCTCCTGAATAATCTGGTTCAAAAACGTTTTAATCTTAACATCACCTAATCCACCTCTTTTGTAATGTTCCTTTAATTCTTCCAGGTTATGATATTCCTTTAAGTACCGTTCAAAATGACTATTCTTGCAAAGAGCATCCAAATAAGTAAACACCACATTCCCTTCCACCTTACCCGGGTCGGATAATTTAAGGTGGTTCGGATCGGTATACATACCCATAATCTTATTTCTGATCTCCTCGGGCGAATCAGATAAATATATGCAGTTATTCAAGGACTTGCTCATCTTCGCTTTTCCATCGGTTCCTGGGAGTCTTGAACAAACTTCATTACCGGATAAAAGTGCTTCCGGCTCAATCAATGTCTCTCCATATATACTATTGAATTTTCTAACGATTTCTCTAGTCTGTTCAATCATCGGCAGCTGGTCATCCCCAACAGGAACCACCGTTGCTTTAAATGCTGTTATATCTGCTGCCTGACTGATGGGATAGGCGAAGAATCCCACCGGTATACTGGTTTCAAAATTTCTCATCTGAATTTCCGACTTCACAGTGGGATTTCTTTGAAGCCTTGATACGGTAACCAAATTCATGTAGTAGAACGAAAGCTCCGCTAACTCCGGAACCTGTGACTGGATGAATAAGGTTGTTTGGGATGGATCCAGTCCACATGCAAGATTATCCAAGGCTACCTCAATTACATTTTGACGAACTTTCTCCGGATTGTCCGCATTATCCGTCAATGCCTGGGCATCTGCAATCATAATAAAAATCTTCTGGTAATCCCCTGAGTTTTGTAATTCCACCCTTCTTTTTAAGGAACCCAAATAATGTCCGAGATGCAATCTTCCGGTGGGTCTGTCTCCTGTTAAAATAATTTTCTCCATGATTTATCCTCCTTCTGTGTGAATGAACAGCAGGAAAAGAAAAGCACAAAAAAACTCCTATTCTACATAGAATAAGAGTTATATCTTACTTTGCCATCAATGCAAACTATTCATCACATACCAACATATGCTTCCATCATAACGGTTAGGATTTCCGTCAACTCCTACTAAAAGTTCGGGTTGCCCTCATGAGCCCATTCAGCAAATCTTGAACTGCTGCACTCTCACCCCGTGCAATTCTCTGTAAATTCTACAATAAGCTTACTATTTCTCAATCATCGGTTTTATAAATATATGGAACATTATACATTTGAGAAAAAAATATGTCAATCCTGTATCACATATATCTACCCCCAACCTACTATGGAAGGGGTATTGTTATAACATACACAAAACTCTTTAAAAGATGGAACTTGCTTTTTCTCACCACATATTACCAAGTCTTTAAGTGGAAAATATTTTTCAAATGCTAAAATAAGTTCTCGTTTCTTTTCATCTTAGTGTTTAAATTGTCTCCATAATTGCTTTTTAATTGAATCCTGACCTTCTATCCATATTATAAATAACTGTGATACTCCCTAATCTACTGTTTTTCAAAGTACATGGCAAAAGGCACAATTGAATAGAGAACCATCAAATCAAAAAATCATCTATAAATCCAATCGGTACTCATAAAAGTTCAATCCTTCTGTAAGACATATATAAGAATTATAATACCTACATTGCTTTTCATTGAAATAAAAAATATAATATTACCATGTGATAAAGGAATAACCATTTTGTATCAATTACCAACTCTTTCTGAAAGCAGGCGAATTGTATGAGAAACCTCAAGGATATCTTTGAAAATTATTGTGATGAAGTATGCAAAGACGAAGATGTTATGGCACTGTCCTTAAAGGATGGTACCTATTATCAGGGTTATCCCTTTGTCTTTGATGCCACCAATAACTTAACCTTTATCTTCTATGGACCCTTGGCACCCCTAGAGGCTCCTGAAGATCCAATTGCCATTAAATTTGAAGATATTGATTTAGCCAGCCTTTGTCATTATTCTGTATCCGACCAGCAATGGAAGTCCGATCGTTGGGATGAAGAAAAGGCTGCATGGATCACAACTGACATGGAAGCCCAAACGGAACCGAGATAAGTTTGCTTACAAATCGGCACCAGCTCCCCTATCCCAGCTACTTGCAAAATCCTTGACTAGTTCATATACCTTCCGGTAGCTGATTGTTCACACTTCCCAATATCCTCCGATGTTCCTTCAAATACTACTGCTCCTCCATTCTTTCCTCCCTCAGGCCCAAGATCAATAATCCAGTCCGAAGCCTCGATCACTTGAAGATTATGCTCCACTACGATGACCGAATTTCCTCCTTCCACCATTCTGTTTAGCAAAAGTAAAAAGTTTTCTACATCCACTGGATGGAGTCCTGCCGTGGGTTCATCCATTAGATATAAACTACATTTTCCTGCCTTGCCTAGAAGTTCCTTGGCTAATTTTAATCTTTGACCTTCCCCACCGGATAGGGTTGTCAAAGACTGCCCCAGTTCCAGATATCCAAGCCCAACTTCTAGTAACAGCTTTAAGACTTGAAGAACCTTAGGATACTTCTCAAATACATCCATTGCTTCCTCTACCGATAATTGCAGGATATCCTTAATGGAATGCCCCTCCAGCTTAACAGAGAGAACTTCTTCACTAAATTGTTTTCCCCCGCAGACGGGGCATACCATCTCTTGATCTTTAAAGAAGAGCATATTACTGGTAATGTACCCTAACCCCTCACAATTTTCACATCTTCCTCCCGGTGTATTAAAGGAAAAATGCTTTGCTCCAAGCCCTTTTTGTTTCGCTTCACTTAAATTACCATATATTTTACGAATTTCGGTATATACTTCGGAATAGGTTGCCACATTGGAACGTTTCATCCTTGTAATCGCTCCCTGCTCTATGGTGATTACCCTGTCAAATTGCTCCATCCCGAGTACTTGGTTATGACGGGATTGCTTCAAATTCTGATATTCAGCCAGAACCTCAAATACCAAGGTTGATTTACCAGAGCCTGACACGCCGGTAACCGCTACCATACATTTCGTGGGAATATTCACATGGATATTTCTCAAATTATTCTTATCTGCATTTTTTATCTCTATTTTTTCTGATAAGCTCTTACAATATTTCTTAGTTGTACTCTCCTGCTTATTTAAATGGGTTCCAGTAATAGATAAAGGCTGTGCTTTTAGTTGTTCCAGTGTCCCGGTTGCGATGATTTGTCCACCATGCTTGCCTGCTCCGGGTCCGATATCCACAATATAGTCCGATTCTTCCATAACATCGGGATCATGTTCTATTACAATTACAGTATTGCCCAGATCTCTTAGCTTCTTAAGGATGGTTATCATCCCTTCCGTATCCTTTGGATGAAGCCCGCTGGTTGGCTCGTCCAGTATATAAATAATTCCTGTCAGATCCGAATCCAATGTGGCTGCTAATTTTACTCTTTGTAATTCCCCGCCGGATAAGGTTATAATCTGGCGATCCAGGGATAGATAACCCAGTCCTACATTCATCAGCCTCCTTATCTTCGTTGTTATGTCCGTCAAATATGCTTCTATTAGTGCATTGTTCTTTTGAAGTAAGGATTCATTCAGCCCTGTCATCCAGTCAAGCAATTCCTCCAGGGACAGTTCGGACAATTGAGAGAGCCTAGTACCATTTACGGTAATGCTTCTACTTAATTTGTTTAACCTCTCCCCTTTACATTCTGGGCAAACCTCATAATTAAAATATCCACTGTACTGCTTTGACTCTCCTCCCTTCTCAGACATCTTCCTCCAAAGAGTGGGATAGACCCCTTCAAATTTCCCTGCTGCCACAGTCTTTGGCGGCGCTATCTCAGGAAAAGCTTCTTTCACTTCCTTACTCTCCACGCCATGATATAGCACCAGCTTCTGTTGGGGAGTAAAATCACACACCTTTCTATCCGGCTCACAGGGAACTCCATAGTGGGTGAAGGCATGGTACAGAATTGATATTTGATATTCCTTATACTTTTGCTCCCAGAAGTGAATCGCTCCCTCCTCCAGACTTAAATTTTCATTGATCGTATTCTCTTTATGAATGGATAATACCTTCCCCAGCCCTTCACAGGTAGGGCAGGCTCCTTCCTTGGTATTATAAGAGAAATGGGTTCTTGTTACCTTCGTCATCCTATGTCCGCACTTCACACAGTACATGTAGACCGTAAATTCTCCATCTACCTTCTCCGTCTCTTCCTTACAATCCGCAGAAGAAATCAGCTCCCCACAATGGGGACAGGTTCTTACTCCCAGCTTCTCATATATCATTCTTAGGTCTGTATATATATTGGTGGATGTTCCTACGGTAGACCGAGGATTTTTATTTGCATCATTTTGTGTAATCATTACTGCAGGGGAAAGATTACGAGCGGAATCCAGCTTGGGCTTATTAATCCCCTGAAGACCGATTGCCTCCAGATACTGCCTTTGACATTCCTGAAAAAGTACATCGTTAGCCAAAGTTGACTTACCCGAACCAGATACCCCGGTTAATACAACTAATTTATTACGTGGCAGTTCCACTGATATGTTTTTTAGGTTCCCTTCTCTTACACCATTGATGATTATGTTGGACATATGGTTCCTCCTGATTCTTCTATTGACTTCATTATGGGCACTTTAAACCTAATCATACAAAGAAATGATTTTCTTATTTGCATTATTAGACTATTCAAACTAATTATATAACATTAATGCAACTATTAAACTTTTAGAATTAGCTATCCTTTAATTGCAGGTATTTCGATTGAAAAAAGTTTAAACCCATAGTACAATGTTGTCATGGTTAATCAGAGGTAATTAAGACAATCCATATGATTCGAATTCAAAAGCCCTTTTATACTATGATAATGGCACTTTGCACGAACCAATATTCAGGCTTCGATGATAATGTAAAATACAAATTATAAGAAAAAGTACACCTAATATATTTTAAATCTTGAATACTCCGCTCCAAATGCGTACTCTTTTCGGAAAGCATGCACATACCGAGAAGAAAATTCACCAAAGACGCATTCATTCTTATGGCAATACAGATTGTGTTTTTGACTCCTTCCTCTGAACTGCTGTTTATCATTGACAACGAACTCTGTTTAAATGGGCTTTTGGCGCCTGAATTAACTATATTTCTTTAATAATTTCTGCCTGTGACTCCGAACTTGCAGGCAAGGAAAGGTATGGTGAATATTATGAATTTTCGTCCGGTAGACATCGCACGAAAGCTGGGTGTCAGTACTACTACCCTTAGAAAATATGAGGAATTCGGGCTTGCTCCTCCTGCTTCCCGTACAGAAACAGGGTATCGTCTTTATACCAGCGAACACCTTGCTTATTTTACCTGTGCCAGAGAGATGCTAACCGCTTTCTCAACCAGTGAAATCTCAAATATCTTTCAACCGATTATTGCTCATAGGGACATTAACAGCGCCTTTTGGAAGGTAAATCATTTTCAAGCAAAATTACATGAACAGAAAATGATAGCCGAGAAGATTGTAAAAACACTCCTGCGTGATAAGGATAAGCCCATCATCCCTCACCAGGAGCAGTATACCATTAATGAAATCAGTAAGAAGACAGGGGTTCCTGCCACTACGATTCGTTACTGGGATAAGGTTGGTCTTATTAGCGCAACACGCTCTTTAGAGAACAATTATAGAATATTTCATACCGAGCATATCAGACAAATTCTAGCCATTTATGCCCTTAAGTTTACCGTATATGTGGATTATGGAAGACATTCCATTGAGCGAATCCGAAAGGATTTGGAAAGCTTTGATTATTCTGATCAGGATAGAATTGTTAAGATGATGGGGGATATACACCAGTATTTAAAACGAGTAAATAGAGGGCAGCTAAAGGGAATTGCCGCCCTCTATCAGTTGTGCTGTAAGGTGGAGCAAAATGAATTCTGAGTGTTTCCCAAATCAGGAACCTTCGGGTTCATTATAGGAGTACCAATCTGATTCTTCCAGCCCTTGTTGTCGAAGGATTCCGTTCAGGTAACCAATGTTATACATGATATGACGTATTTGTCCTACAATGACATCTGCATAGGTATATTGTGGGTCATTATTGTACACCGGTACTGCCAGCGTTTCATCATTAAGCTGTTGAAAGATTCTAGTGGTTTTAGTTTGGATGGCATCAAGATATGACGCCATTTGTTCTCTAGTTACGAGTAGTCCTTCGTAACTTTCTGCATATAAATCGGTATCATAGGCATCGTCAAAAATCATAGATCGCCATTCACTGTCATCGTAGCGTTCGCGCATCCAGAAGTCAATAAAGTAGACATAGTGAAAGACCTGCTGCCAGAATGGTACGTTATTATAAGAGGCAGCCCAGACTTCGTCTGGGCATACTTTTATGAGAATGCGTGCCATATGGAGGGTGGAATCAAATTGGTTTTGTAATGCTTCTGTGACTGTTCTAGGCATATATTCCTCCTGTTGGTGTATATCGTTGAGATATCTGCAACCCGATGGGTTTATATTAATTGGAAAATCCTATCCTTATCATATCATTTATGTATTACATTTCCAATAACAAAAAAAGCCTTGTAAATATAGAATTTACAAGACTTTACTCTCTTCCGTGAACCGACAACGAGCGTAGTATTAATTCTTCCATCAATTTATAATCCATCATAAACGTTTTTATACTGGCTTCAAGCATTTCTTCACTACTAATTTTCATAAAATCCAAATCATATCCCAATGAGAAAGCAAGATGTTCAATAAACATTCTTTGCGTTCTACCGTTACCTTCCCTAAAAGGGTGAATAGAATTAATTTCACCAAGATAATATGCTAGCTTTCCCGCTATCTCATTTATTTCTTTATTATCTTTTAAATAATTTTCCTGATGCAACTTCTTAAAGATTGCATCCATTTGCTCCTGAATGTATTCGCATAAACAAAACTGATTTCCTTTTGATATATTAACTGTTCTTATTTTCCCTGCCCATTCAAAAATATCACCAAACAGAAAATTATGGATTTTCTTTAAATGATTAAAATCAAAATTTCCCTCGATTTTATTCAGCATGGCTTGTGCTGTTCGAAGTGAAGTGATTTCCCGTTCGGCAGCCCTTAATTCATCTTCATCTCTAATATTTAATTTATTTTTCAAAACAAAAGAGTTCGAATAACAGTAATAGCTATCTTGTTCATACTCATAATAGTATTTACTTTTCATGACTATACCGATTGCTTATGCATATATTTAAGAATCATTTCATTAATTGCTACTTGGAAATCAACCTTCCCATCAACACACTCCTGAATTCGTCTTTTATCGGTTTCCATAAGAGGCATTCCTTCCATGCTCATAGTTGCATTAACATTTTCGATAATACGCTCTGTTTTACTCATATATGCACCTACTTTCTTTAAGTTCTATATTTTATTATATCATTTTAAAGAGAATTTATAAAGAAATTTATTCAAAATATCCCTTAATTGAACCCTTCAAACCTTCATTTATTATTTAATATCTTAACTACCATCAAAAAAAGAGCTTCAAAGTTTATTCAAACTCTGAAACCCTTATTTTCACATTACTGCAGTCGAGGGGACTTGAACCCCTACCCAGAAACCCGGACTAGATCCTTAGTCTAGCGCGTATGCCAATTCCGCCACGACTGCTAACTTTTGTCCGCCATATCTAGCGAACAATAGTGATTATATCAGACTAAAATCATAAATGCAACACTTTTTTCAATGTTTTTTAATTACATTTTTTAGTACTCTTTTTACTGTTTTGTCTTCCGCTTTCTGGAGCAGGAATCAAAGGTATCACGCATAGCCGGATTGCTGATAAGATTGCCCAGATAATCAAAGCGGGAGCCATGACAAGGGCAATCCCAACTCAATTCATTCTGATTCCATTCCAGGCTACAGCCAAGGTGAGGACATTTGGTTGTGACAAAATGATACTTATCCGAGGCTTCTCGGTATACTCCTACCCTTTGTCCATCCATAATGACAACGCCCGCCTGACCAACTTGGATTTCCTTCAACTTGTCATGAGGAATTCTAAGATGCTCCTTTAAAAGACTGATAGTTGTAATCGCCGCATCTTTTAGGAAGGTTCTGCTGCCGGAGAGCATCAGCCTCCTTGGATTAAATACCTTATGAAAATCATTTTCCCTGCCGGTAATCATATCACTGATAATCATTGCCGATACCATTGCATTAGTCATACCCCATTTGTTAAAGCCTGTGGCTACATAGATGTTAGGGGTACGCAAAGAATATTTGCCGATGTAGGGCACGGAATCCGGTGTCATGCAGTCCTGATTTGACCAGGTATACTTAATCTTTGCATTGGGATACCACATCCTTGCAGCATCCTCCAATTTCTCATAGGCATCGAGGGGTTTGTATTTACCGGAGCGGTGGGTACCTCCTCCAAGTATCAGATAATCCTTATAATTTCGGAAGGAATAGCCGTCCGGGTCTGCATCCAAATACATTCCATCTAATCTTGCACGCTTGTCCACATCCTCGCCCTCAAGCGCTACCACATACTGGCGCTCCTGATGCATCTTAAAGAAATAAAAGCCCGGCGCATTGATAAAAGGGTAATGTGTAGCAATCACAATGTTTTTCGCTTTGACCCTCCCTTTGTCCGTAAATATCTGACCGTCATCCTGTATCTTGGTAACCCTTGTATGTTCATAGATTAGTAAATCATCTGCCACAGCATCAAGAAATTTAAGGGGGTGGAACTGCGCTTGTTGCTCGAACTTAATTGCCCCCTTCACCTGGAATGGTAGTGTTGTCTCCCTTGTAAATGCAGCCGGCAACCCGAGCTTTTGTGCTGCTTCCACCTCCTGCTTAATTCGCAGCTCATTATCTAGTGTATAGACGTAATTGGGCAATATTTCGAAATCACAGCTGATTTCTAATTGATTGATGATTTCCTGATACTTGGTAATTGCTCGTTGATTTGCGATTGCATATTCTAGCGCACGTTCTTCTCCCTTATACATCATTAGCTTTCGGTAAATGAGACTGTGCTGTGAGGTGACCTTGGCAGTGGTATTTTTGGTAATCCCTGAGCCTGCCTCCTGGCATTCTAATAGTACTACTTTCATGCCCTTCTCCTGCAATAGATACGCTGTCAGCACACCCGCCAGCCCTGCACCAATGACAGCTACCTCCGCATTAATTTCTCCCTGCAAGGACGGTCGTTCTGTCCTTTCCTCTTCCTGACCTTCATACCGAAATTGCTTCTGTATCCAAAGGGACTCTGCCCGTTCCTTGCCTTTTTCATCAAAGCTTCCGTTTTCTTTCCAAATCGTCTGCATCATAACCTCCATTTTCACGAAAGGATATACTCATTACAACAAGGATATATTTACCGAATCCTACAAGATTTATACGCCTGCTTAAACTTCTTCGTTGTATTGACACAGATTATAGCGGATGATACAATTGGGACAAAATGAAACTATTTACAATACAAGAAAGAGGTTTGAGATGGACTGGAAAAAATTAGAGGGACAAAAGGGGATTTTTATAATATCCGTAGCTATGATCGGATCATTTCTATTAGCAGAATTTTTAAGTATTGCTATATTTGGAGACACCAGTGATATCAAATATTTACTGAGAATATACGCAAGAGGAATACTTGGTGTTTTAGCTGTTTATCACGGCTCCATTATGTTATTTACAAAGAAGGTTTATTACCTAACTAAGAATAATACCAGAAATCAAAGTAGATTTGCCGGGGTACTCCTTTTACTTTTGGGAATTGGTATGGTGGTAACAGCTATAGCGGGTTACGGAATGAATGGTGATCCAAGATATATCTGGTGGAATTAAAATCTAGAAATGGGCAAAAAAATAACTCCCCGAGTAGGGCTCGAACCTACAACCCCACGGTTAACAGCCGTGTGCTCTACCATTGAGCTATCGAGGAATACAATCAATATTTTAATACGCAGATTCTAAGATGTCAAGAGAAAATATGGTAAAATTAACTTGATGTGGATAGGTATAAAGCTTCATGTATTGAGGAGTATAGGGTGATTAATTATTATTATATTGGTGAATCATTTGGGTGCATTAAATATTATCACCAGTTAATATTTATATTTTATAATTGTAACTTGTTTAAGCGAAATTCTGCGTTGGAATCTTAACGTAGCGTTACAAATAAATTAGTGTTGAAATTGGAAACTCATTATGTTATAATCTAATTCGTTCCTGTTGTTGGAACGAAGTGAGCAGTTGTGGCGGAATTGGCATACGCGCTAGATTCAGGTTCTAGTCCGGGTAACTGGGTAGGGGTTCAAGTCCCCTCAACTGCATTATATAAGGGTTTTCAAGGTTCTTGATTAAAACCCAACAACGAAGAACTCGCTAGATTATTGTTAAAAATAACATTTATCTAGTGAGTTTTTTTTCTGTATTTTTCAACTTATTAGATGAGCTAATTTACGTTACTCTGACAAGTTTCTGTTATGCCGTCATTCTACTAACAAGTTAAGAAATGGAGAATGCATATGGCAAAGAAAATAATTACAAAAAGAAGGCCTAAACTTTAAATCAGCATTGGAAACCTATATCCGAAAATGAACCATTAAAATATGTCCAATCGGACAATCGTTAATTACTAGAACGGCATAAAAGACTTTATTAAACGGTGGGAACAATACATTGAGTATATGGATGAAGCAAGAAAAATGGGATAGGGAAACTGTTTTAAGCTACCTTATCCTTTTAATATTCCTAAGCTAAAGATTGTGACTTACTTTGAATATAATTTTACTTATTCTCAGAAAATTGTGGCATACCGACTAATAAGACAAATAACATAGGTACTTCAAATATAAATGAAACCATATCTCGACTAACTCTAAATGATTTCAATAAGTTATCGGTTGATAAGGCGATAACTATTTCCATAACCATTGAGAGTAACCCAATAATGATTATAAGTAACCTAAATCCCCTATTTGAATGATTATGATATTTTGAACGAAACTTAAATTTTTTATCGATTGGCCTAAATATGATAAATGAAATTATTATGATGACATAAAATTTTATTATTTCCACTAAACTATCACCTTTCAAAGTATGATTTCGTATTATTATAACCTTAGTTTGCTTTACAGAACTATTTTGAAGCTTTACCTGGTATTATTTTATATGGCTTATTATCCCAAGTCAATTATTTGTTTATATCATCTAAATTCATTAGAAATTAACTTCATATTCTTTACACACTTTGTTATGTATGCTTGATTTTGGTGATGAGGTAGTTAGGGCGAGAGTGGTGATACGGGTAACTCTCTTATCTAAAACTTCTTAGAAAGACTTTTACTGTCTTGCTATACATTCTATTATAACAGTATATTCCATTCTATGAATTTCAATTTAGGGCGACGGTTATTCCAACCATATTAACTTAAGTCAGCTATTGATGTGAGATATTATGTATTATATAATATTATCATTCATCTAGTTTGTAGTAATCAATCTCGTAATCAAATTCAAATATGAGAATAATTTATGGAGTAAATGTATGAAAAAAAGCATATTAAAAGAATTAATAAAAACTGCATCAGCTGATAAAAAAATCGTTAATGCATACTTCCGTTATGATCCATATTATTATAAAAACATAATACCACTTTTAGAAAATGATAAGCTATTTCTAGCTATAAATGAAAATGATTTTATTTTTAACGGATATAATATTTATCGGTTTAAAGATTTAATTAAAGTAAACATCAAGAATGACATGTGTGATGAAATTCTCAAAAGTGAAGGTTTAACTTCAAGTATTGAAATTCCAAACATAAATATTGATAATTGGAAGACTGTCTTCGAAAGTCTGAAAATGATAAACCGAAATATTATTGTGGAAAAACAAACTATCGATGATAAAGATTCCGAATTTGTGATAGGCCGAATTGAAAAAATATATAAAAATTTCGCATATGTATGGCATTTTGACGCCGATGGTATTTGGGGAGATAGTCCCACCAAGGTTCCTTATTCAGAAATAACAAACATTACTTTCGATAGTCGATACGTTGACACATACTCTAAATATATATCTGAACCACCCACCGAATAAGTCTATAATTTTAAGCAACCCTTGCTTTTATTTTCATTAAAGTCAAGTCCCCTCAACTGCATTTACGAAAGCCTTGTAAACATTAAATTTACAAGGCTTTTTACTTTTTGTATGAACTTAACTCTCCCCATCCCTACCCTTCTTATTCGTCAAAAACACCGCCGGAATCAGCAATACAACACTAAGAACCAAGGCTAACATAAAACCATCATGGTATGCCTCCGTCATAAGTGGAATTGTTGGTGTTTTCCCATGGATTGTAAGACTAACAACCGTTGCAAGTGTTGCGGAACCAAATGCGCCGCCAATACTTTGCATGAGTCTGGTCCCAATACTGACTTGAGCGATCTCTTGTTTCTCCATACCCGTATATGCATCGGTCATCATTGGAAGGGAAACTCCACTCACCCCTAAACCACGAACAAATAAAACAACACTCACAAGCACAAGCGATGAAGCTTTATCAAAAAAGACAAAAGGGATTGTTCCAATCACGGCTAACAGTAAGCTTACCAATACAATATTACGAGCACCTAATTTATCCGTTAGCCTGCCAACCAATGGGCGGGCAACTAGCATTCCAATTCCCTGTGGGATTAAAATCAAACCAACTACCAAAACAGAGAAACCTTTCACATTCTGAAAGAACAAAGGTAACAACAACATGGGACCGTTGGTAGCAATCCCGGCAAAGAACAAGCCTACCATAACCGCACTGAAATTTTTGGACTTAAATAAATGTAGAGGGAGAATCGCGTGTTCTTTTTTGATTGCTGCATAAATAATATAGATGACTAAAATCGCAATTCCCGCAATCACATATCCGATTGTCAAGCTATTATGAAAGGTTGCCTTCTTTGCTGCTTTTGTAATTCCATAAATCAGAGCGGATGAACTGGCTCCCAATAGAAGAATTCCAATGAAATCAAATTTTGCTTTCACATTAGATGGCTTGAAGTTCGGTAGCTTTAGTATCATCAGAACAACCGCAATAATACCGATTGGAATATTAACAAAGAAAATATAACGCCAGGATAAGAATTGGACGATAAAGGCTCCAATTACCGGTCCAAAAATCGGTCCCAGGATAATCGGAATACCTACAGTCGACATCACACGGCCCATTCGTTCTCTTCCGGCAACCTCAATTGCCAAAGTAGTTACTAATGTCATAATAAAGCCGGCACTAAAACCTTGTATAATTCGGTAAATAATCATGGAGCCGATACTCCCGCTAAACCCACATGCAATCGAAGCCGCTAAGAATAATACATTGGCACCAATCATTAACCATTTGCCGTTAAAACGTTGCACCGCCCAGCCAACAAGTGGAACTGAAATAGCCATGGCTAACACATAGCCTGTGATTACCCACTGAATTAAATCAAGTCCGCTACTAAAATCCTTACTTAGGTGGTTAATTGCAATGTTGACCATCGTTGAGTCAAGTATTGGCATAATTGCTCCAAGTACCAAGATCCAGGCAGTATTCATGGTGCTCTTCGGAATTGGATTAAGCTCTGGAGCTTTTTTATTCTTATTTATCATATAAATCCTCCTTGTGCGTATTGCTCGCGACCATCTTTTCTCACTTTACAAAACGCTTCATTTCGTTTACAGTGAAAGCATAAACTATAACGTAGCGTTCGAGTCAATAATATATTGTAATCTTTATAGAATCTTTATTGACTGCTTGAATGAATAGAAGGAGCGATTCGCTATGAAAAGTGTAAATGAAGTGAGTAAGCTCTCCGGCGTAAGCCGCCGTACCTTGCAATATTATGATGAAATCGGATTACTGCCACCCAGTGAAGTTAAGAAATCCGGCTACCGCCAGTATGACGATGAAAGTTTACGCCGGCTGTGGAACATTTTATTTTATAAGGAGCTTGGCCTTTCCCTTGACGACATACGCTTGCTGCTTGAAAGCCCAAAGGATATGGAAAAAGTGCTAATACAAAGACACAAACAAATACTTTTAGAAAAGCAATCCCAGTTACAGAAATTATTACATTCCGTTGACCGTGTATTGAATGATGAATTTGATATCTCTATGCTCAGAGATTTTGATAAAAATAGAATTGAAGCGACGAAGACAATGTATGCCAATGAAATTAGAACTGTATTCGAAAGCAGTTTTTTTCTTCCTGCGGTGAAAAGCAATGTACTCCGTGGCAAAGTATCCATTGTTAAAAACGCCTCAAATATTATGAACTTCGATTTTGGTAAACTCATTTCTCTCAGTCTGGATATCCTACAAAGGTTTCGTGAGGCTATGGAGAAAGGGCCAAACAGTAAAGAGGCCAGCGAAGCGGTTGTCTTATATAAAGAGTTTCTTAATACATTGTTTCCCTGCGATGATAACACCTTTCGTGAAATCGGACGTTCATATTTGGTGTATAATGAAGAGTTGGATAAAAAGAACCCTGGGCTTGCCAAATTTGTATATGAAGCAATTATTCAAGTGTATCCGTAGCCAATATCCCCTATAACGATAAAGGTAAAACAATCTTTGAAAAGACTATTATAATCCCGCTCTCCGTTATTCAATTGGGATTTTCTCAATTTCATACTGTGAATTTATAATCAACCATAACTGTGGATTATAGATTGTAATATTCCATATGGCGGTACCATTTAAGTTATATTTTGATACAAGTCCTAATAAAGCATCCATGCTTCTTGCATCAATAAACCACACTATATGACTCACTAAGTTCACACCCTCTTTTATTTCATACCCAAAATAAGGGGTCTGAGATACTTCATCAAACTGTATCTCAGCTCCTACATTACGTGCCAGTTCTATTGCTCGATCAAGCGTCAAGGAATATACACTGGAGAGCCCTGCGGCATATGGAAGTTCCCAATCATAGCCTATGGTTGCCAAGCCTATAATTATTTTATCAGATGAGACGGATTTTATTGCATATTCTAAAAAAGCATTAATGTTATATATCGAGCTAATCGGCGATGGTGGGTTAATATTTGTTGCCCATTCATAATTCATAAATATGATATTTTGCGCAAGTTGATCAAATATCGTATAATCTACCTTCTCGAAGTTAACTATACTATTCACATTGGTTATTTGTGGAATTACTGTCACAAAGACCAGATAGCCCTCTTCATTAAGACGTTTTGTAATGCTTTGGATATAATCCTCGTATAACTCCACATTTGAAATATTAATATACTCAAAGGATACATTAACCCCTCTATAACCCTTCTCCTTTAAGATTGTAATAATGTTATTTATTTGTGTATTTTGAAACTCCTTATTCAATAAAATATCATATGCGATTCCTATGTTAGCTTTGCCCTGTAATGTTAGCGTTGTAATCAACATGAGGGGTATCACTCCATATGCTTTTGACAATTCAATGACTTCGGTATCGTCATAATAGGATATGATATTTCCTTCTTTCGTAGCCGTATAATTTAGAATAGACAGATAGGTTAGATAGGGCAGTGTTTTTTTTAGGATGTTACGGTTGATATATGGAATCGTGTTACCATGTGTGGTAATCTTACCGTCTGTTTTATATTTAATTACCAATGTCTCTCCGGGATATATGTATTCCCTTTCCGATAGCATCGGGTTATTCCTCATTAATTGCATTGGAGAAATCTCGTTGGAGTATGCTATATTATTTATAGTATCGCCCTCCTTCACGGTATAAGTGATTTCTGGAAACACAATAACAATTGATTGTCCAACCACCAAATGATTCGGATTTTCAATGCCATTGTCCATAATCAACCTTGTGACAGATACATTATAACTATCCGCTATTGATTGTATGGTCTCTCCCCTTGCAACAACATGAATTAGCATACCTAACCCCTAAACTCTATTTTCTATTATTATATGTTACGTTTTTCCAATTATTTTAAAACTTTATTCAATTATTGATTGCTGAATAATATAGGTAATGTTATACTGAAATTATACTCTTTCTGTTAATTTGGTCCGCTATTATATAAGCCTCTTTAATTTGTCTGAGTAGCATATGGAATATAGATTCCTATGCATTATTTTAAGGAGGTCATGATATATGGCAGATAAGGTAATTGTATGTAAAGATTGTAAAGCAGAATTCATTTTTTCAGAAGGAGAACAGGCATTTTACAGAGAAAAAGGCTTCGATAACGAACCTCAGAGATGTCCTGATTGCAGAAGAGCAAATAAGCAGCAAAAAAGCGGTGGTCGCCCAGGCTTCAACCGTGACAATGGCGGCGATAGAGGCGGCAGACAAAGAGGATTTAACAATAATCGCTAGTAGATAAGTTTTATCAATGATAAGAATATACTACTGTTTGTGATGTATTTATATTGTCTTGCAAAAATAGCGGATTCCCGTAAGGGTATCCGCTATTTTTTTATTATTCAGCTGTTATTATGGGTAATAATCCAATCCATAATATAATCTGAATCAATTTTTCCACTGGCTACTCCCAATCCAAGTTCAATAATATCTTGGTTAGATCCATTAATCATTACTTGATTAATGTCCAAAAATACCAACATAGCTAAGATACCAATTCTTTTATTCCCATCAACAAAGGGATGATTACTAATTATACTAAAGCATAATCTTGCAGCCTTACTTTGTATTGATGGATATAGTTCTGAATTATCAAATGTTTGAAATGGTGCTTGGAGTGCCATATCAAATAGTCCATAATCTCTGACTCCGTCTAGACCTCCAGATTGCTTTATTGTCATCGCATGAAGCATTAAAATTTGATTCTTACTTAGCTTAATCATTTGGACAATTCCTCAAAAGCTTCTGCATACTTTGTGAGATATTTCGTGGCAGCTTCTTCAACCATCACATTATCCGCTATTTTTTCTTCTTGTAATTTACTATAATCTATAATCACATATCTTGGAGCATTATTTTTTAAAATTACTGCTGCTCCATTTTCATCTACCATACGAGCAACTTTTGAAAAATTCTGATTTGCTTCCGTAATAGATATCAAATTATTTAAGTCAACTTTCATAGTAACACCGCCCTCTCTATAATATATATTATATGCTATGCTAGGATAAATTCAACCTATTTTTAAATTTGGCTTAAAATTAATAAAACCCTCCAAACAAGAGTCTTAATAGAGCTCTTTTCAAATTCATTTACTCACTGGCTACTCCATCATCTTCCCATACTCATAAAGCCTCTTTAATCTCATATCATCCGACTCTCCCTCTTCTCCCGTTCTTCGAAAGCCCAGATAGGAACCGAAGCCCAGCATATAGACCGCTGCTGCCATAGACAAATCTGGAGTTGCTCCGTCAAACAAACCGGATATCTTACCAAGCTCCTGTATTACGGTATCATTAGGTACGGATACGGAATCCGAGGTGTCCACTACCTTTTGGATCACTTCCGGTAATACCATGCACATCTGATAAAAGGCATCCTCTTCCCCGGTAACCATGGCATAGAACTGATCCATGCTGACACGGCGAATCAACTTGTGCTGAACCTTCTTGCCATCCACGGTGGCTGCCCATTTGATGTTCTGGGAGCGTTTTGCGATGGCTTCCACCAGAAGGCAGGCGCAGTCATCATCATCAAGAATCTGGCTTTGCATCTTGATATAAGTCTTTCCGGAGGAGGCGGAGTTCATGGTGTTATGCTTATTCTTCATCTCCACGTAGAGTGTATGAACCACATCACCATCCGGTGTGGTGATTCCGCCAGGATTGCGATAGATTACGTCCCAACCCGCATCCGGCACCTCGCAGCCCTCTATATAATTAAATATTTTTTGATGAAAATAACCGATATCATTATTATTAGATTTATCTCGTTGTCGAAAAATCTCGTTCTTTACAATCTCCTCCCAGGAGGATTTGTATACCGTTTTATCAAAGATCAACTTGATCGGATCAATGAGATTGCCGTTAAAGCGTCTGATATCATAGGACTCCAGCTTTTCTCCGTACTTTAGAATAGTAGCCTGTACATGGCTGATAAATTCTTCTTCTGTGATAAAGTTCAGCTTCCAGCTCATCTCTTTACCCCCTGTTCTAACGCTTTATAAATCTCAGCGCCAATCTCATAGGCCAGATTCACGGGGACAGCATTGCCCACCTGCTTATACTGTGCGGAGGCAGTGCCACTGAATTCCCATTGATCGGGAAAGCTCTGGCAACGAGCATTCTCTCTCACGGTAAAAGGACGAGCCTCCAAAGGATGGCAGCGTTCTGTTTGTTTCTGGGAAGGGGAGGTCAGTACTGCGAGGGACGGTTCATCCATGCTCATTCTTCTTAGGATTCCGGTTCGTCCACCCTCCATATCCCAACAACTCTTCATAAAATCCTTCGCAATCTCCGGGTCAATATCTCTCCAGTAACCGCCGGGAGGTACCAGTTCAAAGATTTTCTTCTTGGCTTCACCGTATTTCACGCCTACACTCTCCGGAACATCTAATAACACATCCCTAAGGATTGGTTTATATTGATGCGGCTTCGGAAAATGAAATTGAATTTGCTTCAAGAGATCATTGCGGATTCCAATTGTTATCAATCTCTCTCTCTTTTGTGCCACTCCATAGTCCCAAGCGTTTAATACTTGCTTCTGTATGGTATATCCCGCATTTGCAAATATCTTTAACATTGTCTTATAGGTTTTGCCATGATCATGAGTTAACAACCCCTTCACATTCTCAAACAGGAACATCTTTGGCTGTAACTTCTCAAGGAAAATCGCATAGTGATAGAACAGCGTTCCTCTCGCATCCTCTAGCCCCAATCTCTTCCCCGCATAGGAGAACGCTTGACAGGGTGCTCCGCCTGAGAGAAGATCCAGCTCGCCTTTCTTAATAGAGAAGTATTCCTCTAGATCCAAACAGGATATGTTTGCTACATCATCATGAATTACTCTCCATGACGGCCGATTTTTCCTTAATGTATCCGCGGCATCTTTATCAAACTCTATTAACCCCAGCGTATGAAAGCCCGCTTTTTCAATTCCCAGTGCCAGCCCGCCAGCGCCTGCAAACAATTCAATTGTTGTAAACATCTTCTACCTCTTTATCTTTATTCTGTTCCACTACAAAGCATAATACACTCTCTAAGAGTCAGGGGCTGTCCACAATCTCCATAATATCTTCAACTTTGCATTCCAATGCCTGGCAAATCTTGCACAATACTTCAGTAGACACATTCTCATTCCTGCCCATCTTCGCCATAGCATTCGTGGTAATCTTCGCTGCTGCTCTTAAATCTTTCTTCTGCATGCTCCGATCAATTAACATCTTCCATAATTTATTATAGTTTACTGTCATCTTTAAACCTCTTTATTGTACTTGTTTCAATAGTAAACGCTCTTTTTATTATATCATAAAATATTTAATTTCTCAAATATATTTTGAATATTTCAATATATAATTGAGAAGTTAAATATAGCAAAGCGGAATAAGTATAAAAAGAATAAAAAGCTAAGAGCAAGGCTGAATTGGAATCCGAGGTTCCAGTTTGCAAAATTAACTTCCTGTTCAGCATATCTCTTGCAAGACTAAATTGGCAAACTAAGCTGGAATTTAACTTTTCAATTCAGCCAAAGAGGAAAGCGGAATAAGCGTAAAAAAGCCGTAAAAAAAGACTGGTATCAACCAGCCTTTTATCTTTTCAAGTTCCATCACTAACCTGCTATTTACTTAATCACTGTCCCCTATCGAATAAAGGCTCATTCTTTTTAGCCTTCATTCCTTCCACAACACTTCTTATACTTCTTTCCGCTTCCGCAAGGACAGAGATCATTGGGATAGACTTTCTTGTCTACCCTACGATTGGTCGGAAAAGGAATTACGTTGGATTGTTCATCCATTCCCAATCCCATTGCTCCCAGCTCTTTTAACTTTGCAACCACTTCCTCCGGGATCTGGTTCTCACTGGGGAATAACGCTCTCATTTCATTGGGGGTATGTCCACGGTTTTCGGCTATTCTGGTGTTATTGAACATTTCCATCAGATGTGACATGAACTCTTTGAACTGCCTGTCATAATCAAACACGAAACCCATACGGGTACACTCCTGAATAATATCATTCGGCATTTCACCGTTGCGGATAAGCATTTGAATTTCAGCACAATAATCATAGGCCTCACACTCTTCCATCCTCATCTTCTTCTCCAAAAACATAAGCATTTTTTGAAAAGAGACATTCTCGTCCACATATATGGTATCTGCGTATTTTAACAGTTCTTCCTGCTCCGGAATATAATATTCTTTATTTGCTTGTGCTTTTAACATTGGTCTGTAATCTTCTTTTACATCAAGAATATTGTCGCCATAGGTTTCACACATCACATACCCTTTGTGATAAAAATACATAAAGCATCCTCTGTATTGATCCCTCAATAAGCACCAATCAATTACTTCCTGCTTGTCAATTCCAAGCTTGGTTTGATTGTTGATAATTTGGACAAAGCGGTCTAATTCAATTAATGCATACAGATTGGTACAAGATAACGCATATCGGTCTATCATATCGGTTCTGTTTCTTTTGTACTGGTAATCCTCTGATGCATTCAGCTCATGATACTTGTGTTCCACTTCAATTGGCACATGTACTTCACCCTCGTCCGTGACATATACCATTCCATGCATCTTCCAGTATTGATAGAAGCCGGAATACGGATTGATAACAACCTCTTGTTCAAGAGCAATTACCAGCTCTTCCGTCTCTTTGTTCGTGGCTGTAAGAAAAACCTGTTCCATTTTTTCATGCTGAAGAATCTCCTCCAGTAATCTTTTTACCAGTTCGTCCTTCTTCCACTTACTATATCCCCGCAATCCAAGTTCCTTCGAGATTACTTTCAACCCTTCTACATTGTGATCATAAAGTATCTGCTTTAATTCATATTTATATGGTTCCATAATCACTTCACCCCCTAGCTAGACTTATTGCTTAAAAATTGCTTCAATCACTACCTTACTACTCTACCTTTACCGCCACCCTTGACAAGTGCCTCAACTTCCCCAATCGTGGTATAATTCAAATCACCTGGTATGGTATGCTTTATTGCGGCTGCCGCGATTCCAAATTCAAGAGCATCACCCATTGACTTTCCTACCAAATGACCATGCAGTACTCCTGCCGCAAAGGCGTCTCCTCCGCCCACACGGTCTACAATATCAAGCTGATAATCTCTTCCTTTGTAGAGGGTACTACCGTCAGAGATTGCAGCAGACCATTCATTATAGGATGCACTGATATTCTTTCTCAGCGTGGTAATCAGATAGGTTAAGCCATAGTGCTTTACTACCTTTGCCATATTTTCTTCATTGACACAAATACTGTAATCACTATTCAGGTAATCAATTCCTTCTTCTTTATATCCCAGACATTTTGCAGCGTCCAGAGCATTCCCAAAGCAAATGTCTACATATTCCATCAACGAGCTCATTAATTCCTGTTTTCTTTGAACTCCTTCCGTCCACAGCTTCGCTCTGTAATTCAGATCAAAGGAGATACATGCTCCATGCCTTTTTGCCGCCTTCATTGCTTCTCTGGTTACTATAGCAGCTTTCTCACTGATGACCGCAGTGATGCCGGATATATGAAATAAATCTACATCCTTAAATATTGTATCAAAATCAAATTCTGCTATCTCTGCTTCGGTAATAGAGGAATCTGCTCTGTCATAGACTACACTGGAAGGGCGGATGGATGCACCGTTCTCCAGATAATAGATACCTAACCGCTTACCTCCCCTTACAATATGACTGCAATCCACACCTAACTTCTGCAGAGTCTGAACGGCACATTCTCCAATGGGATTATCAGGTACTTTACTCACAAAAGAAACCTGATGTCCGAACTGAACCAGTGAAAATGCTACATTTGCCTCGGCACCTCCATAATTTATATCAAAGCTGCCTGCCTGTCCAAATCTTTGATTTCCGGGTGGGGACAGGCGAAGCATAATCTCACCCAAGGTCACTACTTTTGCCATACGTCTCTCCTTATGCCTGCTGCTTCACGATTGCAACCGCTTCTTTTGTTAACTGTTTTATGCTCTCAAAGTCCTTATTCTTAACTAGTTCATCCTTGACCATCCAGCTGCCCCCGCATGCAAGGATTTTGGGGAAGGACAGGTATTCCTTTACATTCTCTGCGTTAATTCCACCAGTAGGCATGAACATCATTGTATGATAGGGTGCTGACATTGCCTTGATCATCGGGAGTCCCCCCGCTGCTTCTGCCGGAAAGAACTTTACCACCTTAAGACCATGTTCCAATGCCTGTTCCACCTCACTGGGAGTAATACATCCCGGAAGTATTGGTATCCCTTTTTGCTGACAATAATCTACCACCTTTGGATTAAAGCCGGGACTAACCATAAACTTTGCACCTGCTGCCAGAGCTTCTTCCACCTGTTCTATGGTAAGAATCGTTCCTGCACCTACCAACATATCTGGATACGCCTCTGTCATCCTGCGAATTGACTCTGCTGCTGCCTTTGTTCGAAAGGTGACTTCTGCACAAGGAAGTCCTCCTTCACATAACGCCTTTGCTAGCGGCAAAGCATCGTCCGCATCTTCTAACACGATTACCGGAACAATCGCCAAATTCTTTAACTCTTCTAATACTTCATTCATGCCTCATCCTCCGTCCTAATTTAGCTCCTCATCAGTCCACCTAATTTTGACTTAGCTTTTCTTGACTTAGCTTTTCTTGACTTCACTTTAAATTATGGTTTCTTCTTCATACATTCATTTATACCCAAGATTATATAGGCATAAACTTTATGTGAAACCTTTAACATTTTCACTCTTAATTATTATTTTAAGAAACCTTGTCCGAAAAAGCAATGTTAACTTTCATTACTTTCGGTTGGCAAATGAATAATTTCCACATCTTGATATCCATACTAAAGATAGCCACAAATATGAGTAAAGGAGAATTAACTTAACTATGAGCAAACTATTATATCTGAAAGCCAATGCCAAACCGGAAGGAGAATCCAGAACCTACAAAATATCCGATGCTTTTATAGGCGAATATAAAAAGTCACATCCGGGAGATGAAATTATTACTTTAGACTTATACAAAGAAGGAATTGCCCCCCTCCCTTACGGTAAAATCAATGAACTTCATACCCCGAAAGAAGGAACCGCTCACGATCATCCCATCCTAAAATACGCGTATCAATTTGTGGAAGCAGATAAATACGTTATCGCCTCGCCTTTTTGGAATCTTAGTATTCCATCCATATTAAAGGCCTATATTGATTATATTGCCGTTACCGGAATTACCTTTAAATATACCGCCACCGGCCCCGTTGGATTATGCACCGGCAAAAAAGCTGTTCACATCACAGCAAGAGGTGGTGTCTATTCTGAAGAACCTATGTCCTCCTATGAAATGGGCGACCGCTATCTCAGAACCATTTTAGGGTTTTTAGGAATTATTGATTTTGCCACCATTGCAGCAGAGGGTCTTGACGTGATTGGCAACGATGTTGACTCCATCATTAATAATGCCCTTGCGATTGCCAAAAACACTGCACAACAATTTTAATAAAATCATTATTGATTAGGGTTTCAAAAAGGTCTGTTTATACTGTGACAATGGCAAATTGCCTATGGACTCTGTTGAAATACCCTTTTAACACCCTAAGCAATATTTAAATAGAACATAGGTTGTAAGGTGATTCTCCTCCTCACAACCTATGTTTTTAAAGTTTTTTAATATTACCCTTCAGATTGTGACAATTGTATATACGAATCAACTGCAATCTGATATAATTAGCAACGATTATATATTTAACTATTTCAATGAGTCACGGGCGGTTTCATCCCCATTATACTCGCCGCGGGACTCGCGCTTTACTGATTGGAGTGTTCCCTATGAGTATCAATTCGACTCAAAAAAGGCATATGATAATATTGATTTGCGTGATTTTTATATGCATCGTATTAACCTTTATGTTCAATATGCTGTTTAAACTCGATCATAGTTATGCTCACCTAATGTATATCCCCATCATATTGGCGAGTGTATGGTTTAGAAAAAGAGCGGTGTTAGTTGCTGTATTTCTAGGCATTATACATATTTGCTCCGATTACTATATGAATTCCCGATTAACTCCTAACTCTATCGTGACAGCCCTGCTATTAATTTGTGCTGCTTTAACGATTGTTCTGCTGACGGACAAGAAGGTCGCATTCTTTCTTGCCAAAGAGCAATATCTGCAAAGAAGGCTTTCTGCGGAAGAACTGGAGCTTCGGGAACGTTTTGAGTTATTCTTTAGTTCCTCTCCGATTCCAACCTGGATTTCGAGACTGCAGGATGGTCTTTATGAATCGGTTAACCCTGCCTTCACGAAGTTCATGGGACATTCTCTTGAAGAGATTATCGGAAAATCTTCCGCCGACTTAAAGCATTTTTTAGATACAGCAGATCGTGAGGCTATCTCCCGTCAGCTGAATGAAAGCGGTTTTATTGAGAATGTGGAAGTGATTGTACAAAACAAATACGGGAAGCAATTTGTCATACTAGCTTCCGCTAAAACGTTTCCCTATAAGGATGAATTGTACCTAGTTGGCACCTTTATCGATATTACGGAACGCAAGGAAATGGAAGAAAAGCTGACCCATACCGAAGCCTTGCTCTCCCAGATGCAAAAGTTGGCTCACACCGGTTTGTGGGAACTTGATTTAAAGACCCAGTATATATGGGCATCCGAAAACACCTATGCCATCTATGGACTGCCCTCGGATCGTCAATATAGTTGGCTTGAGGCCAATGAGGATGTACTTCCTGAGGATAAAGAAGTTCATTATATTAAGCTGAATGCTCTTCTGCAACATAATGAACCCTATGATATCACCTTCCGCCTGAAAAGAAAAATTGATAGTCAGATCCGTTATATTCATGCGGTGGCTACCGTTCTTCGGGATAAGGATGGTCAACCCTACAAAATCCTTGGAGAAATTCAAGATATCACAGAGAAGAAGATTCTTGAAGAAGAGTATACTCAGATTATTCAGACAACTATGGCAGGCTTTTGGCTTAGCGATAGCAAAGGGTGTATCATAAAAGTGAACGATGCCTTTTGTGATATGGTAGGCTATGCACATAGTGAGCTAATCGACTCCTCCCTTTCAAAGGTGCTTTATCATCATGCACAGGAGGATATCGAAAAACGTTTTAGAAAAATCAAAGCGGAAGGGTCTTTGCGTTATCAAACCCGCCACAAGCATAAGGATGGTACGATTATCGATATTGAAACCATTGCCACCTATATGCCAACCAGTGGTCTCATCTGTGGGTTTGCTCGTGATGTTACGGAGAAGAACCGTGCAGAAAAGGCATTAAAAACAAGCGAAGAACAATTTCGTCTTCTGGTCTCCCAGATGCAGCTGGGACTGGCCGTTCATGAAATCATATGTGACGAATCCGGTCATCCGGTGGATTACCGATACTTAAGCGTTAACAAAAGCTATGAGGAGCTAATCGGATTAAAGGCAGAAGAATTGATTGATAAGACGGTACTGGAAGTCTTTCCCAATACCAAAAAGGATTGGATTGAGTTATATGGCAGTGTTGCCTTAACCGGCGAGCCTCAGCAGTTTGAACACTATTTTGATTCTGCTGAAAAATATTTTTCTATATCAGCCTATTCTCCCAGACCCAATCAATTTGCAGTCATATTGAATGATATTACCGAAAAACGCAAGGCTGAGGAGAAAATCCTTTCATTAAGCTATCATGACCAATTGACGGATCTCTATAACCGCCGATATTACGAAGAAATCACAGAGCAGATGAATCAGGATGAAAGTTGTCTACCCCTATCCATTATTATGGCAGATGTCAATGGTCTGAAGCTGACAAATGATGTGTTCGGCCATGAAGCGGGTGACCTATTACTTACCACTGTATCAAACATATTAAAAAGGGAGTGCAATGAAGGTAATATTCTTGCCCGAATCGGAGGGGATGAATTCGTTATCTTGTTGCCAAATTCTGATTCTGTTGTTGCAAAAGGCGTGATAGAACGTATCGAAACCGCAGTAAACAATGAGATTACAAGGAATGTAGTACTCTCCATCTCCATGGGATATGCTACTCGTTACAATTCCTTCACTGTAATCAATGAAATATTCAAGGATGCCGAAGACAATATGTATCGTAATAAACTGGTGGAAAGTGCACAGATGAAGCGAAGTACGATACAATATATCATGAACACCTTATATCGTAAAAATGAAAGGGAAATGCTTCATTTTCAGGCTGTCAGCAATATTTGTGCCATCTTTGCCAATGTACTGGAACTGGATCCGGACCGTGCCAAAAAGCTGAGAACCGCGGGGTTAATGCATGATATCGGAAAGATTGCTTTAAATCTTGATATGCTTGACAAGCCGGAGAATCTTAACTTTCAGGAATGGGCGGAAGTGAAGCGCCACTGTGAAACTGGTTATCGTATCCTTAGTTCAAATGATGATTATGCTGATATTGCCAGATATGTCTTAGAGCATCATGAACGCTGGGATGGAAGAGGTTATCCAAAGGGACTAAAAAGGGAGGAAATAACCTTACAGGCAAGAGTCATTACACTGGCAGATGCTTACGATGCCATGACCACCCCTAGACCTTATAACCGTATGTATACCAGTGAGGAAGCGATACAAGAAATCAGGGATCATGCAGGCACTCAATTTGACCCGGTTCTTGCTGAAATCTTCATTAAGAAGGTGCTTCCGTTGTACATTCGTGAATAACTGGCGGCATTCCTGGTATTTTGTCACCCCTCGTGGTTGCGAATAAATGCTGAGATGTTGAGTCAAATAGCCAACAAACACCGTTGAACGGAGCTATTTGAAATCCAACATCATACTAACCAATTAACATCAACTGTGGGTTATTATTGTATTTTACTTTGTATTTTGTTTTTGCATCTTGTTTTTGTATTTTGTTTTTGTATCTTATAGAAAAGGCCACATCACAACGAGTTTTATAGAGAAAGCATTCCTTCCCTATAAAACTTGATGCGATGTAGCCTTTTTATTTTTAATGCTCCTGCGAAACTTTTACTTTCTTCTGATGTTTTGACTTGTTAACATACATTACATGATCTGCATGATCCATAATTGCCTTAACATCCTCATCTTCACAGATATAATCACTATAAGAGCCCATGCTAAGAAGTATCTCATAAGGTTTATCCGAGGTTCGATTATAGTTTTCAATATAACGGTTCACGCTGGCTATAATGCGATTCGTGTGCTGATTTTCCTTATCATTGATTCCCACAATGACAAATTCGTCTCCCCCAATGCGAGCACAAATATCATTACCCCGACAGGAGCTTTGAATGGCCACCGCCACCACCATAATGACATTGTCCCCCTCCTGATGTCCGTAATGATCATTGATTTCTTTCATATTATCAAGATCCGCCATGATAACCAGAACCTTCTGTTCCGTACTTTTAGCGGTTTTTATTAACGAACCCAGATTCTGATTTAATCCTCTGCGGTTATAAATACCGGTCAGAACATCTCGAAAGGAGGTGCGGTAAAGCTTTCGGTGTACCCGATTAAATTCCAGCACATTCATCAGATTCCTGCTCCAGTTACGATAGGTGATATCGAAGGCTCTTACCTTGTCTCCATAGGATAGTACCGCATAACCGAAGGTATTTTCATTAAAATGCAACGGGGTAAAATAATAAGCCTTGGGCTTCTTCCTTACCTTCCACAAATCCGGTATCATATCCTTTGTGTCAAAATAATAGCCTGTCCTCATATTCTCATGATCCTGTCTGCATACAACAAGATTCATCTGATCCGTATAGCCGCTGACCAGCTTAATTTCATTCTCATCCCTGTAATGATGGTTGCTTCCATCCCAGTTATGACAAAGGCAAAGGTAATAATCACAATAATCCTTGATTAAATATAAATAATAACAAAGCTTCTTAATACACTCTTCAAAATCTGTTACCGCTGTTAATGATTCCATCATATAACTTTCGAGAAAATTGCGGTTATCTTCTATCTTTCTTTTTATTCTAAGAATACTGCTTCGTTTCATAAACTCAAAATCATGGCACCCGCAGCTATGACCAATATCCAGTCTCCCTACGGTGACATTTTTAATCGCTGGTTTGGTGCCCGTCATCAGCTCCGTTAAGGCACAAACCGCTTTCGCTCCTGCATGATTAATGGGCGCGGAATACGTAGTAATTACAGTACTAAAGATTGCTCCCTCATCACTGGCGTCGTATCCCGTTACTGCTACATCCTTTGGAACAGCAATTCCGTTCTTTGTAAGCTCATTAACCAGACCGATTGCCAGATAATCATTCATGCATACCACCGCTTCCGGCCTGTTTACTTCTGCGTTTAAAATTCGTCTGGCAAAACGTTTTCCTCCCGCATAATGAGCATTATCTTCATAATTTATTCTACTGCCCTCTATATTAATATTATGCTTGCAAAGGGAATCCAAAAATCCCGCCACACGGCTGATTGTTGTTTGAGATTTTGGTTCTGAGGCCAGGCATACAATATTCTGGTAACCATGTACTTCTATGAGATGATCCGTAAGTTGCTCCACGCTTCGTCGATCCTCCACGTATATGGACGGATAATGCTTGGACTCTTTATCGATGTAGATGACAGGACATTTGCATTTGGCAATCAGCAGCTCCTCAATATCCTCTGCCAAATGTTCCAGCGCAAGGGTACGTCCTGCTACGATAATGCCGTCAAAGTGATCAAAATTAATTAGATTATATATATTTCTTTCCCCAACCTTGTATTCGGGCATCCCGGAATTCTTAATAAAGGTTGAAAAAATAGCAACATCATAATCCAGTGAATAACACTCTGCTATAATTCCCTTTAAAAGCTTATGCTGATACAGCTCCTCTGTTTCGGAAATTATCACTCCAATTAACTTTCTCTGCTTCACAACGACATATCACCCCTTCCATATATATGCATTTTTTCTACATATATACAGCCATTATACTACAAACCATACATATTTCATAGGTTATGTCTCCATTTTTCTCCAATAAATACTGTATAATTTTGTTCACATTAGCATTATTTTATTCCAAGGCTTCCTGTAATCTATTCTTATCAAGTAATTTAAAGCTATTACTATAATAATCAAGGATACCCTCGTCCTTCATTCTAGCCAGTTCTCTACACATGGAGGTTCTCGATACATTTAGATAATCCGCAAGATCTGTCCGATTGAGATTAATTTGAAACATATCGCTGCCCCGGTCATTGGATACGCTCAGAAGATAGCTGGCTAACTTCTCCCTCATGCCTTTAAGTGTAAGCAGTTCCAGCTTCCGATTCAGTATAAAATTCTTTTCCCCAAGGATAACCATCATGTTTTGAATTAAGCTCAAATGAAAACTACAGGTGTTACCGCAGGATTTTATCATCTTTTCATAAGGAATGAACAGAACATCCGCATCCTCCTTTACTCTTACACTGACCGGTGAAATTCTTCTTGAAGTGCATACAATCCCCTCAGCAAACATATCCGAAGGTCCCACCATTGCAAGGATGTGCTTATTCCCCGCCAGATTTTCCTTCATAATTTCAAGCACGCCGGTGAATACAATTCCAATATAATTAATCTGATCCCCTGACAGGAAGACATATTCCTCTTCCTTATAATGCTTTATCTGTGCTCCCAGACACTTAATCAGATGACCGAATTCCACCTCCCCTATATTGCGAAACAGCGGACATTTATTCATAACAGGATAGTATTGTTCCATGGTAAGTTCCTTTCTTATATTCATGATAGAAATTAGGTTCAATTATAAACTTTTTCACTTTGTAGCCGCAGCTACACTTTTTTAATTCTGTCTGTATTATACTCAGCTTGTAAACAAGAAGTCAATCAAAACAAACATAGCTAAAATATATTATTAAAGGAGAATTACAATGGAGAACAAGATGTTTTGTTATCAATGTCAAGAAACAGCCGGCTGTACAGGCTGTACACAGGTGGGTGTCTGTGGCAAATCCCCTGCTTTAGCAAAAATGCAGGATTTACTGGTTTATACTACAAAGGGCTTAAGTGAAGTAACCACTGCTCTTCGCGCTCAGGGCGAAAGCATTTCCGCTGATGTAAATCATTACATCACCATCAACTTATTTACCACCATTACCAATGCAAACTTTGATGATGAGATTTTCTACCAGAGAGTATATGAGACTTTGAGAATAAAGAAGGATCTATTGAACAAGGTATCCGACTTAAATAAATTATCCGATGCAGCTCTTTGGATGGTTACTACCCGCGAAGAGTTAGACGCAAAGGCTGGCACTGTAGGTGTTCTTGCTACTGAAAATGAAGATGTAAGAAGCTTAAGAGAATTAATCATTTACGGCTTAAAGGGTCTTGCAGCTTACTTAAAGCATGCAAACGAATTAAATCACGACAACGAAGAAGTAAGCGCATTTATGCAAAGAGCACTTGCTGCAACCTTAAATGATAATTTAAGCGCAGATGAACTTGTGGCTCTCACTCTTGAAACCGGTAAATTCGGTGTGGATGGCATGGCTCTTCTGGATGCAGCAAATACTGGCACATATGGCAATCCAGAAATCACCAAAGTTAATATCGGTGTAGGCACCAACCCTGGTATCTTGATCTCCGGTCATGATTTAAAGGATTTAGAGCAGCTTCTTGAGCAGACTCAGGGAACCGGTGTTGACGTATATACACACTCCGAGATGCTTCCTGCTCACTACTATCCTGCATTTAAGAAATACACCAACTTCGTAGGTAACTATGGTAATGCTTGGTGGAAGCAGAAGGAAGAATTCGAAAGCTTTAACGGACCAATCCTTATGACTACAAACTGTGTTGTTCCTCCTGCTCCTTCCTATAAAGACAGATTATTTACAACAGGTGCTTCCGGCGTTCCGGGCTGTGCTCATATCGATAAGGATGAGAACGGCAACAAGGATTTCTCCCAGATTATCGAACTTGCAAAGAGCTGTAAGGCTCCGGTACAGATTGAAGAAGGTTCCATCGTAGGTGGTTTCGCACACAATCAGGTACTTGCACTTGCTGACAAGGTAGTGGATGCTGTTAAGACAGGCGCAATCAAGAAGTTCTTCGTAATGGCAGGCTGTGATGGTCGTCAGAAATCTAGAAACTACTACACAGACTTTGCTAAGGCTCTTCCTCAGGATACTGTAATCCTTACTGCAGGCTGTGCAAAATACAAGTACAATAAGCTTGAGCTTGGCGATATCGGTGGTATTCCGAGAGTATTGGATGCAGGTCAGTGTAATGACTCCTACTCCTTAGCAGTTATCGCATTAAAGTTAAAGGAAGTATTTGCTCTTGACGACATCAACGAACTTCCCATCGCATTCAATATCGCATGGTATGAGCAAAAAGCTGTTATCGTTCTTCTTGCACTCCTTCACTTAGGCGTGAAGAACATTCACTTAGGACCCACATTGCCTGCATTCCTTTCCCCGAATGTAGCAAAGGTTCTTGTTGAAACCTTCGGTATCGCAGGTATCGGCTCCGTAGAAGATGATATCAAATTATTCTTAGAATAATTCCTCGCTTACTCCTTAAATTAATATATTTCCCCATAGCAAGGAGCGGTTGCAATGCAACCGCTCCTTGTAGTTATTCCTTCAATTTTTAATTTATTTCTTCTTTACAATATTGCCGTTTTTATCAAAGGAAATACCGAACTTCTTACTATATGTATTCATTCTCTTAATAATTCTTGACTTCTCGCTGCCTGTACTGGGTGTGGGCTGATAATTATTTTTTGATTTTACTGAGGATACTGAGCAGGGGATAATCTTCGCTTTGTCATCCTTCACCAACTGATCATTATGGAAGGTAAAGGTCTGCTGATAGATCATGGTATCTTTGTCCGGAGGATTCGTATTTCCACCAAAGCAGAAGTTACCCAGACTATATACAATATAAGAATCCTTATATTTTGCTATGGGTTGAAGCACATGGGGATGATGTCCCAGCACCAAATCAGCACCGCCTTCATCAATGGCAATCTTACTTAAGCTCTGTTGTGCCTTGGTAAGATTCTGAGTTCTCTCAATACCCCAGTGAAAACTAACAATTAATAAGTCCGGATTTATTTTCTTCATATTCTTTATAGCACTTCGTAATACGGAGGCTGCATCATCTCTTCCTACTTCCACGATGGAAATCATTCCGATTTTAATGCCCTTTGTCTCGTAAACTCCCACCTGGCTAAAGGAGGAATAAGCCACCTTTGCTTTTTTGAGGGTGTCAATGGTGTCAGTATAGCTCACTTCTCCATAATCCTTGCAATGGTTATTGGCAAATGCAACTGCTTCCACACTGCCCGCCTTTAAGATGTTCACATAATCCGGTTTTCCGCGGAACGCCCATTTTTTGTCCACTCTTTTTCCTCGATTACTTAAGGTTCCCTCAAAATTAACAATGGTCATATCATCCTTTTGAAAAATGGATTTTACATTCTTAAAGAAGTAGTTATAATCCTTTTTCTCATTAAATACGGAAAAGAAATTTCTGCTTTTCGGTTGCTTAATATCACTGGATAAGGTGACATCTCCTGCGGCACTTATGGTAATTGTGACATCCTTCGATACGGTCACCTGACATTTTGCACTGACAGAGCCAAGTGTGGCAATAACTGTTGCATTTCCCCAGTGAACTGCAGTCAGCTTACCACTTGATGAAACTGTAACTACTTTATTATTGCTGGTTGTATATTTTATGGCTTGTCCAGATAAGTTCTTCTTTGTCAAAGTTGCTTTTAGTTGAGCGGTTGCCCCTTGCTTCATGGAAATTTTATTCTTATCGAGATTAATCTTTCCGTCGTATGCAGGCTTGGAACTTCCTGTACTGGAACCATTATTGCTATTTGGAACCTTATCCTCCGCATACACATGATTTGAAACGTTTAATCCCGTTAATAAAATACATACGATCAGTACAAAACTTATTTTCTTTTTAAGCCTTAATCCCATCCTTCTACTCCTCCATAATTTAATCATGCGAAACGATTTATCATGATTGATTTTTGCAAATTCATTATAGGCTATCCATAAATAGAAATCAATGGTAAAACGTCAGGATCTCCATAAACTAAAGTCCTGATGTTATGTTTAACCTTTTCATGAGAAAGGGCTTAACTTTTTCACGATAGAGGGCAGAGAGTAAGCTCATATCCTACTCTTTTAGGAATTCTTCAATCTCCCCCGTTAACCCAACTAAGGAATGCCCTTCCCCCTTTAATACATTGACCTTTGCGTTGGGCACAAGTCTGGTAAATCGCTCTGCGGATTCTAAGGAGTGGAGCATAACATCCTTCTCTCCCACGAACAAAACAGATGGCATCTTTAGTTGTTTCAGCTGTTCATCTGAAAATAGGGGGATGACTTCCTTTCTGAAGTTAAAATTCTTTCCCAAGAGCTTCTGATAGTCAAGCATTTCCTGTGGAATCGGCTTTCCACCGTTCACTTGACGATACAAGCGTTCAATTCCCTTTTCTCCCATTATGGTATGAAATAATGCTTTGAATAAAAAGGACTTTCTTTGGGTTCCCACGCCCGCAGGGCATAGTAGCACCAGCTTTTCCGTCATTGCAGGGAATGCGATTGCAAATTTCAAAGCCAACCATGCTCCCAGTGAAATCCCTCCAATAGCTGCCTTCTGAACCTTTAATCCCTCAAAAACATCATGGAGCCAGCTTTCAAAATCAGACCCTGCAAAGGGCAGCTGTTTGTCATCACTCTTACCCGGCTCTCCTTGAAGATCCACTGCATATACCCGGTAGTTCTTGCTGTATTGCTCCATATCCCTGATCCACATTATCGAATTGAAGCCGCTTCCATGGAGGAGTACCAAAACCGGTAAATCCTTTTCACCGTAAGCTATCACGTATGCTTTGCCGAACCGGGTATCTACGTATATTTCCTCATAAGGTATTCTTATTTTGTTCAGAAAGCTATCATATGCCTTATATACCTCTTGCTTTCTTTCCTGTGTTTTGTATGCAAATGTATTCATCTTTATCCTAACCTTTCTGTTGCCTGCAACCGAATGTTGCAGGCATAATGTTGTATAATTATCTTCTTTGTCCGAACTAAGAACATCTGTCCTTTGTTTCGCATGCTTGAATTTTGTATTTCCGCTACTAAACTAACCAGCTTAATGCTTCCTCTACGCTGGTAAATATTCTGAAGGTATTCCCTTTGCTATACTCCATAGCCATCTCCTGAAAACGTTCCGGGAACTTCTGGCCATCCTTTATGGCAATTGCTGCCTTAATATTATAGTTTGTCAGCTTCTGAATTACTGCTCCTGCAAGTCCGGTTCTCAAACGGATAAAATCCTCCGAAAGAAGCTCTCCTTCCATAATTAATGCATTCACATCATTCTCCCAGCATAGGGATATGATATCATTGGCATCTTGCTCTTGATTAATTAAGGTAGTGCTTCCTGTAAGATATAGATAACGCTTTCCGTTTTGTTCTTTCAATTGATACTCCATTTTTGATTCCACCTCTTCACTTTCCTTTTGGTCTTTCACAACTCCTGTTAGCCCGTTATCCTCGGGCATTGAGGCCACATGCTCCTTCACCTTTTGAAGCCAGGCTAATTCAGCGTTATAAAAAGCCTGCAAATTCTCGTTTATCAATTCACCGAAGGGGTTCCCGGCTCGCTCTCCTTGTGGGGCAAAATAGCAACGGTCAAATTCCCCCTTTGCCGTAATCGCCTCTACTTTGATTAATTCCTCATAGGAATCAATCATCTCCTCTAACTCCCTGCGACTTAGTTGGTCTCCCAACGCTAGCTTGATTAAGAACTGTTTCTTAATGGCTGGTGCTTCTGTGGCAGATATCAGCCAACTCCTAAGCTCGTTTAAGCCATCTCCCGTAATTGTATAAATATTCTTAGAGGGAGCTCCTGCCTGATGCTCCACTTCTTTTGTAACAAAACCGCCGTCCATTAACTCTACCACCGCTTTATATATCTGGTTATTGTTACCCGACCAATATAAAAATGGTGTGCTTTGAATAATTTTCTTCATATCATACCCTGTCATGGGTTCTTGCTTTAGTAAACCTAAAATTACATGATTTAGTGACATATTATTTCCTCCTCTGCATTGGTAGGCTTCTAGTGTAAATGGTTAAATATTATAAGGTAGTTATGCTGAATGCTGATTATTAGCCTAATGCTTCGCTATAACTCTCAGTCATAACCTTCAGCTGTAAATCTCAGCTATAACTCTCAACTGTAATTCTCAGCTATAACTTTCAGCTTTAACTCTCAACTTTAATTCTCAGCCGTAATCCTCAGCTATAACTCTCAACTGTAACTCTCAGCCGTAATTCTCGCCATAATTCTCAGCTGTAACTCTCATCCATAACTCTCAGCCGTAATTCTCAACTGTAACTCTCAGCCGTAATTCTCAGCTGTAACTCTCATCCATAACTCTCTGCCATAATTCTCAGCTATAACTCTCAACTGTAACTCTCAGCTTTAATTCTCAGCTGTAACTCTCAGCCGTAACCCTCAGCCGTAACCCTCCATATTTTTCTTTTTCCTATTTAATTATCTTGCATCTAAATATATATGCTATTTATTTGTACATGTTTATCACTACCATATGTTATTAATAACATATGGTAGTATATTAGTCAAGCATTAATTTACAATCTTGATCAACTTATCAAAAGGTTCATCAACAGAGTCCCTTGGCAAATTGCCACTGCCACAGTGTAAACAAACCTTTTGACAACTTAATAACTTTTATATCACATACTGTTATATACGAAACAATAGCCAAGGTTTCGTTCTCATTCTGTCGAAACATTGGCTATTGTTTTTCTCCTATGTTGTGTTTGACCATGCTATAATAAGTTGGGTTAAAATTGTAAATTATATACATTTGCAATCATAATACACTACATGCATGTTCTGATACCGGGAGGTTACTTATGATTGATGTTCGTACGATCGATCAATATTTACTAATGAAGGGCGATTGCATGAAAAAACTAAAGCTGATACCGGATGGAAGTATTGAGTTGATTCTTTGCGACCCACCTTATAATCTTGCGAAATATTCCACCGGTAATATGAAATTTGATTGGAGAAGTGAAATCAATAATGATGTGGCAAAATGGGACTTAGCGGATCTTGAGCCTGCTGACTTTGTAGAGGAATTCAAGCGCGTACTCTCCCCCACCGGCAATATCTTTCTCTTTACCAGTTATAATCTAATTGGCAGATGGCACGCTGTCTTTGACAGTGAGTTTGATACCTTTCAGTTCATGGTATGGCATAAGACCAATCCCGTTCCCAACATCCGCAAGTCCTCATTCTTAAACAGCTGTGAGCTCATTGTGTGTATGTGGAACAAAAAACATACCTGGAATTTCTCCAGGCAAAATGAGATGCACAACTTTATAGAAGCCCCCATCTGCTGTGGACGGGAGCGGCTAAAAACTCCAAAGCATCCCACTCAAAAACCCATCTCCGTGCTAAAGCAGATTATTCAGATTGCCAGCAGGGAGAACGACCTTGTCCTTGACCCGTTCATGGGGGTAGGCTCCACGGGAGTTGCTGCCACAATGCTGAATCGGCGTTTTATCGGAATGGAGATTGATGAGAGTTATTATCAGGCGGCAGAAAAACGCCTTCAGGAAGTCACTCCCGCCCCCTTTGATATCTCATTGGCTAAAACCCACTGATGAGTCTTGATGTGGTATTTAATATTGATCATTTGAAGAGAATCACCGGAGCGTATATTGCAGCAGAACAGCATGACTGCAACTCCGGCGTATTTCTCTTCTTTGCTGTATAAAATATTCTCAATCTTATAGGTCTGAAGAACATGCTTTTCATCCTCCAGACGGATAAAATTCGGCTTTATGTCACCTAACACATTAAAGGTTGCAATCACATCCACAGGCATATGAAGCATGGGAAGACCTCCTATCACAGAATAAATCAAAGCGACACTCTTGATGTATCAATGATTAAGGTGTTAAAGGTCTGTTTATACAGTTGAAATGGTGATTTGCACAAAATCAAAAATTTATGCAACTCCTAGTGACCTCTGTTGAAAAACCTTTAACACCTTAATCCTATATTTTAAAATGCATTTAATCTTATGGTCTTATTCTTCTGTCTCTTAACCGCATTTATCCTGTGTAGTTTCTGATTATTACATCAGATTTTATGGTGTTTATGCTTACCTTATTCTTTGATTCCTCCCCCATAATTGCTGGGCTTGCGCTTCTCCGGCGAAATACCCCCAGTCATATGATGAATGGGATTGTTAAGAAAGGTTGCTCTTATAATAGAATCATGCCCGTATTTTTCCCTCACCTGATCCACTGTTTTATCCAGCTTCGCCAGGCGTTCATAACGGTTCATATCAAATAAATTTAATTGACGTTCCACATTCCCTCTTACCACCTTACTGGTATGAATCCCCAGATTCCTAATAGGTGAGCCATCCCAGAATTCATCAAATAGACGACATGCCGCACGATGTATCTCATTGGTGGTATTCGTAGGACTAAACAGCGTCATCTGATGGGAGGCGTGATTGAATAGCGAATCCACAATACTCACCGCCACCACCGTTACCATCGCATGATCTGCTCGCAGCCTGGCTCCCACTGTCTCCGCCAGTGATAGTAGAACCATTTTAGCAGCTCCCGACTGATCCACATCAAAAGCAATGGTTGTGGAATTGCCATAACCTTTATTTAGAGGCGCCTCCTCCGATACCACGGATATATCAATTCCGTTGGCAAAGGAGTAAATTACCTCACCGTATTTTTTAAAATGTGCCCGAAGAATATTCAAATCCGTCTTTGCCAGCTCTCCGATGGTGTGAATGCCCAGCGCGTGGAGCTTTCTCTTTGTGGCATGACCCACATAGAACAGTTCCTCCACCGGAAGCTTCCACATCTTCCTCTCCATCTCCTCTGGGAACAGAGTATGCACCAAATTAGGCTTCTTAAAATCCGAAGCCATCTTCGCAAGCAGCTTATTGGTGGAGATTCCTACATTAACCGTAAACCCAAGCTCCTTTGAAATCCGGTCCTTTATCAAATTCGCCGCCACCACCGCAGAACCATATAATCCAATGGTTCCCGTCATATCACAATATGCCTCATCAATGGAATACTGCTCCACACAGGGTGAGTACTCTCTAAGAATCTCCATGAAGGCCTTCGAACTGGATTCATAAAGATCATAATGAGGCGGCACTAACACCAGCTGGGGACATAACTTCAAGGCATCATTAATGGTATCTCCTGTTCTTATGCCATACTTCTTGGCAGATGTAGATTTAGCCAGAATAATCCCGTGCCTCTTCTTAATATCGCCTCCAACCGCCGAAGGGATTTCCCTCAAATCCGTCTTCTCTCCAAGGATATGCAGACGATAAACGGCTTCCCAACTAAGGAAAGCCGAATTGACATCAATATGAAAGATAATTTTATCCATACATATGTTCTCCTTTGATTGGATTATATCAGAACTTATGTTCGGGGTCAAGGGAGAACATTATGGTAGATTATGTAGAAGCATAAACGGTTTGTGGTCATCAAACCTCATAAGAATTTCACCTCTCCCAGGATCTCTGTGAGCCGCCCCCATTGCTTGAGTCTGTGGCCGGACGGAAGTAGCATTGTCACTGTCCATTTCAATGCGAAACAGTCCCTCATAAACTGTTTTATGACCGGGCTTTACCTCGTCACCTTCGATGCCATCGGTTCGACGGATGTCTGTCACCCATCCGCAGGCAGTCTTGGCTCGCCCGTCAATGTCGCTGCCGCTCATCACGGCTGGACAGCTCATGTATTTAAGCTGCCGTATATAAAATTATCAAGGAGCAAAAAGGGGAAATAGAAAAACCCCCTCACTTCCACGTTGAGTGAGGAGGCTGCACGGAAAACTTTTCCACAAGTTTTTTAATTTGTAAAGAATTGTGACCTTTCAAACGCTAAAATCCACATGATTCTCCTATAACAATTACCGTTACAGTAGCACTAGGTTTTCTTCTCATCATTGAATATATTCTACATAACCTAGTTTTGGATTGGCAATTTGTGCAAACACTTGTTTTCATGCATGGGTTTGAAATATCGGGTCTTTCAAGTCTTTTGTTATTCATAGGCGCGGCTATACTTTTTAACCTTTCAAATGCGGCGGCTTCGTCCTTGCAGATTTTATCGACGCTCACTGCAATGATAACTTTTTTAGGGCCGAAACCCATCGCTGCCACCCTGTTTCCCACAGCATCTACATTGACAAGAGCTCCGTCTAATGTAATTGCATTACTGCTGCATAAATAAAGGTCACTAAACATTTCTTCCTTTGCCATTGCTATTGCTTAATCGCGGCTTTGAGCCTCGCCGTGATCGAGAACTTTTGCCCCGGCAGCCCTGACCTTATCTTGCATCCCCATATTCGTAATAGTCATTGAACCGCCAAAACCCACAGTAGATCCTGGGCTTATATGTTTCATAATAATATCTGCCGCTTCCTCTTCTGTCGATACATAGATTGCGTCAAAATCGTTTTTTATCAGGGCGCCTACCACTTTTTTCCAGATTGCGTCCTGATGCCATTCTTTAATTTCCATAATTAGCCCTTCTCAGTAATGACCTGCTGTTTTGAATGTTCAGATGCAGCCCGCCGTCCATAATTAATGTGGAACCTGTTTCAGTTTTTATAATAGGCGCGGGGTACTGCGCAATACCGGCGTTGTTTACCGCAAAATCAATCTTCCCATATTTCTCCACAATCGTGTTGATAACATCCCGTACATTATTTTCGTCCGTTACATCAAGTTTCATGAATTCGGCGAATCCTCCTGTTGAACTGAACGTTCATTTTAGTTAAACTAAAATCTTAAGCCTTTCTGCCTAGTTAGGGGTCCGGATTTACTTCTTTTTTTTAACTCCCGTTACTGTATCGTAAACATTGAAGACAACGCGCATTTGCGCTTTCTTAAATTTACCAACCTTACAGTATGGCTTACCTTTGTGAAACTCCATACATTGTTTACAATCACCATGCTTGGGACATGTCATATGAGGGCAGCTGCAATTAATGTTTTCCAATTTAACCAATCCTCCTTTCCATATCAGATATTTAGGATCTTCGTCACCTTAGATCATCCTCTTTAATAGTTGTGTTATTGCATTTCCATTTACATCCACAATCCAAGTGAACGTTCAATCTAAATACTGCAAAAAATATCCCTAGTTAAGCTCTATATTCAAGAAAATCAAATGCTCCGCTTACTTTGCCTTCTTACTTATTTACTTTACGACAGATAGTAAGAATACTATTTGATTATTAAGTCCTTTCCAATGCTATATGCTTTCTCGCAATCCTTTGGAAAAGTGGTTTCTTTTACTTTTTTCTTTTTCTTTTCATCAAAATTTGAAGCATCATATTGTGAGTAGTCATTAAACTGGTATGTATTTGTACTAAGAAGCTGCGTCGTGTAACCCCCGAATTTTTTAAGGATACCTGTGTTCATCATATAGATATAAGTAAATAGCTTTGATTGAATTCTATTGCCATTCATCGTATAAATAAAGGCTGCATTCTTGGTTGAAGTTTTATGCCAACTTTTGCTGTTGTTATATGATATATTCATAAAGCCAAACCGCTCAATAAATGAACGCATCATACCCGTAACATCGCCGATATAAATTGGAGAACCTAATATAATGGCATCAGCAGTCATTGCTTTTTCCAATATAGGTGTTAAATCATCTTTCATTGCACATTTACCAATATACTCCGTGCCTTTGCGTTTGCAGGCAAAGCAACTGATACACCCTTGGTATTTGAGGTCAACCAAATTAACAAGCTCCGTTTCTGCTCCCTGAGATTTTGCTCCGTCAAGTGCGTTTTGCAGTAACGTCGCTGTGTTACCGTTTTTTCGTGGACTGCCATTTATGGCGATAATTTTACTCATATCATTTACTCCTTTTTCATTAAATCTTGTGCACTAATATCCGTATGGTGATAACGCTCGCGGTGTTCGGTCTTGCCATGGTAATTAATGGTCTTCTGCGGACACCACTGGAGACAAGCCATGCACTGCTCGCAACGGTTGCCGAACACCGGCTTTCTGTTTTGGATTCGATATTGAACACCGGGCTCACGGCGTTTGCAGCAACCGCATTTTCCGGCTTGCCATATAACAAAATATAGTTTTCAGCCATCTTCGCTTAACTGTGCAAGAAAGCACAATAGGTATTTGCTATATCAATCAACCTGCTTCTTGCGGACAAATGCCCCAATCATCTTCATGTGCATAAGCAAATGGCAGAGTGATAAAAGCAGAACCGCCTGCGCCGCCGATGTGTGGATTTTATAATAAATCTCATGGTAGGGTATATTGAGAAATCCGAACAACACAACAGAAACCATAACTCCACCGAGCGCCGTCAGTATGACTGACACAATCAATAGACTGTTAATCACAAGCATTCCTGGTTTCTTCCTTGCCTTCTTTATCCATCCTCGATTGTTAGCATAATGTATCACGATAAGTATAACGAAGCCAACTCCCAATATTTCATGGGCAATTACGCCTGTTAGAGGCTTCAACATCAATGCCAAAAGCACAAGCAACATGATATAATCAAGTACAATTCGCTTTTCCATTTTCATGTACGACAAGCCTCCTCGTTATTTCGGATAGTATGCCACTCGAACATTTGAGAGCATAGCGTTGTATTCGCTGTTCGGGTTACTGTATTCGGGGACTGGCCAATCTTCCCACGTCTCTTCACCAATCGCGATAACACCGGAATATACTGCGGTATCATTATTCATTACAGACGCTTCTATAAAATAACGGTATTCCGTGCCTTCAACTACGTTTCCTTTACTGTCCTTAAAATCCCAATAAACGAGATAATTACCTGGCTTAGGTGTCGCACCCGATATAGCATCTATTTCCGAATTACGCATATCGGCTATACCTGCTGCTGAAACCCACTGCGGTATGGAGTTCGGTCTGCGGCGGTGTCCCTCCCCAGCGGTGTAGCGTGTCACATAAAGCGTATCAACATACTTCCCATCCATATCTTCAATCCAAAAGGCGTATTGGTTCGAAGCAACTAAAGCAAGATTTTCATAAGAAAAAGAAATCTCAAGACTTCTGCCTATCGGCTTTTGCCCGTTCGCTGTTATTAACGGACTTATGCCAAGATTCAAGGGGTTCATAATCTTTGTGACCGTAATAGCCGCCAAAATGAGAGCAGCCGCTATTGTGATAAAAATAAATTTTTTCTTCACAGTGATTTCCTTCGCAACTGAATAATCGTTTGGTACCCGATGTCGGGATTCGTATACCGTCCACGCTTTTCGGTTTTATCTTTATCGTTAATAGCTCGTTTAGGGCAATACTGAATACAAGCCATACAGCTTTCACATTGATGGTGAAAAACGGGTTTGCCATCATCAATCGTAATATTTTTTGCCGGACAGACGTTACTACATATGCCGCAGGAAATGCAGTCGTTGTTCACATAGAAATTTTGATCGCTGTCATGGATTTGTGCCATATATCCCTCGTACATTTTCGGTGCAGACTCCTGTAGAGCCGGAATAGGCTTTTGCTGTTTGGCGGCTATTTCTTTTGCCAATCGCTTGCTCTTGCGATTGGCGAGCTTTGTAAAAAAGCCAACTCCCTTTATCATGGGATATGCTGTTACCAAATTCGGATATGACCGAACGGAAGCGCCATAATTAAGGCTCTGTCCTTTTTGCTTCAATAAATCTTCTACTCGTGCAAGTACACTTCCCGAAAAGCCGCCGTATGTGGCAACGGCGAATAGATAAGCGTCGGGCAACTCCACGGTACGAATGAACTCCGCAACCATTTTCGGCAGCCCTCCCGCATAGTTCGGAAAGACAAATCCAATCCGTTCGCAGCCAGTAGGCATTTCAAGCGGCGTATCCTTACAAATTGGCACAAGCTCGCAATCGTCCAATGCTTCAGCAATGGTTTTTGCTGCTTTCAGACTGTTGCCCGTACCCGTAAAAAAGTAGATTCTATTTTTCATACTGACTGCTCCTCTATACTTCCTACATAATAATAGCCTTTCAATGAACCGACCGCAGGATTGATAAAAAATTCAAATGTGTCGGGATGTGCAATATAGAGATGTGCAAGGGCAATTCCAATGTCAATTTTGTTCCACTTCTCAAACATCTTCTTAAAAGGTTTTATTTTGGCAACTCCAAGATTCACGCAATAAACATGAAATGTTCCATCTTCACTAAGGAAATACCATGGTTGACTATTGCCAGAGGACGGTGCAAGGCGTGCAGGTTCGAGCTTATCATCGGCAATGTTGGATATTTTCCTCAACTCCTTGCGCCTAAAATCAGATAATTCTCGATAGGGGGATTTTCCTGCTTCCGGCTTTCCAAAGGCTATTGCAATCACAAATTCGAGTTCGGTATCCATTCCTGCTGAGAGTTTTGCCGAGCCACACCAACAACTACCAAGACCGATACTTTGCAGGTATATATCCACCTGTTGAAATATAAAACCCACGTTGGTCAAATATCCGTCCTTGTTCTCGCTTGAAATAACAAGATAATGTGGCGCTATAATATCTATCACTCTCGTTTTTACATCTTCGTTTCCTGCGTAATCATAATGTATTTCGATGTCCCTATATAGCGGTTTGACCGTGCGGATAAAGTTACTAATATCCGTTACGACCTCATCGCCAAGTGGAGTCAAATCAAATTTTCTTGTAGTCTTTCGCCTGTAGATGGTTTCATTTAGTGTCATTTCGTCCTGATCCCCCTTTGATGTCTTGGAATACTCTTACGACCAATTCGTTTGCTTTTACAATGTCATCGGGGGATGCTATCTCTTTTTTAACATTGAGCATCTTATCCACAAGCACAACCATTGTCTTGTATGTTTTGATTTTTTGCGTATACTCCGTTTTTTTATCTTCAAATAATTGCTCAATATTATCGCAATCCTCTGCAGATGCCAATGACCGCATATAATTGAAAAATTGACGGATTTCTGCCAACGTAAAGTCAGCGTACTTGAATGTTTCAATGTACTGCAAATCCAAGATGTCCTGTTCTGTATAGTAGCGATAACGGTTTTCACCTCGTGATGGGGACACCAATTTAAGTTTATCGTAATATCGCAATGTATCCTTTGGCATACGCAAAAGTTCGGATACCTGCTGGATAGAATATTCTTTCATAAAATCACCTCCGCATATAGACTATCATTAGAGCGTACTCCAATGTCAATACCCTGCAACAAAAATATTTGGGTTTATCCTACGCACTGCCGTCAGGTTTTATTCTTTAAAATAATTATTGTGCACAAGGACAGATTTATTTTAAGGAGGAATAACTATGATTATAAACAATGTTATGTTAAAGCTAAAGAATCCGAATGGCAATGAAAATGAGTTAGTACAGTCGGCTCTTCTTAGTATGAAAGGAAAAATTGATGCTCTTCTGGACATACAAGTTGAATCAAACGTACGTCCTGAGGAGGGTGCATATGATATCCTTTTCATTACGAAATTTGCATCTATGGAAGATCTGGATGCATACCTTGCACATCGTAGCCGTAGTGATCTTTTGCGATGCCGGCGTAATTGCGCTAGAGATCTCCCTTGGTGTCGGTCGTGACAAAGCTCATGCCACAGGCGCAGACGTATTCCAGATTGGGATAGAGAAAGTTGGCGGTCTTGCCGACGCCTGCGGCGCCAATCATCAGACAGTGGATATCATCATCGTCTATCAGTGCATAGCTGTAGGGCGCTGTCTAGTCAAACAGCGAGGCTCCCCGCTGGCTGACAATCATCCCTGGGCTTTTTCAAACCGTTCTTAAGGCTAATAAATAAATCTTCCTTCGTTAAAACTAATATCCATTTTCATCTCTCCTTTTATCAAATTACCCGATGTCATCTATAAAACGACTTAAAAACGGGGCAAAAATTCACTTTTTTGCCCCGTTTTTTTCTCATTTTGTGTCCAAAAACCACTATATGCTGTGGTTGAAGTACCTTATTTTCTCTTGTCACCACAATACGTCATCATTATTATCACTTCAACATGTACCCTTTGCGGAAACATACCTATCCCAAAATTACGTTTACTTAAATCGCATTATAGATATAATTAGAATTTTGATTTTCATATAGTTACATTATAATGCAAGAAAATCAGTATTGCTGGTTTATACTTTTTATTTTCAAAAGTAGCAATATCGAATTAAAAGTAGTACTAAGCGTTTGTATATAGCCAACTACGACAAGGCACGGAGGGAAATATTTCCCATTCCTTGTTCGTTACTATTTTTATTTCAAACTTTATTGTCAATAATTTTAGCAGTTTTAAATTTTTACAATTAATTTTACAAACTTTATTGTCATTTTGCATTTTGTAAGCGCAAAAAAGTCCCTAAATACGTATCAAATTTTTCAAACTTTATAGTCTATGAACAAAAGATTGAGGTGGGTAATAAAAGTTAGATTACAACATTATGGTTTACTGTCATAACTATCATAGAAGCTAAAATTTTAATCTTATATTTGTACACATAATATTTGTATTTTCTTTGAAAATCAAAAATCGAAATATACCTGCTTATTGTTCTGAATACATACTTTGTCAATTCAAGACTAACAGTAAGCTCTTCATATCCCTAACGCAATTTCAATGGCATATGCAATCTCCAAGAACTCGTCACCCCAACCACTACTGATTGAAATTTCCTGCAAATCTCCAGTCGGTGCTAATAGCAACTTCATTTTTTGGATTAACTTAATATCTCCACATAGAATACTATTTCCAATTGTTTTTATATCGCTGATTACTTGTTCCGGATTATCATAACTTGACCAAGTAACATCTACATCAGGACTCTCTAATAATTCAATCAATCTATTAAGCTGGCTTTTAATCATATCAATATCCATTAATATACTCCTATTCACTTAAATATCTTCTGTATTGTGACTTACCTAAACGCTGTTTCACTATTACCTCTGACTGCGTATTTGTCTGGATTTCTTCTTATCGTTGTGTATAAACATAATGGGAAGTTGTTTTGTTTTCACGATTAATCATTTTAACTTTATCCTTTTACCAACTTCCGTTTTGTTGTCTCCATTAACTTACCGCCAATTCTTTCATATTTTCTCTGAACTTCAATATGATAATTCTCTCCAAATACTTTAGAAAGTACGTTTTTTGCTTCTGTCCTTAATTCTGCCCAAAGAGGATTGTTTTTTAATTCTTCAATACTCCAATAAAAATCTTCATTATGACCATTGAATTTGTCCAAGTATTTATCAAATCCATCAAGTATATTCAATTCGGTTTCTTTAAAAATATTATTATCAATATAAATTTGCCTTCTAGATCTATAGAAGTTATCATAATCTTCAAGAATTTCGTCACCAACACAGCCTATTTGTCCAACCATTTCTTTCTGTTCTATTGCGGGTAACGATAATGTAATTAATGTCATGATTAGTTCTTCATAAAAATAATATATCAATTCATCATCACTCATATTATTCACCTCAACAATTTATTGTAAACAATCGATAACAATAGCGAAGCTAGATTTGGCTAGTATAACATCAAATGAGGTTCATTAGCTGTACACTTCAATATTTGAAAAGATAAAATCCCCATACAGAATTGCTGAATTCGCCTGCAGCAAAAACATTCATATTTCCATTTATAATGATTTTGTAGAAATTACATTTATATGGTTGTATAGCTGATCAAATATATTAACCTTTTCCCCAGTGGTTTCCCAATTGTAGTCAAAAATATTAACGCCAAATTATACTTAATGAAAGCATCTATCATAAGCAAGATCTATTATTAACTGAATCCCTTCATCAGACATATAATTTTTTTCATCACAGGGCAAAATAATCCCATAATCTATTGCTCTTTTAATAATCAAATCAGAAAAATCTCTAGCACCTATGTCATCTGCATGTGTTTTACAGATATTGTATAACTCGAGCCAGCTCATTAATTTATCAAAATTAAAACAGTATATAGCATTTTCTTCATTTTTATCAACTATACTTAAAAATATACTGGAAAGAAATTTATTGACTTCATATAAAAATGCTATTACATTATCTTCTGAATACATATTTTTAAAAGCATCAGTATGCTCCTTCAGTTTTTGAATTTGTTCAAATAGTTGGTATTCTTCTTTTTCTAAATTACAGTTGTATTTTTCTTTTAGAAACCATTTGTTTCCATAATAAATAAAGCACTTGCTCATAATAGGCATAATCTTTATTATTGAATTATATTCCGTTGGCGAGAAAAAGTAACTCTTTACGCCGCCCGGTGATTTATTATTATAATGTATCCAACCAATGCCTTTATGAGGTAAATCGAGCCGTAAACTATATGAATCATAATTATCATATCCGTATAGTATATGTAACCTTGTTGTATTATCGGTCTGCTTATTTCTCTCCTCATAGTTTTTATGTGTATCTTGATATAATAGATTGACTTGAACAGAAATAACTCGCGCATCTTTTAAGAGAAATCGAATATTATCATATAGTTCTTCTGCAATATTATGAATTTGCTCATCATAGAATTTAGAATGCTTTAATATTTGGGAAACTACAATCAAGTACATTGAATTTGCATGAGATATGATCTCATAATTAATAATTCTATAGAGTATAGGCAACATATTTCTGTTTTGCTCAAAATAATCGTCAGAGAATATGTACAATTGTAATATATCAATGTAATAACTAGGATGAAAACTCTCAAATGATTGTGGTGCATATTCTCTTGAAAAGTACTGATTGCAACTACACTCATATGCACCTGAGCATACATTCATCATATTCATATTATGAGCTGCGCTTTGATAAATTCTGTAGTTATTTAACAGATCTCCCTTTTCGTTATTATCTTTAATTTTTTGAATACAATTATGAATAAAATAATAATTTAGTATACATTCAAATATTTGATAGTCCAGCCAATATTCATTTAAGTCAATTATTTCCCCATTTATCTTTAAGTTTGAATATATAAAATCATTGTTTAAGTCTATAGAATTAAGCATTCTTTGAATAATATTTGAATCAATACATATAAAATTTGAAATATCATTCCATTGTGATATATTTAAACCTATTGGATGAACCCTTAAATATGACGCAATAATACATATAATTGTTTTTTCAAATTCATTAATTTCTCCATCTACTAAATCAAGTGTATGCAAAGTATTTCTCCTATCACTCGTATTCAAAATCCATATATCCTAACAACAGCTTAGCTTCACATTATTCCGCAAACATGATTGTGTTATACAATGCGAATTTGGCAATACTCCTAAAAAGGAGTTGACCCGATGCAATCAAACAAAACATGTAAATTAGTTGAACAGTACTTAGCTTATCTCGTAACAATTAAAGGTCGTAGTAAGAACACCATACTGGAATATCGTTTGGATCTTTTACAATTCTTTCACTTTATTGATGTTAGCCGATCCAAAGAGCATGTAGATTTTCAATATGTAAATATTAAATTCATTGATTCTATTACACTTGGTGATATGTATGCATTTCTAGCCTATTGTCAAGAAACCCTTAATTCGTCACCTGGTACGAGGACAAGGAAAATTGTTTCCATTCGTCAGTTCTGGAAGTATCTTAAAACCAAAGCACATCTTATAAATAATAACATTGCCGAAGAATTAGAAACCCCTAAACAGCCTAAGCGAATAGTCAGATGCCTGACGCTGGAAGAATCGGTACGTTTACTAATCGAATCAAGCTCAAGTTCTGTTCGTGATAATTGCATTATTACAATCTTTCTGAACTGTGCGTTGCGGTTATCAGAACTAGCATCAATAAATCTCGATCAGGTCAACTCTGATGTATTATCCGTTATAGGCAAGGGAAATAAGGAACGGAAAATTTTCATTACTCCAGCTGTAAAACAATCGATTACATGGATCACCATACGAAATTCTATAGCTGTTGATAGCAATGCTCTTTTTATTTCACGTAATGGAAAGCGCTTGTCAACTAGATCCATACAAAACGTAGTAAAAAAGCATATTGGTGCTGCTGGGATAAATCCAGAAGGTTTGTCCACACATAAACTCAGGCATACCGCAGCTACCCTAACGTACAAATACGGGCGTGTAGACATTCGTTCTTTGCAGCAACTTCTCGGACATGAAAGTATTGCAATAGCGGAGATCTATACACATGTAGATGAAAGTCAATTACAAACTGCTGTAAATTCCAATCCTTTAGCAATGATGTTCAACTGAACATCATTGCTTTCTAAACATAATGGGAAGTAATGACCATTAAAAACCTTATCCGAAAATCCCAAATTTCTTTTTCTTATAAAATGGCTCTACTTTCTCAACTGCATCTTTTCCAAAGCTACTTGATAAGGGAACAAAATCAAGGAATTTGCCATTAGAAAAAGGACCTCCGGCATTAGCAATGCCACTAAAAACTTCATTTTTATCACCCGAGAAGTCAACAACAATAAGATAACTTTGCTCATTGTCTTTCATCATTAATCTCAGATATGCCACATTAACATTCTTATTGGTTTTAAGATATTTACAGATTGCATCAATCATCTCTTGAGGATATTCTGTTGGCTCTCCAAGCATAACCTTTGTATCTTTCTCTGCTACCTGCTCTTTTATAACTGTAATTTGAGGTGAGCCTTTTGCTACACTTTCAATATCACTAAGCATATCTTTCGTTAACATAATATTTACTCCATATGGATTAATCGATATGCCATCAGCCTTATCAATAAAATATTTAATCTCTTCAAAGGTCACAATATTACCACTATACTTTTGCTCTTTATCAAATCTTCTGAATTCATTCCAGTCAGTAAAAAACGGATAAAAGCTTTTATATTCTGAATTCGTTATTAATGGGAATTTCATAATGCTATTTTCCTTTACAACACATTCTCCGTTATCTTTATTTGTTTTCTCCATATTCATTTTACTTGCATCCAGAGGCATAAGATATTTTGCATAATATATTTCCTTGAACATATTTTCTTCCATATCACGAGTAACTTTTTTTGTACTCAACCCCTGAAAGAAATGGTTGGCGGTACAAACTAATGTAGGATTCAATATAGGCCTGCTTATTTCGGGAACATCTAAAAAATCCGGTTTATCTATTACATCCAACAAACTCATAACCAAATGAGTCTGACCGTTGTCAATTACAAGCGTTTCAAAACCGCTTCTATACAAATCGCCAAACGTTAACATTCTTTGCTCTACCTTGTCTTCAATAGGTTTCACTAATATCTGTTGCTGTAACATATAATCTTGATATTCATCGTAGTATTTTTTCTCTGTAAATATGTAACATGCCGGTTTACCATTCTCAAAGTCAAGATAGAAATTATTTGTGTATGGACTATATGATAGCCATAATAATTCTTCCATTTTAATACGTTCAATTATTTCAGTATATGCGTGCTTGTCTTTAGATGAATCAAACTTTTTAATGAACTGTTGAATTGTTTCCATAAACACCCAATCCTTTTCCTTTTATTTTAGTTCCATAGAGAGTAAGCAAAGACCTTTTATAAGTTAATTAAGCATTGAGTATCCTTTCTGCAAAAATCACCTTATCCAAGTTTACCAGTTCGCCATCCTCAGCCATCCAACACTCTGCCATAGCCATTTCTATATAAAATGTTTCCTTTATAATTTTTGTAGGAATACCAAGCTTTTCTCCAATCACTGTTATAGCATAAATGATTTTATCAAACAGCTTTTTATCTAACTCATCCTCCATCTCATTTAATAAGAACCGAGGGATATCAAAAATCGAATCCCCTATAACCCCCTTCGGATCAATTAAGGTATAACCGTTCTGGTTATTCCGTAGAATATTATAGTGATGCAAATCACCATGCAGAAGTAATTTGCGCGGATAAAGGGTAAAAAGCTCCTTGCAGATGTCCTCCGCCTTATGCATATGCATACATAATTCTTTATGATCTTCTCTGGTTTCTATGTATCTGGTTGCCTTACTCACCCAGTCATAATAAGTGGGAAACTTGTACTTCATAGAGGGCTTGATATGAAGCCCTTTATGGATTGAACCAAATACCTCCAGACGCCTGTCCAGAGATTCTTCTTTGATTAACTCTGTTCCCGGTTGTACCTGTTCTTCAATAAGAATTCCATTTACAAGATCCGCCCCATATATCTTACAAAAATATCTGCCATTATATTCTGATAAAGTATTAAATTCATCTTCAATGACTTTTACTGTATTTCGTTTTTTAATTATTACATTCCCATATTGTTCTGAGTGTGCTTTCAAGACACAACTTTCTCGTCCATTATCTATTAATTCAATATGAGTTAATCTCCATTTTTTGGCGTATGAATCAATTTCTGATTTTACGCTGTTATAATAAGACGACTCATCTTCCGCTTTATTATCCATAATCATTTTCTCCTTAACAGTTAGTTAAAGTATAAAGTAACCTTAGTGAATTATTGCGATGTCTTTCCTTATTGAACCAGCTGCGTGATTTGGTTCAAGTTAGATTTAAACAACCCCGAATTATTGTATCAAATAGTAATCTGGGTTTAAAATAAATTCGCTATCGGTTATATCTAGCCATCGCTGACAAATACCTATAAAACGATACAGTATATCACTGCATTTATTAATATCATCTTTTTTAAACCTAAAAAATTTTTTTAATAGATCAGAGCCATTTGTGCGATCAATGGGATATTGTGTCGTATTTATTACTCTCCCTCCATGAGCATCAATGTATTTACGTCCTTCTTTATCAAATGTTTCCAAAATAATATATGAATTTTGGGGATTAGTAGGATTTATTGATTCCCCCAATATTGCAACATAATTGTCACATAATTTTCCATTAACAACTTCGAGAGGATAATAAGGATTACGCTCAGAAATCAAATACACATAACTTCGAATCCATTCAATAGCTTCCAGAACAGTATAGGTCCATTCACGCGAGAAATACGATGATGATAAAATCTCTTTTAAAACTTCTCGCAATTCCAAGCTAGTTTGGTAATAATTATTAAGTACAATAAAGCCAGGAAACTCAGCGTGTCCAATTTTGTCAGTTACTGTTGATGATTCTAATTGTAAAAACCCTTTAACACCAGTTAAGCCATCGCTCATTGATACTGTTCCAAAAAGCATATTTGAAAGTTGTTTACATATGTCAAGTAAGTTTTTATCTATACGTCCTTTCATATAATCATTCAAAGGGTTAAAAAGTTTACCTGCAACAAAAAGATTCTTTATATTAACCATAAGTATTTGGGATATTCGTTTTTCCTCCGCTTTTCCTTTTTCAGGTTCAAACACCGTTATTCTCTTTTGCCGAAGATCAAACGGCAAATCTTCTATTTTCCCCGTATTACCATCAAATAGGCAAATTACACGATCCCACCCAAGTTTGCTCACCGCATAACCTAATTCAATTAAAACATTTGGATTTGGCGTTTTTTTTGATTCACAAGATGAGTTGATAATGCTCACATCGCAAACAAACAAAACACATTTGTCAATTTTCTCAAAGATAGTTTGCGTAATATCAGGACTACCGTTTTGTCCTGCTGTATCACGATCATAATCCATATAAAGATTTGCGCTTTGCTCTAATTCACCAATCGCACTTATTAAACATCTTTGAATAAAATATCGATGCTTGTTAGGTTCGACATCACTCTGCCAAGAATAAAAAATTGTTCGAGACATATAATTACTCCCTTAACTAATTTTCTTGTTATCTTCCATAACTCTACAGATCAATACATACTGTGTGCGTAGAATCCACAACTTCCCATTATTGCTATAATAGACAATCCAATTTTCGTAAAGACATATCTTTGTTTTACATTATAATACAATTACAACCAAAAATCCATATTATCCCTTATTATTAATTTATAAAATCCGCAGAAAATGGCATAAAAAACAGAGGTAAAAATTTTATATTTTTTAACATTTACCTCTAACAATTTTGCAAACTTTAACTACTCATATCAAAAGAGATTAACCAGTAAATCCTTCACATTTAAAAATCTTATACTAAATGACATACTGGTTAATCTCTATGTAATTGCATCTTTTCAATTGATTTAAGCTATTTCTCAATATTCACCCTAGGCACATACAGCTGATTAACCCTCGAAATATCGAGTATAATATCATCATCTATTTCTCCTGCAACTACAAGCATACCATCTGATTTTAAACCTATGGTAATCCAATCTCCTGCTGCAATTGCTACAATATCTCTCCAGCCAACACATCTAATTGCTTATTTACGTCGCTACCAGTAGCAACTACCGTTCCATCGCGCTTAAGTCCCAACAGAGTACTATTACTTTTGGAGATAGCGATGATATCCTTCCAGTCGGACACATCAAAAATATTGTGAGTAGTAATGCCTTTCACTTTATCAGTAGATACAACTACTGTTCCATCATATTTAAGTCCTGCGATAGAACCTACCTCATCGGCTGAAATGGAAGCTATATCCGTCCAACCACCAATCTCATCATACATATAACCATATTCAGGGTTGTCTATTTTATTAGAATCCGCAACATATACTGTACCATCTCTTTTTAATGCACCAATTCTTGATTGCCCTATTATGACATCCGTAACATCCTTCCATGTGGAACTATGGTCTTGTAAAAACTCTTGTTTGCCATCACTACCCTTTGAAGCCTGTACATAGATTTTACCCTTTTTCGATAATAAAACATAATTATCAAAATCGGTAGCTATTACTGACAAATTCGTATACAATTTTAACTGATCAACAATATATGTGTATTGTGGATCCGTCCCTTTCGTTGAATGGATGACTCCATTCTTATCCAATGCATCCAATCGGTCAAATGCACAAGAAATACTCTTTATATTTTTCCACTTAGTGGCTTCCCCATACTGATAATATTTAAAATTAGCATCGTCAATTATTACTTTTACTTTCCCATTCTTATCAATAGCAGCCACACCAACACCTAAATTTGCAATATAGGAACCAGAAATAATATAACGAAGTTGCTCCAGTAAATCTTTCGCTTGCTCGTTATTCTTGATTTCAGATAACAATCCAATTGCTTGGGGATATTTTTTGTCCTGAATAAGGGCAATTCCTTCCTTAAGTTTTTCTTCATCACTTTTAGGACTGTCTGGCAGCTCTTTTACACCAGTTACTTTAGGCTTTACTGTAACTGTTACATTACTAGGAATCGGGTTGATCGTTTCCTTATCATCCTTTTGTCCGATTAATTGAGGATTTTCTGTGATAGTCACATTACTAGGAAGCGGGTCGATAGTCTCCTTATCAATATCTTGTACTTTGTCGCAGCCTCCGAGTAGGCAGACTGCGCTAATTACAAGGGTATATTTTAATTTAACAAAGCTAATCATTGGTGTGATCTCCTTCTTAATAAATTAAATCGATGCATAGGAATTCTGTATAGAAGCGATCTGTTACGCGTAGTTTTATGGTTCCCATTGTTTTATTAGAAACGCAGCAGCTTAATCCAGCATGATCTAAATTAGCTTTATAGGCTGCTCAAAACAAACTATATTCCTTTTAATTTATAGCAATATCATCATGGTATTGGTTAGCGTTTTCATTTATACACGAGCCTTACTTGAGCCTCGATAGCTATCTTTCCTTACATATATTTGGACTTGCATAGTTATTCATAATCAATTTTATAGATATCATCCTCTTGTTCACTGCCAGACAAGGTAATCTCAACATAGTTTTCAAACCATTTTACATGTATATTATGTTCACCTGCCCTTGCCCCATCATCATTAATATAATATTTAAATGATTTTACTACCTTCTTAACATCATCAAGAAGTGTTATTTTTATCTGAGTACTCCCAAAGGGCCATTCTGGTGCTCCAACTGCTTGAAATACAACATTGTACTGATTTGTTGGATTCGTATATTCCGAAACCTTTGTTACCTTATACTCGGTATCATAAATATACTTAGCTATGAGACAGCCAAATATTATAACCAACATCACTATAAAGGTTAGAATTGTTCTTATTCCTTGCTTCAATGTTTTTTACCCCTAATCCTGATTCTCACCAAAAAGTTTATGAAAGGCCTCTACAATGAGTTTTATCTGTAATTCTACCCTTAAAAACAAGTTCCTTTGTTATAGATTTCTTGACAACAATTTACCTAAAATCACCATTAATACTTTCCTCCGCTAAATCTTTCGCAATTCTAATTGCTTCTTCTCGATTTAAAGCAGGCGCACTAAAAAACAATCCATTCTCTGCATCCCAAGTATAAGATTTAATATTTGCATAATCCGTGGCACTACCGATTTCCTCATAAATGCAGATTAGGATCTTCTTAAAATCGGACGAACAATAAATCGTCCCAAGAGGATCTTGAGTTGCATTTCCTCCTACAACATTTTGGTATAGTAAAAATGATTTGTTGTCATGAAACTCTAAGGAAACCTTCGAATCTGCTAACGTAAAATCCCTGTTATCTAATTCTATTCTTCCTGAGAAAGTATCCTTTTTAAAGAGATATCGTTTATAATCTCCTTTTATAGTGATGGTCACCTTCTCAATATATTTACTTTCACCTATTTTACATTGCGCACCGTTTATTGTGGTGTTAATACGGCTCTTCCATGGGAGGACATACAATATTAATAAGACTATTAGAATCCCACCGCAAACCAAACCGATTTTTTTTATCCATCTCATTATTGCAGCTCCTTTCAAAGCTTCTTAGATGAAGGGATAGTTTATGCTACTGTCCATTAAATATTAACCCTATTCCCTCAAACCACCAGTTGACACAACTTCACCTCTACCACTCGTCCCCTCCAATCTCCACTCTTTGTCCCTTCTAACATAATCCATTACCCAATATCGTGTTCTGTCATATGTTTCAACCGTGACTTCTACACGCCAAGGCAACGCTAAACTTACATAGGCTCTGCTATTACTAATCTGATTGATATCAGTTATTATTGCATCAAACATATATACAGAATTAGACGTTTCTTCATAGAGCAGTTCTTTCGGGTTATTCGCTGTCGCAATTTTATTCACAAGATTTTGATGGTAGTTAAGAACGGTATCGCAGCTTCTTATGGTAAAATTAAGCACTACTGAGAAAGCAACCAATATACTTACCGCAAGTAAAATAACGGTTCGCTTTTTGAAGCCCAAAACAGCTTTTCGCTTTTTGGAGCTTTCTTTTTCACCTGGATCAATACCATTTAAAAAAATAAAAAATCCAATTGCCATTGGAGCGATTATGAAACCCCAAATCATAACAAAATTAGATGCAAATTCCCCATCGTTTAATACCGTATTTGTGACATTAAGAATGCTCATTGTAGCAATAGATAATAAAACGGAGATCACATTTCTTCCTCTAATCTCAAACTCCTTTAGGGAGTTTAATTTCAAAAGAAGTAATAAAATTGGAAACGCAAAAATGTATCCTAACGAGATGTTATATAATAGATTCGATATTTTATCCATGAAATCCCCTTTGTACATATTATTAATTTTCCGCTTTGTATTCACAATAGCGGTACTTCCCTTACACGCAACACTAATGATATGTTTACATTAATTCCTATTAACCTTTTTCATATTGATACGAAATGCACATTTCCACAGTACCAGATTTAAGATCAACGCAATCGCCATATAAAAATATATTCCATAATTTATAAACAACAAGAAATAATGAAGTCCGGCAAGAATGGCAAGCCCGAACATTAACAGAAATGTCAACGCCACATTTCCCTGCTTCGCACCCTCAAAGGACTCTGAAAACGGCAAATACTTACCATCCATCATAAAGTACACAATATTCATAAGCAGAAGATTCAACAATATAACAAGCAGCTCCGGAAGGATTCGCACTCCAAAAAATGCGGTAAAGATAATTGATTGTAATAGAAAGAAGGGGAAAAACAACCTGATCAATAAAGCCTTCATGGTTCCACGAAATACCCAGGTTAAATTACTGATGGGAAGTGCCTTATAAATCCATGCTCCTTTATAGCCGGCAGAATAACGAATCATCATTACTACGGATGGCAGCATCATTCCACAGAAATAGATAAAGAAGTAGGACTTTCCCTTTGAGATTTCCTTAATACCGGAATCTAGTATTTGTTGAAAGAGAAATATAAAGGGAATCGCAATCGAAAAGCCTAGGGAAGGGTATACCTTTAGCTTAAACTCCCTTTCATTTTTCATCATATCGGAAGCAAAGCGAAAGAACACTCTTTCCTCCTTTCTTCTGCAAAGTATTTTGGAAAGAAACTGGCCTGGTCTTTTCATCTCTTTTTTATGTTTGACGGAATTATTGCTTAGCTTAAGCAAATATTTTTCAAAATGTTGTAATACGGAGTTATACCATGCAAGTGCCAGGATTGGAACAAGGATTGCTAATGCCGTAAACGCAATATAGGTACTGTTAACTTCCGATTTTTCTAACATCTGAAAGGGTGCCGAGAACCAAACTGGTATGATTAAATACTGCCACCACTTCGGAACAAAGGCTATATTAAGATCTACGATATTGAATAATCTTGAAACCAACTGATAACCAATCATAATAACCAGGGATAGAACAATCTGAACATAGTTAATAATATCCTTCAACTTTTCACCATCAAAGAATCGAAGAATTAGAAAATATATAATAGTAGTAAGTACAATACAGAACATATCCAGCAATATGATGGATACAACAAATAGCAGGAAGAAAATCGGCCCATTTTTTATTAAGCTTATGATGAGCGCTGGTCCTGCTAAGACGAAGGAGATGGTGAACAGGTAATACGAAACATGAAGTGTTTTTGCAAGCCTTAAGGTCTTGGGGCTCACCGGCCTTGTTCCTAATATATTCCTTTCCCTTATATCCAATAAAACAGACGAAAAATCCGATATTAAGGAGGTCATGATAAAAAACATCATAACCGCGAAAACAATGCTCATCTGAAACATATAATTACTGTCCATCAATACGAAGGGAATCATAATAATTCCCATTAAAAGATAAATGCCCAAGGACTTAAAAAAATTATTATTGCTTTCCGTAGCTGCACTCTTATTATTATTACTAAATACAGTGGATACCCTTCTGCCATCCATGGTCAGCTTCATCTGCAAAATCTTTCTCAAAAGAACGTAGTTATAACCGAATTTTTCAAATACCTTACGAAACGCATCCATCAACTTAAGAAATTTAAACTCTTTCATAGTCTTATACCTCTTCCACGATGGATACGAAATCCTTTGCAATCGCTTCATAGCTATCGAAACCGGTAATCTGATTAAAGATCTGTTCAAGTGAACCCTCTTTCGAGTCCCTCTTAAGTTGATTAAAGCTTCCATCCGCTACAACCTGACCATCATTTAAAAGGATAATACGGTTACTGATCTTTTCAACCACATCCATGATGTGGGAGGAATAAAAAATGGTTTTGCCCTGTTTGGACAGCTGCGACATGATCTCCTTTACGACCATAACGCTATTGGCATCCAAACCGCTTAAAGGTTCATCAAAGAATAAAATCTCTGGATTATGTATTAAGCTTGAGATAATTAGAACCTTCTGCTTCATTCCTTTTGAATAAGAATTAATTCTTGAATCATAGGCATCCATTATCCCAAATAAATTCATGAGACGCTGTGCCTTACTATCAGCCTTCTCATACTCAAGGCCATACAGCTCACCAATAAAGGTAAGGTATTCTCTTGCTGTCAGGTTATCGTATATATCTGCTGCTTCCGGAACATATCCAATTTTTCTCTTATACTCCGTTCTATCCTTTGCGATATCCTGCCCTAATACTTTAACCTCTCCGGTATACCCCTCAACTATGCCTAAAATAATCTTTATAGTTGTACTTTTTCCGGCTCCGTTGGTACCAATGTAGCCGATAATTTCCCCTTTGTGAATATTAAGGTTAATCCCTTTGAGAACCTGGTTCGTGCCGTAATTCATTTGGAGGTTTTTGACCTCTACTGTTACATCATTTATCATATTAACGCACCCTCTTATTGGAAATATTTATGCAAAGCATAACATATTGAAAGCCAATATACAACTTTGCCCAAATGGTTTTAATCAAGAATTAATTATCCAAGGGTTCAACTGGATTTTAGTATGTCGAATTTAATTTCCTAAATTTATATTTGCTTTTTATTAAATCCGCAAAAAAAACATCGTTTGCACCTTTTAATACAATATCTTTCTCGTATTCAATATAAACCAATTTGTATTCATCAAGGGATTCACCCCATATATTTTGCACTTGATTAGGGGCTGTCACATACACATTATTCTCAATGGCTTCTTTCCATGAATACTCAAATTTATCAAACGAAGGATGCATGACAAATTCCTTTGGAATCTCACTGGTTACTTTCTTGGATATATTGTTAATCGAATTTAATAGATCCTCTTTTGTAATATCAGCAAGCTCCTTTTCAATACATATAAAATCAACTACCATACCTGCCCACAATAACGAGATATATGTTTTCTCATTTTCTCCATATATCATGAATTTTCTTTTATAGTCTGCAGATATTTTCTTAAGAAAACATGCTGCTGCCGATATAATGTTCTCCCACGCATATAAGGCACCTAAATGTTTTACCTTTAGAATAATGTCATCAAATATATTGTCACGACAACTACCAAAATACTCTAGTGGGATAACTGTCAAGAGCACTAAGCTATCCATAAATTTAATATCTAATTTGGATATACAGTGATTTAGTAAGGCAATTATAATTTCTCTCTGTTCATAAATATTTTTAGTATAATCCCATTCTATGTTGATTTGTTTAATTGCTTCTGCAATTGGCTGGTCTATAAATATTCCATTATGAAACTCTGAAGCCACAATACTTTCATCCGTTATGTAAACAGTAAGATACTTTTTTTTGAACATGATCAGTCCTCTTAAGTTGTATTTAATTTAGAAATATGGATTTCCCTTTTAGTTCGCCTATATCTTCATACTCATGTAATTACGAATTTGTAAGCTCTTCTAGGAGAGAATATTTCCTATATTCGTTAATTGTTTATTTTAATCCTCTTAAAATATATGGTTAAACTTTGATTTTCTTCACTCCCCCCATGCTTACCTGTATTACTGGTAAGCATGGGTTAAAGCAACTTTACTAACATTCTTTAATGGTGGAAATAACTTATGGCAGCCACATAAATAAGACACTAAACATTTGCATCTGTTGCAAAATCTTCCGTACCCATTGGAGAAATTGTAACATAAAGCCGCAGGACATCTTCACCAGTGTTAATAACCTGCAGACTTTCCTGCCCATCAACCTGCATTAACTCACCCACCTGCAACAAAGTTTCCTTACCATCTGTAACTACCTTGGCGTTCCCCTCCATAACCTGGAGAAATAGGGTTGATTCTAGATGGGTATGACCCGGCAGTATTTCCCCTTTGGCTATGTTTAGAACAAAGGCAATAACATTATCACTTTTGAAAATCATTCGCTTCGCAATCTTGCCCTCTGGCTCATGAAAATAATCCTTAAAAGTAAACTTGTTCATATATAAATCCTCCTTTAATTTAAGTAAAGTATTAATTTTAATATACCCAATTGGGGTATAGAATAATAATGTGTCTTCTGTTATCAGCATTTACGAACGATACTTCTCTTTTATATCCTCATATACTTTTTTTGCATCTTTATATAATTTACTATTTGTATCAATGATATAGTTATTAGGTCTATCCTCTATGTGACATACCCCTTTATCATCAACAGTGACCTGCCCAGAAATCTTATCCTTATTAATGAATGTTATACATATTGATTTATCAAGATTTATGTCCTGATTTGTTGTGCCAACCAATTCAATACTATTGTAATCATTGACAAGCAGATCAACCATTTTGGGTTCACATTTATCTTGTCCATCATACAAACTGCTTCCATAAGAAATAGTAAAATATTCAGCATTAATGTTTTTTACACTGGTATCATTTTTGCACGCTGTCATTGTAAAACTCAAAATTAAAAGTACTATTATAATGGAACATGTTCTTTTCATATGGTTTCACCTTTATTGAAATCAATATCTAAATTTAACTCCTTTTGTTGTAACAAACGACTGCTTAAAGCAGTTAGTAAAAATAGATAATGTTTTTCAACCTCCCGTTCGCATTCTCCGTTGTGATATATTGCCAGCCTTAATTTTATGAAATGATCTGAGTAATGAACATTATTATCCTTAATATTATTACAATAGTGATAAAGATAATTATTATGTTATATGGTTTTACAACTACTCTATTAAAGTCTTTCATCAGCACATCTGCTTCCTTATAAAATTTATCATCCTTTAAATCGGTTGAATCTTCAATAAACTTTTGTAATTTTTCTTTGTACTTCTTTCTTTTTTTGTAGAGTAAATAAGAATAATAGAGAGCAGTTAATCCGAGAAGAACAACTAAAATATTCAGTATTTTACTTAAGTATTGTATTAAAATCTTATTTCACCTTCCTGCATTCTGAAATATAAGCGATTCTATCTAACTCGATATTTTAAATCATTTCTTTTGTAGATTCACAAACACTATTACGAATTCTTTTGAATATAAATTCTTAACGCTTTAATTGCTAAAAATAAAGCAACAATTGCAAGAACAAGCAAGGCAAAGGCTAAAGCATAAAAACATAAAATTATCAAAAATGCAAATCCCATTGTACTATTAATCATATATAATACCTCCTTAATGTTAATTTATATAAAATTATTATTGTGTTGACGTAGACTGTTTTGAATTTCACAATCTTCATACTATGCTTATAACAGTTAGTTACAAATACTTGTGTAATAACTCTTTCGGAATATGACAATAGTCATCAGGGCACCGATCCAGTCTGTCTTGATGTTCCTCTGCACTTTTTATATAATTCGTAAGTGGAAGGACTTCTACTACAATTTTATCCCTGTCTGCTCTTTCTGCTATATAATTTCCTGCCTCTTGCAAATGCCCGGGGTCTTTGCTATATACGCCTGTGCGGTATTTTTCCCCTACATCAATACCTTGTTTATTCACACTGTAAGGATCAATAATCTCAAAAAAATAATCCATCAGTTGAGAAACCGTTACAATTTCAGTATCAAACTCTGTTTTTACACATTCCGCATAACCATCATACTCTCCTTCGAGAGTGTTTGAATAACCATTTGCTCGCCCTGCTTGCGTATTAACAACACCTTTTAGTGTTTTAATAAATGCTTGTACACCCCATAAACAGCCGCCTGCAAAATATATTGTTTCAACCATAATATTCACCTATTTTCTTTCATCAAATATATAATTATCTCTTTGCTTAGCTGCTAATTATGTTGATTTATATCCCAATTCTGGTTCAGCATATAGCATAGAAATATAAACTAATCCTCTGAATAAATATATTTACAAAATGGACATTTCGGATAATCTATATCATGCATAGTTCCACAACTTGGGCAACGTTTTTGTGCAATTTTATCTACTTCATGCTCTGCATAACCTGAGGGCTGGAAAAACTCTACTTTTCCACAATTGGAGCAAGTATATATCTCTAGCTGTATTGATCCTGCAATTAAATTAGACCAATCTCCCAATAAATATCCTGTCTGACCTAATTGTATCTTAGCTGTCTTTACATAATGCATTTTCGAATTACAGCGCAAACATTTTAATATTTTTTCTCCTTCTATTTCTCTGCTTTTTATATTTAGGTCCGATTCGATATTTGATTTGTCACCATAATTTTTCACATCACTTTCATCATTCCCTGAACTATAGGCTGATTCTTCTTTCTCATCCTTACTTTTCCCCTCATTATATGAGGTATCATCAAATAAGCTCTTATCGATAATACAACCACACGCAAAACACATATTTACATCAATCATTTCATCGGATAATTCTTCTTTACACTCAGAACATCTTAACTTTTCCATATTATTTCTCCAGTTGAATTTTATTTAATTGTCTTTCCAATATGTTTATCAACTCTCCATTGTGGAGCACTGCCGTCGTCTGCCCAATATTCATCCATTGACATGATTTTGTCATTTGACATTAATATGAATGATGTGACATGAAAGGATATACTCTTATCCTTTGGATATACACAAGTTACTGAAACCATTAGATTTCCCATCTTTTCAACTCGTTCCACTTCCCCATCCCATTCCCCAGGGTATTCACAATTGGCAATAACAAATTCTTCAACCGTAAAGTGTTCATTAGTACAATGCCAATTCACATAAGCATCTTCACAAAAATAACCTCTTATTTCATCAGCATTTTGTTCAAAAATATCCCTCCAAAATTGGCATATATCCATTCTTGGTTCCCCCTTTACAATATAAAAACTAATAGAACTACTCAGATTTATCTATCTTTATGGGAAGTCCGAATTCCTATTAATTAGAATTTAGAATTTCCGAAATTATCCGATAAATATGAAGCTATTCATATTTGTTTTTTAGTTTTCGAATATCCTTTTCATCAATCCATTCTTCGACTAGCCGCAATTGAAACAAACAGAAAGTGAGGCTCTTCGCTTTTGCAAAAGCTTACATACACCCTATTCTGAAGGTAATTGATCCATCGGTAAGATTTGATCCAAATCGTATTCCTTATGAAAAATTTTTTTATCATAGCCCAGTAAATATGTTTTACCAGCTTCTATTAAATTCCATACATTCACGTCGCTTACATTTATCTCAATTTCTTTATTATCATCCGCGTAAATGTCTGTTACTATGATTTTACTATTCTCTGATTTACTAATAACTTTAGCTGGATATGTATATCCTTCAACTTTTATAAAAGTCATGGCAAACCATATGATTAATGCTAGGATAATAATTATAACAATTATGTATTTTTTGTTCGTTCTCATACTACCTCCATGTTTTTTAACAATGATTTAGTAGATTTGTTAGTATCTGTTCTCGAGCTAATTTCCAACCATCATCTGAAACATCATATACTTGACAATCCTTCTGAATATTATTAAGAACCATCATATCATTTTTATAACGTGTCTCCCAAAAATTGATCTGTTCTTTCGTTGGAGTTTTTTGTCCACGATTAAGACGCGCTTTTTTCAATTGTTCGCCTATGCTATTAGTTCTTAAATAAAAAATATGCCAGGTTCTTAACCCCAATGCATTCAGTAGTGCTGTGACATGAGAAATGGCTTGCTTCCCAGTAATATTGTAATTTCTCATCATATCATTAATCGGATGGTGAAGTAAGGAACCATCAAAAACAATAAAGTCATATGTTTCATCTATGGCTGCAACAAAACTTTTCCATATATTTATATACACTGAAGTGTATTCGTTTCGTGTAACTAATTCAATTGGATTATAGCAAAATTCTTTTTGTGCCAGCTCTGACAATAATGGTTCGTTAAACAAGGGAGTATCCTGGTTATAATAGCGAACCAATCTTACATTTCCGGCTACAATGGTATTAACATGTAGAATTTCTATAAATGATTTATGCTTTTCACATAGTTCCACATACTCTTCTACGGATAAATATGCAGTACAATAGAAGTCAATCGGATTGGTATAATCGAATTCTATATATTCTTTTACTGCATAGCCTAACGATTTCAATTCATTAGTTAACGTATGCGCCATTGTTGATTTTCCAACTCCGGAAACTCCTTCAATAAATACTAATTCTGTCAAAGCTATTCCCCCAAATTTGTTAATATTACTCCACATACTCAAATATTCCTCTGTTCTAGGTTGTACTCCATAAACATAATAGGAAGTTTAGAATTTCCAACAAATCGAATGTTGCACCTCGTTTATTACCAAAGATTTTTATGGATTCGTTCACTTAAAGAGTATTCTTTTTGCTTGATGGCTACAGTATTATCACTAGGCTTTCCTACTGCGATAAAGCACGGCATCAAGTAATCTTCTGGGAAGTTCAAAGTTTCTCTTGCCCACATGCCTTCTTCTCCCAATGGAATACGCAATGTACAAGCATAACCCTCGGCAGTAGCGGCAAGAAGCATATTTTCTATACAGCACCAGATGGATGCAAATCCATTCAAGTGTGAAAGATTATCCGGATGCAATATGTCAGTTTTTTGCTTAAACACAGGCACTATTACACATGATGCATTCATCAACATCTGATATTGCTTAGGGATAGCGTCTTTATATACGTTCTGTTGACATGTATCATTTAAATCCCAATCTTTTATAATAGTGTTAACTTCATCATCAGATATTTTCTTTGGTATTTTATCTAGTAGCTTCAACAGGACATGCTCATCTTTAATAACGATAAAGTGCCAGTCTCTCATATGGTCGTTTGATGGTGCTTTCATTCCCCCAGAAATAATCCTATTAATGATTTCATCATCGATCGGAACATTTTCAAAATCTCTGATTGTACGCCTTGAGTCTATCACTTTGTAAAAATCCATAATGCACCCTCCAAAATTTAAATATACACATTCGCTTCATTAATATAGTGGAAATTAAGTTCACTACAATAACGAGGTCGCCATTTTGTCAAATTATTCTGGAACTTGTTCTAAAACTGTTCTAAAATATATAACATCCCTCCATAAAATAAAAATAATTATTCTTAAAACTTTAATCCGATCTTTTTATGTATGTGATAATGACGGAAACATAAATTTCTCATTGGAAAGTAACATTGTATCTTCCCCCAAAATGAACAAAGTATCTTCTCCCTCTAACGGTGTGGTTATGTATGAATCAATTTCTTTTGGTGTAAAAAAGAGTTTTACCCTTTTTGTGTCTTCCTTTGCTAAATAATCAAGGATTGAATCTAAGGATACTTCCTCTGTGCAGAAAACACCAAACACCTCTAATATATCCTGCTGATAATTAGCTATAACAATTGTGTCATACTCCTGTATATAATAAATATTGTCTTTCATAAACGTAATACAGTAAAACATAATTAGTTCTGCATTACCAATCATAGAGATTTTTGCTATCGGAGTTGAAACATATGCTTTATTATAAACCAACTCTCTATCTCCACTATCGGACATATCCAGTTTCTTTATATAGGTACCGTTAACTTTCTGACTAATTATTTTATTACATTGATATTGATCAACCTTGCGAAATCCAAATTTAGGATAAAAATTGAGAACAGAATCGTTGGCAAACAAATAAATATAATCACATTTATCATGCCAATCAGTAATGACCTTATCTAATATAACTTTATTTAATCCTTGATTTCTATACGCTTCATCCGTCATTACCGTCCCTAATTGGATTAAGCGTTTTGATTTTCCAAAAACATTCATATCCATCAAATTTACGGATACATTTGAAATCACCTTTTCTCCATTCATAAGCGAATATGGTATGTATTGATTTTTCATATACCCATTTTGATACCATTGTTCAAAATTAAAACCAAATATTTTCTCTGTAAGAGCATTAAAACTCTTTCTATACTTATCATCCTTACTATTTCCAATAACAAATTTATACTCTTTATTATTTACGTTAACATATTCAATCATAAGTAACCCCGCCCATAATTATAATTCGTTGCCTCATTTCGTATAAAATATAAATAATCTATAGTTCGCTTCAGTAGCGAATCAAATATCTTCTAATTTATGTATCTTCCTAATCAATATAATGGGTAGTTGACTTCTTCGCTTTTGTGAAAGTTGATGAATTAAATAATCTTTAAGCAAATTCTTCTTTTCCCATCATCCTCATGAGTAATTATATAAGTCCATGAAAAATCGTAATCAAAAATGTATATATCCTCTGGCAAATACTCAATTCCTTCTATTAGATATTTGGCATCAACCCTTATAACCTTAACTTTAGGAAATCTCCAATAATTTTCTATAAAAATTCTATCACATGAATGAATATCCCATAGTATTAATATCTTTTCTTTATTTACTAATTCCTCAAGAAGACTCTTCATCGTAATTTTACTATGCTGCAATAGGCAGTCCCAAAGATATCCTGTATAACAATATCCGTCAGAAAATAACTTCATATTAGCAATATCATTTTTATAGCTTGATATACTTGTATCAATGAATTGCTTAATATATAACTCTCTTAATATAGTTGATTCTGCTTTTGATAGCACCTCTACCTGTTTATCAAAGTTTTCAAAAGTCATGACATAACTCCTATCAAATGCATAACAATAATAGTCTCTATAGTTCTCAGTTGTAAACTATGTGCCAGGTATTACATCATAAACATAATGGGAAGATCTCATTTTCGAAATATTGTGAACTGATTTGTATTTCTCAATTATTCCTTTTGTAAGAATGATATTCCATTCTCTTTCAAAGTTTGTTTAATAATATTTATTGAATTTTTTCCTATTCCATGTAGTTCAGAAAATTCCTTTTCACTGTATTTTGATAACTGTTCAATTGTTGTTATCCCTTCATTTTGAATAGCTCTTTGCGCCGGTTTAGCAAGTTTCTGAAGTAAAATATTAATATCCATATTTCCGCTCTCCTAATAAAGTTTATAATTCGTTTTTGTAACAAATGAGAATCATATCAGTTCAACAAGTAGTGTTTGATGTACTTAAGTACTCATATTAATCAATCTTTTCTTAATCTCTTTTCTATGTGAAATATTCTTGCAATAGTCCATCCAACCGTGCTGCCAATAGCTCCAGGTAATATCGGTATATCAGGCGTAATCCCCAATAATTCCATTAAAAAGAACAATGCCAAGACAAAAGTAAAAAATGCAATAGTTTGTAAAATAATATTTATTAATCTTTTATATTTCATTTTTCTCAGCCTCCAATTATACAAATAATTCGACCAAAAGTTCCCAAAGTTAATGTTTCTGATTCAACTTTACTTAAAATTATTATTACAAAAAACATAAAATCCATTAAATGCTTCTCGCTTTTATCATCAGAGTTATAACAAACTGCGTTTTCTCTGCATGTTTTACACTAACTTTTTATCTGACTAAATTTCCACCTCAAATGCTTTACTTCACAATATGTACCAACCGCGAATCTCTAATTTGGCAAACTTCATATTATGCTTATTCTGTACAACAACTGATTACTTTTTTCGCAAAATCAACAGCTATCTTTTTTGAATCATCAGTTTCCTAAACCCTTATCAACTAATTCTGATAAAAATGGCTTTATAAGAGTTGCTGTATCTCCGTTTTTTCTCGGACTACCCTGAAAAACTATGACTTTCATATTGTTTCCACCTTCTGCACATTATAAAAAATGCTTATTTTATTCTTATCAAATCACAATGTTTCAAATCAAAAATCTATCCATTATGCATCACATAATAATTATAAAGGGAAGTTCAGAATCTCCTGCTAATCGGAATTTATAACTTCTCATATTCCGATTTGAGCATTCCATATTCATAAGTATCTTTCCAAATAGGATTCCCTTTATCATCGGTAAAGAAAAAAATGTTCTGAAGCAGCTCCCCTTCTCTTCTCATTCCTACACGCTCTAGTAATTGCCAAGAACGAATATTTTTAGGATCACAATGTGCAATAATTCTTCTTACCTTTAAATTTAGGAAAGCGTATTTCATAAGCGCAAGCAAACTTTCAGACGCATATCCATTTCCCCAATATTTTTCATTAAAGACGTAACCAACTTCCCACGTTTCGAATTCTCCTTTTGAAAAATAGAGATTACCTATCAATTTACCACTTCTTAAACATACAGCAAGAAATTTATCATCATCTACACGCCTTTTTGCTTCCCTATAAGCTTCATCTTTTGAAAACACCTTATATGGTTCAAATTCTAAAACATTTGGATTAGAAAAATATTCATACAAATCTTCGCCATCATTCTCTGAAAATTTTCTTATTATTAATCTCTCTGTACATAAATCTATCATGTTTGACCTCCGCGGATTCTAATTTGACTATTACTTCAATTAGTACTTTATAAATATAAGAGACATATCTCCCTTAGTTCACAATCGTGTATCTAACCGTATATAAAAACTTCTATTGAAACACCCTTAAAAACTTATACAATATCCACTGCATTCCTATCAATATAGGAAGACACATAATCCCAATAATTAACAACGTTGGCTTTAAGCTAAGGATTGAACAAGTAACAAATAATAACAGAAGAAATATATCAAATAATATATTAAACCATATTATAAATTGTATGAAAAAGCACCTAAAATATGGTTCAACAAGATTATACTCGTTAGGTCTTTTCTTCACATATTTCTGATATCCTAATATATATGTACCCCAGATAAAACCAAGCCCTAACACAATTCTAATTAAAGAAAATGGTGAATTGCCTTCTGATCCAAAACTGCTGATTAAAAGACCAATTATCAATATTGCAATCATTATAAAAACTGTATAGATATAATATTTTCCTCTGATGATTTTTTCTTTAAGTTTTTTCAATATAATCTCTCCTTTAACTAAACGCTTGAGCGAATCATTCAATATTGAAATAGACCATAAAAATTCCAATTACACCTATAATAAGAAAAAAACAGCCAATGAATATAATTTCTTTTTTCATTTTTCCTGTATATTTACCTGAATTATAAAGACTCATTTTTTCATGGTAGGCATCTTGCATTGAACAATATAAGTGTCTAAAATGTAATCTCAGCCCGATTAAATGATGAATCCCATATAAAGCTGACATAACAAAAATGACATAAGGACTCTTTAATAAAAACTCTAAAATTATCATAGTTATCCAATATCCATATCTAATAAAGTAAGCAAGTAAAATTATTATTTTTTCTTCATTACTTCTACGTTTCATTAGTCAAATCCTCCATAAAATTTGTACACAATCGTAAACTATGTCGAACCCTTACATAGTTGTTTGGTAAATATATTTTTTCGAACAGATTTGTCTTGACTTATATTAGCAGGATTATTGCTATAATCATCACTTTACGACTTTTTGTAAAGCCATCCTTTGTTTTACATTATAATACAACCAACACCATATATCCACATTATTCCTCTTTATCCATAAAACAATTACTGTCATAACTATTCCCTAAGATAATTGATAAAATAATATGCAATCGGAATATTAACAAAGCAATACTCAATTACATACCTACTATTATTCCGTTTATCGTAACTAATAAGGCTATTAAACCATACAGGGCGTTCTTATTTCTGAAGCAGATCAATGTACTCTTGTTAAGAATTATATCAATAAAAAACTGCATCCTATTGAGAATGCAGCAATTTTCCAACTAATTTTTGAGGGAATCATCCTTTTGTTGACGGCAATGATGGCATGGGTGGCTACTCCTAAACTCATTTTTGTTGTAGCACAGCTATCAACCCATTAATATAAAATCATCAACGGCAAAAGTTTAATCAATCGGCTTAACATCAACCGGAATCCACATTTTCGGATTATAGTTAAGCGTATACTTATATTTTGAAACTTCATTCTTACTGATATCCTCTACCACATATGTAACATTATCGCTTAATCCAACGAAGTGTTTTTTGTAAGTTCCGTCTTCATCCTCAACCGTAATCTCAAGCTGATGATCCGTAGTATCCGCTTTGATTGACATCTTACCTGTCATCTGAAAGAGAACATCGCCCTCTATACAGTTGATAACAGTTAGCTGCCTTATAACATTAAAGTTATCGGCTTCTTTCGATAAATTATGTGAAACCCTATCCGCTTGTGATTCGCACCCTATGAATGTAAACATTAATACCATTAATGATATTACAAATAAAAGCTTTCTTTTCATGTGCTTAATCTCCTTAAAATTATTTTTTAAAGCTGTTTGCATACCCTATCCAAATACGGTATATTTTTATTTTATATTTTCCTCTTCAGAGAAACAACTTTAGTAAGTCGTAAACATTAATTAATTGCACGTATCAAGATATAAACGACAATAACTAGGGTAGGGATAAATGATAAGATTAAGCCAATAATCGAAGTAATTCTCTTTTTCATCAAAATCCCCACAATCCCAAATACAACTGCCCAAAACCAAAAGAACCAAGCAATTAAAGCTGGAATTATCATAAATGCAAATGCAAAACCCAGCCATTCCATCAGCGCACATAAAATACTGATAATCCCAAATGGAATTTTGTATAATATTTCGAATGTAACGCTTAATATTTTGTTATTCTCCAATTGGTTTTCATCCCGCTTTCTTTGATATTTATATATTACAGAAATATGTTCGCTGGGTATGATCTTGCAAACTGGTTTCTTCAACTAAACGAGCAAGCTATCAGATATCATAATACTATTCGGATTTATCTATTTTGCGGTATGATTAATAAAATCAACTTCATACTGCTTCTCTCCATATTTTCTTTCATTGTCAATAATCGTTCCTTCTGTAAGAGTGATACGTAAAACAATTGAGGTAGGATTATCTTCATCACCAACCTCATCAAACCAATCAAAGATAGTTTTAAATTTTGCCCGGATCTTTGCATTCTTCTCATCCTTGACCCAACCGAGATTTTCAGCCTTGCCTTGGAACACATACCAGTCTAACCCACAGACAGAAACCTCAGCATTCTTCTCGATTTGCAGCATTTTATTTTTCTTTTCATCCGTAGAAACATAAAATACGCCGTCTTCATAATAGGCACAGACCATACGGACAGCGGGGCGAGGATTTCCGGCAGCGTTGGGAGCTAGTGATATTGTTGCAAGAGCAATCAATTCTTCCTTGTCGTTTCCGCATCGCTCCTCTAACAGTCTCATTGCGTTTTCATACTTGGTCATTTTAATTTCTCCTTTGCTTAATTTATGGTGTAAAAATAGAACCATTTAAACTATGTATCCAGCTTTATTATTATAAGTTTAGCCAAATAGCGGGACGAACTCCACCGCAGTTATCGCCGGTTATAGGATGAAGTATGTTGCTGCTATAGCGGAAGGTACCATTTCCCTGAATGCCTACATTGCCGTCTCCGTGAATATATACTGCCCTCCTATTGTCACGTCCAGGCGTACGAAGCCACCACCACCATATATGTCCATCGAAGGTTGATCTACGCTTTTCATTGTTTATATCTTTCCTTTGAAACCAGTATCGTTGTTTCGGGCTACGCTCTTCAAAGTTTTTACTGCTGTCACCGAAATATTTGCTCACTGTTTCTTCGAGGCTTAGTAGAAATATATAATCCCGAGTATCTTCCCCTCCTCTTGAACCGTACCACGGGTTGTCGTGGTTTTTGTTCAATACCGGAAGAATTCTCGACCGCTCGTCCGAGGTGAATTTGTTATAAAACTCGCCGTTAAGATATTTTCTTAGTGAACAGTCAGCCCATGTCACATCACCAGCATAATTATTATAAGGGTGTTGTTCAATTATAGCTTCCGTTATGATTAAGGCTGCTTTGCCTTGTATATCAAGAATGCACCAATGATAATCGCCAAATGGTATGATTGTGCCGATATTATACTCCCTCATTCTCCCTCTCCTCATAAAATCAATTTTATTGCTACACTATTTTAAATTCACTTTCCATTCTGTATCTTCAATAACATATTGAAACTCATTCAAGTTATCATCAAGTATTACTTGGAGTAATTGATTAAAATCATCTACCAGATTTACCTTCGATAATTCTTCCTTACTAACCCAATGCATTTCCCCTTCATCAGATGAAAGAACTTCACCGCTAAATTTATCCGCACTAAACAGAAATACAATATACCTTCCACCTTCGATAGGAAATTGTTTTACTCCACATAGCCGTGGATTTATAATTGTCAATCCTGTTTCCTCTTTCATTTCTCGAATTACAGCATCTACAACCGACTCATCCTTTTCGATATGCCCTCCTGGTAAAGTAAAACCTCTCCAATCATTTTTGACTCTATCTTGTAATAAATATTGGTTTTCTTTATGTATCAAACAAAGTACAGTCAATTCCACATTTTCAGTACGATTCATTATGACCTATCTCCTCTGTAATAGCATATTCTTGATCAATCTTATTTTGGATGCCATTCCTTCTGCCCGAAATTAAATGGGAAAATATAAATGGATGTTCCCGTATGTGTTTCCGTGTGGTGTATTAAATTATCATCTAATTCAACATATAATTGGTTCCACACAATTACCTTATAGAACATAGCAGAGTATATAACTGTTCCACCATCGTCAAGCTTACTCTTCACAGGTATTAACCCTACTAGCAGTATGCATACCAAAATTATGATACAAATTATTCTCTTCCCTTTATTTTTCATCATTGCTTCCTCTTATATAAGTGATCTTCAATTTTGTAAGTATGAACCAACGAAGTCCTATTATCTTGCATTTACTTGAAAAATAACTGGAAACTAAAATGAAGAGCACCACCGCGTTTACCTCTTCATTTATTTTGCATTTGATATTCTTTCTATCTTCGCATTAATAAAGTTCAGAAATTCTTGCTTTTGCGTTTCTCCTGAGAATGCAGTGAGTGGTAGAACATATGCTTGTACGGAACCGACATAAATATAAATGACCTTTTCCGCTAGAATAATTTTTTCGATCATCGAATATTTCGATTTAATTTCCATATCCGGCGTAATCACATAAAGGTGCTCCTCGTCAAACTTTAATGTAGACTCGCTGTAATATGGAAGCCTACCCTCTTTTTTCATCTTTCCAATATTTTTCTTCATGGATCTTAAAAACATCTTTTTACTAAAAACAATCCACAATATTGATATCACCGTCATTAATATTGCTTCAATCAAAATTATTAGTAAATCAGCATCCGTAATGAAAAATATAACAAGGAACATAAAACATACCAGTGGAATAATTAATCTAAAATTCAATAAATTTCTTTTACCCAATGGGCTGTTTAATAAATGATATTGATTAAACGCAATATAATCATCCTAATTTAAAGAAGCTTTAAACTCAAACATAATTTCAACCTCCAATAATACAAATATTTTAGGTGCTTCTCTAACCTTGTAGTGATCAAGCTTAATTGTAACACCCATTATTCTTAAAATTATTTCTTTATTTTACATTATAATATAAGCTAGGCAAAATTACTATATTTTCCCTTGCCTATAGTGATTCTTGTGATTTTCTATAACTCCAACCAATACCCCAGCTACTAAACCTCCATCCTCACTCCTTCTTACCCCTTATTGCATTCCCTAATCTTCTTAACAAATCCACCAAGCTTTCTCCCAGAATCCTTTTTATTCTCCTTCGTCAAAAGAGCCGGATAAACCCTTTTATCCTCTGAGATATAATAATAAGACTGCTGTAATGTAGTAGGATAATAAGATCCATCCTCAGCTTCAACCAGCATCAAAATCATCCGATCCCCTTTTTTGAACTTAGGCGAACAGTCCAGTGCAATTGGTGATATACACATCGTAATCTGTGCTTTCGCACTGCCAATAATCACTTCATTGATTGAAAATATTACAGAGCCAACATAGAACGTATCTGCTCCTCCTGCTTTATCATTAATTGCTGCTTCCGTTGAACCACTTTCTGGACTATAGGTGTGTGTTTCATCCGGCAAAATAGAAACCACTGTTGCATCCACAACCAAATCTGACTCTTTAACCTGATCACTGAGCGTTGAAAGTACGGAAATTCCCGCCGAGCAGGGAGGTAATATAGGATAATCACTTTGATTGGAGGACCGGTGATTCATGAAAGGCTCCATAGAAGAGCCATCCAGTAACCCTGCTGTATATACTGTTGTTCCGCTTATGAATAATACCAGTACAACGGCCGCTGCCATTTTTATTACTTTCTTCGTTCTTAACATCCTTTTTGATAACGACTTCTCCGAGTAAATCTCCTTTGTATTTATAATATTCTCTAGCATCTTTTGTTTTTGGCTGCTCGTTGGTTCCATCTCCTCAAAAACACGATTCAATTCCGTTCTATTCATTTTAGCCCTCCAAACTCAGCTTAAGATTTTTTCTCCCAGTATGTAATCTACTTCGAACTGTCGCAGAATTAAGATGAAGGAGCTTACCAATTTGTTCTGTGGAGTATCCCTCGTAATAATAAAGATAGATGACGATGCGATACTTCTCCTTCAATTTTAAAACTTCCTGCAATAATTCTCTCTTCCATCCGCTATCTTCAGAAACAGGTTCCTGAATGCCTTCTATATCCACACGCTTTCTTTTCCAGCTCTGCTTAAGAACATTTTTACAATGGTTTTGCGCGCTAACGATAAGCCATGCTTTTTCATGTTCGACACTTTGGAAGCTCGGACACTTACTTAATAGTTTCATAAATACCGTTTGAACTGCATCTTCGGTATCGTCCGTATTATGCAACATCATAAAACATATCTTATAAATGGCTGAAACATGCCGATTGTAGATTAACTCAATGTCAACCGGGCAGGATGTTGCATCTTCTTTCGAGTCATCAGTCATGGCAAATGAATTCATGCGTAAAACCTCCACAAATATTTTATATTCCAGTATAGATGGACGGATTATTTCTTAGCCTATTTATAATACAATTAACGGTTAAGAAATGTTTTGAACTATTTTTATTTTTAATCAAAATTCCTCAACTTTATAAGCGGCTTAGATTTATGGATAATCGTTGCAATATGGCAATAATATGCTATACTAATAAAAAAACAATCCTTGTGATCAATTTATGCTGATCTTATTTATGAATGGAGGAAATGCTAAATGAATGAACGGATAAATAGACTTGGCAAATATGCTTTGAAAATATTGATAGCGGAATTAATCTTGATAGGACTTTCTTTCCTTATTACCCTTTTTACAGATATATTGTTTATCGACAGCTTGGTATATATAGGCTTCCTTTGCATATTAATTGGCGGATTATCAAGGCTCGGTAATGGAAAGCATACAAGAGATGCGGCTTACTTTATGGCTAAAAGTGTGGAAGAAAACGTCACGGAAGGGATTTCTGAGGAGGTTGTTAAAAACCGCAACAGCAGTCTCAGCTTTTTCGCCTTTATGACCATTACCGGTGGTTTACTCATGGCTCTTGATGCGTTGATAGTATTTGTATTTATGTAATATTCCTAAAGTTATTATCTTGTATGCTTAATAATAAAAATCTATAGCGGAGGAGGAGAGTATGCTCTCCTTCTTATTTTGTTGGAAAATTTCAATCTGCTTATTCTTGTATTCCGCATATGCTTAATAGTTCTAATAAGTTGGATATTGTATGTTGTTGAGAATAATCTTTTATAATACTGTCTCGATTGATTAACACGGAACATATTCCAACATCATTTGCACCCTTAATGTCCTTTTCTTCATCCCCAACAAACATCATTTCTTCAGGGGTTACATTTAGCCCTTTTAATAAAAGTTGGAATCCTCTTTCATTCGGTTTTCTATATCCAACATCAACTGACGTTAATGCAATATCGATGTATTTAGAAATATCTTTTATATCACTTAAAGAATATATATTGTCCATTCCATAAGCGACATCCGTTAATAATCCTATCTTTACTTCTTTATTTTTCAGAAGCGTTAGCAATTCTATAGCATCTTCAAAGGGATGTGCTTCTTGCTGAAAAAACAAATAAAAACCACTTTTTACATCATTAATAATTTCTACATCTACATCCCAACGATTTAAAATTTCGGTAAAAATCATATCCGAACTAACCTCATATTCCCGATAGTTTATACGTGTATTATATTTTGAAAGAATATCAACTCCTTTCAAAATTCTATCTTCCGTTATTGGGATATTACATTTCGATAAAACCTGTTCCAGTGCAGGCCTATATAGTGACTTCCAGTTTAATGGTTTATTATACTGAATCAAAGTTTGACCAATATCAAATCCAATCGCCTTTATGTTCATGATAGTGATTCCCCTCTTATGTTCATCGTTTAATCTTTTTTTGACTCCTGAAGGATTAACTAGACATTTTTTCACAACCCCTATATAATTCAACTGTCACCATATACCAATTCGTAACTTCATTGTATCAATCTGGATATACAATGTAAACTATTTCTTCATACACAAGGAGGCATTCCCTTATGCAAATCACAAATATCAAAAGCAGAGGCGTTCTATTTACTTATAACAATCCCGGTTGGGATTTAAATCTCTATTTAATAAAAGGCGAGAAGTACAATTATATTATCGATACCGGTTTAGGCACCCTCACTGCGAATCCAATCAAAGAATATCTTAGGGAGGACCCCAAAGAAACCATTATTATCAATACCCACTATCATTGGGATCATGTGTGGGGAAATGGTTCCTTTAAAAATCACAAGATTATATCTCACAAAGCCTGCAAAGAATTAATTCAGCTAAACTGGGAAACCATGCTCCAAAAGAGTGGTCAGTTTCGCCAGGGTGAAGTTGAACTTTATCTCCCTAATATTGTTTTTGATCAGGAGCTGTATTTTGCAGAAGATAACATTCGATTATTTCACACACCCGGACATACTGCGGATTCCATCAGTATACTGGATGAACGGGACAAGGTAATTTATCTGGGCGATAATGTGGGCGATAGTATGGAGGAATTGATTCCAAGTATTTATTGTGAAAAGGATGTCTATATTAATACCATGAGAAATTATGAGAAACTGGATTTTGATACTTGTATATCAGGGCATAATATAGTGTTATCCAAAGATGTAATTGGACAAATATTATCTATGCTATAATTCCTCTCAGATAATCGCAAAACACTATTCTTTCGGATGTTGTATGTAATGCAGACACGAATTCCTCAGCTCTAACACTCCTTCAGGCTCAGCTTCCGCTTCGAGATTGTATCTGCTGTACATACAATAATTATGATTATGTAGTTTCGCAATTACCAATAGAATTCCTCCGTAGAAAGGGAGATAACCATGGAAAAACAACAGAAAATTATAAACGGCAGAACGATATGGGTTTTCTCCTCATCCTGTTCCACCAAATGCCCTATCATTTACACTCATTTATCAGGAGAGGACGCTGAGGTGATATACTCAGAATTAAGTGATCAGTATTTTATTCTCGTTGCCATTGAAGGGGTGGACTGGAACCTCGAACTAACCCCCTGGTATTCTCCGAAGGTGTTCCGTGGTTCCGATGACTTTGGAGGGGGTGCGGATAATTATTTGCAAGAGTTAATTGAGGACATTATACCCGGGGTGGAAAATACCTTTACCCTCCCACATGCCCCCAGTTACCGAGGGTTGATTGGATACTCGCTTGGAGGACTGTTTGCAGTGTATTCTGGATATTCAACCGATTGCTTTCACAGATTAGCTTCTGTCTCCGGCTCCTTATGGTATGATGGGTTTATAGATTTTATGAAGCAAAATACCCCTGTCCTTATGCCGGAACGGGCATATTTCTCTTTAGGAGATGAAGAAAAGTTTAGCAAGAACCCTCGCTTAGCCAAAGTGGAGCATTGTACTTTAGAAGCAGAACAGCTTTGGAACAAACTTGGAGTGAATACTATTTTGGAACCGAATCATGGAAGTCATTTTTCAGATGTGACCGAGCGAATGGTGAAAGCTCTGCGATGGATTTTGCATTAATAACATTTATATATTTTAAGAATTTACCCTCACTATCAGCCTTTCTCATTAAGATAACAAAAGCCGCTTTATCATGCATTTAGCAAGGAATAAGTTTCCCTGTTCAATAGCATGTAAAAGCGGCTTTCCTTCTATGCCAGCTATACCGGTATTTTAATCTTATTCAAACTTTACAATGATTTTCGAATAGCACTCTCAGTTTGACTAATGCTTTCGAATTCTTCGCGAGTTAACTTCCAACTTAAGGTGGCAGCATTGGCCGCTGCTTGCCTTTCATTTTTTTCACCCGGAATAGGGATTACTCGTGGATTGCTAGCAATCAGCCAGTTCAGTGCCACCTGTGAAATGGTTGCGTTGTACTTTTTAGATATTCTATCCATGAGTTGAATCAATGGTTCAAGCTTTTCGCGCTGTAACATATATGGCTTTGTAAAGAGACGCCTCATAAGGGGTGAAGGGTCTCCGTCTTTGAATAAATCAAGCTGTGTAACCTTAGCGATGCTGCGCAAATTGGAAGGATATGAATCACCGCCCACTCTATACTTTCCTGTAAGTACCCCTTCTGCTAAAGGGAGGATGGCTATAAGCGTAACGTCCAGCTCTTCGCAGGCTGTAAGCATACCATTCGTTTCAGGAGTTCGGTGTAACAAATTGTATCCTACTTGGTTGGAAGCCAATTGAATATTCTGCTTTGCAAAATATTCATGTGCATACTTCATAAGCTCCGTATTGAAGTTACAGACACCAACTGCTTTTGCCTTGCCGCTTTTCACTGTTTCAGCCATAGCGTCCAAATACTTATTTAGTTTATGACGTGCAACGGGATAATGTAATTGATATAGATCAACTTTATCCATTCCAAGACGTTTTAGACTTCCATCAAGGGTGCTAACAATGTCCTTCGCTGAAAAACGATTAGACGGATCATAAATTTTTGCCGGTGAGAATTTAGTTGCTACTACAATTGGTCGACCATCTTGACGATGAAATTCACCCAGCAGCTGCTCGGATATTCCTCCTCCGTAGCTTTCTGAAGTATCAAAGAAATTTAACCCCGCATCTAAAGACGTCTTGTACGCCTTGAACAGATCATCACTAGTAAATCTTTTACCATATCCTACGAGTTTTTCTCCCCAAGCTACTGTACCAATCCCCATTGCCGGAACTTTTATACCAGCTGCACCTAGTTCACGATATTCAATATTATTCATCTGAATGTACCTCCTAATATGGCTACTGTTTTTATATCCTTCTTGTTTTCTGTCATTGCATATTCCTCCTATTTATTACTTAGTTTTTATAATCCCATAGAACGATTTATTAAAGTGTTAAACATGTCTTTCAACAGATTTTATTAATAATTTGCATAAAGCGAAAAAATGACTGCGCCTATAAAATTGTGCTAGATGTTCTTTTCTCTTTGTGCAAATTCAATTGCCCTAGTATAAACAGACCTTTTGGCACCTTAATCATATTAATTTTCCACTGAAGCACCTTTTTCTCAATGTGACTCCTTACTAGCTATACTTTTTCTCCTTTCTATAATTTGCACTGTGCAACTTATTTATATATTAGCATTCAACATGCAACTTGTCAATCATCTAATTTCCATATATAATAGATATAATTAAGTGATTAAATTCCATTTAGAAAGGGAACGTATCTATGAGTTTTCAGCGAGCAAGATCTGAGGATCAGATTCAAGATAGAATTAGAGAAATAATTAGCGCAACCTCTTCCCTATATGACTCAGTAGGTTATGAAGGATTAAACTTTACCATTATTTCAGAATATACTAAGTTTACAAGGCAAAATATTTATAAATACTTTAGAACAAAGGATGAAATCCTTCTTCTCATTTTGAAGGAAGACTTCAAATCTTTCATCTCAGCTTTTATTAAATCATTTAAAATTAATAAGCTTTATTCTCTTTACGAAATTACAGACATATGGACATGCAGGTTAATAGAACATGAACGGCTTTTAAATCTATACGGTATTCTTTTTACAACCATTGAAAAAAATGTTTCTCTTGAATCTTTAGTTGAGTCGAAAAAAGAAATACTTACATCGTATCACCAGTTAGTAAACTTTATTCATGAGCTTTTTCCTGAAGCTAGCGAGGATAATATAAATAATTTTATTTCTTCGGTACTTACACTTGCTTGCGGATTATATTCATCAACCAATTTAAGTAATCTGCAAATGAAGGCCACTACCCTAGCGGATGAGAATTATGCTTTTCCCGACTTTAAAAAAGTATATATGGCTTGCTTCTATCAACAACTATATTGTTTAAAAAATTCTATCGAGATTAAATCAGAGTAGTAGTTTCATTTATGATTTCACTATAGCCAACAGGTGTCATTAAGATAACAAAAGCCGCTTTATCATGCATTTAGCAAGGAACAAGTTTCCCAGCTAAATTGCATGTTAAAGCGGCTTTCGTTTATTTCTTTATAATATAATTCCAATAGTTCCAATAAGACTTATCAGCATTAATGTTTGTACTGAATCAATCCTTATACTTTATTAATTCTCGTATTTCATTCATCATCTTTATCTTTATGGATTTATTACCTCTTTAATCTTAACTCTGTATCCAAAACCCAACCTATTACCAGTTGTTCCCCGTTCCGCTTACCGTAAAACTGGCAGAATCATTTTTGAACTTACCTGAGGGAGCAACGTTAACAGTATTATTATTGAAAGCTGCCGTACCGTTTGCCGAACCTCTGATATATACACCATAAGTTCCGGAATTATTGATGGTATTGTTATTAAAGTTCATGGTAACTCCTGAACTGGGTTCTTCATTAAAGATGCCTGAATAGGTGCTGCTGTCGATAAGATTATCCTTTACATTCACGGTCAAGCTCTGTGCCAGTCCGCTATTATTCACCCAATAACCCCAGATAGCACCGATTTGATAGCCATAATCATGGTGATAGGAACCGCATCTTACCAGTTTATTGTTTTGAACGTTCAGCGTTCCGGTAAATGTGGAAGGTCCGTGATTGGTTCCAAATTGAATACCGGAGCCGTTATCTACCACATCCATAATCAGATTATTACTTACGGTATTATTCTTTCCTCCATAGATACCGATTCCATTGGCGAGGTTCGGAATTTGAATGGTGTTATAACGGAAGGTACAGTTTTCCACGGTAGCGGCTCCACCATTTAAGGATTTTGACCACATTGCCATTCCATCGTCACCGTTATTACGGAAATTACATTGTTCTACGATGGTGTTGTAGGTTCCGCCATTAATATTAATTCCGTCCGCCCAGGTATCTCTTATTCTGCAGCCGGTCACTAAGGCACCGGTTGTTCCTTCGTTTAACCACAAGCCTACCTTGGTATGTTGAATCCAAAGATTTGATATAACAGAATTCGCTGCATTTCCTTCAATGCCTGCTATACCGGTAGCATTGGATCGATAAGTCTCCTCTGCCTTTATCATGAAATCGGAGAGGGTCACATTACCTCCCTGTAGCAGGAAACCTGCATAAGCTCCCTGGATTACGGAGCGCCACATGCCGGCACCTTTTACCGATACACCACTGGGAAGCTTAATCTTGGTGGTTCCTCTGGTTCCGGTGTTAAAGGTGAAGGTACCTTCCGGTATCCAGACGCCCTTTACTGAGGTTCCGTTTACTGCCGCAATTGCCGAAGTCATAGCTGCGGTATCATCATTTCCGTCATTTGCAACCGCTCCGTAATTGGTTATGGATACATAATCGGAGGGCTTGGTAAGTGCTGCGGGAACTACTTCCGTCTCAATAAAGTCAATTAAAATATATTGAGAACCGCTTGGGTTGTAATCATTGGAATCCCATTTTAATCTTATATTTGTTCCTGCCGGATAGGACTGTCCTAATAACACTCTGGTCTCATCAAAATATCTGTGATGGTTAGTCCCAGGTGTATTGGACCACTGCATTTCTCCCCCATCTGCTCCGTATTGACCATATTGGTGAGCGTAACGATTGGTAAAGGATACATCACTGTTATGTGTATTCCCAACATACAGGCTGAGGCTCTGATAAATATCGGAACCAGTTGCACTGTCCGGCATAGAGTAGCGAATTACAATACCCTGCGCTGCATTCTGCAAATTAAACTCTACAGATTGACCCTGTGTAAGTTTTATTACTTTTCTTCCTGATGCTTCGGAAGCTGGTGTACACCAAGTGGTATCCGGTCCGACTGTTGTTCCGCCAGTGATAGTCATATTCTCTGCTTCATAAGTATCATAAGGAACGGTTGCTCCATAGCTTGCTGTCGCACCGATGGTCAGACTTTCACCATAAGAATTATTATTCTCATTTAGTTCGCTGATTAAATTGCTCTCATCAACTGCTGCGGTCACCACATAGGTTCCGTTAGCTGCTGTCCACACCCCAGAGGTCTGGGTAAGAGTAACTTTTCCTCCTGCAGAAATGGATGAAGTAGTAGACGCTGAGGTACTTAACTTGGTACCATTGATATAAAAGTTAACATTGCAGGAGGTTCCTGCGGGTGTTGCTGCTGTTCCCTGATTTTCCACTACCGCACTGAAGGTTACGATATTGCCTGCTGCCGGAGTTGCCGGGTTCCAGGTGATATCCGTTACCACAAGATCCGGTTTGCTAGGAAGATTAACAGTAAGGGTTTTATCCAATGAGTTATTGTTATCATCGGATTCTATAATTCGGTTAATATCATCTACCATTGCTCTTACGGTATGGGTTCCTGTAGTTGCTGTCCAGGAAGCTTTGCCGCTTGGTCCTCCGTTGGCAGTCACCGTTACGGATGCACCTGCTGCAATGGAAGAGGTATAACTATCGCTCCACGCCACAGTAGTTCCATCCACACTGAATGCTACACCGTGAATTACCCCGGATGGAGTGGCAGCAGTTCCCTGATTTTTAATAGTTGCTTTATAGGTTACTTCCTCTCCTGTAAGCGGGTTCGCCGGAGTCCAGGATACATCGCTAACGACTAAATCCGGAGAACTGGGAACGGATACAGCAATTGACTTGTCAAAAGTGTTATTCCCTTCATTAGACTCTGTTATCCTGTTCATATCATCTACATTGGCTCTTACTGTGTGATTACCGGATGCCGCTGTCCAGCTTGCTTTTCCGCTTGGTCCTCCGTTAGCAGTTACGGTTACGGATGCGCCTGCTGCGATGGACGAGGTATAGTTATCACTCCAGGCAACGATGGTTCCATCCACACTGAACGCTACCCCATGGATGATGCCCGAAGGACTGGCACCCGTTCCCTGATTTTTAATGACTGCACTAAAGGTCACTTCATTTCCTGTCAACGGACTGGGAGGTGTCCAAGTAACATTGGTAACCACAAGATCCGGTGTACCGGATTTTAAATTCAAGGAGCAATTATCCAAATTGATATTACCGCTGTCATTGCTTCCAAAAGAAATCTGAATGGAATGACTGCCCTGTGTTAAAGAAATACTCTCTGTAATGGTGCCCCAGCTATCCCAGCCTGAAGTAGCTGGCAGAGAAAGCTGTTTTACAAAGCTGCCGTCAACCCCAAGTGACATAGTCTTTGTGCTTCCTGTACCATTTGCATAACGTATTCCAAGATCATAGCTTCCTGCTGAGGAAGCGGTTACCGCGAAGGATGCTTTCGCATTTCCCTTATTGGAATCTACAAATCCTCCTACAAATCCGCTGCCGGTGTAACCGGAATGATCATTTGCATACACTGCACCCCCGCTCAGTGTTGCACTCTCTGCTTCATAAACCGTGGATGCTGCTTGCGCATCCTTGAAACCTCCTAGGTTAATCGTTTCAATAACCATCATAAATACGATTACATAGGCGATTACCTTTGCCATAACTTTCTTCATAACTCATACCTTCCCTTTCAATACATTAAATAGTTAATCGGTTAACTAGATGTGTTTAGTATACCATTTTAATGGATTTTGTCAATAAGAATATGGTATTATTTTTATGATTAAGGGCTGTATTTTTTCTAAATTATTTTAATATCCGTTTAAACAACACATGAAATTTTAAACGACTGCATTTCATGATTTTCATCATGGAACATTGATAGATATAATCTCCTATGTTAAAATCAGAGCATTAGACTGTACTGCATACCAATTAACCTAAGGATATATACTATATTCCGAAGTCACCTACAAAGGAGGATTGCTTTATCAAAAAACTAATATTAATCCTATTTTTAGCAGTTATCACTTTTAGCGGCTGTACATCCAAATCAGATACTAACCTTGGCCCAGTTTCGCTTACACCGACCGTCTCGCCCACCCCCACTGTAACTCCTGCCCCCACAATTGATCCAAAAGCATTGTCAAAGAGTATAGAAGACAAGTCCAGCTTTTTGATTGGAAATCAAACCATAAAGGTGGAGGAAGCGTCCTCCGCTATCACCGCTATTGAACGTTTGGAGTGGCTTGATGATGTCCGGGTAGTGGTCATATGTCAAATCAACCCCTCTCTGGGATATCTTACGATTTATAATGTAGAGAATAAGTCCTTTGAGTTTTCCTTGTACGGAACCAACTTTGTATGGATTGACAATAACCTGAGAACTCTGCTCTATGTGGAAGCTCCGCCCGAATCTACTGAGGATCAGGATGCAGTTTATCGTATTCACGATTATTTTGGTGAGACCTTGTATGAAACTCCGAGTGACATTAAAGATTTAAGATATGAAGACGGTACCGCTCACTTTAATTTGGTAGACAAGACCGGAAAATCCACCCCTAAGACGTTAAGTAAATAGCTCTCATTTATTTAACCTTTTTCCACTCTAAACTTGTCCTATTTTTATCACGCCCACATATATATTAGTAAGAAGTTTGAAAGGTGGGCGTTAAGATGAAGATTTTATTATTTAGCCGGAAACATTTGTTGGCTATTACGTTTGTATTTTTAACCTGTATTGCAGTTATTATGATGTTTCGTTTGTATCCCCGTTCTTCTGCTGAGAAGATGGTAATGGGTGGAAAGCTCTATTCACAGATCGTAGACAAGGATCAAACTCCAATTGCTACAAAGGCTGAAACCTCCACTTATTTTCGTCCATCCTCCTTACCTGCCCTGAATGAACGCTTCAACTATAGCTTCTTTGACCCCTATGCTGACAAGAAGCTTTCCGATATAAGCCTTCCAAAGGAATTATTAAAATCTCCGGAAGATACCATCGTGAATTATTACAGTGTTCTTAGGGAGGCAGCTAACATATCTGAGAACAAATACAGCGGTTGCGGCACCATCGGTAATGCCCAAATGCCTTACCCGGTTGCTTATCAGTTTTTGTCAGCCGATTATCAAAAGCGTTTGGACTATGACCAGTTCTTAAAGTCCTTCCTGAACATCCTTCATACCTCACTAATAAAGTATAAGATTGTTCCGGTTTATGACAGCCCCGCAGATCAGCTTCGCTATTTTGTTGAGATTGAGACCATTCAAGGCTCTGAAAACGGTGTCTCTAACTTTGTATACTACTATGCCTTCCTTGATATAGTGAAAGAAGATGGGGTATATAAGATTGATGATATCAATTATACGGGAGAAGATTTTCTTTGTGCCCCTTATCACGGGTGGTCCCATGATGCCGAATCCTCCGTCAAAATCCGTTATGGAGAATGGTGCAACATGATTAAGAAGATGTACCCCATTAAGCAAAAGGATTACATAAAACAAGTTTCTTTTCAGGGAACAGATGGAAATGATTACTTAATTCTCTTCTATCAGTTAACGAATAATACCGATGTTGAGATTGCACAGTATATGAAAGATAAGAATAAAAAATGGAAGCTTACCAAGCTTGACCCGGAAAAATGCCTGGAACAAAAGAAATCGACCATAGCACCGTCAATCGAAACAAAACAATAGGATCAAACAACGCTTTAATAAATATCTTTGATGATGTTGAGGTCAAAAGGCCTGTCTATACTGTGGCAATTTGCACCGCCAATACATGCCTACAAAAAGATGCTAGTCCTCACATTCTGTGTGCGGAAACTAGCATCTTCTTTTTAATAGCCTAATCTCTTCTATCATTTTTTATAACTCTTCGTAGCCATGGGGTAGTTCTTATTAAATGTCGCTGTTTTAAACTCTGCATCCCTGACATGATCCTTAAAATCCTTATTACTTTTTAAGAAATAATCATATCTTAATACGGATTTGCCGCTGTTTGTAATGGGATCATCCCAAGTCAAATCGATATTATACCATTTGCCATTAACTTTGACGATATTCCAGGAATGTGGTCCTCCATCCGCCGTTCCGGTTATAATTCGATTCGGTATGCCCGCATCAGTGAATAAGCGGTATGCTGCAAGGGAATAGCCCTCACATACCACAGATTTATTGATCAGCGCATTATAAGCGGTGTGGTTTTTCAAAGTCTTGTCATAGCTCGCATGGTTAATCAGATAATCGTGAATTACCTTGACCTTTTGATAATCGGACTTCCCTTTCAAATTGAGGGACTTCAGGATGCTTGCAATCTTTTGATCCACTGCCTTCTCCTGATTTAATGTAGTCGCATATTCCACCGTAACGGTCAGGCTGGCAGTACCGGTTACATTACTCCACTTCCAGCTTTCCCTCCAGCTGTCCACATTTAACTTTAGATAATCATAATCCTTGGAGGTATTTTTATCATCCATCTCAAAGACGGTATACATAAAATCCTTTCCTTTACGAAGTTCATTCATGGTCTGCACACTCATCTTAATTGTGAATCCACTCTTATGTACCATTAAATTTTTCTTTACTGTGGATAGAACCTCGCTCTTTGAGGGGTAGGTTTGCGCTCCTACACTTACGGGTATCCCCAGGAGTACCATTACCAAAACAAGTGCCACTATTCTTTTTGTCATATGCCCTCCCTGTAATGTAAATCATCAAGTTCCCGTCATATGTTTCCCTACTATTTATTCTACATATTATGACACCATCTTTCAATAGGAGATTTCAACCTTTATTGAAATTCTTATTACTTTTCACTCCCCATTCAAAGTTATGATATGATTTCGACAAATGTTTTCCGAAGCGGAGCTGCTTTCGCTTAGTTGCATTACGTATCGATACATAAGGCTCTAAAAGACAGAGCCTAAATACCGACGAATGCAAATACTCCTTTTCGGAAATCATTTATCGAAATCATTATGCCGAGTTCTAAATGGGAAGTGAGCAGTAAGGATTTCTCCCTAACAATTTATTCTTGTTCCTCTGTAATCATGAGGATTATTTTAAACTCTTGTCCATCTACAAAACCTTTTTCTCCCTCTTCCTATCCCCTGGGTTAAAGCAACCTTCTTTCTATATTACAAATGTTAATTAAGGAATCTATAAATCTATTTTATACTTTGTCAATGCATTCGCACAAAATCAGAAAATACTTACTTTATGTAAATTGTTAATGAACTCTTTTGAAAGACCTTTTACACCCTAATCAATGTTTCTACCCCAAAAAAGGATGTTGAATTCCTGCTCTTCAGCATGGATATCAACATCCTTCAATATTTCATAGAAATCTGATCCTCAATTTCACCTCGAGAAATCACTTGACTTATTAATTATTTGGTTACTCACATAATTACTCTATACATTATAGATTGAATACTTAATGTTTCCTTATTGCTTCATTCCTCGACGGCTTGGTCAGTTATACAATTGCTCATTCAAATAACGAACCGCTTACCTCTTTAATAATTTATTTACACTGCCTCTCTCCTTAACTGAGGAGGAATTTGTTTTAAGAATTCACCCGTTGCACTTTGATCCATAATCCACTCCTGAATATTACTCCTTGGAATAACCAAAGGCATTCGATGATGGACATCCTTCATGGACTCATTCGCCTCGGTGGTAAGAACCACATAACGGGATACTCCTCCATAATTGGAATATAAGCCGGCCATATAAAGTGTGTTGCTGTCCTCCAAATGAAACAAATACTTTTTCTTCGCACTGTTCCATTCATAGAAACCGGTGGTTGGAATTATACATCGGCGATTGATCAGACTTTCCCGAAAGGTTCGTTTCTCAAAAGCACTCTCCGACCTTGCATTAATAATAACTCCCTTTCCGTCAAACTTGGGAAACCCCCAGTTACTCAATATAGGGGTAACCTCCTGGCTGCCGGCTATTAGGATAGGCGCCAGTTCCGTGGGAAAGATCTCTCCGGTCTTGGGCTGTTTGTCTTTAAATTTTTCATTCAGCTTCTTTAGAATCTCCAATATCTCTTCACTTTGCTCTACCGTAAAATTATATCTGCCGCACATAGTTACCTCCCAGGAATCTTTGAGTATCTATTTTCCTAACGGAACCGAATCCCACGCCTCATGATTTACTACAAATTCATATCCCTTTGACCACTCCCCATACAGCTTGACGAACAGTTCGCTGCGCCGCTGAGCAATAATGCTTTCCTTTGCCTGATGGGTAGCATCTTGATCGAAATCCGATACGCAATGCAGAATGTGCCAGCCATCCGAGGTAGTGATAATTTCGCTGGTCTCTCCTGTTTTTAATGCAAAGGCTGCCTTCTTTACCTCATCCCCAAACTCTGTAGGGATGGAGTTATTACCAAAGGTATATTCCGCCTTTTCCGCCTGGGTATTAGTCTGAGCCAGTGCAAGGAAGTCCTCTGTACTCTTTGCCTGCTGTAAAAGTGTTTGCACCTTTTCCAGTGCTGCTGCCTTGTCCTCCGCGGAAAGCGCCACTTTATTACCGCTGGAATCCAAATTATAATTCTTTATAAAGATGTCCTGAACCTTGATTTGCTTTGCCTCATCATCTGATACATCCGTATTGACATCAATGGTCTTCGTCTCAAACACCTTCTCTGCAAGAAGATTATCTTCATACATCTGGCGAAGTAATTCCTCGGTAATCATATAAGTGTTTTTCTCTTGATCAGACATTTTCTCATAATGTTCTTTCGCATAAGAGCTTGCTTGTGCTCGTTCCTCTTCTGTCAATGAGATCTTCAATTCATTCTGTGCTACCTCATGAATAATTTTAAGCTCACAGATATGATTAATCACCTCATTCTTGACTAGTTCGCCAAAGCTTTCACCATTCCCGGAAATATTGGCAGACCATATACTCTTACCATATTCCCCTTCATATTTATTCATTGCACTTAGAAGATACATCATTGCTTCGCTGTAGTACACCTTGGAATTTCCCACCATCAGCATTAATTCTCCTGTACCGGTATGGGTATCCTTATCCTTGTCCTTTTGATCATTTTGATCTATCTTATAGTACGAGAGTTCGCTTACCTTTTTAGTATCCACATCAAAAGATATATAGAGCTCCTTGTCATCCTTCTGATAATAATAGATTGTGGCATGCTTGCTCTCATTAATTGTCTTTGATTTTTCTTTACCAAAGGCTTGCTGTAACAGTGGATCTGCATCCTCCTTATTTGTACCTATGGTAACTCCAAATATCATATATTTACCCGGCTTATCCAGCAAAGTAATGGAAGTCACCTTCTTCTCCGGTGCCATAGCCTGTACAATTCCTTCTTTTGCATAAACTCCATTGCTTTGTTTCTTGATTTTAATCGCTGACTTACGTTCAAAGGATGATACGGACTTTCCTATCAAATTAGACAATTCATATTTCTTTTCCCCGGAAGTACATGCAGTTAACACTAGCACCATCAACAATACCGGTAATACTATCCTCAGTTTCTTTCCTAATCTCATCGCCTGTTCCCCTTTCCTGCATATAATGCGGCGATATCATGCATCGTATTATTTTAGCCCTTCTTGCTTCCCCTGCATAGCAAAGGCTATTCTTTACTTAGAAGTAATTTAAAATCCTCCAGGAGCTTTCTCAGTTGATCAAATACCATTAATGCATCAAGCTTTCCCTTAGCCCCTGCAGTCAACCGGTATTCAAAATACGGAGTCGTCTGTGGAATTAATTTTAAATCATTATTGTACTTGGTCAATAATTCGGGTATCTTCTCCACCGCCAGCTGAGCCTTCGGGTACATCATCAGCTTTACTTCATACCCTTTGTGAACCAACCCTGTAATATATACAGCATGGCAAATGGATTTGATTAGTGCAATATTAAGAAGATTATTCACCGCATTCGGCATATCTCCGAAACGATCCATCAATTCCTCCTGCATATCCATCATTTCTTCTTCATTCTCAAGCTCAGCGATTCTCTTGTAAATATCCAGCTTCTGAACCTCATTTTTAATATAAGTGGATGGTATAAATGCATCCATATCCATATCAACCGTTGTTTCAAAGGCATCGTCTTCGGTGGTATCACCCTTCATGGTTTTTACCGCCTCATTTAGCATCTTGCAATAAAGATCATAGCCAACCGCTTCCATATGACCGCTTTGTTCCTGCCCCAACAGATTTCCTGCTCCGCGAATTTCTAAGTCTCTCATAGCTATCTTAAAACCGGAACCCAGTTCGGTAAATTCCTTGATGGCATGCAATCTCTTTTCAGCAATCTCCTTTAACATCTTATCCCTACGATACATTAAAAAGGCATATGCGGTGCGGTTGGAGCGTCCCACACGTCCTCTCAGCTGATAAAGCTGAGACAGACCCAAACGATCTGCGTCATCAATAATCATCGTATTCACATTGGAAATATCCAGCCCTGTCTCAATAATGGTGGTGGATACCAACACATCAATCTCTCCTGAGATGAATTCAAACATAATTTTTTCCAGAGTGTGCTCGTTCATCTGTCCGTGTGCAAATGCAACATTAGCATCCGGCACCAGCTTTGCCACCGTATTGGCGATTTCATCAATTCCGTTTACTCTGTTAAAAACATAATATACCTGACCGCCTCTGGCAAGCTCTCTGATAATGGCCTCTCTGATAATCTCATCATTATGCTCCAACACATAAGTCTGAATGGGCTGACGATCCACCGGCGGCTCATCCAGTACACTCATATCCCGAATACCCACAAGACTCATATGAAGGGTTCTTGGAATGGGGGTGGCCGTTAAGGTGAGAACATCCACATCCTTTTTTAACTGCTTAATCTTTTCCTTATGTCCGACACCAAAACGCTGTTCCTCATCTACGATTAGTAATCCCAGGTTCTTAAATTTCACATCGGCTGATAAAACTCTGTGTGTACCCACAATGATATCCAAACTGCCTTTTTTAAGTCGTTCCAGCGTTCTCTTTTGCTCTGCCGCACTTCGAAAGCGGGACATTACATCAATACTGACCGGAAAATCCATCATACGCTGAACCAGGGTGTTATAATGCTGTTGTGCAAGGATGGTTGTGGGAACCAAAACCACCACCTGCTTTCCGTCTGCCACTGCCTTAAAGGCAGCTCTGATTGCAATTTCAGTCTTTCCATAACCCACATCCCCGCAGATTAGACGATCCATTACTCGTTTGCTTTCCATATCCTTCTTGGTAGCTTCAATGGCATTCAACTGATCGTCTGTCTCCTCATAGGGAAATGCTTCTTCAAATTCCTTTTGCCAAACCGTATCAGAGCTAAATTGAAAGCCCATCTTCTGTTGTCTTTGTGCATATAATTCAACCAAATCCTTAGCCACATCTTTGACTGCACTTCTAACCTTTGACTTGGTATTCTTCCACTCTATGGAGTTAAGTTTATTTAACTTTGGCTTTCTGCCTTCCGCACCGGAATACTTCTGAATTACATCAAGACCGGTCGCCAGTACATACAGAATGCCTCCTCCGCCGTATTCTATTTTAATATAGTCCTTGGTTATCTTATCCACTTCTATCTTCTCTATACCCTTATAGACACCAAGTCCGTGATTTTCATGAACCACATAATCTCCCGGGGTAAGCTCCGTAAAGCTTTGAATCTTATTCCCCTCATATGCAGTCTTCTTTTTTTTCTTCTTCCTTTTCTCCGTGCCAAAGATATCACTCTCTGAGATAACTACCAGCTTAATCAGCGGATATTCAAAGCCCCTTCTGAGATTGCCGTACGCCACCATAATTTCGCCCGGTGACAGGATACGGTTCATATCTTCACTATAAAAAGAGTTTAACCCCAAATCCATAAGATCCTGACTAAGTCTCATGGCTCTGGTTCTTGAACCGGACAATAAGATAACCCTGTATTTGTTCTTCTTCCAACGCTCCAAGTCCTTGACCAGAATATCAAAGTTCTTATGATAGGATGATACCGTTTGAATTGTAAAATCATATTTCTTCTTCGGAGAATAAAAATTATTCTTAACTTCCATGGTACTGATTAATATGGAATTCTTTATGGCTAAAAAGCCTAAGACCTCCTTATAGCTATAGATGGAATCCAGCTGTCCCGGAAGAATATATCCCTTTTCAATTCTCCCAATCATACCTTCTCTGAATTCTGTCTCTACGGCTTCTCCCTTTTCTACAAGCCTTCCGGGCTCATCCAGAAAGAAAATCGTATCCTCATTGTTAAAGTAATGGAAGAAGCTAACCGTCTTCTCATAAAAATAATTAATATAGCTCTCAAGCGCCATAGAGCCCTGAAAAGCTTCCAGATTTTCTTTGAATTCGTTAACTATTTGACGAATCCTTGCGGCTTCTTCGGTTTTAAATTGATCCCTCAGCTTCTTATAGTGGTTCTTTTCTTCCGCTTCCAGCTTTTTAAGTCCGTCCCTGATTCGGTTCTTATCAGGAATAATCTCTGCTGCCGGATAGATGACAATCTGCTCCACCTGTTCGATGGAACGCTGGCTGCTAACGTCAAAGGTACGGATGGAATCAATCTCATCTCCCCATAATTCAATTCGGTAAGGAGCCTCTTCCGTTAATGGGAAGATATCAACAATGCCCCCTCGTACCGCAAAATCACCGGGAGCCTCCACCTGTGCCTGCTTCTCATAACCCAGGTGAATCAGGGCAGCAGAAAGCTCCTCCAGCTTCAAGATGGAGGTGGTCGTTATTGTTATAATACGCTCCTTCACCATGTCCAGAGGAAGGAGATGATCCATACCGCCATCCAAAGTCACGATAATGGTGGTATCCTTTTGTTCTATAATCCTGCTGATAATTTTAAGTCGATCCCGCACAATTGCATTACCATGAATGTCGGCGCTGTAAAATATAATGTCCTTCGCGGGATACAGATATACCTCTTTATCGTACAGGCGATAATCCTCGTAGATTTCCTTCGCCTTCATATCATTGTAAGTTACAATAACCTTAAATTTAAAATCTTCACTTAGTCCGTGAATTAAATGACACTTCTGCGAGTCAATGCATCCGGTAACCTGTACCGGTAATGTCTTTCGTATGATGTTATCCCTGATGTCATTAAATTCTTTTAATTCTTTCAGGGGCGCTATAAAGGTTTTCAACAATAGTTCCTCCTATTTGAAAACTTATTACACTCCGTTTATTTTTTTCGGTTGTATTGGTTCATGGCCGGCTCAGTTCCTGCTGTAAGAATCATCTTGCAAGCATCTGAGGTATCCTTCAGTGCTTCCCTGATTGTGGGCTGCTCCTGAGGCGAAAATCTTGACAATACATAATCCGCCAGATCCCAATCCTTTGGCTTATCACCTACCCCAACCTTAATTCTTGGGAATTCATCGGTTCCAAGATGACTGATAATGCTCTTAATTCCATTATGTCCTCCTGCACTGCCCTTCTTACGAATACGCAGCTGCCCTACCTCAAGACTGATATCGTCATAGATTACGATTACTTCCTGAGGGGACACTTTATAAAAATCCACCAGCTCACGAACACTTTCCCCACTTAAATTCATATAGGTAAGTGGCTGTGCCAGCACAACCTTTTCTCCTTCAATAAAACCTTTTCCACAAAGAGCTTTATGCTTCTTTGTATCCAGTGCAATGCGATAATCGTCAGATAGTCTGGTAATTGCATCCCACCCGATATTATGTCTTGTTGCGCGGTATTTATCTGTTGGGTTACCTAACCCCACTATAATGTACATATCTGTCTCCATTCCAACCATGGTCGCTTACTTGGTGAAGCATTCTAAACAAACCATGGATTATAACTTTTATAACTTTCTATTACTTTTATAACTTTCTATTACTTTTATAACATTCTATTACTTTACTTTTTCTGCTTTAATACCGGACTACACCAAGTCTTCTTTTTACAATGAGGGCAATATAATTCTTTTACTGATCCACCATTGACTCCCAGCAAACTCTGCTTCCAGTTAATCGTGAATACAGTTTTGCATTTGTCACAACTCCACTCCAGATTTCTTACCTGCCATATAAACAAGCCGATTATTTCTATCATCATAATCGCAAAACCGACCCACAATATAATGAGGTTAAAAAATCCACCGAGTACCGTCATGAAAAAAGCAACTATAAATAATAGAATTCCAATATATTTCACCCATTTATTCATTTTAATTGCTCCCAATTGAGAATACTTCCGACTTCTTTACGAAAATATATTCCACATACGACTCCCAGTAAATAGCTTACTGTTTGGCTAGACTGATTATTCCTATCACACAAGCTCAAATAATCCTCTCACCGAACCAGCAATTTTTTACCTTAAGTCTTATTGATGCACCGTTTTTAATTGAACTGGTTTATATCATTTCCTATATTTGAAATATAACAATGTACTGCAATTTACTTCTTTACTATTATAATCCTTACTTTTGGCTGTGACAACAGTTAAGTTAACGGATTACCGCCTGTTTTTATTAAGAAAGAACAGAAAAACGGCAGCCCCATAGCTGCCGTTTTAGTGAGTTTTTACTTATACTGCTGCTTCTTCTTCTGTTTCCATAGCCGCAATTTCATACTTTTCAAGGATGATCTTCTGAATCTTGTCCCTGGTATCGGAATTGATCGGATGAGCGATATCTCTGTACTCTCCATCTCCGGCTTTACGGCTTGGCATGGCAATGAATAAGCCCTTATCCCCTTCAATTACTTTGATATCGTGAACTACAAACTCGTTATCAAGCGTAATTGATACTACTGCTTTCATCTTGCCCTCCTTGCTCACCTTGCGTACGCGTACGTCGGTAATCTGCATGGCTTTTGCTCCCTTCTGTCAAGTTTATCGTTAGTTGTCGAGAAAAAGATAGTATTGTCACTTTCCCCTTATGTATAAACACCCAAAACCCATGGTTTTGTTCAACGATTCCCAAACTTTGGTATTTAAGAGCATTATAACATATTTATTCCAAAATGTGAATAATATTTACGAAAAAATAACATATTTTACAACTCTTTTGTAAATTTGAACATTTTCATCAGTTATTAAAACCTTTTTCCACTTTTTTAGTTACCATTTAGCCCTATCTCTTATGATTTCCGGCTGTAATGTAACTTTTTTAAAAGAATAGTTTTCTTGAAACTTGCATTATTCGTAACCAAATGAATATAATGGCTACGAAATGCTTCCCAAATCCCTTTCAGCAAGTATTCTAGGAGTGATTTTCATATTGTATTTTGTATGAAATGGGTTATAATAACAGATAGTAACGTCAAATTGACGGATGCATGAAAGTCATCTTGTTACATGATTTTCTTAATACTAAAAATTATAGATAGGAAGTGTACTATGTATAAAATAGATTTTGACAATCCTTGTCGGATTCATTTTATCGGTATCGGCGGCATCAGTATGAGCGGATTTGCCGAATACCTTCATACCAAAGGTTTTACCGTAAGCGGTTCTGATGCTCACGAAAGCAAAATCACCGACCATTTGACTGATTTGGGAATTACGTTTCAATTGGGTCAAAAAGCATCTAACATAACGTCTGACATTGAGCTGGTTGTATTTACAGCAGCTATTGCTAAAGATAATGAAGAATTTTTGGAAGTACAGAGAAGAGGCATTCCGATGCTGTCCAGAGCTGAGATGATTGGTCAGGTAATGTTAAACTTTGATAATGCTATCGCAGTTTCCGGTACACATGGCAAAACTACAACTACCTCTATGCTGTCGCTGATCTTTTTACAAAATGAGATGGATCCTACCATTTCGGTAGGCGGAATCCTCGATGCAATTGGTGGCAATATCCATATAGGTAATTCCGAACATTTTATTACTGAGGCTTGTGAATATACCAATACCTTTTTGCAGTTCAATCCAAAGAAGGCGATTATCTTAAACGTAGATGCTGACCATCTTGACTTCTTTAAAGATTTGGCTGACATCAGAAATTCCTTTCATCTATTTGCAAAGCGAATTCCAAAGGGTGGACAATTACTCATCAACGGTGAAATCGACAATTACAGTGAACTGACCTCAGATCTTGAATGTAATGTGATTACTTATGGAATCATTGACCCCACCTATCGCAAAGCAAATCTTACATATGATATTGCTGCCGATAAGATTGAATTTGATGAACAAAGTGTAGGAAGTTATGATTTATACTACAAAGGCGTATACATGGATCGAATCTACCTAAACGTAGTGGGTCTTCACAATTTATCCAACTCTCTCCCTGCTATCGGTATCGCTTTGGATGCGGGTATTCCGGTGGAAGTAATTAAGAAAGCGCTCCTGTCCTTTAAGAATTCCAAGCGTCGTTTTGAGATAAAAGGTCAAATCGGAGGGGTAACAATTGTTGACGATTATGCCCATCATCCGACGGAAGTATCCGCCACGTTAACCGCGGCACAAAGTTATCCACATCGGGAAATCTGGTGTGCATTTCAGCCCCATACCTATACCAGAATGAAGAATCACTTAATCGAGTTTGCACAGGCTCTCTCCATGGCAGATCACCTTGTAATTGCTGATATTTACGCCGCTAGAGAGAAGAATCCCGGGGATATTTCCTCCCTCGACCTTGTTAGGGAGTTAGAGAAAATTGGTAAGGATGTTCACCATTTTTCATCCTTTGATGAGATTGAAAACTTTTTATTAGAAAATTGTATGAACGGTGACCTGTTGATAACTATGGGTGCCGGAGATATCGTATCCGTGGGAGAAAAGCTCCTAGGGTTATAGTTATCCACATTATCCACAGGATTATCAACAATTTCTTTGATAATTCCTGTGGATATTTTTTTCACAGGTAACATTTCTACATTTATAGACTTTTAACAGAATAAACTTAGAAATTCACGATTGTTCTCTCATTATTTACATATTTTTACATCATTTGACCAGTTTCTTATCCACTTTATCCACGTTATCCACAAGTACACAAAATGGCTAAAGTACCATGAAATAGGCTATTTCCAGACTGATTTAACTGTGCTATAATGTCACTGCATTACCAATAATGCGCATGAACATCGATTGGAGGGAACCATTTTATGAGTAAGATTTCATTACATTCTCAGGGTAATTCTGATGTTACCATCGTACCGAATATCTTTATCGACCAATATATGCCGTCAGCAAATGGCTCATATGTCAAAGTATATCTTTATCTGCTTCGTTGTATGCTTGGTAATTGTCAGGAAGTGACGATTTCTTCCATAGCCGATCGCATGGAGAATACGGAAAAGGATATTATTCGCGCTTTATCCTACTGGGAGAAATTAAATCTCTTAACTTTGTCCCGCAATCCACAAAAAGAAATTACCGCTATTTATCTGGCGGATTTAAATAATAATTCATCCACTGCTCCGCCTCTTTCCGGTGATACGGACTCGGAGCTGGACGAAATTGCTGTAAGCATACATACCGAGAGCAAACCCGCCTCCCGTACCAGTTATTCCGCAGAGAAAATCGAGCAGTTTACCAATAACGACGATATTAAATATGCCATGAACATTGTGGAAATCTATTTGGATCGTCCCTTGAAGCCCATGGATCTTCAATTAATTCTATATCTTTATGAAGAGCTTCATTTTTCTGCCGAGTTAATCATGTATTTGTATGAATATTGTGTATCAAAAGGTAAGAAAAGTGCCTCCTATATCGAAGCGGTTGCCTTAACATGGGCGGAGAATGGCATCGACACAGAAGAAAAAGCAAAGGTGGCTACCGCCAATTATAACGATCATTTTAATACCGTGAATAAAGCCTTCGGGCTTAACCGTGCGCCTGGTCAAATTGAGCGCCAATACATAACCAAGTGGGTTGAGGTATTCCGATTTAGTGATGATATTATCGCCGAAGCCTGCAATCGTACTTTACTTCGTACCCAAAAGCCTGATTTCAAATATACCGATAAGATACTAGAAACCTGGTTTAAAAAAGGGGTAAAGAATTCTTCCGACATCACCCGTTTGGATGAAGAATTCACAAAGGGTAATAAAGCCAGTGATAGTAAGAAAACACCCTCCCCCCAAAAGCAAAGCACTACCAATCGTTTCAATCAATTTCCACAAAGATCTTATACCGCTCAGGACTATGCTGAGTTAGAGCGTAAGCTTATAAACAAAAATCTCTAATACCCGATTGATAAGCAATTATTATCTTATTTTGGCTTGTCAAATTCGTAATTCTATCAACGCAACAGATTTTAGAAAGGCATGGTTATTATATGGCATTGAAAAATGATCAGTACAATCAGATACTCAGAGAGTATGACAGCCGAAGGCTGAAGAATAAGCACGACTTGGACGATCGCCGCAAGGAAGCTTATTCCTTAATTCCTATGCTGAAAGATCTGGAAGAAGAGATGATTTCACTTTCCGCTCAGAGTGGGCGGCTTGCTCTCTTTGGAGATGACAATGCTCTAAAGGAGTTAAAAAACAAGTCCCTCGATCTTAAGGCAGCACAGATTGAACTGCTTACTGCCTATGATTTGCCCGAAGATTTTCTAGACATGCATTATCATTGCAACCGTTGCCAGGATACTGGCTTTATTGGGAATGAAAAATGTAATTGTTTAAAACAGGCCATTGGGGATTTAATGTACTCCAACTCCAATCTTAATACCATCCTTGCGGGCGAGAATTTTTCCAATTTTTCTTTTCGATATTATTCCGATGACTATGTGGATGAAGCCACCGGTTTATCTCCTCTATCTAACATGCAAAAAGTAGTTGCCAACAGCAAACGTTTTATCAAGCATTTTAAAAACAGTCAGGATAATCTCCTTCTTTTGGGTAATACTGGAGTTGGAAAGACCTTTCTTGCCAATTGTATCGCAAAAGAACTGTTAGATTTAGGACATACCGTCATCTATCTGACGGCCTTTCGTTTATTCGATATATTAGAAAAACATAAATTCAGCAAGGATGAAAGCAATTCCTATCAAGCCTCCAATCAATTTGATTATATATTAGACTGCGACCTGCTGATTATCGATGACCTTGGAACGGAGTTTTATAATTCCTTTACCAATTCCCAGCTTTACTTAATTATTAACGAGCGTTTGCTTCGAAGAAAATCTACCTTAATCTCCACCAATTTATCCTTATCCGACATTAATCTCAACTATAGTGAACGTGTCTATTCCCGTATTATCAGCAGCTATACTGTCCAGCGTATTGTGGGGGAAGACATTCGTCTACACAAGGCGATCAACCAACAACATGAGTAATATTTCGTACATTTTGTGACAAAAAGTGTCTTGACGAATCAATATATATAATGTTATAACTTTAATGGCTTTGTAACCAATTCAATTTCTATTATTCATGGAGGGAAATCTAATGTCTAACAACGAGAAAATCGTAGAAACTATTCCGGTGGGTCAACTTGGTATCATCGCTCTGGAAAGCAGCAATGCTTTGGGAGAGAGCGTTAACGACTATCTGGTACAGTGGCGTAATGCCAGAGAGAGTGAACACAAGGGAACCATTGCATTTTCTGGTTATCAACGAGATTCTTATTTATTAAGCGCTTGTTGCCCGCGCTTCGGTACAGGTGAAGCAAAAGGTCAGATCAAGGAATCTGTCCGTGGCTCCGACCTATATCTTTTAGTAGATGTTACAAATCACAGCTTAACCTACAAGGTATGCGGTAATATCAACCACATGTCACCCGATGATCATTACCAAGATCTGAAAAGAATAATAGCAGCTGCTGGTGGTAAAGCCAGAAGAATTACCGTAATTATGCCCTTCTTATACGAAGGAAGACAGCATAGACGCACCTCCCGCGAATCTCTTGACTGTGCATTAGCTTTACAGGAGTTAACCAATATGGGTGTTGATAGTATCCTTACCTTCGATGCTCACGACCCCAGAGTACAAAATGCGATTCCTTTGAACAGCCTTGAAACAGTCGCTCCCAACTATCAATTCATTAAAGCAATGCTTCAAAATGTTCCGGATATCAAAATCAATGAAGAGCATATGATGATTGTCAGCCCGGATGAAGGCGGTATGTCAAGGGCAGTGTACTTTGCCAATGTATTAGGACTTGATATGGGTATGTTCTATAAGAGACGTGATTATACCAGAATCGTAAACGGACGTAACCCCATCGTTGCTCATGAATTCCTCGGTACTGACATCAATGGCAAGGACGTTTTAATCGTAGATGATATGATTTCTTCCGGTGAGAGTATGATAGATGTGGCTTCTGAGTTAAAGAAAAGAAATGCAGGCAGAATCTTTGTAGCATCAACCTTTGGTTTGTTCACCAATGGCTTTTCCAAAATTGATGAGGCGTATGAGAAAGGACTTATCTACCGCGTACTCACTACCAACCTTGTATATCAGACACCAGAGCTATTGACCAAGCCTTGGTACATCAATGTAGATATGAGCAAATACGTTGCATTAATTATAGACACTCTGAATCATGATAACAGCATCAGCGGCTTGTTAAATCCGGTTGAGCGCATTCAGAAGATTTTGAAGAAATATAATCAGGGTGGCTCTTCCAAAAAGCAAAAGCTTTAAGATTATTATTTTAGGATTATTATTGTTATATAGAAATAAATCAGATTAATTTGTGTATCTATATTATGAAATAATAGTAGTTTTAAATAATAGCACCATATCATAGAAGTAATGCAGTTTCAGATTACGGATTTTATTAAATAATTCCGTTTAGGCTGTAGTTCTCTATTATAAATAATGTAGTTTTCAATTTATAGTTTAATATAAATAATGCATCTTTAAACTATAGTGCTAAATTGTACAAGAATACAACTTTAAATGTAGTGTTATAATATAGGAATATTCCGCTTCAAACATGAATCTTTTTATAGAAGTAAAGCAATTTTATTCAGAAATTCTATATAGATCCTATATAAAATCAATTATAAATTAGTTGTAAACAAAAATGGAATGTTGTAAATAGAGAAGCCTTATTGAAAACGTAATATAAACGCTTTCAATAAGGCTTCTCCTTTCAATGTCTCTCTTATTATGATTGATTCTATTCGTTATTGCCCCAAAGCAATCGTAGGCTTAACCGTAACCTTTCCATTGGTTGGGGTACCATTGGCAGGAGTAACCCCTCCCTGATCACCACCCGTTCCGTCATCTCCATTGTCAGCAGGCGGTGACGTCGGTGTTGGAGCAATTGTGGGTGTCGGAGTAGCCGGAGTTTTGGTTGGAGTTATGGTTGCCTCCTGTGTTATGGTTGGTGTAAGTGATGGCATCACTGTTGGTGTAATATCATTTTTCCATTTATAATAATTAAATGTCTTTTTCATATCCTTGGTATGAATTTCATCCATAAAGTCATGCCAGATTTCGAGAGGATAGGTCTTTCCCATCAAGCCGGTAACAACCTTCGGCATATCATATCCAACCCATACACTGGTAGTATAGTAAGGCGTGTATCCTACAAACCATCCATCTTTTGAACCACTCTTATCACCATTCGTAGTACCTGTTTTACCAGCGCTGATGGTGTTTTTTAAACCATTGCCTTTTGCGGTACCTCTCTTTAATACACCCGTTAATATCTCCGTCATAACTCTGGAAGCATTGGTGTCATAAACCTCTTTTATTTTAATATCCTCTCCTACAATCTGATTACCCGTAGAATCCATAATTTTCACAATACAAGTTGGTTCTCTGTAATAACCATCATTCTCCAAGGTAGAGTAGGCAGATGCCATCTCAACCGGGCTGGCACCATAGGTTAAGCCACCTAAAGCTGCAGATAAGGTATTGTCCTCTTTCACTATCTTCGAGAAATTCATAGCTTTTAAATAGGATAGTCCAACCTTAGGCGTGAGCTCCTGGAATAGCTGCCACGCTATGGTATTCACAGATTTTTCTACCGCTGTCTGGAGTTTGATTGCTCCTAGCTTGGAGCCACTAGGTCCGTCTTTAATCGGTTGATCAACTACAATACTATCAGGTGTATAATTTCGCTCCAACGATGGGGTATAGACTACAAGAGGTTTGATCGTACTACCCGGCTGACGAAAACTCTGATAAGCCCTGTTCAGCGTATATCCACCCAAATCCTGATCTCTTCCTCCTACAATTGCTACCACTCTTCCGGTATCATTGTCTATGCAGACCGCCGCACCCTGAAGTTCATAGGTTCCGTTCTTATCCTTCTCTGTGAACTTCTCCAATGCCTTATCCACAGAATCCTGTAAAAGTCCCTGTTTATTTAAATCAAAGGAGGTATAGATGCGATAACCATTGGTGTACAGAGTCTTCTGAAAGGTACTATATAATTCATCGTAGTCCTTCTGATAAGCTTCTTTGTCCTTATCACTATCAAATTCATTGCGGAATTTAAAGCCCTCCTGCTTCATAAGTGCCCTAATCGCACAATAATTGGTATAGGTTTCTACATAATTTTGTCTCTCAAGCTTGGGCTGAGTAAGCGTTATTTTTTCTTTGATAGCCTTGTCATATTCCGACTGGGAAATCACTTCATTATCCACCATTTGTTGAAGCACACGATCTCTTCTCTTTAATGTATTATCCATATTGTTTAACGGATTATAGAGGTTCGGGTTATTGGGAATCGAGCAAAGGAATGCAATTTGTGATAAGCTAAGCTCGGATACCCCCTTGTCAAAGTAAGCTCTTGATGCTGCCTGCAGCCCGTAATGACCATTGGCAAAATATATGGTATTCATATAGAACTCCATAATTTGATTCTTATTATAGAGCTTCTCTAATTCTTGCGCTACGAAGATTTCTTTGACCTTTCTTGTATAAGTGACATCCTGGGTAAGAAATACTCCTCTGGCCAGCTGCTGGGTAATGGTACTGGCTCCCTGTGTAATATGTCCCTTATGCTTGATTAGCGTCATCGCTGCTCTGACATTTGCAAGATAATCCACACCTTTATGCTCGAAGAAATTACGATCCTCGGTGACTAGCATAGCATTGATTGCTGCAGTGGGAATATCATCATATTTAATATAGTATACATCTTTTTCTGATTTCAATCTGGTAATCAGTTTACCTTCAGCATCATAAATCATACTGGTTTGCGATGCTTTAAAGGTATCCTCACTTGAAGCATCCACCATCTGAGTAGCCTGATGCTGCATCTCCAATATGGTCTTGCCGTATTTTAAGTAGAAATATAAGATTCCGCTTAAAATCGCAATTAGTGTAAGCAGGACTACTAATTGTAATCCTATCTTTACCTTGTGTCCCATTTTCCTTCTGCTTCTTTTCTTGTTACCCTTAGATTTAGCCATGTTGCTTTCCTTATTTGTACCAGGCTCACTGTCCCAGTTATTTGAGCTAGGCGAGCCATTCGAACTATACCTGTTATTAGAGCTGTTATTTCCACCGGTGCCATAATTCCTTGGGGGAGAATCATTTCTTCCGTTGTTATAACTTCTCCCCTTCGCGTTTCTTTCCGCATTATAACTTCCTTCGGTGGTATTTCTTCCCGAACTATAGCTTCTTCCGGTAGCGTTTCTTTCCGTATTATAATTTCCTTCCGCAGTATTTCTTCCTGAACTATAATTTCTTCCGGAATTATCTCTGCCAGAATTTAAATCTTTGCCCCTGTTTCCAGTATTATTTGTATTATTTGCCATGATATTGCCTCCATAAAAATCAGCTGATTACAGATTCACAAAATGGAAGGGTACTCCCATCTCTTTAAGAAGTCTTTGCTCCCTGTTGTGACAGGTGAACAATATCACCTGCTTCTTCTTTCTCAGCTTGTTAATTGCCGCCTTTACCCGGTTATCATCATAAAGGGCAAAGCTATCATCTAGGAGCACCGTCATTTCCTCCCCGTTCAGGAGTAATTCTGATACTGCCAGACGAAGTGCGAAATATACCTGATCAATTGTACCTGCACTCAATCGATCCAAGGGGATATAATTTTGATTCCAGCCTACCTTAATCTCTAATTTCTCATCCACCTTAACATCGGTATATTTTTCTCCGGTCACCTCACTGATTACATCGGAGACCGCTTTGTTAATCTGGTTACCGAAGCTGTCATGAATGTCCACTGACAACTCCTCTATGGTACGAAGAGCAAGCTTGATTGCCTCCAGCTCCGCCATATTCTCTTGTTGCTTATGCTCCATTTCTTGATAGCGTACCTTATTCTCAAGGAGACGCTCTTCATTTCCCTCCAACGTTCCGATTTCCCATCTGATTTTTTCAATAGCAATTCGGTTTTCTTCCCTTTGAAGGTTCAATTTCCTATTGTTTTCGGAGCCTTGTTTTTTCTTTTCAAAGATCACTTCTTGTAATCTTTGAATGGAGGAAGAAGTAAGATCATCTTCCGAAATGAAATGGTGGAGGTATTTCATAATCACATCATATAAGGTATCCCTGGAGTCCTCCAAATCATTGATGCGATGTTCCAACTCAATCAAACGACTTCTATCGTGTTCCAGTGAATACTCCAGATGCAGTAGTTCTTCCTGCTTATCAACTAGCTCTTGTCCACTATTCACACCATACTCCTGCATTATTTGACGAATTTCCTTCAGAATCAGTTCCTTCTGTTCAATCATCTCCTCCAATTCCTCTTCACTATCCTCTGAATTGTTGGTTCTTCCCATTAGTTTATAAGCGATTGCTCCAAAAATCAATACCATTATGCCGATTGCAAGACCTAGAGGTTTCCCCCCTTCTAATGCAACGATAAGTGCGGACAACAAAATCACCGGAAGAAGGATGATTTTTCTGCTCCTACCACCTACATGTGAAGTATCCTCCATATTCTCATCCAGTTCATCCTCACGAAGCTGTACCTCTTTTAATTCCTTCTCCAGTTCCCTGAATTTAATGCGATCTTCCATCAAATTCTCGTACTCTCTAAGCTCCCACTCATGAACCCTGATGGTATCATTTAGTTCCTTTTCTTCCGTCTCCAGTTGTCTTCCCTGTCTGGTCAAATCAAGATAGCTTTTATACTTCTCAAGAATTGCCGGCAACTGCTCCATGTATGCTGCTTCCGCCTCATTAACATGACTTTGTTCCTGCAGTATCTGATGTTCCAGTTCCTTCTTCTCCTGCAACAATCCTCGAAGCTCTTTCGTTAGTTTGTCCATCCGTTCTTCTTTCATCAATCCATCTTCAATTTCACTTAATACATCCTTTAGATTGAGTGAATTGATTGACATCTCCAATTGCCTGCGCTGATCATTTAAGCTTTTTACTGCCTTTGGAACATCCACTTCTTTGCTTCTTGATATGGATAAATTAGTGATGTAATTCCGAACCTGGCTGGAAAGTTCCCCGTCAGTGGATGCCTTCAACTGCTCTATACTAACCGTATTCCGATAAGTTGACTCAGTTAATCCAGGTATTAATTCACTGATTAACCCCTCTGCTAACTTGATTTCTCTTCCGGTATTAAGGTCGGTCACTACAAAGCTCTTATCATTTGCGTGAAAACTCCTTAACAGACGGTATTCCTTATCCCCTTGTACAATCTCCATACTTCCGCCAAAAGCTCCGGGATATTCCCACGGAAGATACCTTACATAATGATTTTCTTTTGTTAAAGAACCTCTTCCCCTTAATCTCTCTATTCCAAACAACATACCCTTGATGAACGTATGTATTGTTGATTTTCCCGCCTCATTCTCGCCATAGATTACATTGATACCAGGTTTCAATTCTATCTCCTTATTCTGAAACCGACCAAAATAATTCAAATTTAATTTTGTAATCAGCATCTGTCGTCAAAACCCTTCCTTTCGATACGCAATGATGCAATTGCTATCCTGTGTTGTCTGTTAATTCCTTGCTCCCAATAACGCCTCTATACCATAATATAGAGCTTTCCTAGATGCTTCATCCTCCGCTTTGTTCTCCCGAATTCTCTCTATAAACATTCCGATAATATTATCTTTATTCTCCCCATATAAGCCATCAAAATCATAATCCGGAACAGACTGATCCTCTACCTCAAGTATGCATCCTAGACTTTTCAATGCAGCTGTATCAAAACGGATGGCTTCGTCCCTTATCCCTTGAATTCGGAAGGAATAAATATGCGAAGCTCCAAGGCGATGAATTGCCTCCTTTGCCATATCAATCAATGCCCCATTGGTTATCTGCGGATTGACTGCTAAACTTACCCTTTGATATTGTCTCACCGAATGGGGAACAAAGCGAGCCTTTGTTACTCTTCCACCTAGATCAGTATTATAAATCTCACCGATCATATATCCATGCTCTCCGGTTTCATTCTTATCAAGTGGTTCCAGTGAACCGCAGTATGCAATTTTATCGGTAATCATCTCCGGTTTATGAATATGACCCAGTGCAATATAATCAAACCCGGCTTCCTGCATTTTTCTTCTGTTCATGGGAATATCTCTTTCATCCCCACCATGTGCCAGCAGAATCTGATAATAATCATTCTCCTCCGGTCGTACTTCATCATAGAGAGGCTCTGTAATATCACGTGTCAGATAGCTAAGCCCGTACACTTCCACGCCTTGCTCCTCCAGCACCAGCTTACCAATTCGATCGGTAGGAAAAATAAACACCTTTTTATTCCATTCAAAATCCCGATAAAAGGATCTTACTCCCATAAAATCATGATTTCCTGCCATCATTACGACCCGTGTTGTATTCAGCCTGCTAAAAATATAATTTACTTCCTTCAATTCCCGAAGAAGGGGTTGTCTATGAAACAAATCACCGGCAATCAAAAAAAGATCCGCTTGCTCCTCATTGCATATCTCAATAATATTCTCAAAGCTTCTCCATATCTCTTTTTCCCGTTCACCGCTCCAGGGCATACCCGAATCCGGCGTGGCTCCCAGATGAACATCTGCAATATGTATGAATTTCATAAAAAGTTCCTTCCTTTCTCCATCATCTCAAATCATTTTTCTATCCCACGCTTTTCAATGAGTTCCGAAACATAAGGCTTTTGGCTTTGTTCAAATTGCCCTGCCAAAGTATAAACAATGCTTTTCTCACTCATATCGTAATAGCTTCAATTAGCTTATTACTAAGCTCACACATTATTTAAATACACTCTACTTCATCATAACTTATACCCGGGACAGAATATGTCTTTCAGAAAAAGAATACACTCATAATACCACATTTTTGTATCATGAGAGAACTTTATTTATATTTTACAATAATTTCAAAAGCGGAGCAAGTTTTCTAGCACAACCTTGCCCCGCCATTTTATTAATCGATTACTTGCTGTTGGTGATTATTTTGCTGCTGACTATTTTGCTCTTGACTGCTTTGCCCCTCTTCACCGGACGTTATGTTGCGTATCATTTCATAGGCTCCTGTGCTGGCAAGACCACTTGCCATTCCTCCAAGTAGAATCTGAGGTGAAAATGTCCATCCACTGATCCACACATTTAATAAGGTTCCGATTACCGCCATGATCAGGGGTATGTATTTATTCGGGATAAACGAAATACTATTCTTAATAATATATCCGATGCATAAGCAGATTGCTAAAACAATAGCTACCACGTATTTTGTTAAAATTTCCATTCTGTCCCTCCTTTCCAATATTCTCGTCTCCATCCATGGCACTTTATAACTCTGTGTAAAAGGCTGTTTGCCTATTTATTAAGGCATACTATTCCATATAAGGTATGTTTTAAATGCTATTATCATTCTTTATTATCTCATAGAAAGAAAAGTAAAATTATTCCTTCAAAAAATAGTTCAATTTTATTCATAAATAAATCACAATTTATCAATAGTTTGCACACATTTAGTGGTTATAATGAATTTAGTAAGAAACAAACACCAATAAATTTTCACAGTGTGCTAGTTTCCATTAAAAAGCCTAATACATTAGTTAAAATAGATTTCATAAATTTCTCCCCCTTAAGCCAGCTGCAGAGTTGGCTTTTCCTCTGCCCGAATCCATGGTTTGTTCATAAATTAATTCGTTATTCATAGACAACCCTATAACATTCACATAATATTCATTAATTGTATATACTTTCTCCACATCTAGTGGCTATAATAAGCTTATAACAAATAATTAATTGACAACTACTAAATTTTTTCATAAATTCTCCCTACTCAAAGCCAACTGAAAAGTTGGCTTTTCCTCATTTATATCATTAGTATGCTATTAAAAAATCTTGATGATGTTGGGATCAAATACCCCTTTCGACATAGTTCATTGGCAACTTGCATAAAGTAAAAAAATGAATGCGCCTATGAAAATGTATTAGATGTTCTTTTATCTTATAATTAGTGTTATATCATAAAACAAACCTTTTGATCCCTTAATCAATATTATTTCTTTCAATTAATAAAGTATCGGAATAGATCTCTCCAATAAATAAATGAGGTGCTGAAAATAAAACTCTTTCCCAGAGATTTTATTTATCAGCACCTCATTATTGTTTTCATAAGCATAATTTATTTTGGCGATATTCTGTTATAAGGTTTGCTTGCAGGATTCAACCTCTACTACTAACACTCTGGACGGGAAGGAGAATTTCTCTTTCATCTTGTCAAAGTATTCTCCTTCTCTTAAGAATTCCGCTTTGCCTTCCAATAAGAACCCGGTGCCCATATTACGGTAACCCATCACATCTCTGCTCCCTAAAGTCAATTTCACCTTTGGATTTTCATTAATGTTCTTCTCACTCTTAATCATCCCCGCTGCTGGGATTAAGATTTTGTTCCCATCCTCAATGACCAGATAACTATTCCAGGTATTTGCAACATGTGCCTCATTATTTGCACAGGAAACGATAGAAACTACCCCTTCATGGGTTAATACTTCAAGAAATTTTTCATTAAACATATTGATATTCTCCTTAATGTAAGTTAGTTTTATTATAGATTTATATTATCGTGGATACATACTATCCATATTTAAAATATACTATATTCAGTTATATGTCAATATGAAAATTATTGAAATGAGAATTCCTATGTACTCTTGGTTATATTAATTACGAACGGCTGCTATTTCTTTGTCCTTATTCCTAAAAGCTGTTTGCGGCTAATCTGCCATCTTGAATACCTTGAACGAATCGGTTATGATAATAAGACATATTACAATAAAGGAGTAAACATCTATGAAGTTTTCGATTGGAGTTGAATACGCATTACATTGCCTGTTATATATGGTAAATCCGGAAGCCCCTAAGGCGGTGGGCATCAGAGATTTAGCGACCTTTCAAGGGATTTCGGAAACTTATTTATCAAAAGTATATGCAAAGCTAAGCAAGTCCGGAATTATAAAATCCATTCCCGGTGTAAAGGGTGGATATACTCTGGCAAGAAATGCCCAAGATATAACCTTTTGGGATGTGATTGAGGCGGTCGAAGGAACCGAATCCTTCTTTCAATGTGCTGAAATCCGTCAGAATACAATACTTGTGGATAAGGACAACCTACCAGATACCCACACCAAATGTCCCTGCTTGATAAAGGTGGTCATGCAAGAAGCAGAGAATGAGATGAAGAACTATTTAAATAAGAAGACCTTGGCATGGCTATATAATGAAGTATTTCATAATATCCTGATGGAAGATTCGGAAAAAGCTATGGTTGAATGGTTTAAGAATACCCGGTAGCATAAAAGAATATCCCCATGCAAGGGCATTTAAGTCTCTTGAGTGGGGATATTTATTCGTAAATTATCATTATTAAACCACTTTCAAATTTAATACTTAATAGAATATGATGCTTTCTACCATTAGATTTATCGAAACCATTATGCTAAGTTTTAAATTGGAAGTGAACAGTAATTATTAGTAGTACCAAATTATTGTAACTCTGTAGTATAAGTTGATTTTTTTCTACCCCTATGTTATAGTACTAACGTTGTAATTCTGTGCAAACATAGAATTTAATTAAAATATTAACGTCAGTTCGTAACCTTCCTGACGAAGGGATTGTCAACATCCCTTAAAACAAAACTAAAGGAGAATAAAAATGAATAGGAAAACATTATTTGTCACACAAGCTGCTATTATTGCAGCTCTCTACGTGGTGCTCATCGTAGTCTTTAAGCCCATCAGTTATGGCGTAATTCAGGTACGTTTTGCCGAGATTCTGACTGTACTTCCCTTCTTTACCCCGGCGGCTATTCCCGGTGTCACGATTGGCTGTTTATTGAGCGGAATCCTTACCGGAGCTTCCATACCAGATATTATCTTTGGCTCCATGGCAACATTAATTGGTGCAATCGTATCTTATCGAATTAGACGCTTTAAGTACCTGGTGGTCATCCCCCCGATTGTATCCAATGCTTTGATTGTACCGTGGATTTTGAAGTACTCTTATGGATCACCTGATGCAATCCCATTTATGATGGGAACTGTCGCTGTCGGAGAAATCATCGCAGCCGGCATTTTAGGAACCTTCCTATTAATAGCGCTGGATAAATCTAAAGTATTCAGAAACAGTGAATTAATTGTAAAATAAGTATAATACACCCATAATCAGGGAAAACTCCTTCTGATTATGGGTGTTTTTTATTTCACCGTTCTCATGATTATGAATTGTTTCAAAGTTCTCCCTTTTTTGTATAATAATGCTGAAAACTTTAGGAAAAATGCAATTCTTTTTTGTTTACTTTAAACCTTAACGGTGATAAGATACATATTGCCTAGGATGTTTTTTGCCGACAATATCCATAATTAATTTAAATTACACCTCGGGCTAGAGGTAAACGGAGGTATACTCAATGAATGACAATTCCGATCAAAATAATAGCTGGGTAGATTTACCCTCTTTCATGAATAATCGTAGCCGCAAAGAACAATCCATACAAATTACAGATGATCCCCTTGGACGTCATGAGAGCGCTACTCCCCCTAAAAGGAATGTTTCCCCTTCCTCCTCAAATATTTTTAAGGAGAATGTAACCACAACTACAAGTTCAACGAATATTCCTTTGAAAGAGCGTTCGCGTACCAAAAAGAAGAAACGCAAAAACCCGATTAAAATTACGCTTTACACACTGCTAGCCTTAAGTGCCGTTTTATCATTACTAATCTTCACCCCTGGTGGACAAAAAATGATGATAAGATTAGTAGGTGAATATATTTATGGGAATTTTGATTATAAAGATTCACAACAGACAAATGGTGAGAATGTGGACAAGCCTTTTAAACCCACAGATAAAATCATTAATATTTTATTAATTGGTGTAGAAGAATTTGATAATGCTAGAAATACTGATTCCATGATTATAGCAACCATGAACACCCAGGATCATACACTGAAGCTGACTTCCCTGATGCGCGATATGTATATGGACATTCCGGGACATGGCAAAAACCGCTTAAATGCTGCTTATTCTCTGGGTGGAATCAATCTTCTTACTGATACCATCTCGCAAAACCTCGATGTAACGATTAATGGCTATTGTTTAGTCAACTTTGATGCATTCGAAAAATTAGTGAATATCGTGCATGGCGTAAAAATCACATTGACTGAGGAAGAAGCGCAATATCTCAACACCACCAACTATATTTCGATTAAGAAATACCGCAATGTGCAGCCCGGAACGCAAACCCTGAACGGCAATCAGGCACTAGGCTATTGCAGAATTCGTAAAAGACCCACTACTACCGAGAGCAATGACTTTGGACGAACACAAAGACATCGTATTGTCTTAAATGCAATCTTTGATAAAGTGAAGAGTAAAAACTTTTTGGAGATGGGTCTGCTCATGAACAAGATTCTAAAAAATGTTAATATTGAGACAAATATCACTCCGAGTGAATTCAATCGTTATCTTGAAGAGGCTGTAAGTCTAAAAGTTAAGCAGCTGGATACGTTCCGCGTTCCAACTGATGATAATTACGAGAATATAAAGGTGACCATAGGAAGCCTCCAAAACCGTGAAGTGCTCACCGCAAAGGATTGGGATAAATTACGAGCAGACTTAAAAACATTTATTGAAGGGAGTTCTGTCACAGAACCATAACAGAATCTATGCTGCTATAAGTATTTATACCGTTATAAGTATGAAAATAAATAAGGGTGATTCAAAACATTTCTATCGAAATCAATTTTGAATCGCCCTTATCCTATTTTATTCTTATTACAAGTTACAAGCTATATCAAACTTGTCAAGTATCATACCGCTTACATACTTGCGCTAGTATGATTCCAGCTAAATAACTTAAGTTTACGACTCAAATAATCTCCCCGTATTACAGCTCACAGTTATTAACGGTTCTAGGGAAGGGTACCACATCACGGATATTGCCCATTCCGGTAAGATACATTACACAGCGCTCAAAGCCAAGTCCAAAGCCTGCATGACGAGCAGAACCATATTTGCGAAGATCAAGGTAAAATTCATAATCCTCTTTATTTAAAGAAGACTCTTCCATTCTTTGAACTAGCTTATCATAATCATCTTCTCTCTGGCTTCCGCCGATGATTTCTCCGATACCGGGCACCAATAAATCCATGGCTGCAACAGTCTTCTTATCCTCATTCAGCTTCATATAGAAAGCTTTGATTTCCTTTGGATAATCCGTTACAAATACCGGCTTTTTAAATACCTGCTCGGTCAGATAACGTTCGTGTTCGGTCTGAAGGTCACAACCCCAGCTTACTTTATAATCAAAATTATCATTATTCTTTGTCAGAATTTCAATGGCTTCCGTATAGGTTACGTGACCAAAGTCTGCATTTGCAACACTCTGAAGTCTCTCCATAAGTCCCTGATCAATAAACTGATTGAAGAACTTCATTTCCTCCGGTGCATGCTCTAACACATATTTAATTACGTATTTTAACATTCCTTCTGCAAGTGCCATATCATCCTTAAGATCTGCAAAAGCAATCTCAGGCTCGATCATCCAAAACTCCGCAGCATGTCTGGTAGTGTTGGAATTCTCCGCACGGAAGGTCGGTCCAAAGGTATAAATATTCTTAAAGGCCATGGCATAAGTTTCGCCGTTTAACTGGCCACTTACGGTAAGATTGGTACTCTTGCCGAAGAAGTCCTGTGAAAGATCCACTTTTCCCTCTTCGGTTCTCGGAAGATTCTCGATATCAAGTGTTGTTACACGGAACATCTCTCCCGCGCCTTCACAGTCACTTCCTGTGATAATAGGTGTATGCACATATACAAAATCCCTGTCCTGAAAATACTGATGAATTGCATAAGCAATTAGGGAACGAACACGGAATACTGCCTGAAAGGTATTGGTTCTTGCTCTGAGATGGGTCATGGTTCTTAGATATTCCAAGGTATGTCGTTTCTTTTGAAGCGGATAGTCCGCTGTGGATGTTCCCTCTACCTCAATCTTTGTTGCCTGTATCTCAAAAGGCTGTTTTGCCTGAGGAGTAGCTACCAGCTCCCCTTCCACGATAATTGCAGATCCAACATTCAATTTTGATATCTCTGCGAAATTCTCCATTGTATCGTGATATACCACTTGTAATGGTTCAAAGTAGGTTCCATCATTCAATACAACAAAGCCAAAGGTCTTGGAATCTCTGACACTCTTAACCCATCCGCCAACCTTTACTGTTGTACCAATATGTTGTTCCTGATTACGAAATAATTCTCTTACGTCTAACATATCCATAATACTATGCTCCTTAAATTATGATTCGCATGCCATAATATCTTTATAATAATCATTCTGTTTATCCGTTCGCTCTATCCGTCATCGAATGATTATTTTATACTTTTGGCACGATTAATTAAAAATAGTATTAACTAACCTCTTTTTTAGTATAACATAAGTTTTTGATAATACAACCATGCTCATTGAAAAACCGGCTGTTTAATGGGCCGGCAAGATATAGCTTGTGCTTGGTTATAGGTAGTGAATAAGAGCCGGGCGGAAATGTTCCCATGGATGAGACGCTCCCGCTTAGTTGCATTACGTAGCGGTACGTAGGGTTCTAAAACACAGAACCCAAGTACCGACGAATGCAAAATACTCACCATGAGAATCATTTCCGCCCGGCTCTTATGCCATGTTCATTGGCAAAGGAGAACAAAGCCCTATTCACTGTAATGCTTTTATAACTGCTTGCCTGCTTCGTTCTTCACAATCTATAAAGTTGACTGCTTCGTTTATATTTCCTAGCATATGTGCGTCGGAATCGGTTATGATGTTGCATTTCTTTAAATATGGATTGGATTTAGCAATGTCATCCAGCTTATTGATGTCCGCTAGTTCTGCATACTTAAAATCGGAATCCGGCGGAATGAAGCCAAGGTTGGAGATTAAGCTGTTTGCTTTTTTATCCAGGTGTGCGGGAATATATATGCCGTGGAACTCCTTCATTAGTACGCCAAGTTGATCAAAGGAGATATCCGTTGCGTTAATGAGAAGGTAGGGTTCTGTTCCGATAAGTTGGTCGTCTTCATCAATAATCTCCTGTTTGCCGAATACTCTCTCGTCATTGGGTATTTTCATCAGTTTGTTCGATACATATTCATCAAATCGCAGGGCATCTTCCAATTCGCCGAACAAGCATAAGGCATGTACTTCTTCAGAGGTACAGATCTCCATGCCTGGGATTGCAATAATATTATATTGGTCGGCTAACTTCATCACCGCTTCGCAGTTCTTACAGGAATTGTGATCCGTAACGGCTATGACATCCAAGTTTTTCAAAAATGCCATGCCCACGATGTTGGATGGCAGCATATCCTCGTCCCCACAGGGAGAGAGGCAGGAGTGGATATGCAAATCATAGGATAGTTTATGCATTTAGTAGATTATAAATCTGCAGGGAGGCCTCAAAGATTGGCTGTTCTGTTTTGAGAACTGTAATGCCCTGCTCCTTTGCTTTGTTGCAAGCCGCTTCATCCAGCTGGCTGCCTTCTGCCAGAATGATGCAAGAAGCATCCGCCAGTGTTGCCACCGCCAAAGTGTTAACATTGCCCATCACGGTAACCCAGGCAGCATCCGCCCTCATTTTACCCATGGCAATACTAAGCAAATCACAACAATAGGGTGTAGCAATCTCCCTTTCTACATTTTCTCCCTCGCTGACCACCTCAAAGATGCCTGCCTTCATTAAATCAATAACCTTCATGATATCCTCCGATCCATATAATCTATTTCGTTCTCATTCTCTATTATAATTTTTTGGTATCTAGTTTGGATAGTTCATCCGACAGCTTATGTATATAGTCTCTCAGAATATGGATGCAATCCTGTTCTTTGGCCGCACCTCGAACGATATCCTCGGCAAGTGCTTTACAGGTGGGTGCTCCACAGGAACCGCAATCAAGTCTCGGAAATTTACTGCATAACTCATCCACTCTAGACATGTTAGCAATACTCTCCTTCATATCTTTACCTAACTTAAAAACTGGTTGATAAGCAACTTCATCATTCCAAAAGCCATCGCTGTGCGAGTTGTTCTCTATATGGGAACAGGCAACCGGAAGGTATTTGCGAAGACGCAGGAGTTTTACCTTGGCAAGGTAAGGATTCTCAACTGTGAGTACTCCGCCAACACATCCACCCGCACAAGCATTTAACTCAATGAATTCCAGTTGGTCGAACTTTTGATCCTCCAAATCCTCCAGAACCTTGATTACATTCTCGATACCGTCTGCTGCAAGATAATTATCCGTCAGCAGGCTTCCAGCTTCGCCACCGGTACTACCCCAACCAATTCCTATTCTTCCTGAGATACGAAGTTCTTGTGGATTGTACATACTCTTCTTCATAAGAGGAAGTAAAATAGGATATACCTCTTTTATTGCAAGTACCCCATCAATTTCACTGTGATCAATTCCTATAGGGGATTTAACCGCGCTCATCTTTGCAGGGCAGGGAGATATAAAGATAATGCCGATTTTTTCTCTGGGAAGCCCGGTCTCTTTCATTGCCTTCTCTCTAGCGATGGAAGCTGCAAGATCCACCGGTGCGCAAACCGGGAGGAGATGTTCGATTAGATTGGGGAATCTTACTTGAATCAATCGTACAACAGAAGGACAAGCCGTACTAATAATTGGCCATTGTTCTTTATGGTCGGATACATATTTGCGTGAAATATCTGATACCAGCTCGGCCGCTCCACTTACTTCATATACATCATTAAATCCCATTTTAAGCAAAGCGGTCAGAACAATATTAATATCCTCAAGATGATTAAACTGGCCGTATAGGGAAGGTGCCGGTAAAGCCACCGTATATTCGAACTTTTTCATGATGTCCGGTGAATCATAAGTTGCCTCCTTTGCATGATGCGGACAGATACGAATACACTCTCCGCAATCGATACAAAATTCTTTCGTTATTGCAGCCTTTCCGTTTCGAACACGGATTGCCTGTGTCGGACATCGCTTAATGCAATTGATACATCCCATGCACAAATCTTCCTTCAAATGAACTGAAGTAAAAAACTTATCCATTATTATTCCCCCCTGTAACATTATTAATTACGGAGTTGTAATATATACAGCTTCGTGATACCCGATAGGTCTCCCTATCTTATAATTACCTGTAGATACTTGCTAACAACAAGGATTAACTTCTATTTTTAGAACGCTTCCTAGCTGCTTACTTTATTCTAAAGGTTTTTGTTAAATCTTTAACAATACAATAACCTATAACCATGTCTATTCTATTATTTTGAAATTCAACCAATCAATAAAACCTGAGAACAATCTTATTAAATTTAATAAATCAACCTAAATACTTAGTATAAAAACATTTATGAATGGAAGGTGCCATAAATGTAAGCATCTAAAGCACCTTAACCCTTCCTTGTTCTATTCCGCCATTTTCACTTTCATGATTACAGTAGTTCCAACTCCGACCGTAGTTTCTATTCTAAACTCGTCCGAATACTTCTTCATGTTTGGTAATCCCATTCCAGCCCCAAAGCCCAGTGATCTAATGTTATCCGGTGCTGTTGAATAACCTGCCTGCATTGCAAGTTCAATATCCTCAATTCCAGGTCCTTGATCTTCCAGTATCATTTCAATCTCTTCAGGAGAGATTGTTACTTCAATTTTGCCGCCGGATGCATGAATTACCATGTTAATCTCACCTTCATACATAGCAATAGAGACCTTTCGAATAATGTCGGGACTAACCCCCATCTTCTTTAATCTGCTCTTTACTTTGCTTGATGCTTCACCTGCTCTTGTAAAGTCATCCGCCGGAACCTCATATGTCATTGAAATCGTATCACTCACGGTATGATGGACCTCCTCGTAACCCTTTTTCGTAAAGTAAACCACAGGCAGAGAACATTCTATGACCAGTGGTAATAATTGCAATCTCTTTCTCTTTTGCCATCTCTAACATCGCTTCATCGGGTAATTTACCTCTGACAAATACGATGCAAATTATGTCCATCATCTCACAGGTTCGTATCACCTGAAGATTACACAAACCAGTCATCAAAACAGATTGATCCTTCATGAACGCCAACACATCACTCATCATATCTGCTCCGCAAGCGGTGTGTACTTCCCTGTCCTTCCATTCCTCTCCGACAACCAGATCAGCTCCCAGAATCTCCCTAATGTCGTTAATCGTCATTCAATTAATTCCTCCCATTAGCCAAATTATTCTTAATTATTTTCATTGGTTAACGCAAACCCTGTTATAGTCAACGCCGTTATCACTCATAAGTTGATGTAAACCTAATTACAAAGTTGATGAAATTGCTTATAACGGGTAAAGTTTTGATTTAATTCACGGTGATACCAAACACTTCAAATGAACTGGTTGGTGTTTTTTTTGCAACCGCAAGAGCATTACTTGCATTGATGAAAAGTGTCTGATAACTTCTTGCCCCACGCTGCAGGACAATTCCAACACTTACTGAAACACCGGTCGCTGTGTAAGAATATCCGTAGGACTCCTCAATTCTTTTACATAGGCCATCTGCCTTTTTATATACTTCCTTATCAGAGTTCACATTTTTCATATAGATAACCAATTGATCCAGACCGATTCTTCCAAGAATATCTGTGGAGCGGAACTCATCTCTTAAAACATCTGCAACCTCGGACATTATGTCTTTCTTACCAATGGTTTTTCTTACCTCATTCATTCCTTTAAAATTCCTGACTTCTAATATAAATAGTGCACTAAGTCCAGAATCCCCGGGATTTTGAGCAGCTTCTTCAATCATATACTCAACCGATTCTTTATTGCATAGATTGGTCACTCTATCTAGCTGAGGTCGGTAAACGGGCTTTTCTTGGATTTCTGTAATTGGCGGATTCGTCTGAGAAAATTTACCAACCACTTTATAAGGCGTTCTATTTTCATCTATAATAACGGAAGCATAGCATACATACCACATTGGTTTACCATCCTTCGGTATCAACCGCACTTCAAAACGAACCTGCTTTCTTCCTTTCATAAGGCTTTGATAAATCGATACTACTGCGGGTAGCTCTTCCTGATGAATCAATTTTGAATTCTCAAGTCTCTTACTAAAACCTTTAATTACAGATTCTTTTCCAAAAATCTCTCGAAATATTTCAGAAAAAGAAAGTGTATCTGTTGCAATCTCATATTCAAAATATAAATCCTTCGATAATTCCGTTGTTACGCGATTATAATCATTTTGCTGCTCAAGCTTTTTATACTGAACCATTAATAGGGTAATATCCATTGCAATGCATGAATATACCGGGACCGTCTTCGTTCCATTCTGATAGGTTTCAGCTGTCTTCTTTCCAGTTAGCATGACCCACTTAAAACTTCCGTTTGACTGAAGCGTACGGAAATTAATATTGATCATATTATCTTTTCTTCCCTTTTGAGAAGCCATCTGCTGTGTTACATATATGATATCAGCAGAATATACCATCCTAAGTAATGGAACTGGTACCTTCTCTATAGATTTATCAGTAATACTCCTTATCAATGAAAAAAAGGTGTCCGTTGCGTACAAAATTGTCAGCATATCGTCCAATGCCATTTTAGCAATTCCACCCGGTGTCACCTGTAGCAATTGATCCAATTCTTCTCTGTCCATATTAGTACCAATGAAGCCTTCCTTATAACTTATTTTAATAGTAAATATCACTATAATTATATCATACTAATTACCTATCATCAATTATAATATTACCTTGTCAAATACTGTCTGTCTTAGCGAATTTTATTATATTTTTCAGTAAATTTCCTATTATATAGTGCATATAAGAGATTTTAGAAATTACTTTATGATGTTCATATTTTTTGTAGATTTTTTAACACACTTATGATATAATGTGACTGCTTGTGGCGACACAATTTATTTCAAGGAGGTTAAAGAATGGGATCGCAAATTAACAAAGTACCCTTTGCAGGAACAGAAGAGCAGGAAGCTGCACTTTTAAAGGTCATTGCAGATAACAGAGATGACAAAGGTGCTCTGATGCCCATATTACAAAAGGCACAAGGAATTTATGGCTATCTTCCAGTTGAAGTTCAGACCATTATTTCCAATGAGTTAAACGTACCGTTAGAAAAAATCTATGGTATCGTAACTTTTTACTCTCAATTCTCATTGAATCCAAAGGGTAAATACAATATTTCTGTATGTTTAGGAACCGCATGTTACGTAAAAGGAGCTGGAGATATTTTTGATAAATTCAAGCTTACCTTAGGTTTATCCGATGGTGGATGTACTCCGGATGGTAAATTCTCTTTAGAGTCTTGCCGTTGCATCGGTGCTTGCGGACTTGCTCCGGTATTAACAGTTAACGAAGATGTTTATGGTAAACTGACTGTTGATGACGTTGAAGGCATTATAGCAAAATACAGCAATTAATATGATGACAGAGATATCTCTTAATGTATTGGATGTGGCAAACAATTCTATCAGAGCAGGTGCTGACCTGATCGAAATCAGCGTACATATTCAAAAAGCGCTCGATATGCTTACAATTACAATTGCAGATAATGGATGTGGTATGACACAGGAACAGGTAAATATGGTTGAAGACCCCTTCTTTACAACACGCACCACCCGAAAAATCGGCTTAGGCATTCCGTTTTTCAAAATGGCGGCACTCAATACCGAAGGAACCTTTCATATCGATTCAACTTTGGGTATCGGTACCACTGTCACAGCAAGTTTTAAACTTTCTCACATTGATCGTATGCCGTTAGGCGATATGAACAGCACCATTCATACTTTAATTACTTTGAATACTCAGATCGATTTCGTCTATACCTACGGGTATGACGAAAATTCTTTCACCTTGGATACTAGGCAATTTCGTGAAATTCTTAACGAAGTCCCCCTGAATTCCCCTGAGGTTTCTGACTATATCAAAGAATATTTAGCCGAGAACCAAAGGGAAACAGATGGTGGTAATTCGGTTTAACAATGAAATGTAACGTTTAACATAGAAAGGGTCCTTTCCTTTCACCCAGCAAAAAATTATTTCGTCTTAAGGAGGATATAGCATGAAATCTCTAGAAGAGCTTAAAGCAATCAGAGAAAAGATGCAGGGTCAAATTGGTATTCGCAGCGAATCCAGCGATCAGACCCGTGTTGTCGTAGGTATGGCTACCTGCGGTATCGCAAGCGGAGCAAGACCGGTTCTTACCGCACTTTCCGACGCAGTTCAAACAAAAGGTCTTACAAATATATCTGTAACACAGACCGGTTGTATCGGACTCTGTCAATATGAGCCCATCGTTGAAGTATACGAACCGGGTAAAGATAAAGTAACTTATGTAAAAATGACACCGGAGAAGGCTCAGGAAGTAGTTGAGTACCACTTAATCCGCGGTCAGGTTGTATCAAAATACACGATTGCTGAAGTAATCGGCTAATCTGAAGGAGGTCACACTATGTATCGTTCACACGTATTGGTTTGCGGTGGTACCGGATGTACTTCCTCAGGAAGTGTTAAAATCATCGAATCTCTGCAATCAGAAATCAAAAACAATGGTCTCAGCACAGAAGTTGCTGTAGTACAAACCGGATGTCACGGTCTTTGTGCATTAGGACCAATCGTTATTATTTATCCTGAGGCAACCTTCTATGCAATGGTTACCGAAGAGGATATCCCGGAAATCGTTTCCGAGCATTTATTAAAGGGACGTATTGTAACCCGTCTTCTTTACAAGGAAATGGTAACAGATGATGGTATCAAATCCTTAAATGAAACTGACTTTTACAAAAAACAACACAGAATCGCTCTTCGTAACTGTGGTGTTATCAATCCTGAGAACATTGATGAATATATCGGTACCGATGGCTATGAAGCTCTTGGTAAGGTATTAACTGAATACTCTCCTGATCAGGTTGTACAGACCATCTTAGACAGTGGTTTAAGAGGCCGTGGCGGCGGCGGTTTCCCTACCGGCTTAAAGTGGAAGCTTGCAAGAGCAAATGAAGCTGATCAAAAATATGTCTGTTGTAATGCGGATGAAGGCGACCCGGGCGCATTCATGGATCGTTCCGTATTAGAGGGTGACCCTCACGTTGTACTTGAGGCTATGGCAATTGCAGGTTATGCAATCGGTGCTACTCAGGGTTACATATACGTACGTGCAGAATACCCTATCGCTGTTGAACGTCTTGAGATTGCGATTGCACAGGCTAGAGAATACGGTTTACTTGGCAAGAACATCTTTAACAGCGGTTTTGATTTTGATATTGACTTAAGACTTGGTGCCGGAGCTTTCGTATGTGGTGAAGAGACCGCTCTTATGACTTCCATCGAAGGAAATCGTGGTGAGCCTCGTCCTCGTCCTCCGTTCCCTGCACAAAAGGGTCTTTTCCAGAAACCTACTATCTTAAATAACGTTGAGACCTATGCAAATATTCCTCAGATCATTTTACATGGTGCTGAATGGTTCTCATCCATGGGAACTGAAAAATCTAAGGGTACAAAGGTATTTGCTCTTGGTGGTAAAATCAATAACACAGGTCTTGTTGAAATCCCTATGGGTACCACACTTCGTGAAGTAATTGACGAAATCGGTGGTGGTATTCCTAACGGCAAGAAATTTAAAGCAGCTCAGACAGGCGGACCATCCGGCGGATGTATCCCTATAGAACACTTTGATATTAAAATTGATTACGATAACTTAATCAGCATCGGTTCCATGATGGGTTCCGGCGGTTTGATCGTAATGGATGAAGACAACTGTATGGTTGATATCGCAAAATTCTTCCTTGAGTTCACCGTAGATGAATCCTGTGGTAAATGTACTCCTTGCCGTATCGGTACAAAGCGTCTCTACGAAATCTTAGAGAAGATTACCGAAGGAAAAGGTACATTAGAAGATCTTGATAAAATGGAAGAACTCTGCTACTACATCAAAGACAATGCTCTTTGCGGTCTTGGTCAGACAGCTCCTAACCCGGTACTTTCTACTTTACGTTTCTTCAAGGATGAGTATATGGCTCATGTTGTTGATAAGAAATGTCCGGCTGGCGTATGTAAGTCCCTTCTTTCCATCGTGATTGAAGAAGACAAATGTAAAGGATGTACCTTGTGCTCCAGAGTTTGTCCTGTTAATGCAATCCAGGGCAAGGTAAAGGAAGCTCATGTAATCGATCAAAGCAAGTGTATCAAGTGCGGCGCTTGTATCGAGAAATGTAAGTTTGGTGCTATTGTTAAAAAATAATGTTTCTGTAGGAAGCTAGTGCGAATTATAAAAGCATTATTCACACTTAGATGTTTGTGTCTGTAAAATGTTCCGTGTAAAATGGGAAGTTGACTACGGCATAAACATATGCTTAGGAAAGACATTGTTACTTTCGTATATATTTAGTTGCGTGATAGCCACGCAGATGGAGGTTAGAAATGGAAACTGTTAATGTTAAAATAAATGGCATGTCAGTTGCAGCACCTAAGGGCTCTACGATTTTAGAGGCTGCTAAGCTTGCCTGCATCGACATTCCTACCCTTTGTTTTTTAAAGGAAATTAATGAAATCGGTGCTTGCCGTATCTGTGTTGTTGAAGTAAAAGGCGCAAGAAGCCTTGTTGCTTCCTGTGTATACCCAATTGCAGACGGAATGGAAATTTGGACAAATACCCCTAAGGTTCTTGATTCTCGTAAGAAAACTCTGGAGCTGATCTTATCCGATCACGACAGAAAATGTTTATCCTGCGTACGCAGCGGTGACTGCGAGCTTCAAAAGCTTTGTAAAGATCTTAATGTTGATTCAGAAAACCTTTATGATGGTGCTCGTAATGAGTTTGCAATTGATGGTTCTGCAGCACATATGTACCGCGATAACAACAAATGTATCCTTTGCCGTCGTTGCTCCGCAGTATGCGAGCATACACAGGGCATCGGCGTAATCGGTGCAAACGAGCGTGGTTTTGCAACTAACATCTCCTGTGCATTTGAGATGGATTTAGCAGAGACCAGCTGTGTATCCTGTGGACAATGTATTGCTGTCTGTCCTACCGGCGCACTTATGGAAAAGGATTTCACAGATGATGTAATCGCTGCAATCGCTGATCCTGACAAATTTGTAGTAGTTCAGACTGCTCCTGCAGTTCGTGCCGGACTTGGCGAAGACTTTGGTCTTCCGGTTGGTACTGGAGTTCAGGGCAAAATGGTTGCTGCACTTCGTCGTATTGGCTTTGATAAAGTATTTGATACTGACTGGGCTGCTGACCTTACCATTATGGAAGAGGCAACTGAGTTCCTTCACAGAGTAAATGAAGGTGGCACATTACCTTTAATCACTTCCTGTTCACCAGGTTGGGTTAAATATTGTGAGCACTACTATCCTGATATGTTACCCAATTTATCTTCCTGTAAATCTCCTCAGCAGATGTTTGGTGCTATGTCCAAAACATATTTAGCAGAGAAGATGGGCGTTGATCCTGCAAAGATCGTAACAGTCAGCGTAATGCCTTGTACCGCTAAGAAATTCGAGATTGGCAGAGATGATCAAAGTGCAGCTGGAGCAGGCGTTCCTGATGTAGATATCTCTATTACAACTCGTGAGTTAGCAAGATTAATTAAACGTGTAGGTTTAGATTTCCACGCTCTTCCTGATGAAGAATTTGATGATCCGATGGGAAGCTCCACTGGTGCTGCTGTTATCTTCGGTGTAACCGGCGGTGTTATGGAAGCAGCTCTTAGAACAGCCGTTGAAACCTTAACCGGCGAAGAACTGAAGAGCCTTGACTTCAACGAAGTTCGTGGTATTCAGGGAATCAAAGAAGCAACTTACAATGTAGCTGGTATGGATATCAATGTTGCAGTAGCTTCCGGTCTTGCTAATGCAAGAATCCTTCTTGATAAGGTTCAATCCGGTGAAGCAAACTATCACTTCATTGAAATCATGGGATGCCCCGGCGGTTGTGTAAATGGCGGTGGCCAGCCTCAGCAGCCTGCATCCTTTAGAAACTTCAACGATATCAGAGCACTTCGTGCAAAAGCAATCTACGATATCGATAAAGCTTCTACCTTTAGAAAATCTCATGAAAATCCTGCAATCAAGGCTCTCTATGATGAGTTCCTTGGCAAGCCAGGCAGCCATAAGGCACATGAGCTTCTGCACACCTCTTATGTAAAGAGAACGGTAAATAACTAATTATAGATAGAGCAAACAAAAGAGTCTGACGTGGTCAGACTCTTTTGTTCTATACTTTTGTTCTATATTTTTGTTCTATACTTTAATAATAACGTTAAATTCATTCCCCAAAAACCATATGCATTGTACCTTATTATGTAGTGAAACCATAATCTTAGATTCTTAGACTATCTATTATTCCAATAAAATCTCTTTAACATTTATACCACTCATTTCTTCTTCCTTTAAATTTTTCTCTGAGTGCCTTCCCTCAAATTATCGTTCCTTGCGTTAAGAAACACTAAGTCGGCAAACTGGAATTCAAAATCCACTTTACGCCCAAAATTTCTGATAGTCACATTTGTTTAATTATGTTAAAATAATATTATGTTTTTGGTATAATTATACTATAAATTAGGAGAACAAATATGGAACATTTGAAGAAGGTATTGCTACAGGTATTAATTATTTCATTGGCTTTAATCTGTATCAGTCAAGCATTTGTAAAGCCACAAATTAGCTCTGCCGAAACCTCCGGCTATGAGTTTAGCTATCAATATAAGGGGCAAATTATGACTTATGAAATTACTCACTTATCAAGAGTAAATAGTCCCGGTACCGCTAAACTGACTAAAATCGAGGAAAATACATCTAAGAAACAACTTGATATTCCATCTACTGTAACTGATTCCGGTAATACTTATAAAGTAACCGAAATAGGTGATAATGCCTTTGAGTCAAGGGATTATCTTGAGACGATAAATCTTCCGAATTCCATTACAAAAATCGGTGAAGGTGCCTTCAAAGATTTATCAATTACTACAATCGCTTTGCCCGAAGGGTTAACTGAGGTTGGGGATTATGCTTTTTCAGGTACTTTTTTACAAACCATCAAATTACCCCAAAGCCTTACTACCATTGGTAAAGGATCCTTTTCAAGATGTGAGGCATTAACCTCTATTGTAATTCCCAAGGGAGTCTCATTAATTGATGATAAAACCTTTCAAAATTGCAGCAACTTGACCACCATACAACTTCCGGACAGTATAAATATCATCGAGCGGGGTGCTTTCAGCAATTGCAAAAAACTATCCCAAATCAATGTGCCCTCCGGCTTAAAACGCATTGATCAAAGTGCCTTCCCGGAAGACAGTAATTTACTATCAAAGTTTTCATCCGTTAAAGGCGTTCAAATTAATTATACCTTTGATGGCATATCTGATTATGAAACCGGTGAATACCGGATATTAGTCTCCCCTATAGCAAATACTATGGGAACTGTATCATATATTCGCCCTAATGGTAGATGCACTTCCAGCACATTAACCATCCCTCGTACAATCAACAACAATGGCAAAAGCTATCTGGTTACTGAAATAAGTGAAGAAGCTTTTGCTAATACTAAGAATATAACCACTATTAAATTGCCAAACAGCATTACCCGAATTGGTGACAAAGCCTTTTATTGGTCAGATTTGAAATCAATTAATATCCCAAATGGTGTCACTCAGATTGGTGCACATGCTTTTGAGTTCTCCGATATTGATAGCATTATTATTCCAAATAGTGTTACATATATTGGTGAAGCAGCATTTGCTTCTAGCGATATAAGTAAAATCACTCTTTCAAACAGCATGAAAACACTGAATGATTATCTATTTTATAGATGTTCCTATTTAACCAATATTACTATGCCTAATTCCATACAGACTATTGGAAGATATACCTTTTATTTGAGTAGCTTATTCAATATTACTATACCAAAATCCGTGACAAAAATTGACGACGGTGCCTTCGGAGGATGTGACTTTTTACGCAATATCACTATTCCCGATTCGGTAACAGAACTGGGTCCTGAAGCATTTGGATATTGTTCGCGATTAGTAAGTGCAAAGCTTCCCAGTTCTTTAGGCGTGGTAGAAAATAATTTATTTTCTAGTTGTGAACGTCTACAATCCGCTCCTATTCCATCAAAGGTAACCGCAATCGGTAGTTCATCATATAGTGGCTGTGCCTTACTTGAGGGAGTTGTTTTACCAAGTTCATTGACTAAAATCGGGAATAATTCCTTTGAAGATTGCCATAACTTGAACAAATTAACCATTCCAAAGAATACTTCGTCCATCGGAACTAGTGCCTTCAAAGGAATCAAGCATATTTTTACCGTCTATCCTAGCTCTTATGGTGAAACTTATTTAAAGAAAAATAAAATCTCCTGTCAATATGTAGGAGCTAAGCCTACGAAAGTTCCAATCGATAAAGTTGTAGTCAAGCAAACTGAATTGGTACGTAATGTAGGTGATAAGATAACTCTATCCGTATCCATATCACCCTCCAATACTACAGACAGTAAAAAGGTAACATGGTCTACCTCAAATCCATTTCGTGCCACAGTTGATTCCAAGGGTGTTGTCACCTTAAAGGAGGCAGGATATGTAACTATAACGGCTACAGCCGGTAACAAGAGTAGTGCTTGTGATATTACGATTAACCCCGCTACGCCAGTGTTAAAGGCCATATCAAACGGATATAACAGCATTAAGCTTACCTGGAATAGTACTCCCGGCATATCATACGTAATTTTTCGCTCTATCTCACCCAATGGTACTTTTAAGCAAATCGCTAGTGGATATCTCGGTGATAATTACATTGATAAAAATCTCGATCATAACTACACATATTACTATAAATGTTATGCCTATACTTATTTTAGCCCAGTCATCTCGACCAGTGATTATAGCAAAGTTGTAAGTGCCTATCCTATCTTATCAAAGCCAGATAAAATAACTGCTACTCCAGGAGCTAAGGGTATTTCCATATCGTGGAATAAGTCAAACGGAGCTGAGGGTTATCTCGTATACCGTGCCACCTCAGCCAACGGTAAATACACTTTAGTGAAAGACGTGAAATCAACCAGTTATATTGATAACACTGTCAAAAAAGGTAATACCTATTATTATAAGGTGGCTGCTTACAATTATAAGCAAAAACAAAAGATTGTTTCAGCTTATACCAAGGTAGTTAATGCCAAAGCAAAATAGTATTCCTAATTACTGTGATGTTGCTAGCCAGATATAATCAACCTATTCGTGCCAACAAATGCTAATTGTACAGATTACACTTTATAGGGATAGTATCATCAGCCTAATAGCAGTTATTAATAAACCAAATAAAGAATTCTTCTATAAAATTTGGGATGGAGCAAAAGATTATTATACATTGAGTATAATCGTTTGCTTCATCCCATTATTCATTCTATCTCTTCCGGTTATAAGGTAAAAGAACACTGAACGGTTAACCCCATAGAACTATATTTACTATATCATCCGTCCAAATATCCAAAGTTTATTTTCTGTGATAACAAAAAGTACCTAGCACGTTAAAACGATAATCAGGGAAGTCCGGCTCTGTATTACTCTCTTTAACTATACTTTTGCTATAGCACAAATATAATTACAAAGAATACCATCAAAAGCAGTAATCCCAAAGGCACCCCTGTCTTTGCCCACTCGCGGCTTTTGATATTAAGCTTACCCGCCGATATAATATTAGGAATATTACCGGGTATCAGCATTCCACCGCTAATTAATAGCCCCATGAGTATCGCCTGTATCTGTTTCACGGTCATCTCAGGACTAATCTCAGCCGCTGCTAAGGTGGCATTATCCAGTACCGCCGAAGACATATTAATCCAATACAATACTCCGCTATGAAGATGAATAATATATTCATCAATTAAGGGTTTAAAGCCCGCTCCTAATAGCTCCAGGGATACAACAAAGATAAATACCTTGATTGCTCTAATAAATACTTCTTGAAGGCTTTCAATCTTCACCACGTTATCTTCTTCGGACATAACATCTGCAGTGCTCTCATTCTCAAGCCCTCCAACCTTATCCTCTTTAATAAATATAGCTCCGATGATACCCAAGGCAATTATGCAGGGGATTGCATAAGGTCCAATATTCTTCAATAAGTAAAAGAAATCCGCATCCAAAGAGGATACCACGATTGTTGCCAAAGGCTCTCCCAGCGGTGTTAAGGCTGCTCCAAGACCAATGGAAAAACAAGCTATAATCGTCAATTTTACCTTATATTCATGTTTCAGAGAAAGTGCATGAACGATTTCTACTAAGATAAGTGCGGTGATAATTGCCGTGATGATACTTGAAATCAGTCCAAGAATAACGATTAGAAAAAACAAAAAAATAGGAAGTGGAATACGTACCGTTGCAAAATGAACCATTTTCTTGATTTTATCAACCGATACTCGAAAAATTAACCCAGCTACCAAAACAGCAATTGTAATAAAATACAAAAGATGATTCTCTAAAATTTCCACTGCCAAATCAAGTGATAGTGTACTGGATATGATTGTTGCCGCAATACCCATTGTCATTAAAAAAATCTCAAGGTTATGCTCCACCTTATGAAAGGCAAAGGGTAAAACAAAAATCAGTGCTAATACAATAATAAGACCTGCAATCATATAGATTACCTCCAAACCAAATAAATTTGCTAAGTAATTACGAAGCTCCATAAAGTTTCTAATACCAACAATAATATTATTACGCAATTGCTAGCTTAAATTTGTAACAAGCCCAATAATTCACATGGTAGCGATATAGCTCGTCATCACGGGTTCATTATCACTTATTACTTCCTACTTTCACATAAAGAAAGAGAGCACATTAAAACGCTCTCTCCACAATGAAAGTCACGTATCATAAAGATTTATACACTTTTTATACGTTGTTATAAAATTAACCCTATTCTACCATCTAATATCTAACATTGCAATATATAGTTGTACAATATATTCCAACCTGTTAATCTTTTAGTTTATTTCCTCAATAATCACAAAAATCTTAACAGAATTTTAACACTGATTAATCTTCCACTTATTGCTATTACCCAAAAATTATTGTATCGTTATATCTATATTTAGTTTATGAAACAATGACAATAGATAATGAAAACGGATAATAAAAAATAAATATATTTTACTTTTAAATTCACAGACTTCCGTTGTCAAAAGCCCTTTCTAAGCTGAGGCAATGACAAATTGCGCAAGGTCTTGTGCAGGAATGGAGATAAGATGCAGATAATAATTATTGGTTGTGGTAAAGTAGGTGCCAAGCTCGCACATACTCTTTCAAAAGACGGTCACGATGTAGTCATTGTATCCGGCGATTCAAAGTACTTTAAAAATCTTTCCCCTGATTTTAACGGATTAACTCTAACCGGCGTTCCAATTGATCAGGATGTGTTAAAATCTGCCGGAATTGAAACCGCAGATGCTTTTGTAGCAGTCACGGAGGATGATAACACCAACATCATGGCATGTCAGGTAGCAAAAGAAATATTTAAGGTATCAAAGGTAATTGCAAGAATTTATAATCCCTCCAGAGAACATGTCTTTCATCAGTTCGGACTGGAAACCATCTGTCCTACGGACATTACAGTTAATGTTATGAGATCTTTGGTGGATGTTGTGAACAATATTAGCACACATACACTTGGTAATACCTCTATTGTATTTAAACAACAACCTGTGCTTGATCGTGACATTAATAGAAAAATTGAACACATAAGAGTAAAAGAAGGCATGATCATGGGCGTTATACGTACTGGTAGCTTTCTCTTTGCAAATAATGCAGGTAGAATAATGCAAGAAGATGTCCTCGTCATTGCAGATACTGCTAGGTAACGTTTTAAATATGACCACTAATAAATAAGAATGGTCTGCAAAGAATTTGCAGATATCGGAGAGGCACGGTTTATTGATGAGAATTATTATAGCAGGCGGTGGTAAGGTTGGTTATTATTTAGTAAAGACCTTATTGCCCTACAAACATAAGATTACAGTAATCGAAAGCAAAGTAGAATTATGCGAGAAAATCGCCAATGAATTTAATATAAGCGTAGTGAATGGTGACGGTACCAGCATAGAGCACTTAACGGAATCAAAAGTCAATGGTGCGGATGTATTTATTGCTGTAACTGGTAAAGATCAAGAAAATTTGATTGCTTGCCAGCTAGCCAAAAGAAACTTCGGTGTCAAACGTACCATTGCACGTGTCAATAATCCAAAGAATATTGATGTATTTGAAAAGCTGGGTGTTGATAAGGCGGTGAGCAGCACTTCCATCATAGCTGATTTAATAGAACAAGAGGTGGACTACACCGGTATGGTTACACTCATGGAACTAAAAGGAGGAATGATTACCTTAAGTGAAATGCAAATTCCTCAAAACTCTCGTGTGATTAATAAAAGCTTAAAGGAGTTACGTATCCCAAAAGGTTGCTTATTAATTTCTGTCATTCGGGAGCAAGAAGTAATTATACCAAGCGGAGAGACCATTATCCGAGAAGGTGATTATATTATTACCGCTTCCTCTATGCAGGATAAGCAAGAATTAAAAGATTATTTCCTAGGTAATTAATCTCAATCCACTAATAGGCAATTGAGTTAAATTATAGTACAGCACTTCGATTATTTCCTTATCTGAAATCATGTATCGTTCAGATAGTTTTGTACTGTATAAACTTACTTTGACTTATTAACTTATACTAAGAAGGGTAAATCAATGAATACAGATAGCCAACTGAGACAGAAGCGATTTGATATATTTACAATCGCTCCTGCAAAATTACTGGTTTTAAGCTTTGCTTTTATTATACTTTGTGGTACGCTTCTGCTTACCATGCCATTCTCCTCCAGATCAGGTGAGTGGACATCCTTTGTGGATGCCTTGTTTACAGCCACTTCCGCTTCGTGTATCACCGGTCTGGTAGTTTATGATACCTATCATTACTGGTCAATTGCGGGGCAAATCATTATACTCGCATTAATCCAAGTAGGTGCCTTAGGTATTATTACTTTGGCAACCTTCTTCTCCGTAATGCTGAGAAAAAAACTTGGGATTAAACGAATGATTCTAGCACAGGAATCTATTAATTTCTTTTCATACTATGATGTGCTAAAACTGATTAAAAAAATAGTAGCAGTTACTTTCTTAGTGGAGTTGATTGGTGCCGGCTTGCTCTCCATAAGCTTTGTATCACGCTATGGACCCATTGGTTTTTATATGGCTATATTCAGTTCTATCTCTGCATTCTGTAATGCAGGCTTTGATGTAACCAGCGCTGCTGTAAGCGGTGAATTCGTCAACATGACCCCCTATAACAATGACCCCATTGTCATTTATACCATTTGTGGTTTAATTATCTTCGGTGGTTTAGGTTTTTCCGTTTGGCGGGATTTATTTGACTTCAGAAAGAAAAAACAACTGATGTTCCACTCCAAATTAGTTTTAGCAATCACTGCATCTTTGCTGATTTCAGGAACATTATTTATCCTAGCAAATGAGTTTCATAATCCAAAGACTTTATCCGGGATGACACTTTTTGAAAAGATTAATGCTTCTTTCTTTCAGTCCACTGCCGCCAGAACTGCAGGATTTAATTCCATTGATCTTGCAGGCATGAAGGAAATTTCAAAGGTTTTTACCGTGTTTCTAATGTTTGTGGGTGCCGCGCCAGGTTCCACTGGTGGTGGTATTAAAGTAACCACGTTCGGTGTCCTTCTGATGGCAATTTTCTCAATGGCCTCCGGGAGGGATGACACTGTCCTATTTAAAAAGAAGGTACCTCAAAGTACAGTAAATAAGTCCTTAGCCATAACTGGTTTAAGTGCTATGCTGGTACTTGTTATAACTACTATAATCGTTATGATTCAACCTGATTTCTCCGTGCTTGATATCCTGTATGAAACAACCTCCGCCTTTGGAACGGTTGGTTTATCCCTTGGCGCAACCTTACATTTAAGTACACTTGGCAAGCTTTTGATAACACTTACCATGTTTTTAGGGCGGGTAGGTCCATTATCCTTTGCGGTTGCCCTGACCTTAAAATCAGCAAAGAGAACCTCAGATTACGTTTATCCGGAAGCTAAAATATTAGTAGGTTAATCATTATCATAGAGATGATTCGTATCGCTCCTTTGAAAACCATAAAAGGAACTTTGTGGATCGTCTCTTTTCTTTGTAGGTTTAAAACGCTCCCTACTCTGTATAAAACTATATTTCCGTATTATATTTTATTTCGATCATTTCCATCCCATCAATTGAAAATGGTTCTCTTGTATAGAATATCTCTGAGATTCTTCCTTCAATTCAAAACTAAGCGTTTTTTAATTATATTCTAATCCCCCTCCCCCAAAACAACCTTGTATAATCCTGCCTTTTATTATATAGTTATTAATATGTAAATTTTGGTAACCAATGTTAAGTTCAAGTTCATTATCCTTTTAAGAACGAGACTTTGATTAATTATTATAGAATAGGGGCGGAACACATATGGATTTATATCTTCAAAACATCAAAAAGAATTTCGACAATAAGGAAGTTTTAAAATCGGCAACCTTTCACTTTGAACAGGGAAAAATATACGGTCTTCTGGGTAGGAATGGCGCCGGAAAAACCACGCTCTTTAACTGCTTGGCAGGTGAACTGAAGATGGATAAAGGAACTGCTGTATTAAAAATCGATGACACCGAAAAACCTCTGAGGGGTGAGGATATTGGTTATGTCTTTTCTTCTGCAATCTTGCCGGAGTTTTTAACAGGCTATGAATTCATTAAGTTCTTTATTGATATTAATAAAAATAAGATACGTACAGATCTCTCTATTAAAGAATATTTTGATTTAATAAAAATTGATGAGGAAGATCAGCACCGCTTAATCAGAGATTATTCACATGGAATGAAGAACAAAATACAAATGCTGCTCTTTATCATCAGTAAGCCCCCCATTATTTTGCTCGATGAACCACTTACCTCTCTGGATGTGGTCGTAGCTCTTGAAATCAAGAAGATCTTGAAAGAAATACGAAAGGATCATATTATTATTTTCTCAACACATATCCTACAGTTAGCTACTGATTTATGCGATGAAATTGTTGCAATTAGTGAGGGGGAGCTGGAATTATTAGACCATGAATTGTTACAATCCTCTGATTTCGAAGAGAAGCTTGTGAAATTACTCAGTGAGGAGGGATCACATGCTTGAAACCTTGAAGCAGATTATAACCATTAATTTTACTGTTACACTGAACTCCATCCTCTACTTCTTAAAGCGTGGTCGTCTCACTCGTCTGATATTTGGGAAGCTGGGCTATGAGCACGAAGGATTTACTCAGGTTTTAGTGGTAATCGGAATAATCTATGCCATGATTGATCAGCTGTTTAAGAGCACTCTTTTAGCATGCCTTTCCATCTTAGTTCCCTTCCTTATTATTGGTAATAATTATGGCGAAGTAACTAGGCAAGATATATTCTGGCAAATGTTCCTCATTTTTTATGTATTGCTGTCACTTACAAAGGATCAAATTCTGTCCGCTGATAAGAAAAAGTATATCTGCGTTAGATTAATGAAAATGGATGCAAAAAAATATGTCATTGCCGATTACTTTCCAAAGATCATATGGAGACAGTTAGTCGAACTGCTTGTTTTTTATGTGGTAGCCGCTATTCTATCAATTAATTTTTTACTCCTGCTCTTCTTTCTGATTGGCAAAAACTTATTTGGAATCTTCATAGAGATGATTAACATTCGATATTACAATAAAACAGGTCGTTTTCTGTATGATAAATATGGACTCCTTATATTATATACCATCATAGTCATTGCATTAGGTTATTTTACAGCCTATAGTCGACTGTTTATTGAGTTGCCCATGGTGAGTATCTTAATACTCGGAACAGTTCTTTGGATATTGGGATTGTATTCTATTCGCTACATTCTTCATTACGAACATTATGATTTTGCATTACGTGATGCCAATCGAAAAGAAAAATTATTTATAGATATGGAACAAATCAAAAAAGAAGCTGCATTTTCAAATGTTAAAATTAAGGATAAAGAATTCTCTCAATCAGAACTGCAATATGATAGCTCAAACAAAAAAGAAGGCTTCCGCTTTATTAATGATCTATTCTTCAAAAGACACCGTCGTATATTGAACAAACCCATTCGTTATGAGATTTATCTATCTCTTATATTATTTGGCGTGGGCGTTCTCTTATTACTGTTTGCCCCAGACTTTAACACGAATTTCATCAAGGTCATAAAAAGTATTTTTCCGGTATTTATTTTCGCATTATATGTTATGTCAACCGGACAACGTGCCACAAAGGCCATGTTTTATAACTGTGACATCAGTTTATTACACTATGGTTTTTATAAAACAAAGGGTGCTGTGCTTGCCACCTTTACCATTCGTGCCAAGCATCTGATTGCAGCTAATATCCTTCCTGCCGGTTTTTTAGGAATTGAATTCATCCTCCTAGACCTGTTAAGCGGCGGAACCGGGTTAACCTTAGTTCCTATTGCTGTTATGCTAATTGTGTTATCTATTTTCTTTGTAGTACACAATTTGTTTTTATATTATATTTTCCAGCCATATACCTGTGACTTAAATGTAAAGAACCCATTTTATAAATTCTTTAACTTTATTACCTACATCCTATGCTATATTAGCTTACAGCTTAGAAATATGTCTTCTGCCTTTTTGATTATCGTGGTAGTGGCAACCTTTGTCTATAGTGTTGCTGCTCTGATTATTGTCTACCGAATTGCACCAAAAACCTTTGTGATTAAATAATGAATAAGGTGCCAAAAGGTTTGTTTATACTGTGGCAATGGCAATTTGCCTATGGGCTCTCTGTTAAAAGACTTCTTGACACCTTAATCAATAATAGGATGTTTATAAAATTATACCTGCCAATAAAAAACCAATTATGCCTCTCCTTTTCATGTATAGAATTTAGGTAAAAGCAACTGGAAGAAACTACTTCCTTTTACCAAAAATCATTTTACTCACAACTCTTAACAAAGTGTCTTTATTGCATACGAAGAGCCCTGTCGGGGAACAGGGCTCTTCTGTTGATGGGAACAATATATAAGGGGAAATATATATAATGAGGGGTATTATATATATTGGTTTAAGCAATTATGCAAAATATCTATCAAGAAGACCTTTGAATGCCTTGCCATGTCTAGCTTCATCCTTAGCCATCTCATGAACAGTATCATGGATTGCATCAAGGTTTGCTGCTTTCGCACGTGTAGCAAGATCTTTCTTGCCCATACAAGCTCCATTCTCAGCATCTACTCTCATCTGAAGATTTTTCTTTGTACTGTCAGTGATAACTTCGCCCAAAAGTTCAGCGAATTTAGCTGCATGCTCTGCTTCTTCCCAAGCAGCTTTCTCATAATAAGCACCTACTTCAGCATATCCTTCTCTATAAGCAACTCTTGCCATTGCAAGATACATACCAACTTCTGAACATTCACCAGCGAAATTATCTCTCAAATCCTTGATAATATCTTCGCTAACACCCTGAGCTACTCCTACAACATGTTCATCTGCCCAGAAAAGACCTTCTGCCTTCTCAGTGAATTTTTCTTTCGCAGCCTTACAGATTGGACATTGATCCGGTGCACTATCTCCTTCATGTACATAACCACATACCTGACATACAAACTTTTTCATGTTTACGTTCTCCTTCAAAACTATGTTATATTTGGCTAATTACTAATTAATAATAGTAATTATTACTGATATTATAATATAACTTATTTTGTTATCTGTCAATACATTTTAATATCTTTTTTTAATTAATATTATTCGTTGACAAATGCTTCTCTATATAGCTACTCTTCCACTAATGAATATACATACTAATTACAAACAAATGATCCCTGATATGAAGATTCACTTCCCTTTAATCTTCTATTTATCACAGCAATCTGGACAATAGCCATAGAAAAATGTGACGTGACCGCTTACCTTTCCTGTAAAATTAGCACCCGCAATCGTATTGATATGGTCTATCGGATCCATTTCAATATCCATTACTTTGCCACACTTCTTACACAGAAAATGATAATGAAGCTTTGCATTACCATCAAACCGATCACATCCATCCTGGCAATTAATCTTAAGTATCTCACCCTGTTCCGCCAATAAGTTTAAATTGCGATACACTGTACCTAAGCTGATATTCGGATATACTCCCCGTATACTCATATAAACGGTGTCCGCAGTAGGATGCTCATTTGTATTCATTAGGTACTCTTTAATTGCTTCCCTCTGTCTACTATACTTATTAACTGCCATAATAACCTCCATTATCTAAATCACTCTTTCGATAATAATATATTACTTATCGAACTACATACCATTCTATATCATAAACAACACTCTTTTGTGATGATTAAATCGGTCTACTACCTTTAAGCAATAATAATCGTTACTATTATTATATCACTAATATTATATTCGTCAAGACAGCATTATTTACATAGATTTTTCATTATATTACTTATATTTGATTCAACTGTCGAAAATCTTTTCCTAAAGACTTCATTCATGACTTGAGCAAAGCAAAAGAGCGATTACGTATAGGATCTACATGGGTTTTTAGCTTTGGCAAATAACACTTCACATAGTATGATAGACTGGATTTTTGACTCTCGATTGTTTCTCTCAATAAAAAGAGCTGCAAAGATTCGAAATGTGTCCGTAACCTCAGCAGCCCTATGTTAACTATTTACGATTTGCAGGCTCGATATTAATGCTCTTGCCTTTGATTTTAGCTGATTTCATAACCTGAACTACCTCAGAAGCATATTCTCTGGGAACTTCAACAAAAGTATATTTGTCATACATATCAATAGAGCCGATTAGTTTTCCAGGCATGCCAGTCTCACCAGCAATTGCACCAAGAATATCTCCCGGTCTTACTCTCTGATTTTTACCAAGATTGATAAACAGTCTTACCATTCCAGCTTCTGCTCCGGTGTCACCGAAATCTTCCACGGTCTTACCATCGTCTTCTTTCGTCGGATCTTCACCCATCATCATCTTCAAGAATGCTGCTGCGATATCAAGAGAAGTGAATTGCTCTTCGTTTACTCTCTCCTCAATAATATCAACCATTTTTGACAAATCTTCACTCTCAATGATTTTAGTGATTTTATCAAGTATCTTATCTGCTTTTACCGCTGTTACATCATTAATAGACGGAATTGGCTGTGCCTTGATTTTGGTCTTGCAATATCTCATGATATCGCGAAGCTTATAGGCTTCTTTACCAACTACTAAAGTAAATGCTCTACCTTCACGTCCTGCACGACCGGTACGACCGATACGGTGAACATAATATTCATCATCCTGGGGTACATCGTAATTGAAAACTGCCTCAACATCATCAACGTCAATACCTCTTGCGGCAACGTCAGTCGCAACAAGAATTTCAGTTCTTCCATTACGGAAGCTGTTCATAACACGGTCCCTTTGCTGTTGTTTTAAATCTCCATGAAGTCCCTCTGCAAAATACCCTCTGCCCTGAAGCGCTGTAGTCAACTCATCCACTTGCTTTTTGGTATTACAAAATACCAAGGTAAGCTTCGGATTATACATATCTAAAAGTCTTGATAAAACTTCTTCTTTACTCTTTGGTGTAACTTCATAATAATACTGCTCAATCTTTGGTACAGTAAGCTCTTTCTTTACTACACGGATCATCTCAGGACTCTTCTGATAAGTCTTTGCGATTTCTAATATCGGCCCAGGCATAGTTGCAGAAAACATAATTGTCTGTCTTTCCTCCGGTACCTGGCTTAAAATCGTCTCAATGTCCTCACGGAAGCCCATGTTCAGCATTTCATCTGCTTCATCTAAGATTACCATTTTTACGTTATCAAACTTTACTGTTTTTCTTCTCATATGATCCATAACACGTCCAGGGGTACCAATGATAATCTGCACACCTGCTTTTAGTGAACGAATCTGTTTGGAAATCTCCTGACCACCATAAACCGGAAGAATCTTAATTCCATGTGTAAATGATGCTATCTTTCTTACTTCCTCAGCAACCTGAATTGCCAGCTCTCTTGTGGGGCAAAGCACAACTGCCTGTAAATGTCTGTCTTTCGTGTCGATGCTTTGTAATAACGGAATACCAAATGCCGCAGTTTTTCCTGTTCCAGTCTGTGCCTGACCTACAATATCTTTACCTTCTAATATAACCGGAATTGCATTCGCCTGTATCGGTGACGGTTCTTCAAATCCCATTTCTTCAATCGCACGAAGAATATTGGGGTTTAGCTCAAGTTCATCAAATCTCTTTAATTCCATAGTTCAATCCTTTCTTTGTATCTCTTATCTCATATATTTCCCATTCACCCTGCTTTCTATAAGCTGGGCGACCTATTGTCCAAGTTATAAACCTTCAACGAATAATTCGCTTTTTTCCAATAAACACACTGATAAACTTCCCAAAAACAGCTCTTAGTCCGCCCGGACCAAGAGCTGAATTATCTAAATATAATGAAACAGATACTTTGCGTAGTATATCATTACTTACAATTCTTTGTCAAGAAACAATTTTGCCTATTTCAAGATACTTACCTGCTCTTGTTACTCAGAAATCCTATATCAAAATCATTATGCCAGGTTCTGACTGGAAAGTGAACAGTATTATGTTCTTTTATAATCTTACTTTTTCTTTCTTGTTTTGCTGCCACCGGTTCTTGATGACATAGTAGGTGAAGCACTTCTTCCCGCTGTTCTTCCGGTTCCCTTATTCTTATTGTGAAAGGGATCTGATGGCTGGACTTGTTTCTTCCTTGGTGCACCAGAATTATTTTGAGTATTTTTTGATACCCATTGCTTTTCTTTTGCAAATTGTCTTGGACGAATCAGGCACTTCTTATCAAATCCGACCAAGTCCATACGATCTGCCTTTTTTAACGCTTCCATTACAAGATCATAATTCTTTGGATTGCGATACTGGATCAATGCTCTTTGCATCGCCTTCTCATGAGGGGTTTTCACAACATATACCTGCTTCATGGTTCTGGGGTCCAAGCCTGTATAATACATGCAAGTTGAAATGGTAGAAGGGGTCGGATAAAAATCTTGTACCTGTTCCGGCATATATCCAAGATCTCTTAAGTACTCCGCTAATTCAATCGCATCCTTTAAGGTGGAGCCAGGATGGGACGAAATCAAATAAGGCACCACAAACTGGTTCTTACCTACCTTCTCATTCATTTTCTTATATTTTTGTTGGAATTTTTCAAAAACTGCATTCTCGGGTTTACCCATTAAAGCCAGTACATCATCACTCACATGTTCTGGGGCAACCTTTAACTGTCCGCTGATGTGATGCTCACATAGTTCTTTCATAAAGGTTTCATCTTTATCTGCAACGAGATAATCAAAGCGAATACCCGACCTTATAAACACCTTCTTTACATTCGGAAGGTTCCTAAGCTTTCTAAGAAGCTTCAGATAATCGGAATGATCGACTTTTAAATTCTTACAAGGGTTAGGATATAAACACTGCTTGTTGGTACAAGCCCCCTTTGTCATCTGTTTTTCACAGGCTACATGACGAAAATTAGCTGTGGGTCCTCCCACATCATGAATATATCCTTTAAAATCTTTATCCCATATTAATTGATTTGCCTCTGCGACAATGGATTCATGACTTCTGGTTTGTAGAATTCTTCCCTGATGGAAGGTAAGTGCACAATAATTACAGCCTCCGTAACAACCTCTGTTACTAGTAAGACTGAATTTAACTTCCTCAATTGCAGGAATTCCGCCAGCTTCTTCATAAGACGGATGATAGTCCCTCATATATGGAAGAGAATATATTCTGTCCATCTCAGTCTGAGTAAGTGGCTTCGCAGGGGGATTTTGTACCACATACTCATTCTCTTTATACTTTTCAACAAGACGTTTTCCTGAGTAGGGGTCGGTGTTGCAATACTGGATATAGAAGCTTTTAGCAAACTCTTTCTTACTTTCCAAAACACTCTGATAGCTTGGAAGTTCAATGGCATCATATACCGACTCCAGACTTTTCACCTTAACAGTAGTACCTGCGATAAAAGTAATATCCTTTACCTCAAGGCCGCTGCTTAAAGCATCTGCAATCTCTACAATGGAATGCTCGCCCATTCCATAGGATATGATGTCTGCTTGAGAATCCAATAATATGGATCTCTTCACCTTATCACTCCAATAATCGTAATGGGCGAGTCTTCTTAGGCTTGCTTCTATTCCACCGATTATGATCGGTACGTTTTTATATTGCTTGCGTATCAAATTACTATAGACAGAGGTTGCATGATCAGGACGCTTTCCCATTACTCCACCAGGAGTATAGGCATCGGACTGTCTTTTTTTCTTTGCCACGGTATAGTGATTCACCATGGAATCCATATTTCCTCCGCTGACCAAAAATCCAAGCTTTGGCTCACCTAACAAGGTGATGCTTTCACTATTCTTCCAGTCCGGCTGTGCTATTATTCCAACCCGATATCCATGGCTTTCCAGCACTCTGCTTATAATGGAAGGACCAAAGGACGGGTGATCCACATATGCATCTCCGGTTATAAACACGAAGTCACATTGCTCCCACCCTCTTTGTTCCATATCACTTTTACTAATCGGTAAAAATTCTTTTTGCATGCGTTACTTTCTTTCTATTTTTCTGCCGCCTTGGTAGGTTCCGGTGACGGTGATGGTGCTACTGTCTTGAGTTTACATTGATCCATTATTAAATTATATGCCTTCTCAATCAGCATATTACTCTTTAATTCTTCCTTAGGTACAACCTTAAATAATTCATCTTCGGTCTTATAACCATAGTTTTTCATTAAATCTGCAACTTTATCCTTAAATTCTTTATCTGTTACTTCGAATTTTTCTGCTTCCGCAATTGCTTTTAAGGTCATTTCTTGCTTTGCCTGAGTTTCGGAATAAGTTTTAACATACTTATCAAAATCTTCCTGGCTCATGCCAACCTGTTGCAAATAAGCTGCTTTATCTACCTGCATTTGAGCTGCAGCTTGATCCACCTGATAATTCAGGTATTTTTCATAATATGCCTGTAAATCTTTAGGAACCTCAGAGAACTTGGTATCTTTCATGATTGTATCAATCAAATTAGCTTCCATCTCGGACTGTTTTGATTGATCATTGCTTGCTTCCAACTCTTTACGAGTTCCTTCCTTGAACTCATCTACTGTTTTATAATCAGTATTTGCTTTTACATACTCTTCTGTAAGTGTAGCAGTAACTTCTTTCTCAATCTTATTAATCGTTACATTGAATACAACTGCTTTGCCTGCCAATTCAGTACTCTGGTAGTCTTTCGGGAAGGTAATATCAAGCTTTACTTTCTCGCCTACCTTATGACCAACCAAACCTGATTCAAAGCCAGGAATAAATTGACCGGAACCGATTGACAAATGAGTACCCTTTGCAGAGCCACCGTCAAAAGCAACGCCATCTTTCAGACCCTCAAAATCAATATTAGCAATATCGCCATTCTCAACAACTTTCTTATCTTTAATTTCTTCATAAGAAGGTGTGCTTGCAAGCTTCTGATCAATAGCATCTTGAACCTGTTTATCAGTTACCTTACGCTCTGTTATTGTAACCTCAACACCTTTATACTTACCAAGAGTCACATATTTACTTGCGTTATAATCCGGTCTTTCCGGCAAGTTTGATGTACTTGACTTGTCCGTATCTGTATCAGGCTTTAAATCTCCTGCTGCACCGTTCTTTGAGCATCCCCCCGCTAATAAAAGCAAACTTAACCCCATAATCAATAATACTTTCTTTTTCATTCTATTATCCTTTCCGGTTTGCAATCGGCGCTTTATAACTGCGTCGAATATTCTGCAGTACTATAATCCGTTATATCATATTTTTGTATTCTTGAAAAGAAAAAAACAGTATTTCACAAATTATTCATAAGATTACTATAGCAAAATCTCTAAATAACTAAATCTTCTCATATCGGTCAACATCTACCACAAATATCGTAGCGCCTCCCACATTAACAGCAACATTCATTGAGGAATATTCTGCAAGCCCTACCGGGTTTGGTATGATCTGCTGTCTTGGTCCGCATTCCTTTTTCACGATGTCAATGACGGAATCTACATTCTTCTCTTCCGTGCCAATCATCAGTGTGGTATTTCCCTCTCTCAAGAAACCACCAGTGGATGCTAACTTTGTTACATAAAAGCCCTTTTTATTTAAAGCCTCCGTTACATAACCACTATCAACATTGCGTACAATTACATAAATCATCTTCATAGTAACCCCTCCTTTAATGTCTTGCCATGATTATTACTTAAGATTGTTCTTCAGATAACCGATAATCTGTGTTCAATCTTTCTAGCTTTATTATAGTATAATGGCTTGCTCTTGTCCATGTAAGAATTGAATTGTTTGTGTCGAGTGCATACTTATAATTACCATTTTAGCTTCAATTTTTGCAAATAAGATCAAAGATAATGTTCCTATGGCTGAGCATTCTCACTTCATTGTTTTATGAAGTGTTACCAAGGTGCTAAATAACCGACCTTTCTTAACAAGAATGCAAAAACTCACCACAGGAAGCATTTCTCCCTGATCTTATTTATTAGCAAGAGCTATGTCTGTATGGCTGAATTATACAAGTAAAAAATTAACTCAATTATTGATTACCTCACCATACATTCTGTTTGGTACATCCGTAACTATATAATTATACAAATTAATTGTGATTTAGTTATCAAACAATTGCTCAAATACTGAAATTACAGCTTTTCTACGCCGAGGGTTACTTCCTCTCCGTTGATACTCCACTTCTTTGTATATCCTTTCACTTCGCCAAGAAGAACTTCCTTTGCCAGTACTTCTGATTTAATCTCTTCTTCATTACGAACCATGATTTCTTTGATCTTATCGTTATCACTCTGGGATACCATAATATTATCCATTACCTCAAAGCCAGCTTCCTTACGCATGGTCTGAATTTTGCTGATAATTTCACGTACAAAGCCTTCTTCCACCAATTCAGCGGTGAGGTTAGTATCCAGCACCACAGTTACACCATGATCGGAATCGGATACGAAGCCTTCCATCTGAGCTGCTTCGATTAAAAGATCATCCTTCTCAAGAACAGCTTCTGCACCATCTAGTGTAATCTTAAGCTGACCGGTAGCATTGAGTTCATCCATTGCTTCATTGCCGTTCAGCCCTGCCAGTACTCCACGAAGGGCTCCAACCTGTTTGCCAAACTTCGGACCGCAGGTCTTAAGCTGAGGTTTAAAGCTATAGGAGGTAAAGTCTCTTACGTCGTCCGTAAAGTTAACCGCCTTTACATTCAGCTCATCTGCAATAATTTCTTTATAGAATTCAGAAAGCTCTTTTTCTGCTTTCACATACATCTGACCAATAGGCTGACGGTTCTTAATATTGGCAGCATTTCTGCAGGCACGACCAAGAACAACGATATCCAGTACCTCTTCCATATTCACTTCTAACTCACTGTCAATCCAAGCTTCGTTATAAGTCGGATAGTCGCAAAGGTGAATGCTCTTTGGAGCAGTTTTATCAATATTAGCTACAAGATTCTGATAGATATCCTCTGTCATGAACGGAATAAATGGAGCGGACAGCTTCGATACAGTAACCAGTGCGGTATATAAGGTCATATAAGCATTGATTTTATCCTGAGGCATATCCTTTACCCAGAAACGTTCACGGCTTCTTCTAACATACCAGTTGGAAAGTTCATCCACGAAATCCGCCAGTAATCTTGCACCCTCTGTAATACGGTAATTATCAAGCTGATCATCCACATTTTTCACCAAGGTGTTTAACTTGGAGAGAAGCCATTTATCCATTACGGGAAGCTTATCATATTCTAATTGATACTTGGTTGCATCAAAATTATCGATATTTGCATACAGTACAAAGAAAGCATAGGTATTCCAAAGAGTTCCCATGAATTTTCTCTGTCCTTCCGTTACTGCCCCATGGTGGAAGCGGTTCGGGAGCCATAATGCGGAGTTAACATAGAAATACCAACGGATTGCATCCGCACCATGCTTATCCAGTGCATCAAAAGGATCTACTGCATTTCCCTTTGATTTGGACATCTTCTGTCCGTTCTCATCCTGAACATGGCCAAGAACGATAACATTCTTAAAGGGTGCTCTTTCGAAAATTAAGGTTGAGATTGCAAGCAGGGAATAGAACCATCCTCTGGTCTGATCCACCGCCTCGCTGATGAAGTCCGCAGGGAAATTATCATCAAATACTTCTTTATTCTCAAATGGATAGTGCCATTGTGCAAATGGCATGGAACCGGAGTCATACCAGCAGTCAATAACTGGTTTAACGCGGGTCATCTGCTTTCCACATTCCGGACACTTAATGGTTACCGCATCAATAAATGGTCTGTGAAGCTCGATATTATCCGGACAGTTATCGGACATGGACTTCAATTCTTCAATACTGCCGATGCAGTGACGATGTCCATCCTCACACTCCCAGATAGGAAGCGGAGTACCCCAGTAACGGTCACGGGAAAGTCCCCAATCCTGTACATTCTTTAACCAATCTCCAAATCGTCCCTGACCGATGCTTTCCGGCATCCAGTTAATGGTATTGTTATTGGCAATGAGTTGATCTTTTACCGCGGTCATCTTAATAAACCAGGATTCTCTTGCATAGTAGATCAGCGGGGTATCACAACGCCAGCAGAACGGATAGCTGTGCTCAAACTTCAATACTTTAAATAATAAGCCCTTTTGTGCAAGCATCTTCATAACCGGCTCATCTGCTGTTTTACAGAACATTCCGGCAAAATCAGTTGCTTCCGGCTTAAATTCACCTTTGCCATCAATTAACTGAACGAAAGGAAGGTCATAGATCTTTCCTACACGGTTATCGTCTTCACCGAAAGCAGGTGCGATATGAACCACACCGGTACCATCGCTTAAGGTTACATAATTATCACAGGTTACATAATAAGCTTTTCGATCCACTGTTGCATAATCAAATAACGCCTCATATTCTTTGTATTCCAAATCCTTACCAACATAGGTTTCTACAACTTCATAGTCGCCTTCCACTACACTTAAAAGTGCCTCTGCAAGGATGTAATACTCTGTTCCTGCCACTACAGGAGCTTCGTGCTCATGTCCATGGTTATGACCATGATCGTGACCACAGCCGCATCCATCGCCTTTCTTTAATACATTGCCCTTTTCATCTACTTGAACTTTAACTTTTACATAGGTTTCACCCGGATTTACACAGAGTGCAACGTTAGAAGGAAGTGTCCAGGGGGTTGTTGTCCAGGCAAGGATATATTCATCCTGGGTTCCTTTTACACGGAACTTTGCAATTGCGGATTTTTCCTTTACATCCTTATAACCCTGAGCAACCTCATGACTGGAAAGAGGGGTTCCGCATCTCGGACAATAAGGAACTATCTTAAAGCCCTTATAAAGAAGATCCTTCTCCCAGATTTGCTTTAATGACCACCATTCTGATTCGATGTAATCATTATGATAGGTAACATAGGGGTCATCCATATCCGCCCAGAAACCAACGGTTCCGGAGAAGTCCTCCCACATTCCTTTGTATTTCCATACACTCTCTTTACATTTTTGTAAAAACGGCTCCAAACCATACGCTTCAATCTGCTCCTTACCATCAATGCCAAGAAGCTTTTCAACCTCAAGCTCAACGGGAAGACCATGGGTGTCCCAGCCTGCTTTACGAAGAACCTTATTTCCCTTCATGGTTCTGTATCTAGGAATCATATCCTTGATAACTCTTGTTAAAACGTGACCAATATGAGGCTTGCCGTTTGCGGTCGGGGGACCATCATAAAAGGTGAAGGTGTCACCATTCTTGCGTTCTTCAATGCTGGCTTCAAAGATGTTATTCTCTTGCCAGTACTTTAATACTTTCTTCTCTCTCTCGACAAAGTTCAGATCCGTAGATACCTTATCGTACATGTTTCATTCCTCCTAGAATTAATACTGATTGTTTGTAACGAATTGAACAGGAACGTTCTATCCTGCGGGTCATACTTTTATTCTTTCGGATTATTATACCTTCTCTTCATAACAATAAAGTAAGTATATCCTGATTGAATAAAAAAAAGCCCTCATCCGAAAAAGGATGAGAGCATATGCTTTCACTTAACCACCTGTTTCACGTACTCCACCACCAAGGCTTTTATACATTATCTATATAACGGTAGATACCGGCTTAACCTACTTGGCCGGTGCATCCGCCTTTGGGTTTAGCAACTAGGGAGTGATTTTCAGTCATCTGCTACTCATACCGGGCTCACACTGTCCCCGACTCGCTGTGCTTTTTGCATGATGCTTACTCTCTCCGTCAACGTTTTTTACTATTTGGAACAATCATCCGTCTTCTTAATGAAGATAATGACCTGTTAGGAGTTATTTTATAACATTCTTTGTAAAACTGCAACTAAAAATTTTTGTGAGGGGCGTGAAAGACTGGAAAGTTTGAAGGGTGACATTCTAGGGACGGCTGCGGATAGCATGGGCGGTAGTGATACCTCCTTTTGACAGATAGTTTCAGTTTACTAGCACTTCTAAGGTTCCTTCGGTCGCTTGAAGCAATCAGAACACGCAAAAACTCCTCAAGGAATAAACAGTAAACCTACCCAGTAGCTTTCCTATTTATCCCTTTCGTCAGACATTTGCGTTCGTGCGAATTATCGCACGTCTGATTTCATCGCTCGCTTAGGAACCTAAGAATTGCACGTAAACTGCAGATACTGTCAAAAGGAGGTATCACCACCGCCCATACTGTCCGCCGCCTGACATTGTTTTGCAGTCATTTATAGAGTCAAGGTTGCAAGGTAAAGATATTTGGTGGGTAATGCAATGTTTATGAAAATAGATAAAGGTGCTACTTTTATTCAGTTATCCCTAATTATAAAAATATTTGGAGATTTAATTGACATCCATTTCCATGTGCAGTATTATGGTTATATGGTTAGTTACTTGACTAATTAACCGTATAAGATAACTTAATTGCAGCTATAGTAATTGAGAGTATCGTATAATCCACAGTAAATAACATGCAGGTTCCGTGAACTACCGAGAATTACACTATGCCTTTGATAGATATATTATATCCGTACTTCAGGCAACCCGTAACTCTAGTCAATACAGCTTTTGAATTATAACTTTTACGAAAGGAGGTTCTTCGTGCACATTAATACAAATTCTGAAAAACCAATTTTTTTACAGATTACAGAAGGGATTGAAGATGCCATTTTATCCGGTGCCTTTGCGGAGGAGAGTCAGATTCCTTCTATTACTGAGTTCTCTGTCAATTATAAAATTAATCCTGCAACCGCTTTAAAAGGAATTTCTTTACTGGTAGACAGCGGCATTGTATATAAGAAACGTGGTCTTGGTATGTTTGTAGCCACAGGAGCGTTGGAGCAATTACGTAGTAAACGCAAAGATGACTTTCTTGACCATTACATCAAGAATTTGATATCCGAAGCAAAACGGCTCAATATATCAGAAAGTGAAATTAAATCTATGATAGAAAGAGGGTTTCAAGGTGGATAAAAGCACTTCAAAAAAGCTGAGGTAATTAATTCAACTTACAAACTTTAGGGGGAAAACCAGATGAAGATAAAAGCGTCATATCGATATCAAACTTACGAATATTTAAAGAGTATCACTATCTATTTCGTCATTATCCTATTGTATTTTTTGTTTACCTTCTACCAAGTATACCGGATGAAAACATTAACTACTACTCCTGAGCAATCTACGGGGTTCAGTATGTACGCTACCGGTTTAGAGCGGTTTGCTGCTATTTTCTTATGTTTTATTGGGTATCGTGCTGTAAATAATTTAAAACTTCTTTCACAAAACGGTACTTCAAGAAGGAGCCTAATGATCAGCCAGATTCTTTCCTCCTTTACATTTGCCTTTTTAATGGCATTCCTTTGCGAAGTATTATTAACTCTGCTTAAATTTTGGGCGAAACTCTATACAGGAAAGATTTATATTAGTTGGACATCATATTTCGAAAAAGCCTATGAGGGATCTTTTCAACAATTGAACTTACTGTCCTTTCATCGTTTAAACTTTTTATTAAACTTTTGCTCTTTCCTAGTTATTCTTGCTTTTAGTTATATGGTGGCAGTAATTTATTATCATATCGCGCGAACTCCCAAAATCATTTTAAACCTCGTATTCCTCTTATACCTATTTATTATCCCAAACATGTTTGTATGGACTAATAAATCTTCCCTTTTTAACCCTTGGCCAGCTGTAGACAGCTTTATCGTACAAACCTTTCAGCGTGACCCTTTAAAACTAATGATAACTCTACTAATTATTGCTTCCTTATGCCATCTAACCAGCTATATCATGCTTCGAAGAACAAGCCTCAAAGCATAGATGAATGCATAATGAAGCTCTCATCTTACCCACCACAATATATCACTTACACGAATATTACGCTGTTCACTTTTATAATCAAATTGTATAGAAAGAGGTATTTAAAATGAATGCAATCGAAATCAAGAATATAACAAAGCATTTTGGCAAGACAGCTGCTCTACAAGATGTCTCCCTACAATTAGAAGAAAATAAAATCTATGGATTGCTCGGAAGAAATGGCGCTGGAAAAACTACCTTGTTTAATGTCATCACCCAACGCATCTTTTGTGACTGCGGTGAAGTTCTGGTTGACTCAGAGAGTACAGAGAATAATGACAGGGCTTTGGGAAAGATATTTTTAGCCTCTACACAGAACAAATACCCTGATCGAATGAAACTGAAGAATATCTTTAAGTTGACAAAACACTTTTATCCTGACTTTGATCTAAACTATGCACAGGAACTCTCCAAAAGCTTTGGGCTTAACACTAATCAGCATGTGCACGCTCTCTCCACCGGCTATGCAACCATATTCCAGATTATTCTTGGACTGTCCGTGAATGCTCGTTACCTTCTGATGGATGAGCCGGTGCTTGGACTGGATGCAAATCATAGAGATCTGTTTTACCGATTATTGCTTGAGAAATACAGTGAAAAACCCAGCACCATCGTTATCTCAACTCATTTAATTGAAGAGATTTCAAATGTTATTGAAGAGATCATAATTATTGATAATGGATCTATATTAAAACAGGAGTCTACCGAACAATTGCTATCTGAGGGATATACCATATCCGGTAGCGCAGTTGCAGTTGATGAGTACATTATAGGTCAGAAGGTTCTTGGAACAGACAATTTAGGTGGTTTGAAATCAGCCTATGTGCTTGGTGTACCAAAGCAACCAGTTCCAGAAGGGCTTGAGATATCAAGACTTGATCTTCAAAAATTATTTATACAGCTTACAAACAAATAGGGAGGGGATTATTTTGAAGCTATATACAACTTATCGTTACCAATTGAGGGAATGTAGAAAACATCTTATAATTTTCTATGTGATTGTACTACTATGCTTTCTTCCCTTTCTTCTACTCATGGTATCCACCATGGATTATTCACACAGCGAGAGCCCTAATATTGTCACTGACAGAGCCGCCAATGTTAGTTTAAAACCAGAATTTCATCAGGTAGTAGTACGAGGTCACCAATCTTTTGGAGGGATTGAATTTTTGAATGTGATTGCTCTTGTATTCTTTGGATATTACACCTTCCGTACCTCCTTTCAGTTTCTTGTTCAAAGTGGAGTATCGAGAAGAACTATCCTAATTGCCCAAGGCCTCTCCTCTCTAACTTTAATCGGTATCATTGCCGTGATAAATAATATTTTCTTGGTGATTGGCAAGCAGTGGGCAAAGCACTTAACTGCAACCTATTGTCCAACAGAATATTATTCATTATTCGAGGTTACGCATTCCGACACAACCCATCAAATGGGGAGTACTTCTCTTTTTATTAACAATTTCTTTTTTAACTTATTTTTATTTTCCTTTGTTATGTTTGCCTTTTACTTGATTTCTTTAATATATTATCGCATCAACCGGACGATTAAATTTGTACTTAACCTGTTTCTTTTCTCCTATGTGATAATACTTCATAATCTGTTTAATTACGTTTTATCAGGGAGGCTAAATTTCTTTTATCATGGTTTTTACAATAATTTTTTTCTCGAGCCTCTAAGAGCTATGTTATCCTTTTTGTTCCTAACGATTGCATGCGCTATGTTATCCTATGTCTTAATCCGAAAAACACCTATACGAGGTGTTTAGCATCACCCTACAAGATCAAAACAACACCTCTATTGATAATTATCAGAAAGCCATTTTAAGCTGCTTACAGGTTCCTATAACTTCCTGAAGCATACTAAAATGGCTTTTTTTATTCCCTATACGCCTTGGAGGCTCTTATGAAGTTGATCTCTTCCTGGCTAGTGAAATTTGAAGCTCTTTGTGTTATGCCATAGCGATACACACATTCAACTGTAATTTCTTTTTCTCTTTTTAATTTTTATTTTATTCCACTCTCAGAACGCTTGACTTATTTTATAAAGTGGTATATGTTTTGATATGACAAATTGGTACTTAAAAATCATCAAGCACATCTTGGACGAATAGCCAGCCATACGTATTTTTCCGTATCCATACTGACTCTTCATAAAACTAAGGATGGATTTCTTATAGAATAGAAATTAATCTGTTCTTAACCGAGATAGGAGGTATTTATGGGAAAGCAGAACTTAACCCTGTTAACTGATTTTTATGAGTTAACCATGATGCAGGGTTACTTCAACAACAATAACAATGAGACCGTTATATTTGACGTATTCTACCGCGAAAACCCCTCTGAAAGTGGGTATTCTATCGTGGCGGGCTTAGAGCAGGTCATCGAATATATCAAGGAACTTAAATTTACACCGGAAGACATCTCTTTTCTTCGTGATCAGCATATATTTAATGAGGGCTTCCTTGACTACCTCAGGAACTTTCATTTTACAGGTGATATCTATGCTATACCGGAGGGAACCGTGGTATTTCCCATGGAACCTCTTGTTAAGGTCATAGCACCAATCATGGAGGCACAATTAATTGAAACCGCTCTTTTAAATATTATTAATCACCAAAGTCTTATTGCTACCAAGGCTTCCCGCGTCGTATATGCTGCAGGTGGGCAACCTGTTATGGAATTTGGACTTCGCCGTGCGCAAGGTCCCGATGCCGGCACACTTGGCGCAAGAGCGGCAGTTATCGGTGGTTGTATCGGTACCAGCAATGTATTGGCGGCAAAGCTGTATGATGTCCCGGCACTGGGTACCCATGCTCACAGCTGGATTATGAGCTTTGATGATGAACTAACCGCCTTTCGTAAATATGCTGAGCTTTATCCACAAAATACTACTTTGTTGGTTGATACCTATGATACGCTTCGTTCCGGTCTTCCGAATGCGATTATGGTATTTCAAGAGCTTAGGGATGCTAACAAAATGCCAGTAAAATATGGAATCCGTCTTGATAGCGGTGATCTTGCCTATCTTTCAAAGAAATCCAGAAGAATGCTTGATGCAGCTGGATTTAATGATGCTACCATTACTGCGTCCAGCGACCTAGATGAATATATTATTGATTCTCTAAAAACTCAGGGAGCAAAAATCGACTCTTGGGGCGTTGGCACAAAACTAATCACTTCCAAGGATTGCCCCGCATTCGGTGGTGTGTATAAACTGGCTGCCATCAAACGGGACGGAGAGTTCATTCCAAAGATCAAGCTTTCCGAAAATCAATGGAAGATTACAAACCCCGGCAACAAAAAGATTGTTCGGGTTTACGAGAAAGAAAGTAATAAATTAAAAGCCGATCTTATTGCAATGGATGATGAGGTTTTTGATTCAAATCGTCCACTTCTTCTCTTTGATCCTATTGCTACCTGGAAGAAAACAACCTTGGCTGCCAATAGTTATACATTAAGAGAATTATTAGTACCGATTTTTCTTTCCGGTAAATGCGTTTACACTTCCCCTTCCGTTATGGAGATAAGGGAATATTGCAAAAAAGAACTGGATTCTGTCTGGGATGAGGTACGCCGTTTAATTAATCCACATATTGTATATATTGATTTGTCCGTCAAGCTATATCAGACAAAAACAAAGCTCTTAGACAGTCTGACCGATAAACTCCAATAATTTTTGTTATTTTTTACGTACATTAGTAAACTTTTTATGAACCAAAATCGTCTATAATATGATATAATAACTTAAGAACTTCATTTGCCTTATGATTCTTCATCCTTCTACCTGTTTAGCACGTGATGATTTGCACTCGTATGGGCTGCACTAAGTTATATTAAATTCGATTACAGATTAAGGGGACATGCTGTCCCCCTTAAATACTCTCGCATATATTTTAGTTGATTGGCACCTTAATTAACTATCGATATGTTTAAAATGAAAGGAGATATCCTCTTGAACAGAACGATACTTATTGTCGCTATCATTTCTGTATTATCTCTCAGTTTAGTAAGCGGTATCATTTTTGTAGCATTATCCAGACCTGATATACATAGTAATGCATCTACAAACAACAGCAATACTGATGACGAAGATATTACACCCACTCAATCACTCGAAGATGTTCCTTCTGTAACATTAACTCCACAGGAACAAGAAGAAGTTGACGAGGAACTTGCTGATTTTGTTCCTCCCACAACGATGGATTTAGATCCCTCAAGTATCACGGTATTCGTTAATCGAGAACATAACTTACCACAAACATATAAACCAGAAAAATTAATAAGACCGAATGTTAAATTTACCACTACATATAACGATGAAAAAACACTTATGAGACCGGAAGCTGCAAAAGCTTTGGAGAAATTGTTTAAGGCTGCACAAAAAGCTGGATATCCTCTTACTGGTATCTCTGCTTACCGTTCCTATTCCCGCCAATATAGTATATTTACAAACAACATTGTCACTCAGGGAAAAACACATACGCTGCAATATTCTGCTGTTCCAGGAACGAGCGAGCATCAGACCGGTTTATCCATTGATATTTCAACTGCCAGCAACAAAAATAAGTTAAATGATGATTTTGCATCCACTCCGGAAGGAAAATGGGTTGCTAAAAATGCTCATTTATTCGGTTTCATCGTACGTTACCCTGTGGACAAAGTGAGCATTACCGGCTACTCCTTTGAACCTTGGCATATTCGTTATGTTGGAAGAGGACCCGCTTATTATATGTACGAGCATAATCTAACGCTGGAAGAGTATTACCACTATACTCCTGATCCCAACTTTAACTTTGAGGAATACTATTCCGCTATAATTAACTATGCTGCTCCTACAAGAAGGCCTCATATGAGTCCTACCCCAACCGTAATATTGGATGAGAACGGTAATGTAATCGGTGGCGAAGCAACTCCGACACCACTTACTCCATCCATTAGCCCGTCACTAGCTCCAACGGTACCTGCTAATACACCGACCTTACCACCCTCACCAACTCCTACGAATAAACCAACCAATAAACCTACAAACAAGCCAACACCTACTCCCTCGCCAACCCCTGTTCCGACTCCAACACCGGGCGATTCAGGCAATGGTGGTACAAAGAATCCGACTATAACGAAAGCACCTGATAAAAATTCCCCAAATAATGACGAGCAGGAATAATATCGTCTTATCCAGGGATGCAATCGTATAACATTTATGATGGATGAATAAAGTAATATTGAATATAAAAATCAGGAGGTATTATGAGACTTATCCTTACCGTATTATTTTTATTAATATTTTTTGTTATCAGTATTCCCTTATATTTAATCTTGTGGCTAATCGGGAAGGTTAACCGTAGAACAATGGTTGCAATCTCTCAAAAAATAGTTGTGGGAGCTTTCCATGTTATCAACTTTATCTGCGGTGTGAAAAAGACCGTAATTGGTCGGGATAATGTACCAAAGGATGAGGCCGTACTTTACATTGCCAACCATAGAAGTTACTTTGATGTTCCGATTGCCTACTCCACAATACCCACTCTTACGGGCTTCATGGCTAAAAAGGAAATCGGCAAGATCCCTTTTCTTAGTTATTGGATGCGTTTTTTGCAGTGCCTCTTCCTTGACCGTGAAGATGTAAAACAGGGACTTAAAACTATATTAAAGGCCATAGAACAGGTAAAGGATGGTTACAGCGTTTTTATCTCTCCAGAAGGCACCAGAAGTCAAGGTGAAGAAATGCTACCCTTTAAAGAAGGCAGTTTTAAAATTGCTCAAAAGACCGGATGTGCTATTATCCCGGTTGCTCTCTCCAATACAGATGAGCTCTTTGAGAAACATTCTCCATGGATACATTCCGCCCATGTTATTATTGAATATGGCAAACCGATTTATCCGAAGGATTTATCCAAAGAAGATCAGAAATTCCTTGGTTCTTATGTACAAAACATAATTCGTGAGATGTTAGTTAAAAATAATAAGATACTTTAAGAATTCGTTTGTTATGATTTTACCCTTGATTATAAAAATGTTTTAAATCAAAGATAAGACGAGGTATAAACTACTCAAAAAGTATCTTTACGATTTTTCACTTTGCTATTTATTTTTAAGAAGAAAGATGATACAATTAACGGTGTCTCATTTTGGGACAAGCTAATTAGTTATGTAAATAAGGAGGCACTTTTCTAATGGAACCGTGGATTATTGTTGTAATAGTAGTAGCTGTTGTAATCATTGGTGCATTAATAGGTTTATATTTTTTCGCGAACAGACTTCAGAAAAAGCAAGAGGATTCACAGGCGCAGATGCAAGCTGCAGCACAAACCGTGTCCATCCTTGTAATTGATAAAAAGAAAATGAAGATGAAAGAAGCCAATCTTCCAAAGATTGTTCTTGACCAGACACCCAGATATATGCGTGGCTCAAAGATTCCAGTAGTAAAAGCGAAAATTGGTCCTAAGGTTATGACCTTAATGTGTGATCCGAAAGTATTTGATTTAATTCCAGTTAAGAAGGAAGTGAAGGCGGTACTTAGCGGAATCTATATTATGGATGTTAAGGGATTAAGAGGTAACCTAGTACAAAAGCCCGAGAAAAAGTCTATATTCAAAAGAGTTAGCGGTGCTTTCAAAAAAGATAAAAAATAAGAAACTAACTGCAGCCAATACAAGCTGCAAGTAATTAAAATCCTCTTACCATGATGACAGCCTGTTAACATCGGTCAGGGGATTTTTTATGTCTATCATTTATATCTTACGTCCCGATACATATTAATCGTCGATTTATGCCCTTATGGGCAGAAATGAGGTCATTATGAAAACACGAAATTTAGCTATTGTTTTTATTGTTAGCATTATTACATTAATTGCAATCGCAGGGCTTTTAGTTTATGCTTTTCAACTTCAACAAGAAAGAGATGCGAAGGATTTAGAAAAGATTAAAAACGGAACCGCAATAACACCTACTGCCCCCGCTAATCCAACTGATGTTCCGTCTAACTCTCCTTCCTTAACTCCAACGCCCAGCACTTCTCCTACACCCGCTATATCTCCTCTGGTTTTAGGCTTTGCGGGTGATGTGAATTTGAGTGAAAGCTCTGATCCGGTTAAAAAGTACGATGCTTCTGGGAAGAATCTTTCCCAGTGCTTCTCAGACGATTTATTAGATGAGATGCGCTCCGCCGACATCATGATGTTAAACAATGAATTCGCTTACAGCACCAGGGGAACCAAAGCTTCTAATAAACAATATACTTTTCGTGCAAACCCAAAGCGGGTTGACATTCTAAAAGAAATGGGTGTTGATATTGTATCCCTTGCGAACAATCATTCCCTGGACTATGGTCCCGATGCTTTATTAGATACCTTTAGCACACTTGATGATGCAAAGATTGATTATGTGGGAGCCGGGGGTGATATTAACCGAGCCAAGTCTCCTATTTACAAAACGGTAGGGGGAAGAAAGATCGCTTACGTTGCCGCATCCCGCGTTGTTCCTGAGGTAGGCTGGTATGCAACGGATAATAAGCTTGGTATGGTGGGAACCTATGACTCGGCATTGATTCTAAAGTCCATCAAGGAAGCCAAGGCTAACAGTGATTTTGTAGTAATCTTTGTTCATTGGGGTGTGGAACGCAACAATTATCCGGAAGCCTATCAACGTGATTTAGCCCACGAATATATTGATGAGGGCGCAGATATCGTAATCGGCTGCCATCCCCATGTTATGCAGGGCTTTGAATATTATAAGGGCAAACCCATTGCTTATAGTCTCGGTAACTACTGGTTCAATTCGTCAAAGAAAGAATCCGGTATGGTTAAGCTTTACCTTGAAGCAGATGGATCAACCAGATTTCAATTGCTACCTGTTATGAATAAGAACGTAAAAACCTATCTGTTAACGGAAGAGAAGGAGAAGAAAGCTTATTATGATTATATGCGTTCTATCTCGTCAACTGTGACCATTGATGAGGATGGTTTTATTAATTAGAGTTCATCATTGAAAAATATAAGGGGTCTGTTGATAGTTTTTTTATACTCATTTGCTGAATCTCCTTTTGTGGATGAATGATGATATACAAAAATCCATGAACTGCAGTCAATGCAAAGGGGTCAGTCTTTACTGCATTTCATGGATTTATTTTGATAATTAAGACTCCACTACTTCAAAACACAGACTTTGAAACTTTCTCACTTATGGACTAATGAGTAGGAAATTTATGATATATCTCAATTTTCCAAATAGTATCGGCTATATTCCAAATGAAAGGGGCTTTTGTAAGTAGAAATCTTGAAAAATTTTCTACTTTTAACAAAAGCCCCTGCTTTGTTTTATGCTTTATTTTATGCTTTGTTTTATACTTTGTTTTATACTTTGTTTTATACTTTGTTTTATGCTTTATTTTATACTTGGTTTTATACTTGATTTTATACTTGGTTTTATAATTTATTTTATGTTTTGTTTATGTTTTGTTTTATGCTGCTATATTGCTTTGTTGTTATATTGCTTGATTCTGAGTATTCTCAGCGTTCTCATCCTCTGCCTTTACGATGATATGAAGCATATTCTCCGATACAGGCAATCCGCTTTCGAACAAACTATACTCTAATTTAACCTCAATTATGTCATCGCTTTCCGATATATCAATTGTCTTTGTCTTAATATCAAGCGCAAGCACGCCATAAGTCGTATGATAATCCATCTGTGTAACCTGATTGAGTTCAAAATACATTCTGGTATTATAATCATCCTTTTTGGTATATGTCACTTCAGAAGCAGATACCTTTATAGTATTCCCGATTTTTTTGCCCAGTTCCTCTCTCACTTCTTCATATTGTATAAAATGTTTGCCATTGGCAAAATGGTAGCTTCCCGGTGCCTCTATGGTTACGCTGTTCTCCTCTAACTCCCGCTGTTCTCCTGTAATTGTTATCCGTACATTTTTTGTCATTTCTTTCTCCAATCTTGCCTCTATCACTCTAAATATCCACTACATTGTACTATTAACCTTTAAAAAGGACAAGCATTTCTAATGAATCAGTATTTACCCTGTTTGGTGATTGTTCTTTCGAGCATACTTCTGACTGTTGTTGCCTTAGAAACCAGCAATAAAACACTAAGTATCTCTTATTACTTCCATAAAATAATATTAGCAAAATCCTTTCTCCAAATGTACTTTACCATGAATACTTTACCATTATGTGGTAATACTCCAATTACCGAAACAACTTCTACAACAAGTTAAAAGGTCGAAGCAATATAAACATTGACAATACAATATAATATAAACGCTGACAATACAATATAAGCATTGTCATCGTGCTTCTCCAACATAAAATCTTTAGAAGATTAGATTCAGTAATTGAAGAAAGGTATGGTATAAATTATGATAGCCTCCGAGTCAACACAACGGGAAAACAAAAGCGGAATCAATAAATTCCTACTTCTGATTATTATATTATTTTGCGGCGCAACGATGATGGTCGTAAAGGAAAACTCCTTACATAACAAAGAAATACAGCAAGGTATTGCAAAGGAAATTATCCGCTTTCATGTTATTGCCAACAGCGATAGCGATAAAGACCAAGCTCTAAAGCTAAAGGTTAAGGATAAACTTGTAGAAAAACTGACCCCCTTGTTAATTAATGCCTCCTCCATCAAGGAAGCACGTGCCATCATAACGAAGAACGAAGACTTAATCCAAAAAACTGCAGAAGCTACCATTAAAAAATGCGGATATGATTATTCCGTTAGTGTGTCCTTAGGGAAAGCGTATTTTCCTCTTAAGCTCTATGGTAACTACTCCTTTCCACCTGGATATTATGAAGCTTTACGTGTACAGATTGGCGAGTCAAAGGGAAAGAACTGGTGGTGTGTTATGTTCCCTCCACTTTGCTTTGTAGATGAGACCTATAGCGTGGTGGATAAAGAAACCAATCAAAAACTGGAGCACCTTTTGACCAAAGAGGAATATGACTCTTTAATTACTCAGAAAACTCCGATTAAAATCAAATTCAAATTGTGGGAAAGCTTTAAAGGGCTTTTCGATTAGGCTGATTGTAAACATACCAAATCTATGTTAAAATACCGTTAATTAAAACCAACGGAGGTTCCCCATGAATTCCATCACAGTAAAGGCATATGCAAAAATCAATTTGGGTTTAGATGTTTTAAGAAAACGCCCTGACGGCTATCACGATGTATGCATGATCATGCAATCCCTTGATCTTCATGATACAATCACCATAGAAAAGAGTGGAGATAATCAGATTAATATGACCACTAATTTGTCCTACCTTCCTAACGATAAAGGTAATCTGGTTTATCGGGCCGCTGCCTTATTCCTTGATACTATCCAGTCACAGGACGGCTTATCTATCTATTTGGAGAAACAAATTCCGGTTGCTGCCGGACTTGCCGGAGGTAGCTCTGATGCCGCTGCTACTTTGAAAGGACTTAACGAGCTTTATCAAGCAGGTTTATCCGAAGAAGAGTTAATGAAGCTTGGTGTAAAGCTTGGAGCAGATGTACCTTATTGTATTCGGCTGGGTACCGCCCTCTCCGAGGGAATCGGTGAGGTTCTGACCCCTCTTTCTCCAATTCCCGAATGTAGCGTATTATTAGTTAAGCCAGACATTAGTGTTTCCACCAAATATGTATATGAGAATTTACGTTTGAATGAAGGTATTCAGCACCCTGACATTGTTAGTATGACAGAGGCTCTAAAGTCTCAGGATTTAAATGCATTGACCAGAAATATGGATAACATTCTTCAAAGTGTTACCGTGAAGGAATACCCCATTATTACAGAGATCAAAAGCAAAATGAGTGAGCTAGGTGCACAGGTTTCCATGATGAGCGGAAGCGGTCCCACTGTATTTGGCATCTTCAAACACAGAGATCAAGCACAAAAGGCTTACCAATATTTTATTCGACACAGACATTATGGGAAGCAAGTGTTTTTAACAAAGCCCTATTGGCCATAATAAAATCATAAAAGGCAGAAACTTCAAGGTATTAAAACCCTGAAATTTCTGCCTTATTATTATTTGCTCTCCTTGCCATCTCTCCAAGCTTCCAGCTTAGTAATTGCACTATCAACCGTCTTCTTGCAGATATCCGGCAGATTATCTCCCCAAGCCTTTGTTGCCTCTTCAAAACCTTTCTTCACTGCGTCAATTAATTGATCCGCTTTGGAAGGATCGCCTCCTGCCAATGCTTTCGCAAAGGAAAGAATGCGTTCCGAGGTCTGCTCCACACCCCAAAAGCCATCCTCTGCAATATCTTTTTTAGCCTGCTCACTAACTTCCGGGTCCACCTGTAGCTTACCCTCTCGAAGCAAACCAAAAATATCTGTGGCATCATCCACTGCCTGTCCTTGTTTTTTAAGAAGTTTTTCTACTAGCTCTCTAAGGTTCTGATTTCGTCTCTCGGCTTCTGCCTTCATCCGTTCAATCGTAGCCGTGTCCTGCTTGTACACTTTTTCGGGTGCAACTTCTCCTTTTTCATAAACTGCAGCCGGTTCACTCTGGCGTTCGCCGCCCGATAAACCACTACTTTGTTCGGTGGTACGCTGACGCTTCACCGATCCGTCATAGCCCTGTGTTACACTCGTAATTCCATTTACGCCCATAGCCAATCCTCCTTGATGGTTGAGGGATTCCATCCCTATTAATAAATGCGACTTATATCCTATATTTCGGTTAATTTGGTAAATTACTTAATAAGGAATGTTGATTAAGGTGTAAAAAGGTGTATTTCTACTGTAGCATTGACAATTTTGTATAAAGCAAAAGATTCATGCTTCAATAATAATGTTTAAGATATTCTAATTATCGAATAATTCGAGTTATACATATCACAAAACAGATAACTCACTACGAAAAATCGTTACGATAGATCGTTACGCTCAAACAAATCTGTTTTATGATATAGCACAAATTATCCGATAAAAGAACATCTAGTACATTGTCATAGGCGCATTCATTCTTTGCTTTATATAGATTGCCAATCAACTTAATTGAAAGACCTTTTAATCAATATTAAAAATCGAAGCACCTATGTAAGTTATAAGCTCACATAGGCGCTCCGATTTTTCCCCTTATATCACGATTTTTGACCGACTTACATGATTAAGGCAACATGGCTCATTTATGATCAGTTCCGTCCTCTCTGATCCATATAAAAGCAGCATCCATCTTTCATTGAATAACTAAAGCACTGTATCCACCATTTTTACAATAATCAGTTTATCACCTTCACTTACCCTGCTGTCTGCTAGATTATTAATTGTCATAATACTATCCACAGTAGTGAAGTATTTCTTTGCAATTTTCCACAAAGTATCCTCGTTTTTCACAACATATCCAATAATGCCGGGCATTGACTGAATCATATCCATATCCAAATCAGCCACTTCGATATCGGTTATAATCTCTTCCGATATCAGGTCAAATACAATGGCATTGAGATTAATCGTAGCCTTTACTTCAATTTCATCTGCATCCAGCATCATTACACTTAATTGGTCTATGTACGGCTTAATCTCATAATTACTGTCATCCTTCATGCCCTTTAATTCTATTACTTGGGTGAATGGGATAACGCCCTTTAGGGAATTCATCGGACGGCTGTCATCTTCCGAGATATATAGGATGTTGACTTCAATCACACCTTCTACATGAAGCTCGGTATCCTGCTGAACGATATCATCCAACTTAATGTTTCCCTGTGCATGGCAGATCTGCAAAAGTCTTGGCTGATTATCCGGCACGGTTAATCGGTCTGAAATTCGGTATTTGCTATTGTTTTTGATAACGAGATTTTCATATACAGCATCCCGAATGATTGGTCTTACATCCTTTGTTGGGCTATAAGCATCACAAAGAATCTCCGGCTCTTCCGTCTTATAAACCTTGATTCCAAGTTCAAGAATTACTTCCAGATCAATATTGCGATCCTCTCCATCTGCATCCGGCTTAATTTCAAGATTTTTGCTGGCAATACCAATCGTAATATCCTCAATCATATCCTCGGTACATCCATTGCAGTCAATGGTTCCGCTGAACGGAATCTCTGTTTCAAAGTATTCTATGGGATTTTCCTCATCCTCACTGGTATACATAATGAATACAGGAAGCTCACCCTTTATGGAGAATTTATCATCCATTAACCTTACTTCCACATTACTTAAGTTAATGTCCTTATACAAGAGCTGTGTAATGTTACCCTTGTTGCTAGGTAGTGTAATCTCATCCTTGATGCGGAAGGTATCCTTCTTATTTACAGCAACATCTGTTACTTCAATCTTCTTATTGATACACTGAATATCATCCGAGCCATCCACTCTAACTGCAGTTTCTTCATCGTAAAGATCTTCCACCACTACATACAGGCGGATTATGGACTTCACACTTAGCTTTCTGGAATTGATCAGCCCAGTCGATAAATCTTCCAAATCCCATTTTACGGTGGGATCGTCATCAATGCAGGTAATATCCATGTTTATCATCTCATCAAATGGAATTTCCCCGGACATATTCTGTATGGGTCTTTGATCCCCCTCACTCAAATAAAGGACATTAAATGCGAGCACACCCTTAACAAGGAGCTTTCCATTCATCGCTTTGATATCATTAATTCTTATTTCACCCTGCTCCGTAATGATTTGGTCAATATCCGGCTTCACATCCGGAACGTTAAAGTCGTCGTCCAATGTAAGCTGCAGGGCACTCTTACATCTTAATTTATTCATATGAATATTCTTTTTAATCAAATCCACTTTAATTCCCTCCTTAATTTGGACATATGACGGATGCCTCTGTCATATCTTATTCACGTCCAAAGGGATTTATGAATTGAAAATAAAAAAAGCCAAAGCCGATTGGCCTTAGCTCTATTCATGACAGATGATTTCAAGAAATCATAGAAACCACCTGCATTTCGTCTATTCTCAATTGCAAAGAATCAACTCAACATCTTTTGTTAAAATATCTGTGTAGCTGTAAGAAACAACCTTGACCGGCGTATCCTTGGATTCCTGAATCTTTACCAGAAATATGCTTGGATATGTCTCCGATATAATTCCTTCTGATACATCTACTTTGTGTCGTCCCCTGTTTATTCTTATCTTTACTCTCTTCCCTGTTTGGTTCATCACTGCATTTCTCACACAGTTTACATCATTTTGCTTCATCATTATTTTCTCCTTGCTAATGACCATCCTTCTATTCGGAACAGGTAACCCAAATAAAAGAGACACCTAGAAATGTTACAACTCACATGCGTCGCTGATATTATATCACTAATTCCAATTATCGTCAATTAATTTTCAGACAATTTGCGTCATTAGATGCCTTAAAACTGATAAATATGCACATGAAATTTAGAAATTTTTGTTCATATTTATGGAATAATTTCACTTTTGGTATTTGGAATGACTTTCTAAATACCAATATGCACAAAATGGAAAGCATATATTTGTAATTTGCTCACTATTATTCCAAAGTTTTAAAGAAATACTATATGTTGTAATTAGGGGTGGCGAACTATCAAAATATAGTAATAGTAGATTATTTTACCAGAATTTGTTGAGATAATGAGGGCATGGAGCTTATGGATTATGAAATTAACTATTAGTTAAGTCTGTTTATAATTATGTTTGAAAGTGCTTCAAAAAATGACGTCTAGTAATACAACCACCATGCTAGTACGCAATAACATCATTTTTTAAGGCACTTACCAGACATAAATGCCCTACCATAGTTGAAGTGGAGCAGTTCCTAAACCGACAATTCTTATTGTTCAAATTTTAAAACACAAAATATATTGGAATGCACTTGGCTGTCTAAGTAAAATCATAAGTTTATCATATAAAGCTCTTTAAGAACTTCTAGCCAATAGTAATAAGCATGTTTTGGGATATCATGCTTTGCTTTGCACACCAATTCTCTACGCTCATTCCACTCTTTCGGCATTCTAGAATTAATTTTTCCACTATTCCTTGCGGAACCGTGTTTTTCCCAAAGTAACTTCATCCATATAAACTATACTCCTTACCGTGTTTAGATCAAGTTGAAAAACTTAAAAAACTCTATATTACTTAGTTTGAGTTTAGAGTCATTATGGCATGGATGGTTACAAGATAAAAGGCATTTTATTATCTAGCGAGCGCTACTTTTCTTCTGTATATGCTCCTAATATCCTGATTAAAATTCTTAATAAAGGACCCAATATGATTAAACATATTTTAACTATATTCTGTGTTGTATTAGCTTGATTTGGCACCGGAAATTCAAAGACAAATAATAAAAAAATGAATAGTATTAATCCCACATTATTCATAGTGGCATGAATGTAAAGTTATCAGCCACAAATTAACCTAATTAGTCTGATCGCTATCGTAGGGGATACTTTTCCTTTGAAAAAGGGCAGACTTCACCTGTCATATTTA
>JAEZLH010000035.1 GCA_023435895.1 Bacillota bacterium
AAGAAGTACCGCTTTATAGCGGACCAGTAAAAGTGCTTGCGATACTGCCCTTTGGGGCAAGCAGTAACATAGCCCTTATGAGGGCTAATAACAAACCACCAGTTGAACTGGTGGTTGATGACTTAGAAACAATCAGATAATACACAAGCTTTGGTCTATTCTATGAATAAAGCCGTGTCCTATGTAATAAAATAAAACGATAAGATATGCAGGATATGGTTGTATGACGAGAAACAGAACCTATAATAAAAGAAATGTTTTAATTATTGTAATAGTAATAGTGATAGCAGCATTCGGATTAACTCTTCGCTTGGGCTATTTAATGATATTTAAATCTGAAGAATATTCAGCGAAGGCGGATGCGATTCACGAACGAGAAAGAGATATAAAGGCAGAACGAGGAAAAATTCTAGATGCAAATGGAGTTCTGATTGCAACTAATAAGCCGGTTTGCACCATATCAGTAATACATAAGCAAATCACAGATCCCGAGCGTGTAATTCAAGTGTTGACCAAGGAACTTGGGTTGAGTGAGAGTGCAGTTAGAAAGAGAGTGGAGAAGGTTTCTTCCATTGAAAGAATTAAATCCAATGTGGATAAGAAGATTGCCGATCAAATCAGAGAATATGATTTGGATGGTGTGATGGTGGATGAGGATTACAAAAGATATTATCCTTACGATACCCTCGCATCAAAGGTCATAGGCTTCACCGGCAGTGATAATCAGGGGGTTGTCGGGCTAGAGGTGAAATATGACAAATATCTAAAGGGAGTCGACGGAACTATTCTGACCCTTACCACAGGACATGGGCAGGAGATAGCGGGAGCAGCAGAAGACAGGATTGAACCCCAGCCAGGAAGTGACTTATCCATCAGTTTAGATGTCAATATTCAGCAATACGCCGAGCAGGCGGCAAAAAAGGTGCTGGAGTCAAAGCAAGCTAATAATGTGAAGTTGATTGTTATGAATCCACAGAACGGCGAGCTTTATGCCATGGTTAATGTGCCTGAATTTAATTTAAATGATCCTTATACTTTGATTGATGAAATAAAAAATAACTATGCTGGTCAGACAATTAGTTCTTCCAAAATGAATGAACTCTTAAATGGAATGTGGAGGAATGCCTGCCTAAGTGATACCTATGAGCCAGGTTCCACCTTTAAAATCATAACAGCAGCGGCAGGTCTAGAGGCAGGTGTCGTAAAGTTAACCGATACCTTTCACTGTCCTGGTTATAAGAAGGTAGAAGACAGAATGATTCGCTGTCATAAGGTTGGTGGTCACGGCAGTGAAACCTTCGTGGATGGTATTAAGAACTCCTGCAATCCGGTGTTTATGGAAGTTGGAGCAAGGCTTGGCGTAGATAAAATGTATGACTACTGGAAGAAGCTTGGACTGTTTAACAAAACAGGAATTGATCTTCCGGGTGAAGCAAATTCCATCATGCACAAGAAACAGAATATTAAGGCGGTGGAGCTTGCAACCATGTCTTTTGGTCAATCTTTTCAGATTACGCCGCTTCAGTTATTAACAGCATCCAGTGCGATTATAAACGGAGGAACTTTAGTGACTCCCCACTTTGGTGTTTCTATCAGAACAGCGGATGGTACCAACATCAGGGAACTGGATTATCCCACAAAGAAAAATGCCATCTCGAAAGAGACTTCTGAGACGATGAAACAGCTTTTGGAAGCAGTTGTATCGGATGGAACCGGTAAAAGAGCATATCTACCGGGCTTTCGCATCGGAGGCAAAACAGCTACATCAGAGAAATTACCAAGAAGCAGTAATAAATATATATCGTCATTCGTTGGCTTTGCTCCGGCAAACAATCCCCAAGTTATTGCAATAGTACTGATAGACGAACCTGTGGGCATATATTATGGTGGAACCATTGCAGCTCCGATTATTTCGGAACTATTTGATAATATTCTTCCTTACCTGGGAATCGAACCTAGTTACACCCAGGAAGAGATGAAACAATTCGAAATCGGAACTTTCATTATGCCGGATTTTGTGGGAAAGACAAAAAAGGAAGTTAGCGATTTAATGAAAATCTATAATTTTGGAGATGCGTATACTTTTGGAGATGGAGATATTATAAAAGAGCAATTTCCTCTTGCGGGAGATACGATTAAGAATAAGGGCAACCTGATTTTATATTATGGCACAGAAGAAAATTCGAACTGATACTTCCTTCGGCTGAATGTGACTGTTCCATCAATCCTATTGTTTTTTTAAATATTATAAAGTATAATAACCAGGTACAAAAATCCGATTTTGACCATAGTAACATATTAGATTGGATAATAAATTTATGTTTATGGTTGTTTCGAATTTATAATATCTGTTAATAATAGACTAATGATTACTACATAAGAAGTAGGCCGAGAACGTGTTAAAGCACGTAGATGGAGGATGATATGAATTTTTCAGATTTTAGTGTGGTTTTACCAGTTATAATTTCTTTTGGGGTTTGCGTGATCTTATGTCCGCTCCTGATACCTTTTTTACGAAAATTGAAATTTGGTCAATATATTCGTGAGGAGGGACCTCAGTCACATCAAAAGAAATCAGGGACTCCGACTATGGGAGGAATCGTAATTGTACTTAGCATTGCAATTACTTCTTTGATTTATATCAAAGAATATAGGGGGATTATTCCTGTTTTATTTGCAACCGTTGGTTTCGGAATTATCGGATTTATGGATGATTATATTAAGGTCGTAATGAAACGTTCCATGGGTCTAAGAGCTTGGCAAAAGCTTTTAGGTCAAATACTGGTTACTGCAATATTAGGATATTATCTGGTGAACTTTACCGATGTTTCATCCGCCATGTTAATTCCGTTTTCCGGTGGAAAATATCTGGATGTATCCTTTCTGTTTATTCCATTCTTCTTTATCTTTGTACTAGGAACAGTGAATGGCTCTAATTTTACAGATGGTCTGGACGGGTTAGAATCCAGTGTAACCGTTTTGATTGCAACCTTTTTTACTGTTGTTGCAATTGGACTAAAAAGCGATATTTCTCCGATTACGGGAGCGGTTGCAGGAAGCTTACTTGCCTTTTTACTATATAATGTTTATCCTGCCAAAGTGTTTATGGGGGATACTGGTTCCCTGGCTTTAGGAGGTTTTGTAGCAGCCACGGCTTACATGCTTCAAATGCCGTTATTTATTATGTTGGTGGCTTTGGTGTATCTGATTGAGGTTTTATCGGTAATCATTCAGGTAAGTTACTTTAAACTAACCGGGGGAAAACGATTTTTTAAGATGGCGCCGATTCATCATCATTTTGAATTAATGGGGTGGGAAGAAACCAGAGTGGTAGCGGTATTCTCTATCGTTACAACTATACTATGTCTCATTGCATTGATGGGCATGAATTAAAAAATAGGAGATACAATCTAATCTGGGGGAAAATTCAATGGAGTTAAAAGGCAAAAAAGTAATGGTATATGGAGCTGCAAAAAGTGGAATCAGTGCAGCGGGAATGCTCCAGAAGTTAGGAGCTAAGGTCATTATTTTTGATCGAAATACTAATTTAACAAAAGAAGTATTAAAAGATAGATATCCCTTCAAAGATGATTTTACGTTGATAACCGGGGAGTTGCAGGAAGATAGTCTTGAGCAAGTGGAGCTGTTAATCATCAGCCCAGGGGTACCCACAGACCATCCGGATATTATTAGGGTGAAGGAGAAAAATATTCCGGTATGGAGTGAGATTGAATTAGCTTACCGCTATACTAAGGGCAAAATCATAGGCATTACGGGAACGAATGGTAAAACCACTACCACCACATTGGTAGGAGAGATTATGAAGGCCTTCCATGAGGAAGTGTATGTAGTGGGTAATATCGGAAATTCTTATTCTGATGCTGCTTTGTTGACCACAGAGCAATCTGTAACAGTAATTGAGCTAAGCAGCTTCCAGCTTGAGACAATTCATGAGTTAAAACCTGATGTAAGTGCCATATTAAATATTACACCAGATCATTTGGATCGTCATTATACAATGGAAAACTACATAACAATGAAAGAACGTATTACGTTAAACCAGTCAACTTCTGAGATATGCATTCTCAATTATGAAGATGAAACACTTCGTGAAATGGCGAAAAGGATTCCTTCAAGAATTATGTACTTTAGCAGTGAAAGAACTCTGCAAAACGGTCTTTATCTTGAGGGTGATAATATTATATGCGCTATCCAGGGAGAACCCCAGATTTTTTGCAACATAAACGAGCTTCATCTTTTAGGCAAGCATAATTATGAGAATGTAATGGCGGCGCTTGGTATGGCACTATCCTTGAATATTCCTTTAGACGTTATTCGCAAAGCAGTTTTAAACTTTAAAGGCGTAGAGCATCGAATTGAGTTTGTGGAAACGGTAAAGGGAGTTACTTATTATAATGACTCTAAGGGAACAAATCCGGATGCATCCATTCGTGCGGTGCAGGCGATGCGCTGCCCAACTGTGTTAATCGGTGGAGGTTATGATAAAAAAATACCTTTCGATGATCTGATTAAAGCATTTGACGGCAAAATAAAAGCTCTCGTTTTATTAGGTCAAACAAGAGAACAATTCGCAGATACCGCCAGAAAATACGGCTTTACCAATATAATATTTGCAGATAGCTTAAAGGAAGCGGTGGAAGTGTCTGCTGACCAGGCACTTGAAGGCGATGCAGTATTATTATCACCTGCTTGTGCAAGCTGGGGTATGTTTGATAATTATGAGCAACGAGGTAGATTGTTCAAGCAGTATGTGAGAGAAATGATATAAAATAATGGATGCTGTAAAATAACATCCCGGAGGTATGGATGAGTAGAACTGCAGGAGAAGTCAATCAAAAGAAAATGCATAGCTATTATGATTATAGTCTGTTATTTCTGATTATATTTTTAGTGTGCTTTGGCTTGGTAATGATATTTAGTACCAGCTCTTATAATGCACAGAGACTATATGGCGATCCTGCATATTATCTGGAGAGGCAAGGTGCTTTTGCGGGTGCAGGTATATTCGTTATGATAATCGTTTCAAAAATTGATTATCATTTGTACATAAAAAATCTGCCGATTATTAGATTAAAGCCAATTATTCTATTGTATATGCTTTGTTTATCACTTCAGATATACGTATTGGCATTTGGAGCAGTAACGAAGGGTTCCAAACGATGGATTGAGCTTGGGGGACTGGGAAGCTTTCAGCCTTCGGAGTTAACAAAGATATTGGTTATATTATTTACGGCATACATAGTGAGTTTGGCACCAAAAAAACTTGATAAATTCACAGGATTTATAAAAATTAGTATGTATATTGTGCCATTGATTGGTTTAATCGTAATTGAGAATTTATCCACTGCAATTATTATAACGGTCATGCTGGTATCCATCTGTTTTGTAGCCAGCAGAAAGAAAGCGTACTATATAATTACCGGAGCTTTATTGGCGGGAATTGGAAGCATCTTTATCTTCTTTGTATCCTACCGCTCTGACCGTATTAATGCATGGCTTCATGTGGAAACAGCTGATAACGGTTATCAAATACTTCAGGGACTTTATGCGATTGCCTCTGGCGGAGTATTTGGTAAAGGTCTTGGACAGAGTATGCAAAAGCTTGGGTTTATTCCAGAATCCCATAATGATATGATTTTTTCCGTTATTTGCGAGGAGCTTGGATTATTCGGAGCTATTGCATTAATGTTATTATTTGTATTAATGATTTGGCGTATTTTTATCATCGCAATAAATGCTACTGACTTATATGGAGGGTTAATTGCTACGGGTGTATTGGCACATATTGCAATTCAGGTATTAATTAATATCGCAGTAGTAACAAACTCAATTCCCTCAACCGGTAACACGCTTCCATTTATAAGTTATGGAGGAAGCTCCCTCATGGTTCTTCTGTTTGAGATGGGTATCGTCCTCAGTGTATCCAATCAGATTAAAGGAGAAAAGGATTAGTGTGAAACATGAGTCGGTTTTAGAACACTGAATCTTTGAGAAAGAAAGTGTCTTGGAAGACGCAGGCATATTCTTATAAGTGTGAAACATGAGTCAGTTTTAGAACACTGAATCTTTGAGAAAGAAAGTGTCTGGGAAGACGCAGGCATATTCTTATAAGTGTGAAAAATGGTCCTCTTTTCACACTATTCACGTGGACAAACAGGGATTCATATAGTAGTAGTATATTCCCCTAATTGTCTGAGGTGTGCCATGTCGAGCATCGAAATCATCGGTGGAGAACAGTTAAAAGGCGAGTTAAAAATACAAGGTTCAAAGAATGCAGCATTGCCGATTATTGCTGCTACTATTTTGAATAAAGGTATCACGGTACTTAAGAATTGTCCTAAAATACTGGATGTATACCACATGGTAAACATACTGGAAGAGTTGGGCTGTACAATTACTTGGGAACAAAATACGTTGATTGTTAATAGTATGAAGGCTTCCGTTTCTTATGTCCCAATTGATTATGTCACCAAAATGAGAAGTTCCGTTCTATTCCTAGGTGCTATACTTGGTAGGTTTTCGCAAGTTACAATTGCATATCCAGGTGGTTGTTCCATTGGCAAACGTCCAATTAATTTTCATTTGGATGCAATTAAAAAAATGAACGTTACCCAGGAATTTATGGGTGAAAATGAGGACATTATCCATTGCTATACCGATAAAATAATCGGGAATGACATTTTTTTTGAGCGTTCCACGGTTGGAGCAACACAGAATGTAATACTTACGGCAACTCTATCCGAGGGAGTTACAAAGATTTATAATGCTGCAAAAGAACCTGAGGTAGTGGAGTTGTGCAGGTACTTGAATCAGGCAGGTGCAAAGATACGCGGTGAGGGGACTTCTTATATTGAAATTGAAGGAGTAAAAAATCTTCATGATGTAGAGTTTACTCTTTCATCGGATCGTATCGTTGCAGGAACATATATGGCGGCAGTAGCGGCGACACAAGGTGATGTCATATTGCAAAGAGCGCCGGTTAGCCATTTGGAGGCGGTAATAAAGTCACTTCTTAGAATGGGATGCTGTGTGAAAGTAGACGGTGATACCATTCGTGTTATCAGCCATGAGAGAACCAAAGCAATCAATATAATAACAGAGCCGTACCCGGCATTTCCCACAGATATGCAGTCCCAATTTATGTCGATTCTATGTGTGGCACAGGGAGCGAGCATTATTGTTGAAAATATCTTTGAATCTCGTTTTCAAAATATGAGCGATTTATCGAAAATGGGAGCTAACATCCAAATTGATGATACTGGAAAAATTGTACAAATAGTTGGAACAGACTCATTAAAAGGAGCAGAGATGAACGCTCATGATCTTCGCGGAGGAGCAGCATTAATCATCGCTGCCCTAGCAGCTGAAGGAACTTCGATTATTCATGGAACCGATTATATTGAACGCGGATATGAAGATATCGGAAGAGACTTTAAAGCGATTGGTGCGAAAATAAAGTATCATTGCGGTTAGTGATTTATATTGAGTAAATACCGGAGAAACCCGCTTAGCGTGTTTCTTTCGGTTTGGTATAATTTTGGACATGCCATCCTTGTACCCTTGGAGGACTAATACATGCATTTGCAAAGAAATAAAAAAAATGTACGAAAGAGAATAGCTAAAAAAGCAATGATTGCATTGTTGCTCCTTATTGCTCCGGTCTTGCTCTTCCTGTTTACCTTCAGTCTTAAAAAAGTGGAGGTGGAAGGCTCTGAACGTTACACGGATAAGCAAATCAAAGGGATGCTGTTACAGTCGAAAGTTGATTACAATTCCTTACTTTTTTTCTTTAAATATAACTATGTTTCAAAGCCGAATATTCCATTTATAGAAAAAATGGACTTTGAACTGGCTGGTCTTCATGAGGTTTCCATAACTGTGTATGAGAAGAAGATTGCAGGCTGTGTGAAATTTATGGGTGAGTATTTATATTTTGATAAGGATGGAATTGTAGTGGAAAGTTCATCGAATAAGATAAAAGGCATACCGATTATTGACGGGCTGCAATTTAAAGAAATTATCTTACATCATAAATTAAAAGTAAAGGATGATGCGTTATATGGAATAATCATGAGCGTAACCAATTTAATTAACAAATATGATCTGGACGTTGATAGTATCACCTTTGGTAAGAATAATGAAGTTACTTTATTTTGCGGGGAAGTACGTGTTTTGATGGGAAAAAAGGACTATTACGATGAGGTGCTTTCTGACCTAAAAAGTATCCTTTTAAAGTCCGAGGGAACAGGTCTCTATGAGCTTGATATGAAGGATTATACGAAAGATTCGAGGTATGTAATCGGTAAGACAAACAGCAATAAAGATGGTAGTAAAGTAACGAAATAATTCGGGGTTTTCAAAAAATTTGACTTGATTATTTACCAACTAAAAGATATTATATATAGTAGTATTAAGGACACCACAAATAGTGTATATTCCGTAATTAATCCCATTATCATGTGGTGCATGATGGTTATGGTGATTTATATTGAAGAGATTAAGGAAACATTACATAAGTTAAGATGATGGGTACATTCACTTGTCAGGATGAAGTAGAATACGATAAAGGAGGAATAGACCTTGCTAGAGATTAGAACAAACGAGGCGGATTCAACAGCAAAAATACTGGTTATTGGAGTAGGAGGAGCAGGGAATAACGCCGTTAATCGAATGATAGAAGAAAATATTAAAGGTGTGGAATTTATTTGTGTAAACACGGACAAGCAGCACTTGAAGAATTGTAAGGCTCCTCAGGTGATCCAAATCGGCGAGAAGTTGACCAAAGGTCTTGGTGCTGGAGCACAACCTGAGATTGGCCAGAAAGCGGCAGAAGAGAGCCGTGAACAGTTGGCAGAAGTGATTAAGGGTTCGGATATGGTTTTTGTTACCTGTGGTATGGGCGGCGGAACCGGAACCGGTGCTGCACCAGTTGTGGCACAGATTGCAAAGGATATGGGAATTTTAACAGTAGGTATTGTTACAAAGCCTTTTAAATTTGAGGCAAAGGCGCGTATGACTAATGCTGTTAGCGGTATCGATCGTTTGAAAGAGCATGTGGATACTTTGATTGTTATTCCGAATGACAAGTTGCTTGAAATTGTTGATCGTAGAACAACAATGCCCGATGCGTTAAGAAAAGCGGACGAAGTACTTCAACAGGGTGTTCAGGGTATTACGGATTTAATTAATGTGCCTGGTTTAATTAATCTTGACTTTGCTGATGTGCAGACCGTTATGAAAGATAAAGGTGTTGCTCATATTGGAATTGGTGTAGGTGCAGGTGATGATAAATGTATTGATGCTGTGAAGCAGGCAATCACCAGCCCGTTACTGGAAACAACCATTCAGGGAGCTTCCCATGTCATTATTAATATCTCCGGTGATATCAGCCTTATTGAAGCGAATGAAGCGGCTACACTGGTACAGGAACTTGCGGGAGATACTGCAAATATTATATTTGGCGCAATGTATGACGATATGAATCCGGACAGTGCTAGTATTACAGTTATTGCTACCGGCCTTGAGAGAAGCACTAGGGAAACAGTAAAGACCCCGGAATTCTTAAGACAATCCTCTTCCATGCCAAGTGGACAAAGAGCGCCTATGAAACCGGAATTGAACTTCAGCAAAGGTTATACCGCAGGAAATGCCTTTAGCAGAGCAGGACAGGGTACAGATGGTTATGTAGCTCCGCCAAGCTTTCACACTGATCCAAATAGAACTCCAATTAGCCAACCGGCAAAACCGTCTACCTCTTCTGATTCAAGTGGAATTAAAATACCAGAATTTTTACAGAAGAATCGTCATGATAAGTAGGCGATTGACAAAATCGTTAATTTACAAATTATTGATAGAAAAAGCGTAATGCATAAGAGATTTAGGCTGTTAGATTATTTCGATAATAATAATCTAACAGCTTTTTTTGCGTTAGCTATGCAGATTCCATCTAAAGTTGTAAAAATTAGTAAATGAAAACAGTAAATCCAATCCCATGAAATGACATAAAATAGATTCGAAACAAGTTATAATCCATAGAGTAGAAAGTTAGTTCAAGTTAATCACAGTAACCGATAATTTGTTCGGAAAATCAGCTGATTGATTACTGCTGGAGGTGAATTTTGTATCTTGAGGTATATCCGGATATTATATTTATCCTTAATTTGTTAATCGATTTCGTCCTACTCTTTCTTCTGAAAAAGGTAAATCGTAAAAGAAGCAAATTGATACGTATGATATCTGCATCTGCAGTGGGTTCATTATTTGCGGTGCTGGTAAGTATCGACCCGATGATCCCGGCTCCAGTTCGTTTCTTAATACTGAATGTAGCTGCTGCCGTATTGATGATAAGGATTTCGTTTGGGCGAATGAAATTACCTGAGTTGATAAAGCAGGTATCGGTATTGTATTTAATCACTTTTTTTACTGGAGGGATGTTGAATTCACTTTACTATTACACGGATATTCGAGAAAGACTAATTCGAATTTCTAATGCATTGACCTTTAGTAACCTGTCCGCACTTTACGTAGTTGTTATGATAATATGCTTAGTTCCGATAACTTATGCTGCTCTTTGGTTCATTCGATGGTACCAGAGTGAAAAAAGAGATACCTATGATATCGAGCTTGTCTTTCAAGAATTTAGCATTCATACCAAAGGATTGATGGACACCGGCAATTGCCTCTATGATCCGGTATTTAAAAAACCGGTTATGGTAACAGAGGATACCTTGATACAGGAATTGTTGCCGAAGCAGCTATGGGAAGAAATCGCAGCAGCAAAGGATTACATAACGGGAAATGATATAGGAAAAGGATATCCTATGACGGACGACAACGCGTTACACCTTCGTTTTATACCATATCAATCGATTGGTCAAAGAAAAGGTTTGATGTTGGGGTTTATGCTGGATAAGGTTCTGATTCATACAGAGAGGGAAACCATATGTAATGAAAAGGTAATTGCAGCAATATGTGATAACCACCTGTCAACGAAGGATGAATATCACGTAATACTACATAAGGAGCTTATATAAAGGTTTGAGCGGGGAATACATAAAAGAGGTTCAAGCTTATGTGAAAATGGGAGGTTTATCTATGTTATTAAAGTTATCGATTCAAAACAAATTTCAATTTCGGATGATCCCGGATTTAAAAACGATTATCTTTGGTCATAAGGGTGAAATACATTATATCGGTGGAGCGGAGGTATTACCGCCCCCTCTGGAACCGGCTAGGGAAGCCGAAGTGATATCGATGCTTGGGTCAGACCGGGATGCGGAGATGAAATCTATTTTAGTTGAACATAATCTTAGATTAGTAGTATACATAGCAAAGAAATTTGATAATACCGGAGTAGGGGTAGAGGATTTGATATCAATCGGTACAATCGGATTGATTAAGGCAATCAATACCTATAATCCTGATAAAAATATCAAGCTTGCAACTTATGCATCACGTTGTATTGAGAACGAAATATTAATGTATCTGCGCAGAAATAATAAAACGAAGCTGGAAGTATCCATAGATGAGCCGCTGAACGTGGACTGGGATGGGAACGAACTTTTGCTTTCCGATATTCTTGGTACAGAGGAAGATGTGATTTACCGAAACATTGAAGAAGAAGTAGATCGTAAATTACTTCGTAAAGCACTTTCTAAATTATCAGATCGTGAAAGGGTAATTGTAGATCTAAGATTTGGACTAAATACGGATGATGGAATTGAGCGAACGCAAAAAGAAGTGGCAGACTTACTCGGCATCTCACAATCTTATATATCTAGACTGGAGAAGAAAATTATTAAGCGGTTAAAAAAAGAAATGGTACGATTTGAATGATATTTGGTAATTATTTCTTTTCTTAGAATCGTATAAACAGGAGCCAAAAAGTGAATCATTCTATAAAGAAAAATGATATGATTCGGAGGTTTCGTTATGGCTCTTTATAAGGTTGAGATTTGTGGGGTAAATACATCTAAGCTGCCGTTGTTGAAAAACAGTGAAAAGGAAGAATTGTTTCAAAGAATATTATCCGGCGACAAAGAAGCAAGGGAATTATATATAAAGGGCAATCTAAGATTGGTGTTATCGATTATCCAAAGATTCTCGAATAGCAATGAAAATGTGGATGATTTATTTCAAATTGGTTGCATTGGCTTAATGAAGGCAATTGATAATTTTGATATAACTCAGAATGTAAAGTTTTCTACCTATGCGGTTCCCATGATTATCGGAGAAATTCGTAGATATCTTCGTGACAATAACGCAATCAGGGTAAGCCGTTCCCTGCGTGATACAGCGTATAAAGCAATTTACGCAAAAGAAGCGCTGGTTAAGAAAAACGAAAAGGAACCTACCATTAGTGAAATCGCTCAAGAGATTGGTATTAGTAAAGAGGATATTGTATATGCTCTTGATGCCATTCAAAGTCCTGTCTCTTTATACGATCCTGTTTATGTAGAGGGTGGAGATGCACTTTATATCATGGATCAGGTAAGCGATAAGAAGAATAAGGAGGAGAACTGGATTGAGGAGATTTCCTTGAAAGAAGCAATGGATAAGCTGACGGATCGGGAACACAATATCATAAAGCTCCGTTTCTTTGAAGGAAAAACGCAGATGGAGGTTGCGAAAGAAATTAACATTTCGCAGGCACAAGTCAGTAGATTAGAAAAATCAGCATTAAAAAATATGAGAAATTATTTAGGGTAATATGAGCCAGGTTAAGCTTGTTTTTGTAACAATAGCTAACCTGGCTTTTTGCTATATTAAAGGTTATAAAAAACTGTTACTAAGACTGGAATTTTCAAGCAAGAGAGAAAATTGTTTTGCAAAATGTATAAAAAGTGTGTATTATAAAAAATAGGTTAAAAGGCTTATTTCGCGTAGGTGCATGAGGATAGGCCTTTACTTTTACAATAAGAAGCGACGAGGTTAAGAGAATTATGGACATGATTAGAATGATACTAATCTATTTTTCGGCATTTATAGAGTGCTTTATTTTGTTCAGAATTATGAGCACTGTGTTAAAGCCCAAGTATAAACAAGTGCCATATGCAGTTACATTTGCCCTTTTTGTTATAATGTGTTTTAAGTTGAGCGTTCCTTCCTTGGTAAAATATCAGGTGTTTTGGTCGCTGTTATTGCTTTCAGTAATGTTTATCGGAATTTATTTTTTCACAGAGAATTCTTTAGTTGAAAAAATAACATGGTTTATCCTGTATTACTTTGGAATGTTTGTTATCGAGCTAGTGATGGTACTATTTATCAGTATAACGCTAAAACAGCCTATCAATCAGCTTGATAAAATGAACCAACTCAGTGTAGTTATTGTTTGCATCGGAAAATTGTTGACCTATTTGATGTTTGAAGCGATCATTAAAAGAAAAAAGGGTAAACTGATCATCGGAGTTTCTTACTTTCGAGAGCTTGTAATTATATGTATGTTCAATGTATTACTCTTGTTAGGTGTAGTATTTGTTAGTTATAACAGACAAGATATTGTTTATCGTATTGATGATGTGGCTACGGTATTTTTGTTTTTAGTATTTTTAATCACTTTTTATACGGTGATATTGATTTTTAGAATTGAGAAAAAATCAAATGAACAACTGGAAACACAGCTGAAGATTCAAGAAATTGAATTGGAGCTAAAGCTTAATAATGATATAGCTGAAATGACGGATCAACTGCGTAAACTTCGTCATGATATGAATAACCATATCGGTATCCTTAAAGCTCTTTCTAAAACAAAGCGATATGAGGATATGGAAGAATACATAGACCAAATGTATGAGGATGTGGAGTTGGCAAATGACTTAATAATCACCGGAAATCGTGCAGTAGCGGTACTTTTAAATGGTAAAAAAGCATTAGCAAAACAAAAGAACATTGAATTCACCAGCATGGTTGCCTCGCAGGATTATAACATGCTGAATAAAGATATCTGTTCATTGCTAGCCAATATCTTAGATAATGCCATTGAAGCCGCAGAGAAGTCAAAGAGTAAAAAGTTCATTCAGCTTATGATTCAAAAAACGGAGGAAGGAGATGTAATCAGTTGTGAAAATTCCTTTGGAATAAAACCAATGATTAAGAAAGGAAGATTTGTTACGAATAAGGAGAACCATCAGATTCATGGAATCGGCACAGAGAATATTAAATCCATTGTAAGAAAATACAATGGGGAACTAAACTTTGATTATGATGATGAAACTTTTAATATTCGTGTTGTAATCCCAGCATAATATGAAATAATACAAAAGAGAAAATCAATTATGTTTTTCCTACAAGTTAATAATATTAAGATATGGAGGAATCATGAAGATTAACATAGTTGTTTGTGATGATGAAAATATTGCTTTAAAAATAAACTGTACTTATATTGAAGAACTCTCAAAAAAGAATAGAGTTGAAGTGAGTATTAATGGCTTTTTAAGTGGGGAACGTCTGCTTGAGCATGCCGACAACAACGTGGTGGATATTGCATTCTTAGATATTGATATGAAGGGAATGGACGGTATTAATCTAGCGGCCAGACTTCTGAGAAAGCATCCTAAAATTATTACTATATTTATAACCAGCCACAGAGAATATGCCTACGATGCCTTTACGGTTGAGGCATTTAGCTATTTGATGAAGCCATTGGAACAAGACCGGCTGGAGCGCATTTTTAAAAAAGCGATTCTACATGTATACGACATCTACAACCGTGCACAGAGAATACCGTTGGTCATTACCGAAGGAAGCATTAAGAAAAAGATTAATCAATCCCTAATTGTATATATTGAGAGAATAAGTTCACAAAGCATTATTGTAACCAAGATGGGAAGCCATAGTGTCTATGAGTCAATCACTTCTTTGGTGAAGAGAATGGAGATGAACTTTCTGCAGATTAATCAAGGGATTATTGTAAATTTAGAAGAGGTTGCCTGTATGGAGGGGAATCTGGTAGTGATGAAGGATGGAAAGATGTTTCCTATTGGACGAACTTTTAGTAAGGAAGCGAAAAAAGCATATTTGGAGTATCCAAAAATATAATACTTTGCAAATGAGTGGATGTTTTGTATGAATATGTTATTTAATGGTTTAAAGTGGTAAATTGAACATATGTAAAATATGAAGGATTATATGCAAAATAATAATGAATGTGTCTTGATTATAGAGATAGGAAAGTAGATTGATAATAAATTCACGTTATTTATCTTTCTTTACTTGATAGAACTTAAGAAATCTGATATTTTTTATGTAGTAGAAATAGATTTACTTACGGATAGTTCGAATAGCTTTATTATTGTATCATTTATTTTAGGGTTGTATGGGGAATATAACATAAATAATATGCATAGATAATACTTTGCAAGCAGTATTATCTATGCATATTTTTATTGTGAAAAAATGTAATAATATAACAAATAAAACGAGGAGCTTTTACCAGAAACAGTATGACTTATGTAGCAAAACTGATTTTACCCAAGTTTTCCTTACGGTTAAGATGTATTTAATATTTGTATGATATTATTAATTTACTTGGTAATAATAAAGAGTGATTTGTACTCGAATTCGTAAGGAAAATGAGGATGATATGGATAACCAAATTGTGAGCAGAAAAAATCAAATTAGAAGTGTATTTTTTATCATAGTATTAATGGTCATAACACTAATCGTAATATTTCGTGAATACTCTATTACCCAGCTGGTATCTGTAATAAAAACAGCAAGTCCGATTTACCTTTTGGCTGGGATTTTGTTAATGTTTTTATATATTGGTTGTCAGGGGATTAATATGACTATGATTTTAACAACCTTAGGGCATCCGGTCTCTTTTTTAAGATGTATTCAATATGTTTTTGTAGGTAATTATTTTGGCGCCATAACTCCTTGTGCAAGCGGGGCTCAGCCGGCTCAGCTCTATTACATGAACAAGGATAAAATACATGTGGATTTATCTGCTATGTGTGTGTTCTATCTCCTGTTTGTCAGTCAAATTGTAATATTAATTTTAGGCGGAATTTTAGTTGTATTTCAATTACCACTATTAATGGCACTTCCTGGCTGGATGAATTATCTTTTGATATGCGGTTCGCTTTTTGTTTTGTCAGTAATTCTTGTTTTGTCTGCTTTTATGTTTTCGAAGAAAACGGTACCGTTTATCATTCATTTGGGGTTTCGAATTGGAGTTAGATGGCATATCCTAAAGAATCCCGAGGTAAAGAAGGGGAAGATGGAAGCGATGCTTTTGTCCTACCGGGAAAAGTCGAAAATCATCTTAAAGCATCCCGATTTATTTATCAGAGTGCTGTCAGTTACAATTGTACAATGGCTTTTCTATTATATGATAACCTATATGGTTTATCGAAGCTTTGGACATAATGCTTATAGCGGATTTGCTTTAATGACCGCACAGGCAATCATAAATATTTCATTGACAGCAATTCCGCTTCCCGGTTCGGTAGGGGTTGCAGAAAAGGCATTTTTAATAATTTTTCAACCTTATTATACAAGTGAACAATTGCCGCTCGCCATGCTGTTAAATCGTATTATTAATTTTTATTTGATGTTATTTATCAGCTTTAGTATATATATGTTTGTTCATTTCAGGGTAACTCGTAAAAAACGGTGATCCTGTACATTTAAAAAGGTATATTGCGTCCTTTGTGGGAGAAGCAATATACCTTTTTGTTATTTTAATGAGTTTTTTGATGTTCTAATTCCAACTTTGCCAGTTGGATACATCCCATTATTCCCTGATTACCACCTAGTGAGGAGGGTACGATATAACTTCCAAGATCCTCAAGCTCAGCTGTTTTGACATATCCATTCAGCAACTTTGCTACATTTTTACGAATCAACGGAAATAATTGTTCCTGATGCATTACCCCTCCGCCCAGTACTATTTTGTGAGGAGATAAAGTTAGAATATAGTTGACAATTCCTTGTGCAATATAATATGCTTCCATATCCCATACTTCCAGTTGGTCAACTAAATCATAAGCTTTTTTATTCCATCGCATTTCAATGGCAGGACCGGAAGCTAATCCCTCAAGACAATTGGGATGATAAGGGCAAACTCCTTTAAAGCTATCCATCGGATGCTTGGAAAGAAGAATATGACCCGCTTCAGGATGCATCATTCCATGAAGTAGATTGCCGTTCATATAAACACCTACTCCTACCCCAGTGCCAATTGTAATATAGATACCAGAATTCACTCCCTGCATACATCCCCAAGTTGCCTCTCCTAGAGCGGAGGCATTTACATCAGTATCAAAACCAATGGGAAGCTGTAGTACCTGACTGAGTGTTCCTGCAAAATTATAATTAGCCCAAGCCAGTTTTGGGGTCGAAGTGATAAAGCCATAAGTAGGAGAATTCTTGTCAAGATCCACAGGTCCAAAAGAGCCTACTCCCAATGCAGCGATATCAAAATTTTTAAAATATTGCAGAATGGAGGGCATGGTAACCTCGGGTGTCTCGGTGGGGATAGAGCTTTGATTGACTATTTCACCGTTTTCATTGCCGATTGCCATTACCATCTTTGTTCCACCTGCTTCTAAGGCACCAAATAACATAAAAATTACCTCCATAATGGATAAAAAGGGTTATCCAAGTTTTATTCACTTATTTATTATATAAAAAATATATAGAAAATAATAGATGGAAATCCATTTTTTATTAAGCTTATTTATCGTACTACTGTTTAGTTAGTTTCGCTTCCGCACTCTAATTCTATACATGTGTGATTTGGTTGGACAAAATAATGCCGTATGGTATACTAACTATGACTTGGTTCGTGGTTATGAAAATGAAGGAGGAATGACAGTATGTTCTTTGTATTTGGAATAGCAAACGGTGAAAAGAAATTAAATTTTGTGCAGACCATTGTGTGCCAAAGGTGTGGTCAATTCGGTAGATGGGAAGCATATGTTACCTATATGTATTTTAGTTTGTTTTTTATACCGGTTTTTCGATGGAGTAAGCATTTTTATATTAAAAGCAGTTGCTGTGGTGCTATATATGAGATTGATAAGGAACTGGGGAAGAGAATACAAAGAGGGGAAGAAATCACCCTGAATGAAAGTGAACTTCATATAATGAATGGTCAAAGTAATCAGAGATCCTCTTCTTGTCCTAGATGCGGTTATTCGATTTCCACTGAATTTGAGTATTGTCCAAAGTGTGGCCATAAGTTATAGGGCTTAACATGACAAACCTCCTGGGGGAATTTCTATAATCACAAGACTGATTCCAATTACATAGGCATAAACTTAATTGTAAGATGGAATAGAGGTATATGCTATGAAGATAGGTAAAATCCTCCTTGTAATTATATTATTTCTTCTCATGCTGGGGGGGTGCGCCGTGGAAAAGGCGGCTCCCGTTGTTCAAACAGATTCCGATAAAAGCATGATTTCAACCAAACAATTTTCAAAAGGTGGAGTAATTGGGGAATATCCCTTTGTGAGCAGCGGTGGGAGCAAAAGCCAGATAACTAGTTGGAATCAAATTATTAAAAAAGATTTCAATAAAATTGTTAACCTATACAGTTTTCAATCGATTCCAGGACCTGCACCAGGTCCCTCAGAAGTACCTCCAGTCATATTGACAATAAAATATGAAACCAGATTAAATGATAAAATACTAAGCTTTTTATATCTTGCAGATTTTAATGCATCCTTTACTGCGCATCCGACTCAGCTGACCTATACCACCAATATACAAAAGAAAAACAATCAACGCATTTTGCTTGGGGATATCGTACAGTTAAATGAGGACTTTGTTAAAGATTTTCGTACCTGGGATTTTATTTCAGCAGAACCATCCAACCAGGAATTAAATCAAGCAATCAAGGACTATTTTAAAGAAATGAGTGATGAGGATATCTTAAAGGGGTTGAAACATGCGGATATCATAGGATCGGGAAATCAGCTGGATGTTTTTAGTTATATGACTCCGACTGGATTAGGGTTATCCTTTGGGGTTCCAAATTATTTGGGAGATCATGTGGAATTTGAACGGGCATACGATAAAATTAAGAAGTTTATAAAGGAACCGATGGAACTTCCCTAGGAGATACCTGGATTACGGAGAGCGGTAAAGTTGTCTTGTTCTTAATCGTTGAAAAGGGGAAGTCGTTGATGTGATATGATTTTACATACTAATACCTATGTAAATTAATAAATGGGGGATTCGAAACTAACCGAATCCCCCATAAGATTTTTATGAAATTTCTGATAAAGTTTTAAAGAAAGATTTCTCCAACCCTTTATAAACAATCATAACAGTGTAACATATCTACTCTAATATTTTCTTTAATTCATCCATAAAGGTGCTTACATCTTTAAATTCCCTGTATACCGAAGCAAAGCGGACATAGGCCACGGGATCAAGATTTTTTAATTTGGTCATTACGATTTCACCGATATCGGAGCTTGGAATTTCTTTGTCCTCCCGATTAAAGATCATATTCTCTACTTCATCCACCAAAGTGGTAATGGTATCGACCGAAATGGGACGCTTATGACAGGAACGGAATACGCCCGCCTCGATTTTTGAACGATCATAAGGTTCACGGTTGTTATCTTTTTTTATTACCACAAGTGGAATTGTCTCGACCTTCTCATAAGTGGTAAATCGTCTATGGCATTCATCGCATTGACGTCTTCTGCGAATGGAATTATTCTCATCGGCAGGGCGCGAATCGATAACTCTGGTATTATCCTTATTACAAAATGGGCATTTCATAGTATATCCTCCTGGTTTGTTGGGTCGCAAACTGCATATTTCATGATAGCTTGACGAAAAACCGACCTAACTAAATTATATTGAAGAATATACTTACGGTCAAGGAAATCTTTACAAGTTTCAAGCTTTCTTAATGTATTTCCTTGAATAATTAGTTGATAAAGGCTCTAGATGCATTTTAAAAGACATTTTTCTATATCCACATCCACAAGTATAATATCAACGCCAATCTGCTTAATGCAGTTTCTACCGATTACATATTCCTGATCACGACCTAAGATTCCCCATACCTTACAGGGACCGGGGATAATAATATGTGTTATTTGACCTGTACAAATATCGAATTCTACATCACAAACGTAACCAAGTCTCATGCAATCCCTACAATTTATAACTTCTTTTTCTCTTAGCTCACAAATGCGCATATAATCACCCTTTAACATGAGATTTGTATAATCTAATCTCTCTTGTATCATGGTTCATTATATGCGCATTTTTTGAAAATGTCCTCTGATTATATGCTGTCCTTGCGAATTTGTTACAGTTTATTTAAAATAAATCTATATTGCAAAGCAGCTACTTTATTCTTGATTATTCCATTTCGCTTTGCTATACTACCTATAAGCAAATGATTCCTTCATTGTGGGAGAGACAATGAAAGGAGTAACAATGTTCAGTAAAACATATAGCGCGGCAATTCATGGAATTGATGGACTGATTGTATCGGTGGAGGCGGATGTCAGTGATGGACTTCCGATTTTTGATATGGTCGGTTATCTGGGTTCTGAGGTAAAGGAAGCCAGGGAGAGAGTAAAAATCGCCCTGAAAAATTCCGGCTTCCTGCTTCCGCCTAAGCGAATTACGGTGAATTTATCACCAGCGGATATTCGTAAAGAAGGCACTGCCTTTGATTTGTCTATAGCAATTTCGATTCTTGCGGCCTTTGGTCATCTACCCGAGGATACTCTGTCAGAGTATTTAATCATCGGAGAACTCAGCTTAAATGGTAATGTGAATAAGGTTAACGGTATATTGCCCATTGTATATTCTGCAAAGCAACAGGGCTTTACAAAGTGCATCGTTCCCTGGGAAAATGCTGGCGAAGGAGCGGTGGTTCAGGGAATAAAGGTGTACGGAGTCAAAACCTTGAACGAGTGCGCACAATTAATGAAACAGCAGGTAGAGTTTAGCCCAAAGGAGATTGATATGGATGGGCTGTTTCAATACGAACGTGAGGGAGAAGGTCTGGATTTTATGGAGGTTGCCGGACAGAGGGCAGCCAAAAGAGCCATTGAGATTGCGGTGTCGGGTATGCACAATTTATTAATGATAGGACCTCCCGGCTCGGGCAAAAGTATGCTTGCAACTCGAATACCCACAATTATGCCGGAGCTTTCCTTCGAGGAAAGTATGGAAATTTCAAAAATTTATAGCATCGCCGGACTACTTGGTCAGCAGTCCTTGGTTACCAGACGTCCGTTTCGCAACCCCCATCATACCATCACCACAACTGCGCTCATTGGAGGGGGAAGGACACCAAAACCCGGTGAAATCAGTCTGGCTCATTTGGGAGTCATGTTTCTTGATGAGTTACCTGAGTTTCAAAAGAATACGATTGAGGTATTAAGACAGCCGTTGGAAGAGAAAACCGTCACCATATCCAGATTAAATGCCTCCTATTGTTATCCAGCCGGCTTCATGCTCGTTGCCGCCATGAACCCTTGCTCCTGCGGTTATTATCCCGATCGCAATAAATGCAATTGTTCCGTCAACCAAGTAAAACGATATCTAGGGAGAATATCCCAACCTCTGTTAGATCGCTTTGATATCTGTATTGAAGCCTTGCAGATGAACTACAAAGATCTAGAGCACCAGGAACATCAGGAAAGCTCCAAACAAATGAGAGAACGGGTCAGCATTGCAAGAAAAATTCAGCTGGAACGTTATCAAGGTCAGAATATCTATTTTAATTCTCAATTATCCCCTCGAACTATAAAAAAATATTGCAAGCTTGATACAAAGGATCAAGCCTTATTAGAGGAAGCTTTTGTGAAGATGAATCTCAGTGCCCGCGGCTATCATAGAATTCTTAAAGTTGCCAGGACAATCGCTGATTTGGATCAGTGCGAACAGATTAATACAAAGCATATCAGTGAGGCAATCTGTTACCGTGGAGTGGATCAAAAATACTGGGGTGAATAGATAAGCCTTGTCATTTTGTATGACTTAGGGTTAATAACTTATTAGTTCGGTGAGGGAGTGAGGTATTTACGGGGAGTTTTACTGGCATATTTATAAAATGATGCATATAATTTAGGAGGAAAGCGTGAATCAAAAAGAATATAATTATTGGTTGGATAATATTAATCAAATTGGGTTAAAAAAAATAGAGAGAGTACGAACTGCCTTTGGTAGTGCAGAGGGAGTATTTCATGCAACCTATCATGAATTGATGGAATTTCAGCAGCAGTTTTCATCTGCTACCATGTTTTCAGCAGGAGATGTGGAGGTTCTTATTCAAAGCAGGAACAAGGATAAAATACAATATAACTATGCTAAATTGTTGGACAGCGGCATATATTTTGTTTCAAAGGAAGATAATGATTATCCCGAAAAATTACGAAATATTTACGATGCGCCCAATGCACTTTATGTAAGAGGGAAACTGCCACCCAAGCACCAAAAGATTCTTGCAATTGTAGGTGCCAGGGAATGTACGGAGTATGGCAGGGAAATGGCGAAGTATTTCGCAGCCCAGCTGGCGAAAGAAGGAATAGGGGTGATTAGCGGGCTGGCAAGAGGAATTGATTCCTATGCCCATATTGGCGCCCTAAGTCAGGGAGGGATTACCTACGGGGTTCTAGGCTGTGGGATTGATATCTGTTATCCCAAAGAAAATATTAATCTTTTTATGGAAATGCAAAAGGAAGGAGCAGTATTGTCAGAGTATGCCCCGGGAATTAAACCACTGGCTGCGAACTTTCCCATGAGAAACCGAATTATCAGCGGATTAAGTGATGCGGTATTTGTGATGGAAGCAAAAGAAAAAAGCGGATCCCTAATTACGGTTGATATGGGTTTGGAACAAGGGAAGGATATTTATGCTCTTCCTGGAAAAGTGACCGATCGATTAAGTGGTGGATGTAATAATTTGATAAAAATGGGGGCAAAATTAGTTACAGCTCCGAAAGATATTTTGGAGGATTTCTTACCGGATTATCAAGAAATCCCCAATGATTTGAAAAAAAATAATAAAATTCTTGAAACAGATGGGAAAATAGTGTATGCTTGTTTAAGCTTCGAGCCCATGCATTTTGAGGAAATATTGATTCAGACAGGGTTACCGATGGATCAAGTGATGGAGTATTTATTACTCTTGGAGCTCTCAGGCTTGATTACACAAATCAGAAAGAACTATTACATTATAAAGAACATATAGATTATTTAGGAAGAAATGAGGGGACGCAACAGTATGCCAAGATATCTTGTAATTGTGGAATCTCCGGCAAAAGCAAAGACGATCAAAAAGTTTCTGGGCGCTAATTATGAAGTACTTGCGTCGAACGGACACGTTAGGGATTTGCCGAAGAGCCAGATGGGAATTGACATTGAACATGACTATGAACCAAAATATATAACTATCAGAGGAAAGGGAGATTTACTTGCCAAGCTTCGTAAAGAAGTAAAGAAGGCGGATAAAATTTACCTTGCCACTGACCCTGACCGTGAGGGAGAGGCAATTTCTTGGCATCTTTCTCAAACCTTACGTCTGGAAGAAAAGGAATCCAGCCGGATTACCTTTAATGAAATTACAAAGAATGCCGTGAAGTCTTCCATTAAACAGGCAAGGGACATTGACATGGATCTGGTTAATGCACAACAGGCCAGAAGAATACTTGACCGCATGGTGGGTTATCAGATCAGCCCGTTACTCTGGGCAAAGATAAAACGTGGTCTGAGTGCCGGAAGAGTGCAATCCGTAGCACTTCGTATTATCTGTGATCGTGAAGATGAAATCAATGCCTTTGTTCCGGAAGAATATTGGAATCTGGAAGCGGAATTTGATTTAAAGGGTAAGAAGAAGCCCCTTGTAGCAAAGCTTTCTAAGAAAGATATTCATTCAGAACAAGAGATGAATGAAATCTTAAAGAAACTAGAGAACGGTGATTTTATTGCCAAAGAAATAAAACGCAGCGAACGTATCCGCAAATCACCGCTGCCCTTTACAACCAGTACCCTGCAACAAGAAGCAGCCAAGGCATTAAACTATTCAACTCAAAAGACGATGCAGCTGGCGCAGCAGCTCTATGAAGGTATCGATGTGAAAGGACACGGAACCATCGGTCTGATTACGTATCTTCGTACGGACTCTATTCGTATTAGTGATGAAGCAGATCAGGCGGTGAAAGAATATATTAATACTCAGTATGGTGAAAACTTTGTGGCAAAGGAAGAGAATCTTGGACGTACCGGCAAAAAGATTCAGGATGCACACGAAGCAATTCGTCCAACCTATGTTGATTTGGTTCCCAATGATATTAAGGACTCTCTTTCCAGAGATCAGTTCAGACTTTATCAATTAATCTGGAAGCGTTTTGTAGCGAGCAGGATGCAGCCGGCAAAGTATGAAACCAACACAATTAAAATAGAAGCAAACGGTTATCGTTTTTCGGCATCCGCTTCAAAACTGGTATTTGATGGCTTTATGAGCGTCTACACACCGGAGGAAGAAGAGGACGAGAATGCAGTAAACTTTGAAAGCTTAAAAGAGGGAGACAAATTAGAACTTCTGAATTTGAATAAGAGCCAACATTTTACACAGCCACCGGCTCATTATACGGAAGCCTCTTTAGTAAAAACCTTAGAAGAACTTGGAATTGGAAGACCGAGTACGTATGCACCAACAATTACAACAATTATAGTTCGCCGTTATATTGCGAAAGAAAATAAAAACCTCTATGTGACAGAACTAGGGGAAGCTGTGAATAACATCATGAAATGTGCGTTTGCAAGTATCGTTGATGTAAACTTTACCGCTAACTTAGAGTCATTATTAGATTGTGTGGAGGATGGCACAGTGAATTGGAAAACCATCGTCAGCAATTTTTATCCTGATTTGGAAGAGGCTGTTGAGAATGCCAATACTGAACTAGAAAAAATTCGTATAGAGGATGAGGTTACGGAAGAAGTTTGTGAGATGTGCGGAAGAAATATGGTTGTCAAATATGGACCCCATGGTAAATTCCTGGCTTGCCCCGGCTTCCCAGATTGCAAAAACACGAAACCCTATCTTGAAAAAATCGGTGTTGCTTGTCCCCTTTGCGGTGATGATATCGTTCTTCGTAAAACCAAAAAAGGCAGAAAGTATTATGGATGTGTCAATAATCCCGACTGTATGTTTATGACCTGGCAGAAGCCGTCTTCAAAAAGATGTGAGAAATGTGGAGGCGTTCTTTTGGAGAAGGGAAACAAGCTGGTTTGTGAAAACGATAAGTGTGGTAATGTAATTAGTAATGTAAATAAATAAAATATTTAAGTTATTTTTCGAAAAAATACAAAAATCTATAAAACAATTTGCATTTTTCTTATAATGTGTGTCAATTTGAAGAAAAGACTATTGTTTTTGGGTAACATCTATGATAAAATTAGGAAGGTAATATACTTATTGACATTTGTTAAGTATATTACCTTCTTGCATAAATCACATGAAGTGGTTTATGGGGTAAAGGGAACATTGAATTTGGGAGGAACCATCGAATGAGTGTACAGTTGTTGGATAAAACAAGAAAAATTAATAACCTGCTGCATAATAACAATTCGCATAAGGTAGTATTTAATGACATCTGTGTAGTCTTGAGCGAAATACTTGCATCAAATGTTTTGGTGATTAGCCGAAAGGGTAAAGTACTTGGTGTAAAGAATCGCAGTGATATTGCAGAAATTAATGAATTAATCAAAGATGCGGTTGGAAGACATATCGATGGTTTATTGAATGAAAGACTCTTGAATATATTATCTACCAAAGAAAATGTTAACTTAAGGACATTAGGATTTGAATTTAATGATGTAGATACTTATCAAGCGATTATTACTCCAATTGATATAGCAGGAGAAAGACTCGGAACCTTGTTTTTATATAAGAATGGACCACAATATACTTTGGATGATATTATCCTCAGTGAATATGGTACAACCGTTGTAGGACTTGAGATGATGCGATCAGTGAATGAAGAAAGTGCAGAAGAAAATCGTAAGGTTCAAATTGTTAAGTCGGCAATTAGTACCTTATCATTTTCGGAGCTGGAAGCAATTACTCATATCTTCGAAGAATTAAGAGGGAATGAAGGCATCCTGGTTGCCAGTAAAATTGCAGATCGAGTGGGTATTACAAGATCGGTTATTGTAAATGCACTTCGAAAGTTCGAAAGTGCAGGAGTAATTGAATCAAGAAGTTCAGGAATGAAGGGGACCTACATTAGGGTATTGAATGATGTGGTTTTTGATGAGTTAGATAAACTAAATAATAACTAATATAGGATGGAACCTATAAAGCAAAAGGATTTGTGAGAGTGTAATCTCATGAATCCTTTTTTGTATTAAATTTCATAATGAAATCAAGAGATTGTTATGTTATCTTAAAGGTGTGCCAGTTATAAAAATTGACATAAATCTTGATTTTTCGCACAAAATTTGGTTTAATTAACAAGTGAGATGAAAAGCATACAGCGATGTGTATAAAAACCGATTATATGAGCGGAAAAATAATCTAAAATATCACAAGGTATAGTATAATTATCCTAAATTTTCAAATACATCTTGTGTTTTTCATAAAAGTAATTATAATATGTATAGATGGAAAGGAGTATGGTAATGATTGGTTCTAATGCATTTAATTACATTAACGTATTAGGTAAAGCAGCAGATGCAAGTTGGAAGAGGAATGAAGTGATCTCCAACAATATTGCAAATGTCGACACACCGGGATACAAAAGAAATGATGTACAATTCGAATCTTTTCTTCAGGAAGCTTTAACGGGTGATGGCTCGCTGGATCAACGTGTTTCAAATACGAAGCTGAATTCTTTGGATGCTACGGTATATACTGACAATTCATCCTTAAGCTATCGTTTGGATGGAAACAATGTTGATATCGATACTGAATCGACTTATATGGCTGAAAACCAGGTTCGCTATTATGCATTGCTTGACTCCATGACACAGGAGTTTAATCGGATTAAATCCGTACTTGCGAAGTAAAAAAGAATTGAAAAAGAAGTATGACCAAACGAATTAAAAGAATTGAAAAGAATTTTTACCAAAGGAAGAAAAAAAGAATTAAATAGGAAGCTATACCAAACATGGATGTTTACAAGATAAAGAATCAGAGATTTATTTTTGATTACTTTATTTATATAGAATAAATTGATTCAGTAAAGGAGGATAAAACATGTCGACAATAAATGCAATGAATGTAAGCGCTAGTGGAATGACAGCTCAACGACTTAGAATGGATATCATATCACAGAATATAGCGAATGTTAATACTACACGTGATGCGGATGGCAACCCCTACCGAAGAAAAGAAGTTATTTTTGCAGAAAAAGATACCTCCTCTTTTGGAGATGTATTAACGCGAACCACAGAAGCAGCTGGTAACGGTGTAAAGGTTACTCAGATTGTAGATGATACAGATGCAGAGATGCGTAAGGTTTATGATCCTTCCCATCCAGATGCGGATGAAGATGGATATGTGACTTATCCAAATGTCAACATTGTACAAGAGATGACGGATATGATCGATGCATCACGTTCTTATGAAGCAAATGTAACAGCATTTAACGCCAGCAAGAATATGGCACTTAAAGGGTTAGAGATAGGTAAATAATAATACCAAGATGCTTTGATAAGCATTGTGGAGGAAAAAATGAATATTTCGTCATTGAATAATTTAGTAAACTATCAGAAAGTCGGATCAGTTGGGTCTGAAACAGGCACAAAAAATAATAATGCTACTTTCGATAGTTTATTTCAAGCTTTAGTAAATCAAGTAAATGAAACAAACGATTACTCAAATACTGCTAAGCAGGAAGAAATTGCTTATTCGCTCGGTTTGACGAACAATACAAGTGATTTAATGATTGCACAGCAGAAAGCAAATGTATCTTTGCAATATACCGTAGCGATACGTAATCATGTATTGGATGCTTATAAAGAAATCATGAACCTTCAGTTTTAACTACAAATGATGAGAATGAACCTTCTAGCTGTTTGTATTTAATATTAGAAGGTTTTTGGAATGTGTACAATTTGTGCATGAGGGTAGAGGAGATATCCATCAGAAGATGGGTAATTAACTAATACATTTATAGGAGCAGGTGTAAATGGCGGAGAGATTGAATGGTATTTTAAAGCAAGGTTTGAATCTATGGAATAAATATACTAGCAGGCAGAAAACAATAATTATCAGTATTGCCTTAGTGATATTGTTGGCATTTGCCTTGCTGTTCTTCCTGATGAACCGTGTTGATTACAAGAGGTTTGTTGTATGTAAGGATTCAAAGGAAGCTAGTCAGGTATCGGAACTGCTGAAATCAGAAGGATATCGTTATAAATATGATGACAATACGTTAACCTTCTATGTTGAAGATGATAAAATCACAGATGCAACCTTTTTATTGGCTCAGAGTAATGTTCAAGCTACTGGAGTAAGTATGGAGGATTTGATTAAAAATGATTTAGGCACAACCAATGCTGACCGAGTTTTAAAGCTTAATCTATTTTTGCAGAATCAGTTAGGTGGTAAGATTAAGGAAATGAAGGGCGTTGAGGATGCGAATGTCATCTATATTCCCAAGGATAATGCAAGCAGCATCTTAACAAAACCTGAGGAGACCGGAGCCACTGTGTTCTTAAGAACGAATGATTCATTTGATCCTACTTCCGCAGAAACCATCGCACAAGCGGTAGCAACTGCAATAGGAAACAATGATGCTGAAAAGATTAAGGTTGTGGATCAAAACGGAGCGCTTTTGTATGGCGGGAATAAGGATCTTTATTCCGGTACAGCGTTAGATAATAATGATTATAAAGAGAGACTTCGTAATACTTTTATCAATAATCTCTATATGCTGTTAGTGAAGAACGGTTATAAAGATGTAGAGATTGCACCTCATCTTGAGCTTGATATGGATAAGGTAGAAGAGATGTATACGGAATATACTGCGCCGGAGGGTATGGATCAAGGGTATTACAGTAAGTCCTATACCTATACGACGGATAACTCCAATACATCGGGTCAAGGGGGGACTCCTGGAACTTCTTCCAATGATGGCACGGATTATCAGACTGGGAATGCTAATTCTAATTCAGGTTCCTCAAAAACGAATCAATACGAATATGTATTAAATGAAAGAAAGACCAATACAATTCATGAGGTTGGTGCAGTTAAATCAGATCAGTCTTCCATAGGAATCGTACTTACCAGGGTCACATCGGTGACACAAGAAAAATTAGAAAAAGATGGTGCATTAAAAGACATATCATTCGATGACTATGTCAATCAAAATAGCGCTCCCAAAGCCGGACAGCTAGATCCAAATGTGGATTTAGTAGGTTTGGTATCAGCGGCTACCGGTATTGCTGCGAATAATATTAAAATAACCGTTTGGGATCAGACCACATTTATCCCCAAAGCAAAGGTTGAGAATAACTGGACGAATTATCTTCAGATCGCTTTAGCAGTTTTGATTGTAGGACTATTAATCTTTGTGGTATTTCGTGGAATCAGACCGGTTGAAGTTGTTGAAACAGAACCGGAATTATCTGTTGAACAGTTATTAGCTTCGACGAAAGAAACGCAAGTCATTGAAGATATTGAGTTTAATGAAGTATCCGAAGTTCGTAAGATGATTGAAAAATTTGTGGATGAAAAACCGGATGCTGTGGCACAATTGCTCCGTAATTGGTTAAATGAAGATTGGAGTTAAAGGGAGAGATTAGTATGGCGAAAAACAATGATATAAGCGGAATTACAAAAGCTGCGGTTCTTTTGATTTCCTTGGGGCCTGAACGTTCTGCTAGTATATTTAAGCATTTGAAAGAAGAAGAAATAGAGACAATGACTCTGGAGATCGCTAACACGAGAAGTATTTCGCCCGCCACAAAAGATCAAGTCATGGATGAATTTTATGAAATCTGCCTTGCTCAGCAATATATTGCAGAAGGCGGTATTGCCTACGCGAAGGAATTGCTTGAGAAAGCACTTGGTGCAGATAAGGCGAGGGATGTTATTGGTAAACTGACAGCATCCTTACAGGTTCGTCCGTTTGAATTTATTCGAAAGACGGATGCTTCCCAGCTACTAAACTTTATTCAAGATGAACATCCGCAAACAATTGCATTGATTTTATCCTATCTGTCTCCTTCCCAGTCTTCAGCGATTATTTCATCGTTGGCACCGGACAAGCAGGCGGATGTTGCAAAGCGTATTGCGCAGATGGATCGTACTTCTCCGGATGTAATTAAAGAAGTAGAAAAGGTACTGGAGAGAAAGTTGGCTTCTTTAGTAAATCAGGATTATACCATTGTCGGTGGTGTGGATTCCATCGTAGAGATTTTAAATACGGTAGATCGTGGTACAGAACGACATATTATGGAGACCTTAGAAATCGAAGAACCAGAACTTGCGGATGAAATCAGAAGAAAAATGTTTGTATTTGAAGACATTCTCACTCTGGATGATAAATCTATTCAACGAGTACTCAGAGAGGTTGATAATAATGAACTTGCAGTTGCGATGAAAGGTTCAAACGAACAAGTTCAGAACATTATATTTAATAACCTTTCCAAACGTTTGGCTGCGATGATAAAGGAAGACATGGAATACATGGGACCTGTACGTATGAAGGATGTTGAAGAGGCTCAGCAGAAGATTGTTAATATTATCAGAAAGTTAGAAGATTCCTCTGAGATTATCATTTCTAGAGGTGGAGGTGACGAAATCGTTGTCTAATGTAATAAAAGCCTATACCGTGCGTTATGATGAAGTTGCATATAAAACGTTGGATTTTCAGATTAAGTTGAATACTAGTGCGAAAGTTAGACCTATCACAGCGGTTACTGAAGGTGAACAACAAGGAGAATTTGTTGAAGGATTAGATGCTTTGTTCGTTGAGTCGCTTTCTTGTGAAGAAGATAGCTCTGAGAAAGTCTCAGAAATTATTGAGAAGGCGAATTTGGAGGCTCAGATAATCATTGAACGAGCCAGGCAGGACGCAGAACAGATAAAGAAGGATGCTTTTTCTTCAGCCAAGAGAGAGGGCTATGAGGAAGGAAGGCTTCAAGCGAAGAATGAAAATCTTCGCTTACAAGCGGAATATGAACAAAGAACCATTGAACTTCAAAACCAGTATGAAAGCATGATGAGTAATGTTGAACCTGAAATTGCAAATATCATTGGGTCTCTGGTCACAAAAATTACCGGAGTGATGGTAGAAGGCAGAGAAGATGTTATTCTCTATTTGATCAGGCAATCTATAAAGGATATGGATCGAAGCGTGGAATATACTATTCGGGTCTCTGAGGAAGATTATGAATATGTGTCCATGAGGAAGGATATTATCTCTGAAGCAATTGGAAGAGAAGTGGACATCTATATTGACAAGGATCATAAACTTCTTAAAAATCAATGTCTCATAGAAACTGAATTACAATTAATTAATTGCAGCCTTGATGTTCAGCTTGATAATTTGATTACAGATTTAAAACTAATCGGAAATATTTAGAGATATATCGAATCAGCCGATATTATATTATAGAAGGAATGGATGATGATTTCAATCGATTTAGAGAAATATAAGCAATTGATGAATAAGTCTTATGCCACAGAAATCGGTAAGGTTGTAAAAATGGTAGGGCTAACTATAGAAGCATCCGGTCCCAGTGCGAATCTGAATGATGTGTGCTACATTCAAAGTGAAGGTCAGGTAGATAAGAAAATCGCTGAAGTAATCGGTTTTCGAGAGAATAAAGTGCTATTAATGCCTTATGATGATATGACCGGTGTAGGAATTGGCAGTTATGTTGAAAATTCAGGGGCAGCATTTAAGGTACCGGTTGGTGAGGAATTACTTGGCAAAGTGTTGGACGGACTTGGTAACCCTATGGATGGATCACACTTAAATGTAAGCCAATACTATCCTTCCGAAGCACCGGCGCCAGATCCTTTAAAAAGAAAGTTGATTGAAGATGCTTTGCCCCTTGGTGTAAAAGCGGTGGATGCTATGCTGACTATCGGAAAGGGACAAAGAATAGGAATTTTCGCGGGTAGTGGTGTAGGAAAAAGTACTTTACTTGGTATGTTTGCAAGAAATACGAAAGCGGATATTAATGTAATCGCATTAATTGGTGAGCGAGGCAGGGAAGTAAGAGAATTTATTGAGCGAGATCTTGGAGAAGAAGGACTGAAGCGTTCTGTACTGGTTATTGCTACCTCGGATAAACCGGCTTTAATAAGAAAGAAGGCAGCTCAAACAGCCACGGCAATTGCAGAATATTTTCGAGATCAAGGAAATGATGTGCTGTTAATGATGGACTCCTTAACACGTTTTTCGATGGCACAGAGAGAAATCGGCCTTGCCTCCGGTGAACCCCCGGTATCCAGAGGGTATCCGCCGAGTGTGTATTCCGAAATGCCAAAGCTTCTAGAGAGGGCAGGTAATTCGGAACATGGCTCCATTACAGGTCTCTACACAGTATTGGTGGATGGTGATGATTTTAATGAACCGATAACCGATACAGCCAGAAGTATTTTGGACGGACATGTTATGTTATCTAGAAAGCTTGGTCATAAAAATCACTACCCGGCAATTGATGTACTTCAAAGTATTTCCCGCTGTATGAGTTCCATTGCTTCAAAAGAACATAAGGCGGCTGCAGGAAAGTTGAAAAATGTTCTTGCAACCTACCATGATGCAGAAGATTTGATTAATATAGGAGCTTATAAAAGCGGTTCTAACTCTGATATTGATTATACCATTTCTAAGATTAAAGAGGTGAATGCATTTCTTCAACAGGAAATGTATGAGAAGCATAGCTTTGAAGAGGAAATTACAATGCTTATGGAGATATTTGATGAATAATGAAAAAGTTTCGATATAAGATGGAAAGTGTTCTTCAGATAAAGATGAAGTTGGAAGATCAGGCAAAGCTGAATTATGGGAATGCCAGAATGCGTCTTACCATGGAGGAAGAGAAGCTGGAACAGATGATTCTTAAGAAAAGCGGTTATGAAGAAGAGTTACGCGGATTAAGAATGAATCGTCTTAACTTGCTAGATATCAGGGTGTGTGAACAGGCAATCGATACGATGAAGAGTAATATAAAGCAGCAGATGATTCAGGTAAGAAATGGTGAGCATCGTCTGGAAGTTGCCAGAATTCGTTTGAACGATGCCATGGTGGACCGGAAAACACATGAGAGATTGAAAGAAAAGGCGTTTGAAGAATATTTACTCGAATTTGATTCTGAGGAACGTAAGGAAGTGGATGAGTTAAATAGTTTTAACTACAACAAGCCTTCCTTTCAAGAGGAGGAAGAATAATGGCAAAAAACAAGGAAGCCGGTACGGAGGAAAAGAAAGAAAATCGAATCCTTACGGTATTAATTGTAATTTTAATTGTAATCATATGGCTGGCTTTATTTGCTGCATTAATAAAAGTAGATATTGGTGGATTTGGCTCAGGTGTGTTAAAACCAATATTAAAGGATGTTCCGATTGTTAACTTGGTTCTTCCTGGAGAAACTGTCATTAAAACGCCAACTACCAATGACTTTGAATATAAATCATTGTCGGAAGCTGTGGCAAAAATCGAAGAGTTACAAGCTAAAGTAGATGAGTTAAGTAAAGATAATAAGAAAGATAAGACCACAATTTCGGATTTAAAGGCAGAGGTGGAGAGATTAAAGGTATTTGAGGATAACCAGAAGGAATTCGAGAAAAGAGTTGCCGAATTTGATGAAAAAGTGGTGTTTGCCGAACAAGCGCCAAGTATTGAAGAATACAAAAAGTTTTATGAGGGCATTGATCCAAACAATGCGGCTGAGATTTATAAACAGGTAATCGAACAGTTACAATACTCCAAAGCAATTAAAGAAAAAGCGGATATTTATCGGAGTATGGAACCTAAGGCAGCTGCTAAAATTCTTGAAACAATGACTGCTGATATTGAATCTGTTGCACAGATTTTGCTAAGTATGAAGCCGGCACAGAGTGCAGCTATACTAGCAGAAATGGACAATGTAGCTGCTGCAAAGATAACAAAGATGATGCTTGATTTGGATGAACAAATGCTAAACAAGTAATATCAAAAGAAAAATGGATTGGATTATAGAAAGCATATGGCTTTTTATAATAGATATTATGAGGGCCTCTAAAGAGTGCCTGTACGAAAGGAGGAATAAGAATGACAACACAAAGCGTTAAAGTGCAATCGGACAATTTATTTGCCGGAAGCTCAGCAAAACCAAATTCTGCTGGAAAGTCTTCTCAATCAAGTGGATTTGATTTATTATTCAACACTTCCAGGAAGTCGTCTGAGGATGTTAATGACATTTCATCAATTCAATTAGCTAAAACTGCTAACACAAAGAAAAGTAATCAGACCAGTGATGGAAAGAAAAAAGATGATAATAACACAAAACCGATTGGATTTTCAGTTGGTAAGAATGAGGCGGATACTTCGCTAAAGGATAATAAAGTGAGTGATAGCCAAAGTGTTACTGGGAAGGATCAAGAGGAAGATCTTAAGGATGATAATCAAGTAATATCCCAAATAACAGGAATGCTTCAAGCAGTTCAAGAAGCGGCAATGAAAGCACTGAACCTATCGCAGGAGGAACTGAAGCAGCTTTTAACGAGTCAAGGAATGACTGCGGCAGATTTATTACAGCCGGAGAAGCTTCAACAGCTGATATTAGCAGCAAATGGTGCAAATGATATTCTGAGTGCAATTACGGACGAGAGTCTGGCGGCTACCATGAAGCAGTTAATGAATGCAGTTGATCAAATTAAGGACAATGCTAATCTTGGATTAACCGCAGATCAAATCAAGGCTCTTTTGGAACAGGCTAAGGAAGTAAAAAATGCTCAACCGGATATTGTGGTAAATCAGCAAGACGTTTTAGATCAAGCCAATTTACAGGAAGAGCAAGCGGGAAGTGCACAAAAACCTCAAATTGATGGGGAAGCGGACAAAGCAACAACAGACATTACTTCAAGTACGGAACTGAATAAAGCTGCCAGTGATGGTCAGCAAAAGCTGCAAAATCAAGGAAGTTTTAATGGCAATCACCCATCGGATCACCGTTCAAAGGATGATACGGCCTCAAAAGATCATTTCCAAATATTTGTGGATAATCTAGTGAAATCTTCACAGAATGTCCAAAATGGATTTGCGGATAACGTTAATCAAATCGCACAGTTTCGTGAAATTGTGAATCAGATTGTAGAACGTATTAAAGTCTCCGTAACACCAAACAGTACATCCATGGAATTGCAACTGAATCCCGAGAATTTGGGAAGGGTTAACTTGAATTTACAGTCAAAGAATGGTGTTATGACTGCACAATTTATCGTTCAGAATGAAGTGACGAAACAGGCTATTGAGAGTCAGATGCAAACACTTCGCGATACCTTAAATCAACAGGGTGTTAAAATTGAAGCGATTGAAGTAACCGTTTCAGCAAATGCGTTTGAACAAAACTATAATCAAGAATCCGGCAATCAAGAAAAATCACAAAAGAATAATTCGGGTAAAAAAATAACTCTTGATGAAGCTTTGAATATGTCAGAGGTTATGGAAGAAGTAGTTCAGGCAGATACATCAGGGCTGACCGGAACTCAAATTAATTATACGGCATAATTTTTGAGAAAGGAGGAGAATCATGAGTGATTTGGTTCAAATAGTGAAAGATGGTGTAGTGGAGCAAAATAGCAGTACATCAACAAAAAAGAGTTCTGGAAGCAGTTTGGATAAGGATGCCTTTTTACAATTGTTGACTACCCAGATGAAATACCAAGATCCCTTAAATCCCAGCTCAAATACAGAATATGTTGCACAATTAGCAACCTTCTCACAATTAGAGCAAATTCAGAACCTAAGTACTACAACTGCGAATTCCCAGGCCTTTAGTCTTGTGGGTAAAAATGTTATTGTTAAGACGAAAGATACAGCAGGAAATACTTCCTACATTAATGGTACAGTGGATTTTGTAAATCTTTCTGGAGGCAAGGCTCAGTTGTCAATTGGCGGAAAGATATATGCTCTTGATCAATTGGATAGCATTATTGATGACCAGTTTATTAAAAATCAAAATATTCCGGGAATTAAAGATGCTGTAAAGGTAACATATGATGGTGAGAAACCTACCGATTTAACATTTAAGGTAAATATGGGAACTGCTGATTATAAGGCGGATGATGTTGCCATAGCAATTAACGGATATTTGGTTGATGCTAGTAAGGTTACCGTGAGTGGTGATACCGTAAAAATTGATAAATCCGCATTCAAAGATCTTGAAAATGGAACATATAAGATAACAGTTGCCTTTAATGATGCAGATTATACCGTTGTGAAAGATAAGGTAACGCTTCAGGTGCAAAATGCTATAACATCGGATGATACACCACCGGCAGATGATGATAAAACAGAAGATGACGATAAAACTAACGATACAAACACGAATGAATAAGTTTTGCGCCTTAGATGGCAGGCGGGAGGTATAAATGAATATTCCGATCAATCAATTTCCTTCCATAGAGCAGATGACGCATCAATTAAGTACAAATAGGAATAACAAGGCAGATCAAGCGAAGCAGGCGGCTGTAACACCTTTCAGTGAAATATTAAAGAGCCAGCAGTCAACTGAACAGCTAAATGAATTGAAATTTTCTAAGCATGCAAATGAGAGACTGGCAAGTCGAAATATAGACTTGACGGATAATCAGCTAGAACGTTTAGAAATTGGTGCGAAAAAGGCAGGGGAGAAGGGAATTAACGAATCCTTAGTAATGGTAGATGATCTTGCATTTATTGTAAGCGTGAAGAATAATACAGTTATAACCGCGCTGAACGATAAAGATGACAAGGTGTTTACGAACATAGACGGTGCAGTAATCGTATAAAGCCGGACCTTACGGAGGCTGAAGTATCCATGAATGACAGATTGGATACCAAATTGATGAAGCACAAAATGGAGGTCAACAATTATGATGAGATCATTATTTTCTGGTGTATCGGGATTAAAAGTTCACCAGGCAAAAATGGACGTTATAGGTAATAATATTGCCAATGTCAACACAATCGGATTTAAAGCAAGTACAGTATCCTTTTCTGATGTATTTTATCAGACAACACAAAGTGCAACCGGACCGAATGCAGCAACCGGTGCGGCTGGACGAAATGCGATGCAAATCGGTTTGGGTGCAGGAGTAGCTGCTGTTACATCCAGTATAACTACAACCGGTGCGGCACAAAGAACGGACAACCCGTTTGATTTAATGATAGACGGCAATAATTTCTTTATTGTCAACAGCGGTGGAACAAATTATTTTACCAAGGCGGGTTCCTTTACAGTGGATTCGGCCGGTAAATTATGCACGCCATCCGGTGCATCAGTTATGGGTTGGAAAGTTGATCCCAACGATGCAACAAAAACAGTGGCAGATAAGGTGGCTCCGCTGGTAATTATGTCCAATGAGAACAGATATGCCAGCCCTCAAGCATCTACCGCTATTACAATTTCAGGTAATATTGATAGTAAGGATACACAGCTTACCAGTGAGACTGGTAAAGTGGTAAACATAGCTTTTTATGATAAAATGGGTCATAGCTATACTGCGGATATGAAAATCACACAATCTCCCGATGCAACGAATAATTATAAGGTTGCATTGACAGATATTAAGGATGAGGATGGACAATCTATATTCGTTAATAAAATTACAGACCCTACTACAGGTGAAGTTACTTATGCAGCCTCCGGAATTACAACCTTTGGAATAGGCAATTATACTTATTCTGTAAGTAATGTTGATCCTACAGATGGCAAGGTGACAATTGATTCTACCGATTCCCCGATGATTACCTTTAATGGTGCAACAGGTGAATTCGTTGGTATCGGTGATGGTACGGAAGCAAATGACAGCATTATGTTAAACATCACTGCAGACCCCAATCCTTTCTCTGAAATCAAGATGGACTTTTCTTCTTTAACGATGTTTTCCTCAAGCGGTTCTTCTTCTATTAAGGCTACCAGAGGTGACTTGGATGGAAATGGAACAGGAAAAAAAGTTGGTAACATGACAGGTGTAACAATTGATACTTCCGGAAAGATTTATGGAAAGTATGATAATGGTGACAGTAAGTTACTTGGACAGATTGCCGTAACAAGCTTTGCTAATCCTGCAGGTCTTGAAGCAGTTGGTAACAGTATGTATACAACCACTCAAAACTCCGGTGATTTTGATGGTATCGGTATAGATCCATCCCAAGGCGGAGGCGGTATAACTACTGGTATTTTGGAGATGTCCAATGTAGATTTATCACAGCAATTTACGGATATGATTACTACACAGAGAGGTTTTCAGGCTAATTCAAGAATTATAACAACCTCAGATTCCCTGTTAGAAGAACTGATCAATTTGAAGAGATAATTTTGTCAGCAGGGGGTAGAGCAATCCTTTGTTAATAATTAAGGGGCTGATGCAAAATTAGTCTAAAGGAGTAACAAGACATAATGATGCAGCGGCCCCATTTAATTTATGCATGCAAAGGGAAGAATATCGCATACTAAAAAGTGAGTTCAGGTGGATGGGAGAACAAAATGATTGAAGTAACCAGGCTAAATAATGAAAAAGTAATCATTAATGCTGAATTGATTGAAAAGGTAGAAGAGACTCCTGATACTATCATTACTTTGGTTTCTGGGAGTAAATTAGTAGTAAAAGAAAGTAGACAAGAAGTAAAAAATCTTGTAATATTATACAAAAAAGAAATATTTGGTCGAGAATTGTAATGGCATGACATTGCTAAAAGATATGAATTTGAAAAAAATTGATATATATATAGAAAGTAAGAGTTAAGGAGGCAGTATTTCATGAAAAAGAATATTCTAACCATAATAATTATGGCTATTGTTTTGATCAATACCGTATTAACTGGATTGTTAATATTCACGATAGTACCTACAGCGAATAAGACAAATGCATTGGTTTCCAAGGTGGCATCCATTGTGGATCTTGAAAAAGAATCGCCAAACAGTGAAGATGAAGTAGGTATTGAAGACAAAGAAAACATTTCTTTGTCAAAAGAGAATGAGAAGATGACAATCAATTTAAAGAGTTCAGGGGGCAAGGATGGTTTTGCTACGGTGAATGTATCTTTAATCTTGAATAAAAAAAGTAAAGATTATACTAAGCTAAAAAAAGCGGTTGAGGATAATTTGGTTGTATTTAAGGAATATGTACAGGATGAATTCGCAAAGTATACTAAGGATGAAGTACAGAGTAACAAAGACAAAATCAAACAAGACATTTTAGTGAGAATCCAAGAATATATGAAGTCGGATTTAGTTATTGGAGTCAATTTTGAAAATTTGTTGATCGGATAAGAAAAATGATGATTTTAGATTTTTTTTATGTTATTATGTTATTAGCGAATAGGAGGTCAATAGAATGGGCGATGTCTTATCGCAAAATGAGATAGACAATCTGCTGGCGGCATTGAACAGCGGTGAACTTGATGCGGATGATTATAAGCAGACGTCTGAAAAACAGATTAAAAATTATGACTTTGCCAGACCATCCAAATTTTCTAAGGAACATCTTAGAACTTTGAACATTATTTTCGAGCATTATGCCCGTTTATTATCAACCAATTTACCCGCGTATTTACGAAAGAATGTTCAAGTTGAAGTTGTAAACTCAGAAGCAGTGCAGTATTCGGAATTTACGAATGCCCTTTCAAATCCAGTCTTATTGGGTATTATTGATTTTTCTCCTTTGGAGGGGAATATTATCATAGAGTTGGCTGATAATTTGGGTTATGCGATTGTAGACCGAATGCTTGGCGGTGGTGGTTATCCACTGGACAAGGTTCGTGACTTCTCCGAAATTGAATTGTCAATTGTTGAGCGTATTTTTAATATATGCACCAATCTCTTAAGTGAGCCTTGGGCAAATGTAATTCAGGTACACCCAAGATTACTTCGTATTGAAACGAATTCACAGTTTGCGCAAATTATATCACCAAGTGAGATGATATCGCTGGTGACATTGAATATAAGAATTGGTAATATTGAAGGTCTCATGAATATCTGTCTTCCATATGTATGTTTGGAAACAGTAATTGATAAGTTGAATACAAAATATTGGTATTCAACAATGAAAATGATCGATAATAAGTCCTATCAAGATGTTATAGAAACATCAATATCGAAAGCGAAAGTGCCTTTACGCGTAGTACTCGGAAAAAGTGCAATATCGGTTAACGATTTCATGAATATCCAAAAAGGGGACATTATTAAATTAAATTCAAAAGTGGAAGATGAATTAGCCGTATATGTAGGGAATTTATATAAATTTACTGCCCTCCCCGGAGCATCCTCAGGTTCTTATGCGGTAAAAATATCAACAATCATCAGAGGAGAGGAGTAAAGTGTTATGGATGGAATGCTATCCCAAGAAGAAATAAATGCTTTGCTAAATGGCATTAGCTCAAATGATTCGACGAGTGCTCCAAATGAAAGTTTAACCGATGAGGAAAAAGACGCAGTTGGTGAGATTTCCAATATAAGTATGGGAACCGCTGCGACAACACTATTTTCCTTGGTGAATCAAAAAGTTAATATTACTACACCAATCGTCGAGTATGCCAACTGGGATGATATTGTAAACAGTTATGACAAGCCATGTGTTTTTATTGAGATTTATTATGAAGAGGGTTTGGATGGTCACAATATCTTGATTTTGAAAGAGGCAGATGTTAAGATTATCGCCGATTTAATGATGGGCGGAGACGGAACTAATATAACTGGGGAGTTATCAGAGCTCCATGTTAGTGCAATTAGTGAAGCTATGAATCAAATGATGGGTTCAGCTGCCACGTCAATATCCTCCATGTTGGAGAAAAAGGTTAATATCAGTCCGCCGACTGCGTCGGTGGTTGATTTATACGATCACATTGAAGGGGAAAATATTGCTCCTTTCTTGAAAGGTAATTTTGTAAAAGTATCCTTCCATATGGTTATTGGTAATCTTGTGGACAGTGTGCTGATGCAGTTATATCCGTTTGATTTTGCCAGAGATTTGTATCAACAATTTGTTCAGGCAACTTCAATGGTTCCGGATGTTAAAACAAGACCTCAACAGGAAAAAGCACAGCCCCAGCCGCAACCGGAACCTGAGCCGGTTAAGCAGGAGACACCACAGATGCAGATGCCTCAAAATCAGATGCAGATGGCTCAGCCTGGATATCCCTATCCCTACCCCTATCCAAATCAGGGGGGAATACCACCGATGCCTTATATGATGCCGCCTGTAGCAGATGTGAATGTTCAGCCAGTGCAATTTGCTTCGTTTAGCCAAAATTCCAGCCCGGTAGTTCAACCAGAAAACATTGGGTTATTGATGGATGTACCGTTAGAGGTAACGGTAGAATTGGGACGAACATCTAAATCCATTAAAGAAATTCTCGATTTTACACCCGGAACAATTATTGAGTTGAACCGGTTGGCAGGAGAACCAATTGATGTTTTGGTTAACGGAAAGTTTGTTGCCAAGGGAGAAGTGGTCGTAATGGAAGAAGCCTTTGGTATTAGAGTAACGGAAATAATTAAATAATATCTAATAGAAATTAAAATAAGTTCAATATGATAGGAGATTATGGTATGGCAAAAAGTATTTTAATTTGTGATGACGCAGCGTTTATGAGAATGATGATTAAAGATATTTTAACTAAGAATGGTTATACTATTGCAGGAGAAGCAGAAAATGGTTTGAAAGCAGTTGAAAAGTATAGTGAAACCAAGCCGGATCTTGTTATGATGGATATAACAATGCCGGAGATGGATGGTATTCAGGCTTTAAAGAAAATTAAGTCCACTGACCCCGGTGCAAATATCATAATGTGTTCTGCAATGGGACAGCAGGCGATGGTTATCGAGTCCATTCAATCAGGAGCAAAGGACTTTATTGTTAAACCTTTTCAGGCTGACAGAGTATTGGAAGCAGTTAAGAAAGCGGTGGGTTAATCGATTATGTTTGAAAAAGCGGTGTTACAATTGCATGCTGTTGTTGATTCACAAGTGTTTCTATTGTTAACTCATACACCGACTTTGAAGCTTAGTAATACACCGCCACGAAACTCCAGTGATTCTGGTTGGTTAGAGATGGTTGGTTTGGTTTTCATTCTGATTGCGATTTTATTCGCTGCGTATTATACCTCTAAGCTTGTGGGTAGATTTACTCTTGGGCAACTTAAGAACAGCAATTTTCATGTGATAGATAGCTATCGCATCAGCCCAAATAAATTTCTTCAGATAGTAAAAATAGCTAATAAATATATTGTTATTTCGGTTAGTAAAGATAATGTTCAATTTATTACGGAGCTGGATGAAACAGAGGTATTTATTCGAGAGGCTAATATCAAAGAGAATATGAGCTTCAAACAAATATTTGAAAAAATAAAAAACAGGGCAGAATGAAAATAAATGCTTATGTATTAAAAGAAGGTTGATACACATGAATAATAAAGTCCAAGTGCACATTAGAAAAAAACCTGTGGTTATAATCGCGATGCTGTTAATATGTCTGTTTGCAGTAGTTGGAGGACAAAGAGCTTATGCTACCACAACGAATAATAATACGACAAATAATGGTACCGGGAATACGAATAACTCAAATGAAAATAATAATGTAAACGGCAATCTTGGTCCGTTACAGTTTTCACTTAATACCGACCAAAATGGTGGCGGCATATCAGCAACATTACAAATGTTGTTGGTCTTGACGATAATTAGCCTAGCACCCTCCATATTAATTATGGTTACATCCTTTACCAGAATTATTATTGTTCTACACTTTGTTAGATCAGCGCTTGGAACACAGACAACACCGCCAAACCAAATACTCGTCGGACTGGCTCTGTTCTTGACATTTTTTATCATGTCCCCCGTGTTCACACAGGTAAATAACGATGCCATAAAGCCTCTTGCGAAGGGAGAAATTACGCAAGAGCAAGCCTACGATAAGGGAGTTGCTCCACTTCGTACCTTTATGCTCAAACAGGCGGAGGAAAAAGATGTAAGACTTTTTATGAATATCGCTCAGATTGACAAAGTAGACAATGTGGATCAGATTCCGATCACCGTGTTGATTCCGTCTTTTATTATTGGTGAATTAAAAAAAGCTTTTATTATAGGCTTTTTAATCTATATACCTTTTATTGTGATTGATATGGTGGTGGCATCGACCTTGATGTCGATGGGTATGATGATGCTACCTCCAACCATGATCTCCATGCCATTCAAGATTTTACTGTTTATTATAGCGGATGGGTGGAATCTAATTATTGGTGAATTGGTGAAGACGTTTTATTAAGGGAGATGATTTGGTATGAATGAAAATATTGTAATAGATATTGCAAGACAAGCGATTGTTCTTGTACTAAAAACTTCAGCACCGATGCTGCTGGCCTCCCTTGTAATTGGTCTGATTATCAGTATATTCCAAACTGTTACTTCAATTCAGGAACAAACCCTCACATTTGTTCCGAAATTGATAGCAGTTTTTTTAGTAATAATTCTATTTGGAGGCTGGATTTTAAATTCTCTTAAGGAATACATGATAGAATTATTTTCTCAATTTGGATATTATATTAATCACCTATGACATTTACACTGATTAATTTTGAAGTATTTTTATTGATACTTGTGAGGATAACCGGATTTTTAGTCACGGCTCCTTTTTTTTCTTTAAGAAATGTACCATTTACTGTTAAAACAGCCATTTCTGTATCCATGGCAGCGATTTTGTTTTATACAGTGCCGATGCAACCTCCCAGTTATGACGGAATAATCGGCTTTACATTTCTTGTCGTAAGTGAGGCATTAGCCGGAGCTATTATGGGCTTTTTTACAAATATAGCATACTATATTCTTAATTTTGCGGGTCAGATGCTGGATATGGAAATTGGTTTTTCCATGATGAGCCAACTTGATCCCGTTTTGAATATAGAATCAACAATTACCGCCAATTTCTATGGTAATCTAGTTTTGTTGATTATGGTTATAACAAACCTACACCATTATTTTATAAGAGCAATCATTGATTCTTTTCAAATTGTTGGCATAGGAGATATTACACTAGACCCGTCGGCTTATAAATTAATGGTTACCTTTATCATAGATTATTTCATAATTGCATTTCGTATTATACTACCGGTTTTTGCTGCACTTTTGGTAGTAAATACAATTTTAGCTATATTAACAAGAATTGCTCCTCAGATGAATATTTTTGTAATCGGTATGCAGATTAAGATTGCTGTGGGTCTTGGGGTTTTGATTCTAATTATTGGGTTGCTTCCATCTGTTGCGGATTTTATCTTTAATGAGATGGTGACTATGCTAAAAGCCTCCATAGAAATCTTACATTAGAAGAGGGATTTAGTATGCTTTTAGACAAAGAAAAACGAGATTATTCGGTGTTACTGCGTTACAACCTTCAGTTTTTCGCAAGTGAAGGAGCTGATAAAACAGAAGAACCTACAGCGAAGAAACTAAACGATGCCCGTGGAGAAGGACAAGTAGCCAAAAGTAAAGAACTAACAACAGCAGCTGCATTGGCAATTCTCTTTATCACCTTAAAGTTTTTTATGGGGTTCTTTAGTGATCAATTTGTCGGTTCTTTTATTAAAGTATATCGTGGAATTGATAAATTGGTTAAGGATGGGTTAACTTTACCATCTGCGCAGGGAGTTCTCTATGATGCAATTATAACGATTATTATAACTAGTTTGCCATTGTTAATTACAGGGTTTATCGTTACTTTTGTAATCGTTCTTTTTCAAGTTAAATGGAAAATATCAGGAAAGACAATGAAGCCCAAATTTTCCAACATGAATCCGGTAAGTGGGTTCAAAAGAATTATATCAAAGGATAAGATTGTAGAATTATTAATTGATATATTAAAAATTGTTGTAATTTGCTATATTGCCTATAGCACGTTAAATAGAGAGTGGGCTACGCTTTATATCTTTTATGATATGAACTTGGAACAGGCACTAGCACTGATTGGCAATATTGTTATTGGTTTGGGTCTAAAAATCAGCATTATTTTTTTGTTGATTGGAATTGGTGATTTGATTTATCAAAAACTCAAATTCAAAAAGGACATGAGAATGTCCAAACAAGAAGTAAAGGATGAATTCAAGAATTCTGAAGGTGATCCTCAAATTAAAGGAAAAATACGTTCCAAGATGAGAGAAATCTCAACCATGAGAATGATGCAGTCTATTCCCACTGCGGATGTTATTATTACAAATCCGACGCATTTTGCGGCGGCAATCAAATATGAAAAAGAAAGTGCTATGGCACCCATGCTTGTTGCGAAAGGTGCAGACTTTTTAGCTCAGAGAATTAAAGAGGTTGCAAAAGAAAATAAAGTCGAAATCGTAGAAAATAAACCTCTCGCAAGAATGTTATACTATAATGTGGAGATTGGGGCAGAAATACCGCCGGAACTTTACCAGATGACGGCAGAGGTTTTAGCATATGTCTATGGACTTAAAAATAAATCATAATTTTTGATAAAGATGGAGGCAAAGCCTCAATAAAGGAGGCTCGAAGAGGGATGAAAAAAAATGATATGATTATCGGACTTTTTTTGCTCTCTGCAATCGTATTTTTAATTATTCCCATCAATAAGCATTTACTAGACTTGTTACTTGCATTAAATATTTCGATTGCAATGGTTGTATTATTTAATGCGATGTTTACTAGAGAAATCTTAAATATGTCAGCGTTCCCGACAATCTTGTTATTTACCACCATATTTCGAATCTCATTGAATGTTTCCAGTATCCGTATCATATTGGGTACGGGCGAGGGTGGTAATGTAATCGAAACCTTCGGTCAATTTGTCGGTGGTGGTAACCTGATTATCGGTATCATTGTATTTATTGTATTGATTATGGTGCAATTCATGGTAATCAACAAGGGTTCTGAGCGTGTTGCTGAGGTTACTGCTAGATTCACGCTGGATGCTATGCCCGGTAAGCAGATGGCTATTGATGCGGACTTAAATACGGGAGCAATTACAGATAAAGAGGCAAAAGCTCGTCGTGAGAAAATTCAGGAAGAATCTGCGTTCTTTGGAGCTATGGATGGTGCTACCAAGTATGTAAAGGGTGATGCCATAGCCGGTTTAATTATTACTTTAATTAATATCGCCGGTGGTACAACCATGGGTATGCTTTATTTGAAGCTCGGAGCTGGAGAAGCATTTGAAAAATTCGCTATATTAACCATCGGTGATGGTCTGGTAAGTCAGATTCCATCTTTAATGATCTCTTTGGCAACCGGTATTTTGGTTACCAAAGCAACCAAAGAAGCAGACTTTGGGGACACTCTTGTTACCCAATTGTTTTCCATACCAAAGGTATTATATATGGTTGGTGGAAGTATGATCGGACTTGGTTTTTTGACCCCCTTGAATGATTTTCTATTTCTTTTATATGGTTCCTTATTCGTTGTGTCCGGCAGAATGATTGCCAGCAGAATAGAGGTTGACGCAATTGAAGAGGAGGTATCCTCCGAAGAAGTTGCAGCCAATGAAATAAGAAAACCGGAAAATGTTATTTCCTTATTGCAAGTGGATCAGATTGAACTGGAATTTGGTTATGGTATTATACCGTTAGCGGATGCAAGCCAAGGTGGAGACCTGCTGGATCGTGTTGTTCTGATTCGTAGACAGATCGCTTTGGAATTAGGTAGTGTAGTACCGATGATTCGTTTGAGAGATAATATTCAGCTTAACCCCAATCAATATATTATTAAGATTAAAGGGATTCAAGTGAGTGAGGGAGAAATACTCTTTGATCACTATATGGCTATGAATCCGGGTTATGTGGAAGAAGAAATAACAGGTATTCCGACCTTTGAACCTTCCTTCCATTTACCTGCAATATGGATTACAGAAGGGCAGCGCGAACGAGCGGAAACCTTAGGCTACACCGTTGTAGATCCCCCTTCCATTATTGCAACCCATTTAACAGAAATAATCCGCAGCCATATCTATGAACTACTTACCAGGCAAGATGTTCAAAACCTCATTAATAATATTCAGGAAGCACATCAAACACTTGTTTCTGAATTGGTTCCAAAGCTTCTTAATATTGGTGAGATTCAAAAAGTTCTCCAAAATCTCTTGAAAGAAGGAGTTTCCATTCGAGATTTGGTAACAATATTAGAAACACTGGCAGACTATGCACCGACTACCAGAGATACTGATGTACTCACGGAATATGTAAGGCAGAATTTAAAAAGAGCAATATCAAATCGTTTCTTCCCGTCTGGAGAGATGACCAATGTAGTGACTCTGGACCCGAAGGTAGAACAAGATATTATGGGATCAGTAAAGCAATCCGAACAAGGGGCATATCTTTCACTAGATCCGGCTATTACAAAAGAAATCATCCAGTCTGTGCAATCAGAAATACATAAACTGGAGGAAATGGGAAGGTTACCGATTGTCATAACCTCTCCCATCGTAAGGATGTATTTTAAAAGACTGACTCAGGATTATTTTAGGGATTTGGTTGTAATTTCTTATAATGAAATAGATTCCAATGTAGAATTACAGTCGGTAGGGATGGTGACAGTATAATGATTATTAAAAAATTTCAAGCTAATACAGAGACAGAAGCAATCATGCTTGCCAAGGAAGAACTTGGTAAGGATGCAATTGTGATGAATATCAAGACGAAATCACCAAAAGGCTTATATAAAATGTTTAAAAAATCTGTGGTGGAGATTACTGCGGCAGTTGATGAGAATGTCATTTACCGGCCAGACAGACCAAAGCAGGTGACACAGCCTCAGCCGGTCAAACCATTAAATCCTGATATTATTTATGATACCTATAACCCTTCCACAATGCCTTATGGAGGAAATGTATCAGAAACATCTGCTATAGAAGTTAAGCTGAATAATTTACAGAGCTTATTGGAAAAACAGATGATGGAAAGAGAAAAAGAAGCAGAGCTAAAGAAAGATGTAAAGCCGGTTGAAAATAATAAAAATATTGCATGTATTCAACTAATCTATAATCAGTTGATATCAAATGAAGTGGAAGAAAAGTTTGCAAATCAGATTATATCTGAAATTGAGGGCAATCTGAAAAAGGACTCTTCTATGGATAACATTCTTGCAAGTATCTATCAAAAACTTGTGCTTAAGCTTGGTCAACCAAAGCAGATAGAACGAAACGAAAAAACTCCAAAGTTTGTTTTCTTTATTGGTCCAACCGGAGTTGGGAAAACAACCACAATCGCAAAAATAGCATCAAAGTTTAAGATTGGAGAAAAGGCAAAGGTTTTATTTTTAACAGCCGATACTTATCGAATCGCTGCAGTGGATCAATTAAGGACATATGCAAACATTCTGTCAATTCCGTTAAAAGTTATTTATACAGAGAAAGAATTATTACAAGCGAAAGAGGAATATGCGGATTTTGATCTGGTATTTGTTGATACCGCCGGTCGATCTCATCGCAACAAAGAACAAAGGGATGACGTAGAAGCATTGATAAATATCATACCCGAAGAGGAAAGAGAAGTTTATCTGGTTTTAAGTGCAACTACGAAATATAAGGATTTAATTAAGATCACGGAGGCTTATTCCGAGATTGTAAATTATAACCTTATCTTTACGAAGCTGGATGAAACAAGTTCAATCGGTAACCTATTCAATATTCGCATGTTGACGGAAGCACCTTTATCATATGCCACATTTGGTCAAAATGTACCGGATGATATTGCACGTATCGATGCACAAAGCATTGCGAAGCAACTTCTAAGGGGGCAATAAGATGGATCAGGCTGAAAAATTAAGAAGAATGATAAAAGAGCAAACCCCACCAAGGAGAGTAGCACGTGTTATCACAGTAACCAGCGGCAAGGGTGGAGTGGGTAAATCAAGTATTTCAGTAAACTTGGCAATTGCATTAAGCAAGCTGGGAAAACGAGTGGTAATACTTGATGCAGACTTTGGTTTAGCCAATGTTGAAGTAATGTTAGGAATTCGCCCACAATATAATTTGGCAGATTTAATGTTTCGAGGGAAGAATCTCTCGGATATTATCACCATGGGACCTGAAAATATTGGGTTTATTTCAGGTGGATCAGGCATTCAAGAATTGACAAATTTAACCAGAGACCAAATCGTTTATCTGATTCAAAAGCTTGTAGAGCTTGATCAGAGGGCAGATATTGTAATAGTTGATACGGGTGCAGGCATCGCGGATTCCGTTTTGGAGTTTGTCGGTGCAAGTTCAGAAGTGCTCCTTGTGGCTACACCAGAGCCTACCTCTATCACAGATGCCTATGCATTGTTAAAGACCTTGAACCGAAAGACCGATATCAGCTTACAGGACACGGTAATAAAGATGATCGCGAATCGGATTGACAGTTATGATGATGGTAAGGAGCTCTACGAGAAACTGAGCTTGGTTGTAAATAAATTTTTGAACTTTAAGCTGGAGTATATGGGAGCAGTACCACAGGATCAGTTCGTGTCTAAGGCCGTAATGATGCAAAAACCTGCCGTAATTGTATATCCCAATTCGCAGTTCACGAAAACAATCACACAATTCGCTGAAGAATTATGTGATCAAAGAAGTGAGAATGTGCAGAGTAAAAAAGGAATAGCACAGCTATTTACCAATTTGCTCCGTACAAGAATTAAAAAATAGAATTGCTTATTGTTTGATGGAGATATACTGGTTAAATATTTTGACGTATGATTAAATCCTGGGGGGATGGAATGTTTCGCGAAGTCTTAAAAATAGGTGACAAAATTGATGTTAGACATATACTGAAGTCGGGAGCGGCTTACCCGAATGCAAAAACGTATGCAAGCCAGTTGATTGACACAATTGATAACAATATTATTCATATTGCAACTCCGATTATGAATAGCACGCCGGTTATTCTAAATGTCGGTGAGCATTTTAATTTGTGTTTTTACAGTGCGCAGGGCTTGTTCCAGTGTAACTGTGTTGTATTAAAAAACATAAGGGAAGGAAATATCATCGTTGCCATTGTGCGGATTATTTCTAATTTAGAAAAGATTCAAAGAAGGCAATATTTTCGACTTGGATGTATACAAAATGCCGATTATCGGATTATTTCAGGTGAAGAAGAAGCATTGGTTAAAAAAATCACAGAGGATGATTTTAACAACAGCGAAGAGAGAAAAGAAAGTAAAAGCAGACTTGAGGAATTAGAATCGAGATGGATTACAGCGGTAATACTGGATATCAGTGGAGGAGGATTACGATTTACCTCCGGTTCACTGCATAACTTTGGAGATAAAGTTAAGATTAAATTGGAATTAGCTTTGTCATCAGGAATCAAGTTAATGATTTTGGGTGCCAGCATAATATCCACTAATCGGATTTATAATAAAACAGGTGTTTATGAACATAGAGTTGAGTTTAATGATATTCTTAAGAGAGATCGTGAAGATATCATCAAATATATTTTTGAACAAGAACGAAAACGCAGGGGTTCGATGAAGAATTAGTTGAATGATTCATATAAGGAAGGATTTTATCGAAATATGAAGAAAAATATTTTAGTAATAGATGACTCTGCACTTATGAGAAGGGTACTCTCTGATATAATTAATTTGGATGATCGCTTCCAAGCTGTTGACAGTGCTGTGAATGGATTGGATGGGTTGGAGATTCTTCAAAATAAAGCAAAGGATTATGATGCTGTGTTACTGGATATTAACATGCCTCGTATGAGCGGTATCGAATTACTGGAGCAAATGAGAGAAAATCACATCAAGGCAAATGTAATCGTCGTAAGTACCATCGCTAAAAAGGATGCAAAAGAGACGATTCGGGCTTTAGAATTAGGTGCGTTTGATTTTGTGACCAAGCCGGAAAGTTATTTGGAGTTTAAGAATAACATTTTTTCAAACCGCCTTATTGATTGCTTAGTGCTTGCTACGAAAGCGGAAGATAAGAAAAATTCGGAAATTGCGGTGACAAAAACGCCGATCAGAGAGGTGAAGCAGGAACTGAAAAGCAAAGCTGTAGTAAGTACAGCTCCTTCATCAGTAAAAGGATGTAATAAGTTAGTTGCCATAGCATGTTCCACAGGGGGACCCAAAGCGTTGCATACGGTGCTTCCAAAGCTTTCTAAGAATTTGGATGCAGGCGTTTTAATCGTCCAACATATGCCAGGAGGCTTTACGAAATCGCTTGCAGACAGATTGAATGAATTAAGCCCGCTAACGATAAAGGAAGCTGAGGACGGTGAGCTGTTTCAGAGAGGTCATGTGTATATCGCAAAAGGTGGATGTCAGATGCGCTTAAAACAAAGTGAGGATGGCAAACATTATCTGACGGTGACTTCAGAGCCAGCAAGACATGGATTATTACCATGTGCGGATATTATGTTTGAATCGTTAGAAGAGATCGTAATGGATCAAATAACCTGTGTAGTACTTACCGGTATGGGCGGAGACGGAACTGCCGGTATTTCAAAGTTATATAAGAAACACAATTTGCATGTAATTGCTCAAAATGAAGAAACCAGTATTGTATATGGTATGCCTAAGGTTTTAAAAGAAGCCGGTTTAGCAGATGAAGTCGTTGCCTTGAACGATATTTCGGATGCCATCATGAAGAATGTGGGGGTGTATTAAATGGACGTAAGTCAATATCTTGAGATTTTTATCGAAGAAACCAAAGAACATTTACAAAATTTGAATGAACATTTATTAGTATTAGAGCGCGAGCCTGAGAACGAGGGAACAATTAATGAGATTTTCCGTGCTGCGCATTCCATGAAGGGTATGTCCGGTACAATGGGATATAAGAGAATGCAACATTTAACCCATGATATGGAAAATGTTTTTTCTGAAATTCGTACTGGCAAGATGAAAGTAACTTCTGAATTGGTGGATATTTTGTTCAAGGGATTAGATGCTCTTGAAAATTATCTCGAAAATATTCAAACTGATGCAACAGAAGGTGAAAACGATAATGAGGACATTATCAATGCACTGAATAATTATTTAAATGTAGGGCTGGGTAAAGAACCTGTTTCACCGGCTGCTACGGACAAGCCTGCAGCTGCATCAACCGAATCAACCCAGGATAACGGAAAGATGAAGTTTAAGGGAATCATGCTCGAGGAACATGAAAAAAAGGCAATTGTAAAAGCGGGTATGTTAGGTCTTAATGTAGTCGGACTTACTGTTTACATACACGAGTATTGTGTATTAAAAGGCGCAAGAGCATTTATGGTTAATCGCAGTCTCGAAGAATTGGGAGAGATTATTAAACTTAATCCCAGTGCTCAGGACTTAGAAGATGAAAAATATGATTTTGATTACTCTGCATTCATTATCACACAGCAGACACCGGAAGTGATTGCTCAAACAGCTTCCAATGTGTCAGAAGTGAAAGAGGTAGTGGCAGATTATATTAAACTATCCGATGCAGAGGTAGCAAGTTATACCGCTGCAATAAATCAGAGCGAAGCTCCTTCTACACAAGTAAATCAGCAGAAGGAAACCAGCTCATTAAAGAATAGCAATAGTACTCCGGCAGCAAAACCTGCGGCAAAGCCTATTTCAAACCGCTCTGTTCGTGTTGACATTGATAAGCTGGATGTATTAATGAATCTGGTAAGTGAGTTGATTATAGCAAAGAATGGATTGATTTCCATCAGTAGCACTTCTGATATCATGCTTGATAATACCTACCATGAGCAAATTGAATATTTGGAGAGAGTAACAACGAACCTTCACGAATCCGTTATGAAGACAAGAATGGTTCCTATTGAAAGCGTTGTAAATCGATTCCCTAGAATGATTCGTGATTTATCAAAATCACTCAATAAAGAAATGGAATTATTCATGACCGGTGAAGAAACAGAGCTTGACCGAACCGTAATTGATGAAATCGGTGATCCGTTAATGCATTTACTTCGAAATGCGGCTGACCATGGATTGGAATCAAATGAAGAAAGAATTAGAAATGGCAAAAATGCTGCTGGTTCCATCTATCTGGATGCTTATCAGGATGGTAATAACGTTGTCATTGAAGTGAGGGATGATGGCGGCGGTATTAACACCGAAAAGATCAAAAATAAAGCCGTTGAAAAAGGCACCATTACCCATGAGCAAGCCCTTGAGATGACAGATAAAGATATTATTGATATCCTATTCCGTCCGAGCTTCTCTACCGCAGAAGTGGTAACCGATGTGTCTGGTCGTGGTGTAGGTCTTGATGTTGTAAAAACAAAGATTGAAGCACTGGGTGGTGAGATTGAGGCAAAAACAAAGCTTGGAGAAGGCTCCAACTTTATCATTCGTCTTCCTTTAACACTTGCAATTGTACAAGCTCTCATGGTTATCATCGGAGATGAAAAATATGCACTTCCGCTTGGCAGTATTCAAACGGTTGAGGATATTCATATTGATGAAATTAAAACAATATCCGGTAAGGAAGTTATTAATTTAAGAGGTAACGTGGTTCCGATTGTAAGACTTGGGGAGGTATTAAAATGTACCAGACCCGAGAAAGAGCCGGATGAGCTCACTGTTGTTATTGTCAAGAAAGGCAACAGACTTGCAGGTATGGTAGTAGATGAACTGTTAGGTCAACAGGAAATAGTAATTAAGTCAATCGGAAAGTACATCAAGAATCATAAAATTATTAGTGGTGCGACCATTCTCGGTAATGGTGAAGTGGCTCTAATTCTGGATGTTAATTCTTTAATATAAGGGGGATAACAGAATGGAAGCATTGGATGTAAAACAATTTATTGTAGCAACACTGAATGGCGAGTTATATGGAATTGAAATAAAGTACATTGATAATATTATTGTCATGCAGAATATTACGAGAGTGCCTAAGTCCCAGTCTTATTTTAAGGGAGTCATTAACCTCAGAGGTGAGATTGTACCAGTTATGAGCCTTGGACACCGACTGGGCAATGAGAATACAGATGATGTGCCAAAGACCAGAATTATCATTGTAAGACCCGAACCGCAGGCAGCTCCTCTGGGATTGATTGTGGACGGCGTGAAGGAAGTTATTACGATGAGTGACAATGAAATCGAGAAGATTAATTATAGTGACAAAGATGCAAAGGGTAAATTCAATCTAGGTATTGGCAAGTATCAGAATGATCTAATTAATATTGTAAATATCCCCGCTGTAATCTTTGATAAAGAAGTTAAAAACTAAAACTGTTTTGTGAGGTGTATCATATGTCTAATATTGATTTAAATAAGCTTGATTATATGCAATATGATGTTCTTCGAGAGATAGGTAATATCGGGGCAGGTAATGCAACGACTGCACTCTCACAAATGATAAATTCAAAAATTGACATGAAAGTTCCCAAAGTAGATATATTGGAATTCAAGGAACTTTCTGATATTGTCGGCGGTGCTGAGAATTTGGTGGTTGGGATTTTATTCACTCTGCAGGGGAATATTGATGGAATGATGATGTTCATGATGGATATTCAGGCATCTAGGCATTTAGTGAATTTGTTAATGGCAAATGATGTAGGAAATTCATCCAATGAATTCTCTGAAATAGAACTTTCTGCTTTAAATGAAATTGGTAATATTATTGCAGGGGCTTATCTTTCCTCTTTATCTTCCTTAACGAATATACTGATAACAGCCAGTGTTCCCTATATGGCAATTGATATGGCAGGGGCAATATTAAGTGTTCCTGCAATTGAATTTGGTAAAATAGGAGACAAGGCACTGTTGATTCAGACAGAATTTGGTGACGAGGGACATGCTGTAAATGGCTATTTTATTTTAATTCCGACATTAGATTCATACGGAGAAATATTATCTTCATTAGGATTATAGGAGAATGAATGGGTGAAATAATTAAAGTCGGGATGGCTGATTTGAATGTGTGTACCTCACCTAATGTGATAACAACTCTTGGTCTTGGGTCATGTGTAGGAATTGTCCTTCATGACCCGATACGAAAGATAGCTGGAATGGTTCACATTATGCTTCCTGATAGTAAAAAGATATTAAATAACGAAAATAAGGCAAAATTTGCTGACACAGGAATAGATGCATTAATACTGGAGATGACTAAAATAGGTGCAGATCGAAAGGTTTTAATTGCAAAGATTGCAGGTGGAGCGCAAATGTTTGCCTTTAGCAATAATAATGAGATGATGAGAATAGGAGACCGTAATGTGGAAGCGACAAAGTTGAAATTGCAGCAACTAGGAATTGCAATTAAAGCGGAAGACACTGGAGCAAATTATGGTCGTACCATCGAATTTAATTCTGACAGCGGAATGCTACTAATTAAATCAGTTGGAAAAGAGAAAAAATTAATTTGATTTGTGAATGAATTGATGTCTTCCATTATACAGAAGTAAGACATGTATAAGAATATAGAGGGAGGTCAATATGCAACTAAGGTATATACCGGCTTTCATTGTTCTATTAGCAGCGGCGATAACTAGTATTATCAATATCGTTAATAATGTTGATTTGCTTACCGGCTTAAAACGACTACTTCTTGCGATAATCATCTTTTATATCATAGGATTAATAGCAAGAGTATTATTGAATAGGGTAACGTCACCAAAGCTAAAAAACCAAAAAACAGAAGAGATTCAACGTGAAGAATTACAATCCGAAAAGGAATAAGAAAGATCCGTTGACAAAATGTAGATATACGGGTTTCTGCATCAATATCTGTTAAGTTTCAGGAGGAGCCATGAACGCTGAAAATAAACAAAAGCTTTGGGAGGACTACTCAAAAAGAAGAACACCGGAGCTTCAGGAAAAGATTATAATTGAATATGCAGGTTTAGTAAAAATGGTCGCCGGACGATTAAGTATGTATCTTGGCTATAATGTTGAGTATGACGATTTAGTTGGTTATGGTACTTTTGGCTTGATTGACGCTGTAGATAAATTTGATTATACTAAAGGTGTAAAGTTTGAGACGTATGCCTCTTTGCGTATACGGGGAGCCATTTTGGATCAAATCCGTAAGATGGACTGGATTCCTCGAAGCATTCGTCAAAAGCAGAGAAAAATAGATATTGCTAGTCAAAGTCTTGAAATAAAATATGGTCGTATGGCATCGGATGAAGAAATTGCTAAGGAACTCGAGATCTCTATTGACGAATTTGATACATGGCAAAATCAAACGAAAGTAACTAACATTATTTCTCTGGATGAATTCATGGATCAGGGATCAGAAGCAAAAGTAGAACCAAATCTTACTTCTGATTTTGATCGACCGGAAAAAATATATGAGAAACAGGAATTAAAGAGTATCTTAATTCAAACACTAGAGAGTTTAACTGAGAAAGAAAAGAAAGTCATCATTTTATATTATTATGAGGAGCTGACCTTAAAAGAGATAAGCAGGATTTTGGAAGTGTCGGAATCCCGCATATCCCAGCTGCATACCAAAGCTTTGCAGAAAATGAAAGGAAAGCTAGGGAATAATATAGAACTTTTAACCAGTTATTGACATCCGCATACCAGTTAAGGCTATCAATATGCATAATAGGGGGTTAATAGGATGAAGGGTAAGAACGGGTACTTTCAATTAGTAATAAAAGATGATGGTACATATATGATCATCCATGAAGCTAAAGAAGACGGTGAGCCCGTATTCTATGATGAGATAAGTGCTTACCTTTTAGAAAAAAGAATTTTTGAATTTGATAAGATTGCGATTGGAAGAGCGCTTTCTTTATTAAATGATGTATCAGAAGTAAAGATTACTCCTGATGTAATAAATGCTGTAAATGAAACTGTCAAAGTATCAATTGACAGTGATAAAATGTTTGCTACAGGCAGGTTTTATCCGCCTTCAAACGGGGGAAACACAATTACCAAAGAGGATATTGTCCATGCACTGGTGAGTGCAGGTGTAAAATATGGCTTAGATGATGATACAATTAAAGATATTTTAAAAGAAAGAAAATATTGTACCGATTATATTTTAGCAAAAGCTACTCAAGTAGAGCAGGGGAAAGATGCAAAAATAACGTATTATTTCAATACGGATCCTAATTTAAAACCTAAGAGAAATGAGGATGGAACCGTAGATTTTCACCAGCTGGATATAATCAGTCATTGCGATAAAGGTGATTTAATTGCCGAGCTCACTCCAATGGATAGCGGGAAACCAGGAATCGATGTATGCGGCAATATAATTCGACCATTAAAGGTAAACAATAAAATACTTCGGCATGGCAATAATATATATATGTCCGAAGATGGACTCAAAATGTTTTCCGCAGTAAGCGGTCATGTAACACTTACCGATGGAAGGGTATTTGTGTCAGATACGTATGAGGTTCCGGCTAATGTAGATGCGTCCACCGGAGATATTCGATATGATGGGAATGTGTTGATACGCGGTAATGTCATCACAGGATTTTCTGTTCGTGCCAAAGGCGACATTGAAGTAAATGGTGTTGTAGAAGGCGCATACTTAGAGGCTGGTGGACAAATCATATTAAAACGCGGCATGCAGGGAATGAATAAAGGTGTTCTAACGGCCAAAGGAAATATTATAACTAAATTTTTAGAGAATGCAGAAGTATTCGCAGGTGGTTATGTTTCAACAGAATCCATCCTTCACAGTAAAGTGAATGCCAAAGGAGATATTATTGTAGGCGGAAAAAGGGGATTTGTTACCGGAGGAGAGATTCGTTCGGCAACGATGATATCTGTTAAAACTGCGGGTTCTCATATGGGAACAATGACCTTGCTTGAAGTTGGAATTGACCCTGGCATTATACAGGAGTATCGAGAATTGGAAAGAAAGATATCAAGTATGATGAAGGACAAAGAAAAACTGACACAAGCATTGACTATCATTCGGAAAAAGCAGGATATGGGCGTGGTTCTAGACCAGGAAAAGAAAGATCTCCTAATTCAAATAACTCAAAATAGTATTACACTGGAAGCTGAACTAAAGGAAGCAAAAAAACGTTGTGAAGAATTGAAACTAGAAATGGATAATGCAAATGCATCAGGTGTGATAAAGGTATCCGACAATATCTATCCGGGTACAAAAATCTCAATATCAAACGTCATCTATTATGTTCGTGAAGAAATTAAATACAGTAAATTTATCAGAGATAAAGCCGATATAAAAATATTACCATTGTAACGATAATTGGATTGTCCATGTGACAGATCGGAGGTAACTATGTCATTAAGTCGTATCGATATTGTAAGGACACAGGAAGTGTCTCAACTTAAGCACATTGAAAACCAACGAAACCAACAAGCACAAGATCAGATAGAGAAATCCTTTCAGACGATGATAAAGCATGATATGCAAAAACCTACTAAGGCTACGAACTCTGAGAATAAACAATTTCGTTATGATAGTAAGGAGAAGGGCAATAACCAATATAAAGGGGAGCCTAAAACTAAGAAAAATAAAAAAGAGGAAAAAGAAAAATCAAAAGGAGTAAACCCATCCGGTGGAGGGTTTGATATTTTGATTTAATTTGGAGGCATTATGAGTCCATTACAAATAACATTGATCGTTATTGGAATTATTATTATCATAATTAGTTGTTTACTGATTGATAAATCACGGTCAAAATCAGGAACCCCAGTGGATTCGGAAGTATTAGTGAAGACTGCATTTTCTGAAGAACAACAAAAGCAAATCAAGAATCGGATTGAACAGATTATTGCTGAGACCAGTGAAGATACTATTGTTCGTACGGATGATACACTAAGTAAAATTTCAAATGAAAAAATTATTGCAGTTCATGAGTTTTCTGATCAGATTCTTGAAAAAATCAACCGCAATCATGAAGAAGTGGTCTTTTTATATAATATGCTGAATGATAAAGAGAAAGAGCTGAAATCCGTTGTAAAGGAACTGGAAGTCTTAAAAAAGAAAACTGATTTTCAAACAACTATTGATTCTCAAAGTGACACAAGGAGCAATACTGCCAATGTAATTACACAGGCAGATCAAATTGAAGCAAAAAGCGCTAAGCTTAATCAACAGGATATAGCGAATTCATCCTTGGATGAGAATAATAACGACAATATACTGGCATTATATTCGCAAGGAAAAACCATCGTTGAAATTTCAAAAGAACTAAATTTGGGTCAGGGTGAAGTAAAGCTCGTCGTAGACCTTTTTAAAACAAAGAAGTAAGAAAGCTTGGTATAAATATGAAGTTAAAATATTATATGAGAGGTCTTGGTATTGGAATTTGCCTTACTACATTAATTTTATCTTTTGGTAAAGACCAGATTTCGAATGAAGAAATTGTTCAGCGGGCAGAAAAGCTTGGAATGAAGAAAACGGAGGAAACAGAAGATAAATTACATAATGTACTGGATGAGTTTGATGCAACGAAGACACCCTCTCCATCCATAGTATTATCACCCTCCGCGGTTCCATCACCGACGCTTGCATTGTCACCCACAATGGCTCCATCCCCTACAATTATGCAGTCACCTACGCCGGAACCTACAGCGACCTCAAAACCTACAAAAGCACCGGGGAAGAAGATTGCTTTTTCTATTAAGGGAGGAATGTCTTCCGACAGTGTTGCAAGTGTATTACAAGAGGCTGGTGTGATAAAAAATGCTAAGAAGTTTAATGAATATATCATTAAAAAAGGGAAGGCAAGTGTAATACGTGTTGGTAATTACTCTATATCTGAGGGAGCCAGTTATGATGATATAATTCGAAAAATCACCAATTAATTAACGATCAGTATAGAGCCATAAATGACCTAGCAGATTATTGTAAAAATCAGGGAGAAATGATTTTAATGGAGAGTAATTGCGTTCACCGGTATGTAAATCCTATACACGGACTTATTTACCGATAAGTAATGCATGTATTAGACTCATACATTGGAAGCATTTCTCTCTGCTTTATTTAAATAAAGTTGTAAGGTGTTTCAAATAAAGATTAGGTATTACACATCCTTTATTTGTATATAGTGAGGAAAAACAGTAAAAAAATAATTATTATAAATACTTTTCTTTAAGAAAGAGAAAAATAGTACTTGATAATTGAATTAAGTATGTGTTATAATTCTGTAGTCAAATTGCACGCATATTGATTCTTACAGTGGTGCCAAGGAGCAAAAGGTCTGTTAAGAATATGAGATATGCGGAAGAAAACAACCAAATGGAGGACAATTATGAGCGTTATTTCAATGAAACAGTTATTGGAAGCCGGTGTACATTTCGGACACCAAACAAGAAGATGGAACCCTAAAATGGCAGAGTACATCTACACAGAGAGAAATGGTATCTATATCATTGACTTACAGAAGTCTGTAGGTAAGGTTGATGAAGCTTACGCAGCAATCAAGAATATTGTTGCAGAAGGCGGTTCTATTCTTTTCGTAGGTACTAAGAAACAGGCTCAGGAAGCAGTTAAATCTGAGGCAGAACGTTCCGGTATGTACTTTGTAAATGAGAGATGGTTAGGCGGTATGTTAACAAACTTCAAGACCATCACAAGCAGAATTAGAAGATTAAGAGACATTGAAAGAATGGCAGAGGATGGTACCTTTGAAGTTCTTCCTAAGAAAGAAGTTATCCAACTTAAAAAAGAGTGGGAAAAGCTTGAGAAAAATCTTGGCGGTATCAAGAACATGAAGAGAATTCCGGATGCTATCTTCGTAGTAGATCCTAAGAAAGAAAGAATCTGTATCCAGGAAGCACATACACTTGGTATTCCGTTAATTGGTATTGCAGATACTAACTGTGATCCTGAAGAATTAGACTTCGTAATTCCTGGTAACGATGATGCAATCAGAGCGGTTAAATTAATCGTATCTAAGATGGCTGACGCTGTTATCGAAGCAAATCAGGGTGTTCAGTTAACTGACGCTTCCGAAGAAGTAGCAGAAGAGGCAGTTGCTGAGTAATTTAGACTGAAATAAAAGACTTTATCGGTACCCCGCTCAATAAGCGGGGTACTTAAAGAGTATAAATGTGTACATTGTATGAAATACCAATGTGGGAACAATATGGATAATCGGCTACTGTGAAGTGGCTTGTGATAGATTCACATCTACATTCTATTATAATATGTGGAAAACACATAGATGGAGGTTAATATGGAAGTTACTGCAAAAATGGTAAAAGATCTTAGAGATATGACCGGTGCAGGTATGATGGATTGCAAGAAAGCTCTTGCAGCTACAGAAGGCGATATGGACAAGGCTGTTGAGTTCTTAAGAGAAAAAGGACTTGCTGCAGCTGAGAAGAAAGCTGGAAGAATTGCAGCAGAAGGTATTGTTGATGTTAATGTAAGCGCTGATGGTAAGCTTGCATCCATCGTTGAAGTTAACAGTGAAACAGACTTTGTTGCTAAAAATGATAAATTTAGAGATTTCGTAGCAGCAGTAGCAGCTCAAGCTGCAGCAACAACTGCAGCAGATATTGATACATTCGTTGCTGAGAAGTGGTCTTTGGACTCTTCCAAGACAGTAAAAGAAGAGTTATCTTCTTTAATCGCTGTTATCGGTGAGAACATGACAATCAGAAGATTTGAAAAAGTGGAAGCTGCAAACGGTTTTGTTTGCTCTTATATCCACGGTGGCGGCAGAATCGGTATCTTAGTTGAAGTAGAAACTACCGTTAACAATGAAGTGGTTCAGGAAGCAGCTAAGAATGTTGCAATGCAGATTGCAGCGTTATCTCCTAAGTATGTTGATAAGAGTGAAATCTCCGCAGACTTTATTGCACATGAGCAAGAAATCTTAAAGGCTCAGATCATGAATGATCCTGCTAACTCCAAAAAACCTGAGAACATCATCGAGAAGATGTTAGAAGGACGTTTGAACAAAGAGTTAAAGGAATTCTGTTTGGTTGATCAGGCATATGTAAAGGACAGCGAATTAACAGTTGGTCAGTATGTTGCTAACGTAGCAAAAGAAGTTGGCGCTCCAATCGCAATCAAGCGTTTCGTTCGTTTCGAAACAGGCGAGGGCATTGAGAAGAAGCAAGAGAATTTTGCAGAAGAAGTTGCAAAGCAGATGGGTAACTAATACTTGCTCCAATTAAATAACTAAGATTAGGCTGTCAGCATAATTGTTGGCAGCTTTTTTTTGCTCTTTGTCAAGAGTTGGGTAAAATGATTTGGTAACAGGGGGATATCCTTCGTTGTTTTAACTCGATACAAAGAAATCGAATTAGGTTGTACCATAAAAATTATTGCAATCAAATGTAGAAAAACCACGAAATAATATGTCATTTTAAATCGATATATGTTAAAATAAGAGACATATTTAACTAGGGGTGATTACTTGGAACTTTACAATAGTGATTCAGAGCAAGATTTCGATTTCGAAATACTTCAATTGGATTCCAACAAGGTAGATCAAAAAAGAACATTAATTAATAGTAGACGACGTAAATATGCGAATCGAAACAGGATATTGAAGGTTATCTTTATCATCACGATGATATTGATACCAACACTGTGTTGCCTTTTTTTGATTTCTCAGGTAAATAAGCTACAGGAACAGGTTCAACAGCTTTCAACCACTCAGAAACACAATCAGACAAAAGGAAATGATGATTCCTCGGTAGCTTTCGGTGCTGAAAAAACATCAGATAATGATAATGAATCAAATAAAGATAACGGTTCGAATGTTAAGAAACCCGAAATTGATTCAAAGGGCAATATAATTGATATGGACACAACTAATGTTACTGGTGGAGAAATAATTCAAAATGATAAAAATAACTCCAACAATGATGGAAAATATGCCAACAAGAAAATTTATCTCACCTTTGATGACGGTCCCAGCGAAAAAACCAATGAGATTCTTGATATTTTATCTGATTATCAAATCAAAGCAACTTTTTTTGTAATTGGAAAGACAGATGAAAAATCAAAAGAGATTTATAAAAGAATAGTCAATGAGGGACACACCCTTGGAATGCATTCCTATTCCCATAATTATAATAAAATATATAAAAGCCTAGAAGATTTCGATAAGGACTTTACAAAACTATGGAATATGTTATATGATACTACTGGATACAAACCCAAAATATACCGATTTCCGGGAGGAAGCGGCAATTTGGTAAATGACCACGGTATGGATGAATTTATAAGGTATTTGAACCAACACTCCATGGTATATTTTGATTGGAATGTGCTAAACGGGGATGCAACCAACAAAAACTATACGAAGGAACAATTAATTAAAAATGTACTCAACGGAGTAGAATTCAGGGATAATTCAATTGTACTAATGCATGATTCAAAATATAAGACAACAACGGTGGAAGCGTTAAGTAAGCTCATCAATACATTGAAAGAGGGCGGTGCACAATTCTTACCACTTACTGAAAAGGTGGCTCCTATTCAAATGGTGAAGGCCAACTCTGTTAAATAGCTTAAATGTTTGGATAGATACTTAAAGGGATATGTTGCCAAAGAATATATTTGAAGAAGAATATATCTGCTAAAGAATAAATCTGTTAACGAATATATTGACGGAAGACAAATTTTACTCTAGCAATGCGATGCGATTTGTGGTAAATTATATAGGATGTTTAGAAGATGATTTATCGTGGAGGCAATAGCAAAATGAAAGCATATGAAAGAGTATTGTTAAAATTAAGCGGTGAAGCTTTAGCCGGTGATAAAAAAACCGGATTTTGTGAAACTACCTGTATTGGGGTAGCAGAACAGGTAAAGCAACTGGTGGAGGAAGGAATTCAGGTCAGCATTGTTATTGGCGGCGGTAATTTCTGGAGAGGCAGAACCAGTGAAACAATCGATCGAACGAAAGCGGATCAGATTGGAATGCTTGCTACCGTGATGAATTGTATCTATGTTTCTGAAATCTTTCGCCACGTAGGAATGCAGACTGAAGTATTTACACCATTTTCATGCGGAAGTATGACCAAGCTTTTTTCAAAAGATGATGCACTGAACTGTATGAAAAAAGGCGGGGTGGCATTTTTAGCTGGTGGAACCGGTCATCCGTATTTCTCAACCGATACAGCAACCGTTTTACGTGCAGTAGAATTGGATTGTGATATTATCTTAAATGCAAAAGCGATTGATGGAGTTTATGATAGTGATCCTAAGCTCAATCCACAAGCGAAAAAGTATGATGAGATATCGATACAGGAAGTTCTAGATAAAAAACTTGGGGTGGTTGATCTTGCCTCCACAGTTTTATGTATGGAGAATAAAATGCCCCTGTTGTTATTCGGTCTTAATGAGGAAAAAAGCATTGTAAATGCTGCAAACGGCAAGTCCGGTGGAACCAAAGTTACAGTATAATAGTAGTAAATTTATTTTAAAAAGAGATTAAAGCGAAATAATGATTATTAATATAGTTGGAGGGATGAAAATGGATGCAAGAGTAGAGCAGTACAATGCTAAAATGCAAAAATCAATCGATACCTTAAAGGAGGAATATTCTACTATTCGTGCAGGTAGAGCTAATCCGCATCTTTTGGATAAACTGAGGGTAGACTATTATGGACAACCTTCTGCACTTCAGTCCGTAGCGAATATTTCTGTTCCGGAGGCAAGAGTAATCCAAATTCAGCCGTGGGAAAGCAAATTAATCAAGGATATCGAGAAAGCAATTATTACATCAGACCTTGGATTAACTCCTAGTAACGATGGTAAAGTAATTCGTCTTGTTTTTCCGGAGTTAACAGAGGATAGAAGAAAAGAATTAGTTAAGGATATTAAGAAAAAGGCAGAGAATTCAAAGGTAGCCGTTCGTAATGTCCGTCGTGATGCCAATGAAGTTTTCAAGAAACAGAATAAAGCAAGTGAGATATCTGAAGATGATTTCAAGCGTCTGGAAGATGAAGTTCAGAAAATTACTGACCGTTTCGTAACGGAAATTGATAAGATTATGGAAGAAAAATCAAAAGAGATTCTTACTGTATAAATTTTGAAGACTTAGGTGTTTCAAAAGTTCTATTCGCGTTTACTATGGTAAAGAAAGAATATGATTTTTGAGACACCTTCTTTATTGGAATTGATTGGAGTTAGTATGCAGGATAATGATTTAAAAATTCCCGAACATATTGCTATTATATTAGATGGTAATGGCAGATGGGCGAAAAAGAAGTTTATGCCCAGAAACTACGGACATACAGCGGGAAGCAAGAATGTAGAGAAGATTTGTGAGGATGCCTATAAGCTTGGGGTGAAGTATCTTACGGTTTATGCTTTTTCTACTGAAAACTGGAAAAGACCCCAGGATGAAGTGGATGCATTGATGAAGTTGCTTCAAACTTATTTGGAGACCAGTGTGAAGACCAGTACCAAGAATAATATGCGTGTTCGCGTAATCGGTGATAAATCGAAATTAAATGGGGACATTAAAAAGAGCATCGAGAATCTGGAAGAGGTTTCAAAGAATAATACCGGCTTGAATTTTCAGGTTGCTATCAATTACGGAAGCAGGGATGAGCTTATTCGTGCAGTGAAATCACTGGCTAAGGATGTAAAGGAGAATAAGGTTCAAATTGATGATATAGACGAGCAACTATTTGAGCAACATTTGGATACGTGTGATATTCCGGATCCTGATTTGTTGATTCGTACCAGTGGAGAACAAAGATTATCAAATTATTTACTCTGGCAGCTGGCATATACTGAATTTTATTTTACCGATGTACTATGGCCTGATTTTAACAAAAAAGAACTGCTGAAAGCGATTGAATATTACAACGGAAGAAACAGAAAATTTGGCGGTATCTCATAAATATAATATATTTGGAGGAAAACGATGTTTCGCACAAGATTAATCAGCAGTATTATTTTAATGGCAATTACATTATCCGTTTTATTACTGGGTGGTGATCTGTTATTTGTTGTACTAAATGTAATAGCTTTGATTGGAATGATGGAATTGAACCGGGTTGTAAAGGTTCATAAATCAGCACCGGGTATCTTATCTTATATAGTCTCAATCATATTTTATTTGCTTATTTACTTAGACTGGAGAGAATATGAAACCATGCTGTTCATTCTCTTCTTAATGGTGCTTATGGCAATCTATGTTTTTGGATTTCCGAAGTTTAAGACGGAGCAGATTGCTACTTCCTTTTTAGGAGTGTTCTATGTTGGAGTGATGTTATCCTACATATATCAAGTACGTCAATTACCGAATGGTGAGATATTGGTTTGGTTGATTTTTATCGGTGCATGGGGTTCTGATACCTTTGCATACTGTACCGGTATGCTCATTGGAAAGCATAAAATTGCGCCTAAGCTCAGTCCTAAGAAGTCTCTTGAGGGTTGTATTGGTGGTGTGGTAGGAGCTGCTTTACTCGGCGGCATTTTTGCAGCAATTTTACACCCTTTGATTAATGGCATTAATCAGCCTGAGATTATCTTTGCTATTGTCGGAGCGGCTTCCAGTGTAATCTCTCAGATCGGAGATTTGGCAGCATCTGCAATCAAACGTAATCATGATGTGAAAGATTATGGAACTTTGATACCAGGACATGGCGGAATCTTAGACCGTTTTGATAGTATTATCTTCACAGCGCCCATAGTATATTACCTGCTGGAATTCATTATTAAATGATGCTTCAGTGGAGTGACATTCGGGATACTTACGGATATAATGCTTAAAAATCTAGGTTTAATAGATTAGGTAAAGGCTTTTGCTGTAATATCAGTTAGTATAAAGATAAGCAATTGATTTTGGTGATTAAAAACGATGAGTAGCCTACTCTTGAGAAAGACGGAGGGGAAAGATGAAATACATTGCAGTACTTGGGTCTACCGGTTCGATTGGAACGCAGACGTTGGATATTGTCCGTGAACATAAAGAATTACTAAAGGTTACCTCCCTGGCAGCAGGAAGTAATATAGAGGTATTGGAACAACAAATTCGTGAATTTCAGCCGAATATAGTATGTGTCTATCAGGAAGAAAAAGCGAAGGAATTAAGAAGTAGAATTAGTGATCTGTCAGTGAAGGTATTAACCGGTATGGATGGATTGATTGAATGTGCTACTGAAAAAAGTTCAGATACCATAGTTACCGCAATGGTAGGGATGATTGGAATCAGACCAACCATAGAAGCGATTAAGGCAGGCAAGAATATTGCTTTAGCAAACAAGGAAACCTTGGTTACCGCTGGGCATATTATTATGCCATTAATAAAAGAAAAAAAAGTTGCTTTACTTCCTGTTGATAGTGAACATTCCGCTATATTTCAGTCGTTAAATGGGGAAGATAAGAATCAGGCACAAAAAATCATATTAACTGCATCCGGCGGACCCTTTCGCGGGAAAAGTTTAGATGAGCTTCAGGCGATTCGACCGGAAGATGCTTTAAAACACCCGAATTGGGCTATGGGACAAAAAATCACTATTGATTCTGCTACCATGGTGAATAAGGGCTTGGAGGTAATGGAGGCGGCGTGGTTATTTGATGTATCGATAGAGCAGATTCAGGTTATAGTACACCCGCAAAGCATTATTCATTCCATGGTTGAATATATCGATGGCAGTGTAATTGCACAGCTTGGAGTTCCTGATATGAAACTACCCATACAGTATGCATTATTCTATCCCGATCGTTTATCCATGTCACAGGGTGAACGCTTGAATTTCGGTACTTTAAAGCAGATTACTTTTGAAGAACCGGATATGGATACATTTTATGGATTAAAGCTTGCTTATGAAGCGGGAAGAACTGGAGGCAGTATGCCTACGGTGTATAATGCAGCGAATGAGTGGGCGGTAGCAAAATTTTTAAAAGGAGAGATTCGATTCTTAGCGATTCCTGAATTAATTCGGGAAGCGATGAAGAATCATCAACTGATCGAATGTCCTTCCTTGAATGAAATTCTGAATACAGAGCAGCAAACATATGATTTTGTAAGAGGATTAACTGAATCCGGGCGTTTCCAAAGTAAACGATAAAAATTGTTTCGGTGTTACGTCAGGGATTGACGGAAAGGATAGAGTATAACTATGAATATTATCGTGGCATTACTGATATTAGGCGTTATTGTTATAGTACATGAATTAGGACATTTTTTACTTGCGAAGAAGAACGGAATTACTGTAACTGAGTTCTCAGTGGGAATGGGTCCAAGATTGGCCAGCTTTGTAAAGAACGGAACAAGATATTCATTAAAACTATTTCCCATTGGCGGCTCGTGCATGATGCTCGGTGAAGACGAATCGGTTGAAGACGAAGGAGCCTTTCATAAGAAAGGTGTATGGGCTAGATTTTCAGTGATCTTTGCTGGTGCGTTCTTTAACTTTGTGTTTGCATTTTTGTTAGCCTTAATTTTTATTGGTGAGATTGGAGTGGATAAACCTTTTGTGTCAGAGGTGGCTAAGGGAAGTCCCTCCGAGCAAGCGGAGCTGCAAAAAGGTGATTTAATCACAAGAGTAAACAATGCACCCATTCATTTTACGCAAGATACTGACTTTTATTTTTATTTCCATCCGGTATCAGAAGCCCCTATTGATGTGGAGTATGTAAGAGATGGGAAAACCTACAATACTTCCATTACACCAACCACCATAGAGAAGTATTATCTTGGGTTTAATTATAATCCCGAAGAGAATAAGGCGACCTTGGAAGCGGTAGATCCCAATTATCCCTTGGGTAAAGCTGGACTTCAGACAAAGGATGTTATTGTGAAGGTGGATGAAACAAAGATATCTTCCGGTAAAAATCTTTCCGACTATTTTTCGGCTAATCCTTTAAGTTCGAAACCTGTGGATATTACTTATGTAAGAGATGGGAAGGAAACAAAGGTAACAGTAACTCCTCAGTTTCACAAAACTTATAATATCGGTTGGGGATTGAACTATGCACGTGAGAAGGTTTCTGCTCCCCAAGTAGTTCAATACAGTTTTTATGAATTAAAAAATAATATCGTAAATACCTTAAAGAGCGTTCTTTATTTGGTAACCGGTAAGGTAAGTGCCAAGGAGATTGCAGGTCCTGTTGGAATTGTCAATGTGGTAGGGCAAGTGGTAGATGCTTCAAAGACAGAAGGTATTCGTATTACCATTTTGAATTTGATGAGCTTTAGTATATTAATCAGTGCCAACCTAGGTGTTATGAACTTATTACCGTTGCCGGCACTGGACGGCGGTCGATTGGTATTCCTACTAATTGAGGCAGTTCGAAGAAAGCCGGTTCCAAAGGAAAAAGAAGCAATGGTGCATATGGTAGGAATGGCGCTATTGATGTTATTAATGGTGTTTGTCATGTATAATGATATTCGAAATATTTTAAGCTAGTTCGTGAATATATTATATTTACCCTATTTGTAAGTAAAGAAAGGCATGGTTATTATGTTTCGTGATCATACAAAAGTTATCCGTATTGGAGACAGGGTAATCGGTGGAGGGAATCCAATTTTGATTCAATCCATGACCAATACGAAAACAGAGGATAGTAAGGCAACCATCGAACAAATTCACCGTTTGACGGAAGCAGGCTGTGATATCGTAAGATGTACGGTTCCAAATCAGGAAGCTGCACTTGCGTTAACAGAGATAAAGAAGAACATCACCATTCCACTTGTTGCAGATATTCATTTTGATTACAAGCTTGCCATTGCGGCAATGGAGCATGGTGCTGATAAGATTCGAATCAATCCCGGTAATATCGGAGACAAAGAACGGGTAGAAGCAGTAGTCCGGGTGGCAAAGGAAAGAAATATTCCAATCCGCGTTGGCGTGAATAGCGGATCATTAGAGAAGGATCTTATTGTAAAGTATGGTAAGGTAACTGCCGAAGGATTAGTAGAAAGTGCGCTGGATAAAGTAAAACGTATCGAGGATATGGGCTATGATCAGCTTGTAATCAGCATCAAGTCCTCCGATGTCATGATGTGTGTAAAAGCACATGAACTGATTGCACCACAGACTTCGTATCCGCTCCATGTAGGCATTACCGAGGCTGGGACCGTTAATGCGGGAAATATAAAGTCAGCACTGGGTCTTGGAATTATCTTAAATCAAGGCATTGGTGATACCATACGTGTATCCTTAACGGGAGACCCGGTTGAAGAAATAAAGTCAGCCAAGATTATTCTCAAAACACTTGGCTACCGTAATGGCGGTGTGGAAGTGGTATCTTGTCCTACCTGCGGCAGAACTCAGATTGATTTAATTAAGCTTGCCAATGAGGTCGAAACAATGGTATCCGGAATGAATCTGGATATTAAAGTGGCGGTTATGGGATGTGCGGTAAATGGTCCGGGAGAAGCAAGAGAAGCAGATATCGGCATAGCCGGAGGCAGAGGAGAGGGTCTTATTATTAAAAAAGGTGAGATTATTCGAAAAGTGCCGGAAGATCAACTTTTAGAGGAATTAAAACAGGAATTACTTCATTGGCAATAATGAAGTGAAACGATTTTATATATGGTTCATCAACATAATTTCTACAATGCACAAATTATGTTGTCATGGAGGAGGATGATGTTAGTATCCGGTTTTATACCAGGGGACTAACATTGTTCTTTTCCCGGTTAATAAAGGAGAGATAGTATGCTGTATTTTGAAGCATTTGACAATTTAAAAGCGGATCAGGATTTGTACCAGCTTTTTCGGGATGTAGAGGTGTTAAAGGTTCTGGCATCAAAAACCTCGCTGAATCTGTTTATCTGCATGAAAAGCTCACATTTGATAAACAGAGCAAGTATTAGAAAGATGGAAGATCTGATGAATCGTCAACTCTTCGTACATACAGGGAATAAAGCATTTTTAAAGCCTCAGTTTGAGTTATCCTCCCAATATACCCTAGATAAGCTATTCCCAATTTACCGTGATAGTATTTTGGAAGAGTTGAAGGAAGAAAGTGTTGTAACTTATCATATCTTTCGGGATGCAGAGATAACAATTGACGGCTTAACGCTGAAGATCAAAGCAATGGACAGCTGTGTGGTTGCTCAAAAATTGACCAAATTAAAGGACTATTTGCAGACCATGTTTCAGGAACGTTTTGATATGACTGTTTCTGTGGAACTAGAGTATGTGGAGCCGAAAGAGAAGAATGACAATCACGAGAAGGAATATCGTAAGCAAATGCTACTTAAGGCGGAGCGGGAGCTGGAGGAGGAATTTGGTTCAGAAGAGAAACAATCTGACCGTAGTGATAATCTACAACAGAAGGTCTCTAAGGAATCATCACCTGCAAGTACGAATGGAGCGAAAACTCAATCCAGTTCGGATGCTTTAAAGGAAGGTAATAAGAATATGCCTCCTCAAAAGAGTACTGCCGGTGACGGCAATCCGCCTCAAAAATTTGGCGGAGGAAAAAGTGCTTATGAGAAAGGAAAAGGGAGCTATCGTAAGCTTCCAACTGACCCCTCCGTGGTATACGGAAGAAATTTTGATGGAAGCTCCATGCCTATATGTGATATCAATGCGGAGATTGGTGAGGTTGTAATCCGAGGAAAGCTGATTAAACCAGAGAGCCGTTCTATTGGAAATGATAAAAGCATTATCATGTTTATACTAACCGATTTTACGGATTCTATTAAGGTGAAGCTATATGCCAAAACCATTGAGGTAGAGGAAATCAATTCCGCACTGAAACCAGGTGGTTTCTTTACACTGAAGGGAATCGCTCAGATGGACAACTATGAGAGGGATATTACGATTGGATCTGTAGTTGGTATTAAAATGAGCAGTGATTTTACTACCTCTCGAAAAGACAATGCTCCTGTAAAACGAGTGGAGCTCCATGCCCATACAATGATGAGCGATATGGACTCCGTAGTGGATGTAAAGTCCTTGATTAAACGTGCCTTCCAATGGGGACATAAAGCAGTTGCGATTACCGACCACGGTGTAGTTCAGTCCTTTCCGGAAGCAAATCACACGCTCAATCCTAAGTCATATTCCGATGAAGCGGAGCAGCAAAGAGCGAAGGATTTTAAAATTATCTATGGGATGGAAGCCTACTTAGTAGATGATATTCAAGAAGTTGTTACCAATGCCAAGGAGCAAAACCTTGGTGACGTGACGGTGGTTTTTGATATTGAGACCACAGGCTTTAGCAAGCATAGGGATAGAATAATTGAGATTGGCGCGGTCAAAGTAAAGGATGGATTGATTGTTGATAAATATTCCACTTTTATTAATCCGGAGATTCCCATTCCATATGAAATCGAACAGTTAACCTCAATAAACGATAATATGGTCATTGATGCTCCGAAGATTAATGAAGTATTGCCTGAATTTCTAGAGTTTTGTAAGGGGTGTATTTTGGTTGCCCATAATGCTTCCTTTGATGTGGGATTTATTGAGGAGAACGCCAAACGCATTCATATAGATATCGACTTTACTGTAGTTGATACAGTAGGGTTGTCAAGAATTCTGCTGCCTGATTTGAGTAGATATAAATTAAACATCGTAGCAAAGGCACTGGGAGTATCTCTGGAAAATCACCATAGAGCAGTAGACGATGCAGGAGCAACCGCAGAGATTTACCTTAAGCTGGTGGTGAAGTTACAGGAACAAGGCATTTTCAAAATTAAAGAGATCGATACGCTAGGCAAACTTTCTGTGGAAGCAATCAGAAAGTTACCGGCGTATCATGCAATCTTATTAGCAAAGAATGATATCGGACGAGTAAACCTATATAAGATGGTATCACTGTCCCATATTGAATACTATAATAAACGCCCTAAGGTGCCAAAGAGCCTCCTTATGGAATGCAGGGAAGGAATTATTGTTGGATCGGCTTGTGAAGCGGGAGAGGTATTTCGTGGGGTGATAAAGAATTACTCCCATGATAAGCTTGCGAAGCTGGTGAACTTTTATGATTATCTTGAGATACAGCCTTTGGGAAATAATGAATTCTTAATTCGAAGCGATCGTAGTGATGAAAGGGATATTACCTCTGAGGAAGACTTGATTGAGCTGAATAAAAAAATAGTTGCCCTTGGGGAGGAATATAACAAACCAGTGGTGGCTACCTGCGATGTTCATTTTATGGAGCCAGAGGATGAAATTTACCGAAGAATTATTCTTGCGGGTAAGGGCTTTAAGGATGCTGATCAGCAGCCCCCCCTTTATCTTCGTACCACAGAGGAGATGTTGGAGGAGTTCTCTTATCTTGGTAAGGCAAAGGCGGAAGAAGTTGTTATAACGAATACGAACCTGATTGCAGATATGATTGAAAAGATTTCACCGGTACGCCCGGATAAATGTCCCCCCGTACTGGAGAAATCAGAAGAAAATTTAAGAAATATTTGCTATGAAAAGGCACATTCCATGTATGGAAATCCATTGCCGAAGCCGGTTGAGGCGAGACTGGAGCATGAGCTGAAGTCTATTATTAATAATGGCTTTGCGGTTATGTATATTATTGCACAAAAGCTTGTGTGGAAGTCCAATGAGGATGGCTATCTGGTGGGTTCCCGTGGTTCGGTAGGTTCTTCCTTTGTTGCCACGATGGCTGGTATCACGGAAGTCAATCCGTTAGCTCCGCATTATTATTGCTCCCATTGCTATTTTTCGGATTTTGAATCGGAAGAGGTTAAAAAGTTTGGTGGCAGCTCTGGTTGTGATATGCCCGATCGTATCTGTCCTAATTGCGGTCAGCCCCTTAGCAAGGATGGTCACGATATTCCTTTTGAAACCTTCCTTGGCTTTTATGGAGACAAGGAACCGGATATTGACCTAAACTTTTCAGGAGAATATCAGAGTAAGGCACATGAATATACAGAGGTGCTGTTTGGCAAGGGGCATACCTTTAGAGCAGGTACAATCGGTACTTTAGCGGATAAAACAGCCTTTGGATATGTGAAGAATTATTTTGAAGAGCGTGGGTTACATAAGCGTAACTGCGAGATTGACCGTATCGTGGGAGGGTTAGTTGGTGTAAGAAGAACCACAGGACAGCATCCCGGAGGAATTGTTGTTATGCCCCATGGTGAGAATATCTATTCCTTTACTCCGGTACAACGTCCTGCTAACGATATGACCACCAAGACAATCACCACGCATTTTGATTACCACTCCATCGATCATAATCTTCTAAAGCTTGATATACTTGGGCACGACGATCCTACCATGATTCGTATGCTGGAGGATTTGACAGGTCTGGATGCAAAGATGATTAGCCTGGATGACCAAAAGGTTCTAAGCCTGTTCCGTGACTTGAGTGCACTGAATATTACGCCAAAGGACTTGGACGGCTGTGAGCTGGGTTGCCTTGGAATTCCCGAGTTTGGTACGGACTTCGTAATGCAGATGGTAAAGGATACCAAACCAAAATCCTTCTCTGACTTGGTCCGTATCTCCGGTCTGTCCCATGGTACGGACGTATGGTTGAATAATGCTCAGACATTAATCCAGAGTGGTACCTGTACTCTGACCACCGCAATCTGTACTCGTGATGATATTATGATCTATCTGATTGCTACCGGGGTTGAGCCAGGTAAAGCATTCAAGATCATGGAAAGCGTTCGAAAAGGTAAGGGTCTGACAGGGGATATGGAAGAAGCAATGGTTGAAGCGGGAGTTCCCGATTGGTATATTTGGTCTTGTAAGCAGATTAAGTATATGTTCCCCAAGGCACATGCCGCCGCCTATGTTATGATGGCATTCCGTATTGCTTATTTTAAGGTATATCATCCTTTGGCATATTATGCTGCCTTTTTCAGTATTCGTGCCTCCGCCTTTAACTATGAGCTAATGTGCTTGGGCAAGGAGCGATTGGAACAGCATATTGCGGATTATAAGAGAAGAAGCAATACTCTGACAAAGAAGGAACAGGATACCTTTAAGGATATGCGTATCGTTCAGGAAATGTATGCAAGAGGATTTACCTTCCTGCCCATTGATATCTACCGAGCTAAGGCTCATACCTTTCAAATTATTGATGGTAAACTGATGCCTTCCTTAAGTACTATAGACGGACTAGGAGAGAAGGCAGCCGATGCAGTAGTAGAAGCTTCAAAGCAGGGCAAGTTCTTGTCCCGTGATGACTTTAGAGTACGTAGCAAGGTCAGTTCTACGGTTGTGGAGGCTATGGCAGGCATGGGACTCTTTGGAGATTTACCGTTATCCAACCAAATGTCTTTGATGGATTTCTTATAATTAATGTTGAAACAGGTAGAGCGGCACGGGTAAAGGTGCCGCTCTATTGTAATATGCTTTATGGATATGGATACTAAATGTGGTTAGTAAGTTTGAGCATAGTGATGAGTGGTTCATTGTGTCCTGACAAGCAAAATAATGTTTTTCATTTCTATACTAAAGTGGGTATAGAGAAAGAAGATTTATTCGAATAAAAAAGATAATCCCCAAAAAGATATCTCCAAAAAGATAATCGATACAGATAGGTACAGGTATCCGCATATAAAACCATAATTAGATTAAGTTAATATGGTAAATAAAGCTCAAAATTATAAGAAATAGGTTAAAAATGGTAAAGTGTGTTAATTGAATAAATAATTTAAAAAATTATAAAAAAAGTGCTTGCTTTTTTCTTCTCGATAGTGTAATATAAATATTGTTCTTAAGGCTCGTTGGTCAAGGGGTTAAGACGCCGCCCTCTCACGGCGGAAACAGGGGTTCGATTCCCCTACGAGCTGCTAATAAAAAAGTGAGGAAATAAGCCACTTTCAAGAGATGTCAAAATTCTTGTAAGTGGCTTATTTTTTATTTATTCTAAGTTTTTTTCTAAGTTTTTAATATTTTCATGTGATAAGCTGTTATAAAGATTATACATGCTTTTTCTTTTTTGCATCGAAGTTAAAAATAGTTCGATAAGGTTGCTTGGTGCGGAGGAGCGCAATGAGCGATATAAAAGGCATTGATATATTGCCAAAGGAATTGTTAGATTTAATTTAAAACTATGTAGATGGTGAATAAGTTTAATATTCCTAGAAAAGAATGCAACAGAAAGTTTGGGGGGGGGAAACAACCAGCAGTAAAAGGCGAACTTCAATTAGAAACGCAGACATTTATAAGAAATATAAAGAGGGTGTATCTACAAAAGTTCTTTCTGAAATGTATTATTTATCTCTCAAAAGTAAAATTATTTTCGAAATGAAAAAAGGTAACGAATAACAAAATGCGTCATAAAGTATAAGCTTAAGTGGCGCATTTTTGATTCTGAAAAATGTTGTAGGTTGAACATCGAGATTCCTGGTGATATCATATGGATGGAAGTTTAAGAAAGTGGTGAAGCCAATGGTAAAATAGCTAAATGATTCTCTAAATACTCTAAGCATATTATGCGACGAAATTATATATTAAAAGGAGGTTCCAAAATGTGTACAAGTTTTGCAGTATACAATCAAGAAAAAGCGATTTATGGTATGAATTTCGATACTGATGATATCGATTTAAAACTAAAAGTCAATAGTTATAATGATATGAACTTATTTTACTTTTCAGGCTTATTAGATAACAAATACAGGGATATCGCTGGTTTTAATAGTGAGGGTCTTTTCATCTGTACTCAAGCAGTAGAATATAGTCCAGGTTTAAAATCAAGTTGTAACGAAAATGATTGGTTTGCTTTTGATATTTTTGATGAGGCGCTAAAGAAAACAAGAAAAACATCTGATTTTTTTGAAATTCTTAATAAAAGAGTAATCTCGTATCCAAGAAATCCATTATTCCCAGATTTAGGGCTGCATACTATTATCGCAGATAAAACTGGAGATGCATTTATTCTGGAAGAAGGAATAGATACAAATATAATAAGTAAAATTAATAATGATTTTATTATTATGACTAATTTCCCAAATGGAGATTTCCAGGAAACAAATTATGATAAAATATACGGATGTGGTGCTGACAGATATATTTGTGCTCATGAATATATCTCTAATAATATTCATAGCTTTGGAATAAATGAAGCTTTTGAGGTTTTAAAAAGAACTTTTCAAGATACAACTTCTCAATCTCCAACTTTGTGTTCAATAGTATTTGAACCATTAAAAAATGAAGCTTATATTAGTTTGAAAATGGATTTCGAAAAAAAATGGAAGATTTCTATTATTGAAAAAACAATTCAATCATTGGATGGATTTTTAAACAATAATAGAATTGAATTTACAAATGGAGAAATACTAGTGAACGATCTTATTAGCTTGTATAAGTGAAAATCATATCAATAGAGATGTTCCCTTATTTGAGAAGTCAAATAACTTTATTAACTTCACTGCCAGGATTTGAACCAATTGTATTACCAGTTTTGAATATTAAGATTGCTTGATGTAAAATAGGAATACCGCCACAAAAGCAGTATTCCTATTTTGGGTAATTTATCCCCGATTAACCACCCTGTATATGTCTGATTAACTATGTTAAGATAATTAAAATCGAAATTAAAAATTGAAAGGTGTCACGAATTGTACATGGTTTTGTGTCTGATTTCCCTCATTCCCCAAGGAAGATGTATGTGCATCATGGATTGATGGTGATTTTATCAGTTGTAATCACCGGGATAAGGATACAGATTGTAACTGTAAAGAGTACATCAAGGAGTAGTTGGATGCCACTGCATCCATATAATCAAACGATGCAGTGGCATAATCAAAACTTATTGTCTACACTAACTCTCGTCTTTGACTGATAAATCTATCACAGTCATCATCTTGCCGACGTTCATCACAACGATGTTCATCACGTCTGCCACAATCATCATGGTGATGGTGATGATGGCGACGACGACAACAAAAGCAAAAACAACAGCCCATATTCAACGCTCCTTTACATTTTTTGCAACTGTTAAATGGTTACATTACCATTATATGGAATGTATGACGAAATGTGTCGAAAGCAATAAACATGCTTATAAAGCAATTGAAGTTCGGAGGATCGGGATATATATATCAAGTGATGCTTATATTTGGATACTCTGGGAATTCGTTTAAAAATACAATTGACATTTGAGTGTTGGGAAACATTGGATTATGCCATCAAGCTATGTGACTATTATAATTGACGATAAAGATATTTTTGGAGCGAAGAGCGATAATAATATTATTAATAAAAATATCCGTTTATTATGTTTTACTCTATTCGACATATCCAGTCAAAATACCCTAAACTCCTTATGATTCCCCATGTTGAATGATATAGAATTTTAGCAAAATACCATAAAACAATTGATTTTGGTTACACGAAAGCTTACAATTACGGAGTGATTCAATATCATGAAGTATAAAATATACATCGGATGAGATGTTGCGGGAGGGAACATGGATTACAAAATAGGAAAAAGCTCGAATCTAAATTTAGAGGAAGCTGTATCAGAAGCGACAGCTAGCTTCCAATCTCCAAAATTAATTCTTTTCTTTGCAGATATTGATTATTTTGAAGGATTTACCGCATTAATCAGTAAAAAATTTAATAATAGTATAGTTCTTGGATCTTCTACCTATGCCGGATTTTGCAAGGATGGCGCTTTCAAGAATTCCTTACTTGTTATGGGATTTGAAGCAGGGATAGAATGTTATGGCAATGTGTTGGAGGAGGTCGATCGCTATCCTCTTAAATATGTAGACAGAATATCAGATTGTATTGAAAATTTCCAGGATACTACTAATACAGTATGTTTCGAAATATCATCAGGTTTAATCGGCTGTGAGGAGCTTGTGCTATCAACTTTTAGTTCTGTACTGGAGAGCAAGGAGATTCCGTTATTCGGAGGAACCGCAGGGGATCACGGAAGAGCAGAAAAGACCAGAATATCCTTGAATGGAATTGTCTATGAGAATGCTTGTGTTTTTGTATTTATCAAAAATTTGGGTGGAAGAATTAAGCTTTTCCGCGAAAATATCTATAAGCCTACAGAGCACTATTTTACAGCTACCAAGGTTGATGTTAAGAACAGAATCGTACATGAGTATGATCATAGGCCGGCAGCAGTGGTAACCGCTGAGGCGTTAAACACAACGGTAAAGGGACTGGATCAATATTTGGACGGCTATCCCCTTGGAAGAATCATCGGCGGGGATATGTTCATTACCGCGAATCAAATGGTATCAAAGAATAATGGTATGGCATATCATGCAAGAGTTTATAATAACTCTAAAATGGTTCTTTTGGAGCCCGATGACTTCAAGGCTGTGATTCAGGGAACAATTGAGAAAGTGAAACAAGAAATTCCGAATCCATCCTTCTCCATTATGATTAATTGCCTTGCTAGATCAATTCTATTTGAACAAAACGGATACCTGAATGATTTTGGCAAAGACATGAGTAAAGCCTTAGGTGATTATATTGGATTTGCCGGCTATGGAGAGCAATTAAATCAGCAGCATTTTAATCAGACTATGGTTCTTGCAGTATTTGAATAGGGGTGGAGAATATGAGCATATTTAGATTAAGAAAAGCGAAGGTATCCGGGGCACAAGAGGAGCTTTCCGTTACTCAGCAGCAAGCTGAGCCATTGGTAACTCAAGAGGAGAACGATTATTATAGAAATATTAATTATGGCGTATTACATATCGAAAAGAAAATGGAAGAGTTCTTGGATGAAGAGATTAAGGTATCTGAATCCATTCAAGACATTCAATATACTTATTCTCAGATTGGTAAAACTCAGGAGATGATTAATCGTCTAAAATTAGACTTTCATGATTTCGGTCACTATGTAAATAGTATTAATGATGTTATGAAACGATCCGAACTTGCTACTAAGCAAGCGGATGTTAAAATGAGTACCTTGTCAGATAAATTAAACGGAACCTGTGTCCAGTTGGATCAATTTACAGAATCCTTTCACTCTCTAGAGAGCAATTTTAACGTAATTAAGGAAATGTCAAAGAGTATCACAGGAATTGCAAAAAATACGAATCTCTTAGCATTAAATGCATCCATAGAAGCAGCAAGAGCAGGAGAAGCGGGCAGAGGTTTTGCAGTGGTTGCAGATGAAATCAGAAAATTATCCGCTGCTACAACGAATTTAGTACATGGTATCGATGAGAATATTTTGAACCTTTACAATAGTATCAATTCTTTGAGTGACCAGATTACTTTGGCAAAAGAAGCGATACAGGATAACTTTGATTATGCACTTAATGTGCAAAGTGACTTTAAGCAGGTTGCGGATTGCAGTGATGAGGTAAAGGAGTTCAGTCATCAGATTATTACCGGCATTGATCGAACCAGTTCTGAAATCAATGGAGCAGCAACAGGAGTTGGTTCAGTAGCAGAGATTGTTGATTCGGTTGGTGATAAGATTGACAAGCTGAATATGAGAATGAGCAAGCGTTCCACTATTATTGGTAATATAACGGACTTTTTGGAGCAAATCGATAATTTATCCGGAGAGAAAATGAAAGCTCAGGAATAAATAGGCTGACAAGGGTTATGACGATAATTAAGCTAGAATAAATTGTAATAAAGGGTGTTGCAAAATAATTGTAACACCCTTTTTGTGGCAATAAATCTATACCAGCCCTAAAAGTCTGGTCAAATTGGCAACAATAAAGCATAGAGTAAAGCCGGTTACGGTAGGAATAATAAAGGATAACAATGTCCATTTCATACTTTTAGATTCCTTTTTTATAGTTAAGCAAGTGGTACCGCAGGGCCAATGCATCAATGAAAAAAGCATGGTACAAACTGCAGTAAGCCAGGTCCACCCATGGGAGATGAGAAGTTCTCGGAGTTCACTGATATGATCCAGTTCAAGAAGATTACCGGTAGAGAGGTAGCTCATAATTAATATGGGAATTACAATTTCATTTGCAGGAAATCCAAGAATAAATGCCATTAGAATATATCCGTCAAGACCGAACAGTTTGGCAAAGGGATTTAAAAACTCAGCACAATGTGTCAGTAGACTAAGACCATCAATTTGAATATTTGCCAGTATCCAAATAATCAGTCCGGCTGGCGCCGCTATCATTACCGCTCTTGCAAGTACAAATAATGTTCTGTCTAGCACAGACCTTACAATCACTTTTCCAATCTGTGGTTTGCGATAGGGTGGCAGTTCAAGGGTAAAGGAGGAAGGCATTCCTTTTAGGAGAGTCTTTGATAGCAAACGTGATATCAAAAGTGTCATAACAACCCCAAGCACGATAATGCCGGTCAGGATGATGGTAGACGCTACCGTTTGAAAAGGTCCTCCAATGGCACCGGCAAAAAACATAGTTATGATAGCGATAAGCGAGGGAAAGCGACCATTGCAGGGAACAAAATTATTGGTAATCATAGCGATAAGTCTTTCTCTGGGAGAGTCAATGATTCTACAGCCGATAATACCGGCAGCATTACAGCCAAAGCCCATACACATTGTGAGAGCTTGCTTTCCGTGGGAGCATGCTTTTTTAAAGAAATGATCAAGATTGAACGCAATTCGGGGAAGGTATCCCAAATCCTCAAGCAGGGTAAAAAGAGGAAAGAATATTGCCATGGGGGGAAGCATAACAGAGACAACCCATGCCAAGGTGCGATAAATTCCTAAAACCAATATACCATGAACCCAGGAGGGAGTTCCAATCCATTGAAAGAAGTTGGTGAGCTGATCCTCAATTCCAAATAATAGATTAGCAAGTAAAGATGAGGGAATGTTAGCTCCGGTTATGGTAAGCCAGAATATAATTCCAAGAAGAGCGATCATGATAGGGATTCCAAAGGTTTTAGAAGTCAGAATTCGGTCAATTCTTCGATCTGTTTGATTATATTTCTTGTTTTCATAAGATACGCTAGACTTACAGATGTCCTCCGCAGTGGTTACAATTTGTGATACGATTACATCACGAAAATTATCCTGATCAAGATGATGCGTTTGTAGAAGATCTCTGGCTTCCCTTATCTTCTGGGAGATTTGTTCCAATGTTGATTGATCAAGATTTAAGTATTTCTCAAGTGCTTTAGAAAGGGTTTCCTCTCCATCAATTAGTTTTATGGATATCCAGCGGCTTTTTATGCTATCCTGTGTTAATTCGTAAATGGATGGTTCAAGGATATGAATTGCTTTCTCAATTTCCTCTTGATAGATAATAGGGAGAGGATTAAAGGTTAGGGTATCATAGGATATAGCATGAACAGTATCCATTAGTTCCTTTAGTCCTAACCCGCTTCTGGCGCTGGTTCCGACCACAGGGACACCGAGATGTTCAGAAAGCTTCTTCAGATTGATTTTGATGTTTTTTCTTTTTGCTTCATCCAGTAGATTGACGCAGAGAACTATTTTTGAAGTGATTTCAAGAGTTTGAAGCACAAGGTTTAAATTCCGTTCCAGACAGGTGGCATCTGCTACGATCACAGTGGCGTCAGGATTACTAAAACAAATAAAATCACGAGCGATTTCTTCCTCTTGAGAATTTGCCATTAATGAATATGTCCCTGGAATATCAACTAATACAAAATCAGTATCCTTGTGCTGGTACTTACCCTGTGCGTTGCTGACGGTTTTGCCCGGCCAATTTCCGGTGTGCTGATTTAAACCAGTCAAATGATTGAAGACAGTACTTTTTCCTACATTGGGGTTGCCGCCTAAAGCAATTATCTTTTCTCTTTTATCAGAACAATCTGTCAAATATTCTTCTTCCAGTACACCGGTTCCGGTGGGTTGGTTTGTTAAACCCATATCTTATACCTCCATTTTTATGTATACCATGAGAAGTAAAAATACTACTCATGGGTAATTATTTTTCCTAGATTGCTTCAACCAGAATTTCAGAGGCTTCCTCCGAACGTATTGCAATCACCGTTCCTCTTATTAAATAAGCGATGGGATCTCCTGAGGGACTTTTTTGCAAAGCTTCAACCTCGGTATTAATGATTAACCCCAAATCGAGTAATCGTCTTCGGCTGATCCCATGTAAGGTCAGCTCTCTTACCCTGGCCTTCTTTCCTAGAGGGAGCCTGTTTAGGGGTATTATTTTACCATCCATGATGTATCCTCCTAAAGCTAACATGATTATTAGTCGGGCTTAAAAGTTTTGCCCTAGATTAAGATATGAATACTAATCTATTAAGGTGATGCATAATATAAAAATTACAAAACTTTTAGGCTCGACTAAGGAAGGAAGAATATTCGTGGATGTTTTGCAAGGTTGATGCTATAATTAGTTGGATATAATCACAGGATAATCGAAATGATAAGGAAGAAAAGGTTTTGTGAAAACCTTTTCTGAATAAGAAATTCATGAAGGAGTAATATGAGGAAGAAAATATTAATGCTTGCGACCGGTGGAACCATCGCATCAGCCAGTACACAAACAGGGTTAACCCCACTTTTGACGTCGGAAGATGTATTGCAATATTTGAATGACATTGATCGTATCTGTGAGGTGGAAGCGATTCAGCTATGTAATCTGGACAGCACCAATATAAGCCAGGAGCACTGGTTAATGATGGCAAAGGCGATTAAGGATAGCTATGACAAATATGATGGATTTGTAATCACCCATGGAACAGATACCATGGCTTATACTGCTTCCGCTTTATCCTATCTGATACAGCATTCCCCCAAGCCTATCGTGATTACCGGCTCTCAAAAGCCGATTAATATGGAAATATCAGATTCCAGGGTGAATCTGTATGCAAGCTTCTTGTACGCTTCCTCAGATTATGCCAGTGGGGTACAAATTTTATTTGATGGAAAAGTGATTCTTGGTACACGTGCCAGAAAGACACATTCGAAAAGCTTTCATGCATTTTCCAGCATCAACTATCCATTCCTGGCTTTGATTCAGGATGATAAAATACTTCAATATATTGCAGGGAAAGAGGAAGGGACACCAGTCTTTTATGATAAATTAAATGCAAAGGTGGGGTTATTGAAGTTGATTCCGGGGATGGATTCAGATGTATTAAATTTTCTTCTTGAGAAGAATGATGCAGTTATTATCGAGAGCTATGGTGTAGGCGGCATTCCCTCATTGGAAAAATATCATTACTATGAAGTGATCGAAAAGTGGATGGAGTTGGGAAGAACCATTGTAATGACAACCCAGGTTCCAAATGAGGGCAGTGATATGAATATATACAAAGTTGGTCAGAAACTGAAGAGACATTTTAATATCCTAGAGGCCTATGATATGACTACAGAAGCGGTAGTAACCAAGCTGATGTGGATATTGGGTCAGACCAATGAACCAAGTGAGATTAGGCGGTTATTTTATACTACAATTAGCAATGATTTATTATATAAGGAAACGGAGTAAGGAAATGAAATAAAGAATCGAAATAAGGAAATGAAATAAAGAATCGGAATAAGGAAATGAAATAAAGAAATGGTTTAATCACCGAGTCAATCTATTACATGGAAGGGAACCGCGCGCTTTTAAGGAGATCCATCATTATTCTGATTAATCGTGATAAAGAACATCCTATAAGAAGATAAGATAGACTATTTTATGTCCACCTGGAATATATATTTGCTGTATATGATGCTTTGGAGGTAGGAATGGAGCAGGAAACAGGCAAATATACGGATCAAAAGGTAGAGTTAGATGGAAGGATAGGTAACAGAATTAAAGAACAAACAGAGAGCTTTTTATGGTTAGAAGATGCGGTTATTTATGATATCCTTCCGGATCGCTTTGCTTCTTCCTGGAAGAAGCTTGATTACATAAGGGAAGACAATGAGGAGGAATCTGGAGAAAACAAAACCTATGGTGGGACGATTCAAGGGATAATTGAAAATATGGATTATCTCCTCAAATTGGGAATTAATTGTATTTCTCTCAATCCATTCATCAAGGAAGGAAGTGAGATGCCTCAAGCTTCTTTGGGTGACCACATTCATCCGAAACTGGGGACGGATAAGGATTTTGCATTTCTGGTCGGGCTAGCCCATAACTGCAACTTTAGAGTTATACTAAAGGGGTTTGAGTTGCACCTTCGCTCATTTTTGAAAGGGTCGTTAAAAGAGCCAGAAATTCTTAGCGATGAGGATACAATGGAACTTTCAAAGCAATGTAACCATTGGCTTACCGATTATAAGATGGATGGAATACTTATCGATAAAGATAACATATCTGATGTGTTTTTTAAAGAACTGTGTTCCTTAATAAGTAGTATCTCACCGGATTGTGTTGTTCTTATTAATGATCTCACTGGAAAAGAAGAGGGGAACACTAATCAGCTGTTTGAGGGGAGCATTGATAATGGATTTCATTGGAATATCAGAGATTTCTTTGGTCATAATAAATTAGATGCTTATGAATTTGCTCAAAATTCAAAGAATCATATAGAAAAGGAAGAATGCAAGTGTTATACCATCCGCTATATGAATAGTAAAGATACTTCCCGCTTTCTATGCGACTGTGAGGAAAAACCAGAACGTTATTATCTTGCTATTTTATATTGGATGACTTCACCTGGAATTCCGTTACTATTGTATGGTGATGAGCAACAAGCCTGTTGTGCCTCTGAACAAGGGAATTTACCTCAGATGGAGTGGGATGAAGAGAGTGATTTATTTCATTTTATTAAGGCTGCAATATTTGTGAGAAAAAAACTTTCAAGTTTAAGACATGGAAAATATCGTGTGATTAGCGCAGAGAGGGGTAGCAGTCTTTTCGTATACGAACGGTATTCCCCTGAGGATTGTATTACTATTATTCTAAATGCCGGCAGCAGGGAAGAAGAGCTGGAGAGTAGTATAGGGAAAAAAACAGTGATTTGGCAATTTGGGCTGATGGAGAATAAACTGGAACCCTATGGATTTGCCATGTTACGCGAAAAATTAGTTCAGGAATAGATAAATATACAGGGTGGTTGAAAACAGTCGAGTAGGAATTAAAGTGCTGTTTTTAGCCATCCTTGTCAGTATTACCAAAGGGTTCATAACTGCAATTGTATATTACAGTTCGTCCTTCGGATTACTTATTGATAGAAATTGATCTAGTTATATTGCGACCAAATACGAACCAGCATATATCTATTTGTAAAATTGTTCTGTCTTTGTAATATCCATCTGTAAGAATTAATCTCTGTTTTATTTCATATCAAACTTATGCGAATAATTGGTTTTGCTGGTATTTTGGGGCATTTTGTGATAATATATCTTTAGGATAGAGCAATAATAATAGCGTAGAAACATCAGAATTGTATTTGAGATTGGAGTATAAATATGGATATTCATAAATTATTGGAACAGGTTAAAAATAACGATATATCGATTCACGAAGCAGAGGAGATGTTAAAAAAATTACCCTATGAGGATTTGGGACATGCAAAACTTGACCATCATCGAGAGCTTCGTTCCGGTTTTGGTGAGGCGATTTTTTGCTCTGGTAAAGCAACTCCTCATCTAGTTAGCATCTATCAGAACTTTTATGAAAAGGGAACGAATGTGTTAGGAACCAGAGCAACTCAGGAACAATATGAAAGTGTAAAAGAAGTTCTCCCGATGGTAGAATATGATCCGTTGTCTAGAATTCTAAAGATTCAGGTAAATCAAAAAGAGAAGGTTGGAAGTGTTGTGGTATGTACCGGTGGGACCGCGGACATACCCGTAGCGGAAGAGGCAGCACAGACAGCGGAGTTCTTTGGAAGTAATGTCATTCGAATATTTGATGTGGGTGTGGCAGGAATACATCGTTTGTTCTCAAAGCTTGAGGATATACGCAATGCCAACTGTGTGGTAGCTGTGGCAGGTATGGAGGGAGCATTGGGAAGCGTGGTAGCCGGCTTGGTGGACAAGCCAGTGATTGCAGTACCAACCTCAATCGGTTATGGTGCCAGCTTTAACGGAGTGTCGGCTCTATTGACAATGCTTAACTCCTGTGCGGAAGGACTAGCTGTAGTAAATATTGACAATGGGTTTGGCGCTGGATATATTGCAACTCAAATTAATCGCCTTGCAATAAAATCAAACTAGTTTGGTATTGTAATGATCATTATGCTAATTGCCAGAACTTTTTTGAAGACCTTTTAACTCATTAATCAGAATATCTATTAAAAAATGCCCCAAGTATGATAAATAAAATACTTGGGGCGAAACTATTTAACTACATTTTTGACAGAGTGACGATGCGTTCAATAATAGAAAGATATCAGTATTATTTTAGGTTAATATCCATGCTTCCTGAACGAAAGCCTTCAAGATCAAAGGTAATATAGAGAAAGTCCAGTTTTTTTAATTCCTCCATTACCTGATCAGAATATTTCATAAAATCAGAAAAAGAACTCTTATCTATTTCGATTCGAAGAATATCTCCATGTAATCTTAACCGAACATTATAAAAACCAAATCCTCTAAGATATTGTTCTCCAAGATCCAGTCTGCCAAGCAATTCATAATCAAAGTGGGTACCGTAGGGAAGACGGGTAGCCAGGCAAGGAGCAGAGGGCTTATTAGAGGAAGGTATCGCCAGGTGGGAAGCCAAGGAACGAATTTGTTTCTTTGTAATTTCCAGCTCCAGAAGAGGACTGTGAATTCCAAGCTCCAAGAGAGCTTTCATTCCGGGACGATAAGCAGTTCGATCATCATAGTTTGTTCCATCCATTAGATAATGATATCCTAGTTCATTGGCTGTCTGAATAAAGGTTTGGAACAGTAACTTCTTACAGCGGTAGCAACGGTCAACAGGGTTTTCCATAATGATGGGATCACTGAATTCATCCACTTGAATGGTTTTGTGAACTGCTCCAAAGCCTAGAGCGATGTCTCTGGCTTCCTCTAAATCTCCGTGTGGATGCAGCTTGGTCTCGAAGGTCAGAGCAAGGACAGGGCGATTGAATTTGTTACCTACTTCGCATGCGATTTTTAAAAGTAAGCTGCTGTCGACTCCGCCTGAGAAAGCTACTGCAATCCCTTCATTTATGTGGTTTTGAAAGAGTGAACGCAGGTCTTCAAGCTTGTTTAAATCTTCAGATATTATTTGACTGTGGTTTATTTGTTTCATTATATTATCTCCAATGAGTTTTCTATTCATAAATTAAAAGGGTCAATCATCTTGACCCTTTCTTTGAAATTAGTTCGTTATAGTAATGTTTTTCTAGCTTCACATTGAATAAGGTGATAAGCGGAGGAATAATCCATGCCGCTATCTTGGCAAAACTTTTTGACGCTTTCATATTCCGGATAAATATACACATGGTTCTCATAAGAGCAGAGTTTTACCTCGGCATCCCCATAAGAGGTGGAGACGGTTTTTTGCTCTCTGGAAAGAATGGTACGTTCGGCTTCATGCTTGCGAATACCAATGGTGGTGGTATGGGTAAAAACAATGCGTTCCATCTCCGAGATATTCTCTTCTTTACAGATTACGCCAAGCAGGTAGGCGGGGCGGTTCTTCTTCATGAAAATAGGGGTATAATAGACGTCTTTTGCACCAGCTTTGAACAATTGCTCCATGGTAAAGGAGAGAGCTTCACCGGTACAATCATCAATATTAGCCTCCAATACCCAGATTTTATCCACAGAGGGGAGAGTGGTATTTTCCTCAATCAGCATGGCACGTAGGATTCCCGAGGCACCACTGTAAATACGTTTTCCGGCACCCAGGCCTATTTTTAGAATTCTCATATTCTTTGGCAACTGGTCACTTGTTCTGATTGCAGCCACAATTGCAGCCCCGGTTGGAGTTACAAGTTCGCCTTGTACATTGGTGATGTGTAGGGGCAGCTGATGTTCGGCAGCAATATTAATTACGGCGGGAACGGGAACAGGAAGAAGACCATGCTGGCATTTGATTTGACCGGTTCCTTCATGTAATTCGGACACGATAACATTTTTAATATTTAAATTATCAAGACAGATGGCTGCACTAACAATATCAACGATGGAATCGATGGCTCCTACTTCATGAAAGTGTACTTTGTCAAGGGGTTTTGAATGAGCTTTTGCTTCTGCTACAGCAATAATATGAAAGATCTTTTTTGCTAGCGTCTTAGCATTATCTGTAATTCCAGAACCATCAATGATGGCATTGATATCAGACAGGTTTCTGTGTTCATGATGGCCAAGGCGTAGAGGCGTCTCATGATCACTATAAGAATGTGTATGTTCATGAGTGAGACCTTCTTCACTATGAGAATGATTATGTTCATGTGTGTACGTCGGTTCACCATGAGTATGTGGATGTTCGTGAGTATGCGCCGGTTCACCATGAGTATGAGGGTGTTCGTGAGTATGCACTGTCTCACCATAGATATGTGTATGTTCATAAGTGTGCTCTTGTTCAATTTGAGAATTCGTATGTTCGTGAATGAGACCTTCTTCATCATGAGTATGAGGATGATCGTGAGAATCCTCTTGTTCACGATAAGAATGAGAATCCTCTGGATGGGAATGTTCCAGTTCATACTCATGCCCGTAAGAGTCATCATGATTGGGATTATAGTTTGAGGAGGAGAGTTGATTTTCTTTGTCCTGTTCCAAAATCACACTAAAATCGCAGACATCAATGCTGCTTTTCTCCCTGCGTCCAATTTTCACCTGATAGCCTTCTACGTTTAAACTCTTTAATCCGTCCAGCAATACCTTTTGATCCGCGCCTAGATCAAGGAGTGCTGCCACGGTCATATCTCCGCTTATACCGGAGTAACATTCCAGATACAATGTTTTTTCGTTCATATATTTCTCTCACTTTCTGTCAAGCGTTCTTCTTTCCAGCTTTGTATTACTGAAAAAACAATTAACAAGAATTATACCACCCGGAGCAAGTGGAAGTAAATGTAGTAAATTAGTAAAAATTAATCCCTTTTTATTGGTATGATAATAATCGACATGCAAAGGAAGTATTGACTGTTACCCTGCAAAAGCATGGTGCTTATCAATACTTCCCTTAATCGTGTATCATTTTACAATTAAATCAGAATGTTCCGGATGTTCGTCAAACCATTTTACGGCGTAGCTGCAGGTTGGTTTAGCCATCCAATGGCTTTCCTTCAGCTGGGATACGGTTTCTTCCATCAGCTTTGCTGCAATGCCTTGACCTCTTAAGGAACTGTCAACATAGGTATGATCAATATTAACCACATTTTCACTTATCTTGGGGAAGGTTACTACCGCAATCATGTGATTGTCCTGATCGTTTAAATATATTTTGTTTTGTTCATGGATAAAATTCATTCAATCACTCCTTTGAAATATTGATATATTAATTATAGCATAGCAGCGTGGAAAAAAATAGCATGCGAATAGCACAATGAAAAATACAAAAAATACCAAAAATACAAAAAGATAGGCTGTTACAATGCGGACACCTTGATGAATCTCAGGAGAATATCTCCTTTTGAACTCCTAAGGTTGATGTTGTAACAGCCGTAATTATAACTATTCGTCTAAATCAATTACACTTACCGGACAGCCGTCTCTGGCTTCTTCGGCCTGCTTGATATATTTTTCCGGTATATCCCCTTCAATTGCCTGGGATACATCATTATCATTGTAACTGAATACTTCGGGGCATATATCTACGCATAAACCGCAGCTGATGCATCCGTCCTGATCCACTGATGCTTTCATGAGTGTTCTCCTTTCAAAATTGGTGTGTAGAGATAGGTAATTGCTAACAATATGATTACCACAATGTACTGGTTATATTATGGTTGGATGGATTTTAAATTATTCATAAAAATAGAGGATTTTACCATAATATCAAAATCACGATATTTCTAACCATATGCGATAAAGTATAGTAAGTATGGGGAGGAGATTATTAGTTATATCATGACGATATACTGATTCTAAAGTGGATGAATTAAGTTTTACGCTTGTACTCTGGAAGAAACATAGGATTAGCCTTTCAGTAATTGAAAAGTATATGGTAAAATAATAGAACTTGTTGTATTATCTATATTGCGAATAATTATATTAGTTTTGGTAGAAAACGGAGGAAGTATGACAGAAAGAGATCACTGGAAACCGGGTAATATGCTGTATCCCATTCCGGCAGTTATGGTCAGCTGCGGAAAGCTGGAGGAAAGACCGAATATCATAACAATTGCCTGGGCAGGAACAGTATGCACTAATCCCGCAATGGTTTCCATTTCAATACGTAAGGAACGTTATTCCTATGATATCATTAAGAAAGAAAAGGAATTTGTAATAAATCTGGTTACAAAGGAACTGGTGTATCAAGCGGATTACTGTGGTGTTAAGTCGGGCAGGAACGTAGATAAATTCAAGGAAATGAAGTTAACACCAATGAAGGCAAAGCTTGTGTCCGTACCATATATTGCAGAAAGTCCGGTCAGCATGGAATGTGTGGTAAAGGATATTATTCCATTAGGAAGTCATGACCTCTTTCTTGCAGAAGTGGTTAACGTAGCAGTGGATAAGAAATACATGGATGAGACAGGAAGATTTCATTTGAATCAATCCGGATTAGTGGCCTATTCTCATGGTGAGTACTATTCACTGGGAGAATACTTGGGCAAATTCGGATATTCAGTTAAGAAAAAGTAAAATAAAAACCATCAATCAAGCTTTGATATTTGAAGGTCTCGATAAGATCTTTAAATATTCGTAGAAAGCAGGTTTGATGGTTTTTATTTACTTTATAACATGGATACTTTTGTATAGTATTCTTGAATCTGAAAATATTCAAGTAAACGAACTGGGCCGCTTAAAACTTCACGTCCTACATAGAGCGTTCTGTCCGGTTTGGTTAACACAGCCCATTTTACCAACGCAATGGTACCATTGCGGATTTCAAGAGCGGTAATGCATCTTGGATGGACGCAGCTTCCATCATTAAAATAAGGAATTTCTCCAACGGATGGAAATGAAGTTCTATGGGTATGACCGCATACGAGAGGAAGCTTATTCTGGTCAACCCACTCTTTTAATTTTTTCTCAATCTTATTCTTATTCTTATTATTTTTTGATGCACTGGTAGGGTCTTTTATGCCGATTAGTTCCAGAGGCCTCCACAGATATCGCACAAGAAATCTTGATAACCTCCAAAGGGTATCATTTTGAAAATCAGCTTGATGTCCGTGCGTTAATAATATTTTATAAGGAGTATTTCTGTATTGGAGAACGACTCCCTCAAAGAACTGAATACCGGGAAACAGAGGGACATGGGAATCTACACTTTCGCAGAAAAAACTATGGCAGTTATTTTTAGTAAAACGGGGATCACGCTTAATGATATCATGATTACCATATAGCATAAACAAACGATTATCCTTATAAAGTAAGGACATTAGCCAAAAAGCATCACTGTGGGTATTGATGATATCATTGATATCCCGGTTTTCCCATAATTCATCCCCATCACCTACTTCAATATACGTGAATCCGTTCTCGTAATAATAACGAAGAGCTGCGAAGAATAGGTTCTGGTTACTTGAAAAATTGTCTCCCCAGTTGCCAATTCCGCGATGGCAATCGCTCATAATAACAAACCGAGAATTATCATCGAAGGATACGATAGTTGATTCTTCGAGTACCTTGGATAAACGTGTTGAAACAGACAATGGTATCGCCTCCTTTTGGGTGCTATTCCGGATCTAAATGTTCACTGATGGAAACAAAGGCATCATATACTGCATGAGGCTTTCCGATGCTCAAGATATGATTATATAATCCAGGGGCCTCCTGACGTAATACCTCCAGTTTATCGAGGGTATCAGGATAATCCTTTGTGATATCTAAATACGCTTTAATTAGGTTTTCATCATTTTTCAGCATGATAAAATCAGTGAAGGCAGTTCGGGTGATTGGCTGTGGGGTATGAGGCTTATCGTAATGAATGAACACTTTGTTGTCTATTACTTGGTATTCTTCTTCTTTATAACCTGCTTTCACTAAAGCATTCACAAAGGTAAAAGCCATACGCTTATCATATAATTCAATTACGATGTCCATCATTAGTTCGGAAGGTTTTGATAATTCTCCAAGTTTAAAGCCGGTTAACCACCAATGAAATCCGCTGCGAGTAAATAGCAGATTACCGTTTTTACGGAGTGCAAATGACATGTTGATACAATCCTGATCTTCTACACAATGATAAAAGGTACCATTGAAAATCCCTGGAATGACCAGACTGGGGCCGGTAGTATAATAAATGCCTACTTCACCACCAGTGTTCATACCATATTGACCTTTCCAAAACTCAATGAGCCATTTTTTGCCGTTATATTCAAATGCAATCGGTTCACAGTCAATAATCATACTGAGTGCGGCGCTGGCCTCATCGTATAATCTGCAATAGCCAAGTTGGCGCTGCCAAGGATACATTACGGAGAAAAAGATATCCTGATAAGGCTCGTAGGCGAAACCAAAGGGTTTTATTTCATTATTCAGTTCATCAACTCGTTCGGACACATCTCCGACAATCGGGGGGATGGGTTTAGACTCATTCTTTGTGATTTTTCGTTTCAGATAAATCGTATATATAAAACCAAATAGAAGTAATACTACTAAGCCAACGATAGATATGACGAGAATATGATCTGCTAAATATACTATGGCACCTGTCAGTGGATGAAAGTGTAGAGCAGATGCAACTAAGATTGGCATTTAATCAGCTCCTTTCCTATTGTTATATATCATAATATTCGTAAGGTGGCATGGTTGTTAAAGGAATGTGAGATGTTTTCAAGAATATATCAACAGGTTAAATATTGACTTATATCAATAATGGTCTATAATAATCTTCGTTGGAAAAGAAATGTTTTATTTTAAATAAATGAAAAGGATGAAGAATATGAGCGATTGCAGTCATGATTGCGGAAGCTGCAGTGCAAGCTGCGGCGATCGTACTACGGAGAACAGCTTTCTGGTAAAACCTCATGAGCTGAGTAAAATTAAAAAAGTAATAGGAGTAGTCAGCGGAAAAGGAGGAGTGGGAAAATCCATGGTAACCTCCTTAATGTCGGTGACCATGCAAAGAAGAGGCTTTAAAACAGCTATTCTTGATGCGGATATAACAGGACCTTCCATTCCAAAGGCATTTGGATTAAAGGAAAGAGCAAAGGGCAGCGAACTTGGCATGTTTCCGGTAAAAAGCAATTCCGGAATTGACGTTATGTCCATCAATTTATTATTAGGTGATGAAACTGATCCTGTAGTTTGGAGAGGACCCGTTATTGCAGGAACTGTAAAGCAATTTTGGTCAGATGTAATTTGGAGCGATGTGGATTATATGTTTGTGGACATGCCTCCGGGTACCGGTGATGTGCCACTTACTGTATTTCAGTCTTTACCCATTGACGGAATTATTATTGTAACTTCTCCTCAGGAGTTGGTATCCATGATCGTCGGCAAAGCGGTGAAGATGGCAAGGATGATGAATGTACCCATTCTTGGACTTGTAGAGAATATGTCCTATTTTGTATGTCCGGATTGTGACAAGGCGTATCCGATTTTTGGTGAAAGCAAAATTGATGAGGTTGCCTCAAAATATGAGATTAAGAATATTGCAAAGCTTCCCATTAATCCGAAGCTGGCAGCAGCATGCGATAAAGGAATGATTGAGTTATTTGAAGGAGATTGGCTGGATCACCTTGCCGACGTCATAGAATAGGCTCATAGAATAAAAAGCAAAGGAAAAAAGAGAAATGGCAAAGCTATATTTTAAATACGGTGTTATGGGAAGTTCAAAAACTGCACAGGCACTCATTACAAAATTCAATTATGAAGAACGCGGTATGAAGGTATGGCTGATTAAGCCCCAGGTTGACAGCAGGGACGGAGAAGGAATTATACAGTCTAGAGCAGGGCTTTCTGCAAAGGCTTATGTATTATCGCCTACAGAAAATTTATGCGACAGCTTTCAAAAACTTGAGGAGTCCGTAGATGTTATCATAGTGGATGAATGTCAGTTTTTAACAGAGGATCAAATTGATCAATTATCTTATTTGGTGATCGATTTTGATGTGCCGGTATTGTGTTTTGGACTTAGAGCAGATTTTAGAACCAAAATGTTCCCGGGAAGTAAGCGATTAATGGAAATCGCTGACTCCATCACAGAGATTAAAACCATATGTTCCTGCGGAAGAAAAGCGACGGTAAATGTTCGTTTGGATGGCAATGGTAAAATCGTAACAGAGGGTGAACAGATCTTAATCGGTGGAAATGACACTTATACAGCCATGTGTTATCGCTGTTATATAAAGAATCGATAGGATTATCGATGATATGATTAATTTAAGGAATGTTATAGCAAAGATCGAGTACCGATTAATGTGCTGTAACATTCCTTTGTTGCATTTAATTTGTGATTTGTAAGTAGCACATGATTCAATGAGTACATATCTTTGTATTAAGAATTTCTTATTGAGGTGACGGATATGCCTATGATAGGAGAAATAGCTCCGAAATTCCACGCCATGACTACTACTGGTGAAATTGATTTTCCGAAAGATTTTTATGGCAAATGGGTAATCCTGTTTAGCTATGTGTCTGATTTTTCACCGGTATGTACTACGGAAATGATGACCCTTGCGGCTATGGTCAACGAATTTAGGGAGATAGATACGGAACTGATTGGGTTGTCAGGAGATTCGTTATACTCGCATATTGCATGGACAAGAAAGATTAGGGAACTATCCTGGAAGGATATGAAACGAATTGACATTACGTTTCCGCTAATTGCAGATAGTACGAAAGAGATTGCAACTACGTATGGGATGCTTTGTTCCTCCGGCAACGATCATCAATTAGCAAGGTCTGTATATCTTATTGATGAGCAGGGGAGATTGCGCGCAGAAATGCACTACCCAACCATAATCGGGAGAAATATGAAGGAAATTAAGAGAATGGTAGTGGCTTTACAAAAAGCGGATGAAGAACATGCACTGATCCCTGCGGAATGGATTCCGGAAGAAGATATAATTATTCCGGTGCCAGATACCTGTTCCCTTGCTACTGACAGGATAGAAAAGGTGAACGAAGATATCTATTGTTTGGATTGGTTTTTAAGCTTTAAACAAAGTAACTTTACTTCGGAAAACTCAGAAAAAATTCCGGAAATGAATCCATATCCCACGGCATTTCCTGCCAGGAGACGTCCCGGATTTCGCAGATAAAGGGGGTGTTGCTGTTCACTCCCAATTAAAGTTGAGGATATGATTACGACAAATGCAAATACTCCTTTTCGGAAATCATTTATCGCAATCATTATGCCATGTTTTGACTGACTGGGAGTGGACAGTAAAAAGGGAGTAATTCTTAGAATTTATTAGATTTCCACCAGTTGTATTCCTACTTCTTCCATGGTATTATATATCTAATTCCGAAATTGATAAGTAATTAACAATAACAGCATTCCAGCATCTTCTAAAAGAAAATGAGTTTATGTGATAACAGTTAGTTGCTTTCATTCAGAACTATGATGGAAAATGAGGGTAAAAAAATACTTAGGAGGTAGGGCTATGAAAATTTCAACAAAAGGAAGATATGCGCTTCGACTTATGTTGGATCTTGCTTTAAATAATACAGGGGAATATATTACAATAAAAAGTATTGCAGCCAGACAAAATATTTCTGAAAAATATTTGGAACAAATCATTTCCCAATTGAATCGTGCAGGTTATGTGAAAAGCATTCGTGGAGCCCAAGGGGGCTATAAACTAATGAAAGCCCCATCGGAGTATACAGTAGGAATGATATTAAGATTGACAGAAGGAAGCTTAGCTCCGGTTGATTGTGCAGAAGATGAGACCAATGAATGTAAAAGAAGCGATCTCTGTGTTACAAAGGAAGTTTGGAAAGAACTTTATGAGGCAATCAAAGAAGTAGTTGATAGGATTACCCTACAGGACCTTGTGGAAAAGCATATGAGAAAACTTCCAATGGATTTTACAATATAAAGGATTAGTTAAGTGGAAAGTGAAACCGTATGGCTATGAAAAAATCCAATTTTTCACTTGACAAATATTATGAGTGGGTATAGTATTAGAACAAATACATAGTAAATATATATGCAAGATAGTATTTGGTGCGAATGTTTACAAAAATAATAATTTATGGAGGAATTTATTATGGCGAACGAAAAGAAATTCAGATTTGAGACACTGCAGCTTCATGTTGGTCAGGAGAAACCGGATAGCGCAACCGATGCGAGAAGCGTACCGATTTATCAGACTACTTCCTATGTGTTTGCGAATGCAGCACAAGCAGAAGCAAGATTTAATTTAAGTGAAGGCGGAAATATTTATACCAGAATCATGAACCCGACGTCAGATGTATTTGAGCAAAGAATTGCAGCTTTAGAAGGCGGAGTAGCAGCACTTGCAACAGCTTCTGGAGCAGCAGCTATCACCTACTCCATTCAAAATATTGCTCATGCAGGTGATCACATCGTTTCTGCTCAATCTATATATGGTGGTACATATAATCTTTTCGCTCATACATTGGAGGATTTCGGCATAAAGACTACCTTTGTAGATTCCGATGATTTGAATAATTTTGAAACCGCTATTCAGGAAAATACAAAAGCAATTTTTATCGAATCCCTAGGTAATCCTAACAGCAATGTGGTCGATATTGAGAAGATTGCCGAGATTGCACATAAGCATAAAATTCCATTAATCGTAGACAATACGTTCGCAACTCCGTATTTATTGCGTCCAATCGAATATGGTGCGGACATTGTGGTACATTCTGCAACCAAATTTATCGGTGGTCATGGTACAACACTTGGTGGTGTAATTGTTGACAGTGGTAAATTTGATTGGGAGGGATCTGGTAAATTCCCAGTATTGACCGAGCCTAACCCTAGCTATCATGGCGTTCAATTTACCAAAGCTGTTGGTGCGATTGCATATATTATCAAGGCTAGAGTAACTTTATTAAGAGATACTGGTGCCTCCCTCAGTCCGTTTAATTCATTCCTCTTATTACAGGGACTTGAAACATTATCGCTCCGAGTTGAGAGACATATCTATAATACACTGAAGGTTGTTGAATTTTTAAATAATCATCCGGGTGTAGAAAAGGTGAATCATCCCTCATTACCCAATGATCCGTATCATGATTTATATGAGAAATACTTCCCAGAAGGCGGAAGTTCAATCTTTACCTTTGAAATTAAAGGTGATGCAGAAACAGCCAAAGCTTTTATTGATAAACTTGAGATTTTTTCATTACTAGCGAATGTAGCTGATGTGAAATCTCTTGTTATTCATCCGGCTAGTACTACTCATTCACAATTAAGTCCCGAGGAATTGCTTACTGTAGGTATCAAACCAAATACGATCAGATTATCCATCGGAACAGAGCATATTGATGATATTATCGAGGATTTAAAGCAGGCTTTAGAAAATTAATACACTGAATTAGTAGAAGATACATCCAATCATGGCCATATTTGCATTTTATTGGACTCGATATAGTTGCATTTACTTCAAGGTTGAAATAATACTTTTGCAAGGAATGTAATTATATTGTCGAAGGAAAATGCATCTATGGTCATTTTCCATGAAAGTGGGGCAATTGGAACTACTATAACGATTATGATGAAAGACCCATGAAACCTGATATGAAAAATGAGCACAGTTTACTTGACTTGTTATACCTTATCCATTATAATAAATTGGATACCATAAAATAATGTGATGCATAAGAAATTATATCACAAATGAAAGAGTGTGCATATATGTTAAAAAGCATGACTGGTTTTGGACGGAGTGAGATTGCCAAGATTGACCGTAAAATCACGGTTGAGATGAAGGCTGTAAATCATAGATATTGTGAAATCTCAATTAAGATGCCGAAAAAGCTTGGTTTTTTTGAAGCTGGCATTCGTAATCTGTTAAAACAATATATCGGCAGAGGCAAGGTGGATGTATATATCACCTATGAGGATTACACAGAGAACAATGTATGTGTAAAGTATAATGCAGATTTGGCAAGAGAATATTATGCAAATCTGATGAAGATGAGCGAAGAGTTTAACCTTGAGGATGATATTCGGGTTTCAACTTTATCAAGATACCCGGAGGTATTTACTCTTGAGGAGCAGTCACTTGATGAAAAGGAGCTTTGGGCACTTGTTGAAGAAGCCGTTCGTAGTGCTTCCTCTAAATTTGTAGAGACTAGAATTTCGGAGGGTGTTAACCTGAAGAAGGATATATTTACAAAGCTTGACAATATGCTTTCCTTTGTAGAATTTATTGAAATTAGATCCCCTGAAATAGTAAAGGAATATCGCAATAAGTTAATGACTAAAGTAGCTGATTTATTAGGAGATACCAGGATTGATGAAGGAGTTCTTGCTACGGAGGTTACCATTTTTGCTGATAAGATCTGTGTAGACGAGGAAACGGTGCGGTTAAGAAGCCATATCCTCAATATGAAGCAGACCTTGGAAGAGAATGACAATGTAGGCAGAAAGTTAGACTTCATTGCTCAGGAGATGAATCGAGAGGCGAACACCATACTTTCTAAGGCAAACGATTTGGAAGTGACCAATAAAGCCATTGATTTAAAAACAGAAATTGAAAAAGTTAGGGAACAAATTCAGAATATCGAATAGAATTACTGAAAAGAGGAATAACTTTGAATAGGTTAGTGAACGTGGGTTTTGGAAATGTGGTAAATTCCAATAAAATCATTAGTATTATCAGTCCAGAGGCTGCACCCATCAAACGAATGGTGCAAACAGCGAAAGATAACGGAATGGCAATTGACGCAACCTGTGGCAGAAAAACAAAAGCAGTAATTGTCACGGATAGCGGGCATTTGATTTTATCCTCACTTCTTCCGGATACCATAGCGGGAAGAGTAAATCAAAAGGGATTAATTGAAACTCAAGTGGATAACAAGAATGATTAATCTATTTGAAAAGTATTAATATTATAGAGAATCGGAAGGAGAAATAATTATGCTACATCCATCATATACGGATTTAATGAGAATAGTAAACAGTGAGGTTGAACCAGGCGAGCAACCTGTTGTTAACAGCAGATATTCTATCGTAATTGCTACAGCAAGACGAGCAAGACAGATTATTGACGGCTCTATGCCGATGGTAAATGTAACATATCCCAAGCCGTTATCCATCGCGGTAGAAGAGTTATACCGCTCCAAGGTTAAAATTGTTGGTGATGATGATTCGGCAGAAGAGCAATCCGAAGAAGTTGATGTTACAGTTGAATCTTAATACCTGCCGGTGTGAAAATTAATAGGCTATGAAAAGACGGCACTTTCATGCGATTTGATGTGAAAGTGCTTTGTGTTACGCAAAAAGAAAACGTAATGGATCAAATTTATTTGGTTAAATGGAGTATTTCAAAAAATAAAGATTCATTTGATGTATTATCTTTGGTTACATAGTCATAATGATACAAATAAATAGTACTGAATGGAGGATAAGGCTTAATGTCAAATAATCGGGATGAATTTGAGGACGAAATAGAAAAAGCCTTTTCAAAAGAGAATGATCAAATAGATACATACAAGATAGAGGATGCACCTAGGAATAATTATGAGATTGAATTTGAAGATGCATATAAAATAGAAGAAACCGAGAAACAGAATATAAAGAAACAGAGGAACAAGGGTCTCTTGTTTGATTTGGTCTTTTATCTTATCTTGATTTTTGTAGTAGTTTATATTATCCCAAACTATGTGATTCAAAGAACCTATGTGGACGGTGATTCGATGCTGAATACTTTGCATAATGGGGATCAATTGTATGTGGAGAAACTATCCTATCATTTTGATGCATTAAAACGTTTTGATATCATAGTTTTTTATCCATATGGAAGAGATCATGAAGATTATTATGTGAAGCGAATTATAGGGTTACCTGGTGAAACGCTTCAGATTATTGGAAGTGACATTTATATCAACGGCAAAGTGTTGGAAGAACATTATGGCAAAGATCCCATTGTAGATGCAGGTAGGGCGGCAAATCCAATTAAGCTTGGAGATGATGAATATTTTGTCATGGGCGATAATCGAACTATCAGTAAGGACAGCAGAATGGATGTTGTTGGTAATGTAAAGAGGGAAAATATCGGAGGCAAAGCAATTCTTCGTGTATTGCCTTTCAAGCGCTTTGGAGTGATTGATTAATTATTGAAATATTGAGTTTTGCTCTATCCCTAATCTTATTGTAGTGAAAGGCGAAGTTAAATAGAAACTATTTATCTTCGAAATTCTTATTTTTGTACTTGCATTTTATATGCGAATTAGGTAGAATAATCTATGTTGTGTAGTCGGGAGTGTTTCTTATGAAGGTAATAAAGGAGCATATTAAGTTAAAAAGCTTTAAGCCAATCTATCTTTTGCATGGTTCGGAAGAATATTTAAAGAAGCTTTATAAAGATAAGCTAAAGAGTGCAATTTTGTCAGATGATAACGAGATGAATTATTCTTACTATGAAGGGAAGAATGTTGATCCGGCTAAGGTGGCAGAGGTTGCTCATACGCTTCCTTTTTTCAGCGATTATCGATTAATTATTATCGAGAACAGCGGATTGTTTAAGAATCAGAGTGAGATGAGTGAATTGCTTAAACAGGCTCCGGATAGCACGATTACCATATTTGTTGAAAGTGAAATTGACAAGCGTAATAAGCTCTATAAGATGGTTAAAGACAAAGGAACAATCTCAGAGATGAATGGCTTGGATGAACGGAATCTTAAACTCTTTGTTGCCTCACTGTTTGAGCAGGACAAAAAAAAGAGTACAGAAGCGACCATTCAATATTTGCTTGACAAAGTTGGTACGGATATGATGAATATCTGTAATGAAGTAGAGAAGATTAACAGTTATGCACTGGATAAAGAAGTGATAACTGTACAAGATATCGATGAGGTGGTTACTACTCAGATCACCGGTAAGATATTTCAAATGATTGATGCAATCGGCAGCAAGCAAGCTCACAAGGCGTTGGATTTGTATTATGATTTGCTTTCAGTCAGAGAAAAACCCTTGTCTATCTTATTCTTGATTACCAGACACTTTAATATTTTGCTTCAGGTAAAGAATTTGCAAGCCCTCGGATTTAGTGGTGCTTCGATTAGTGAAAAAGTTGGCATTCCACCTTTTTCTGTTAATAAATATGTGGCACAAGCAAGGAATTTTCATTCTAAGAGATTAAAGGATGCATTGGAGTTTTCCATTGAAGTAGAAGAACAGATAAAGACCGGTAGAATGATTGAGAAGATTGGTGTTGAACTGTTTATTGTAACCTTTAGTAAGAGTGAGAAGGCGTAGCTAAAAGTAAAATAGCAGTAAGGTTAGATGATAAAGCGGAACCATTGAAGTTATAAATGGGAACGATGAAATGTGGATATCGGAAGGAAACAAATGGATGGTCTTGAGGGTGATTCATTTGATGAATTCAGTTATTATATATATGGAAACGTATCGAAGTGGTCATAACGGCCCTGACTCGAAATCAGGTAGTCCCTAACGGGGCTCGTGGGTTCGAATCCCACCGTTTCCGCTAGCAAAAGGCTTGAAATCGCTGAAAACATGCGGTTTTGAGTCTTTTATTTATTATAAAGATAAAATCAACAAGTTCATTTATAAAATATTTGATTATCTATGGTGTTTATGAAATTCTTTTTCATAGAGCTCTTATTTTTAAATCGGCACCGATTTTACTGTTGAAATATTGCATAATATGGTGTAAATTGGTATTGAGAAACATTCAGAAAAGAGGTATATTATAATGATTATAAAAGAGGTAATTAAAAATATAGGAGAATTAGGTACTACAACTTTCATAACAGAAATTATTAAGACCGCTGTAAGTACTCATATAAAACCTATTTTACAAAAAGATTCTGAAAAGTATGAGTTTGCTAATAATGTTGAGGAAGTTGTTTCGGAATATCTTTTATTAAGTTACGATTATAACCTGAAAATGAATACAATTTTATTTAGAAATCAGGCTAAAACTATTTTTGACTTATACTATCCATTATTATTGGTTAAAATTAATACAGAAAAGGATAAAGATAATAGAGAGGAATATTTGATTGATGAAGAAGAACAAGAATTATTAACCAAATATAAAAAAATATTAATTGTTGATACTGCAGGTATGGGTAAATCAACAATACTAAAATTTATAGCAATTAGAGAAATTACAGATAATAGGTTGATTCCTATTATTATTGAATTAAGACGATTAAATACTAATATTTCAATAGTTGACTATATTACTGAACAATTTGATTTACTAGATAAAAAGTTAAAGAATGAAGATGTTATTCATCTATTGAAGAGAGGAAAATTTATAATTCTTTTTGATGGGTATGATGAAATTCCAAATGAAATTAAAAGTAACGTAACCGAAAGAATCAATGATTTTATTAAAAAATCAGGGAAAAATAAATTTATTATAACATCTAGAGATGAACCTTCATTAAGTTGCTTTGGAGATTTTGAAAAATTTATGATTAATAAATTGAATATAGAACAAGCTTTTGATTTAATAAAGATATATGGTAAAGAGGACAAAAATTTACCACTTAAATTAATTGAAAAAATTAAAAATGATAATCAATATAAAACCATTAGAGAATTTTTGGAAAATCCGCTAATGGTATCTTTACTATATAAAACTTATCTTTTTAAAGGAGAAGTTCCATATAAGAAGATAGGATTCTATAGACAAGCTTACGATGCATTATATAATGACCATGATAAAACTAAAGGAGATGATTTTGTTCATCAAAAAAAATGTAATTTAGATATCGATGATTTTGCAAGTATTTTAAGAGCATTTGCTTTTCTTTCACTAAGAATAAATAAAATAGAACTAGAAAAAGATGAGTTTATTAATATGTTGAAAAATGCCATTGATTTAACTCCTCATATTAATTGTAAAACAAATTTAGTATTAGATGATTTTCTTCATGCTGTACCATTATTTCAGGAAGAAGGATATAGGATAAGGTGGAATCATAAATCCTTTATGGAATATTTTGCTGCCTGTTTTATATGTTATGAGTGTGATAAACATAAAGAAGAAATTATTAAAAGTATGATAAATGCAGATGATAATATGAAGTTTCACAATGTTCTTGACTTTTGTTATGATTTAGATACTAAAACATGTAGAAAAATAATGGTTTATGAACTAGTTTGTAAATACATATATCATTATAATAATACTTTTACAGACTCAAGATATGAACTGTATAATAAAAAGATTCTAGATTTACGTAAGCAAGTGACTTTTTTAGATAAGCAGATTATTATTAAAATAACCCAAAAAGACATTTTAAGCCAATATAAAAAAGAAGGATTTGAGCTTTCATTTATTTTTAAAAAGGATTTTAAGAATACCAAGTTGTTTATATTAGGAGAGAAAATGAATAATTTAGAAGTTATTAATCGAGTGTTATATAATAAAAAAGTAGATATATTTAGTAAGCCTTTTAACGGAACATTATCTGAAAAATATTATGATAAAGTGGTAGAAATACTACAGAAGAATATAGATATTAATGATGAATATGATAATACCATAAATTCACCAGAATTTTTTAATCTAATAACAGTATTATTAATACAATACAAGATCGCTGGGCTCGATTATAAAAAATGCATAGAGATGAAAAGCAAAATAGAGATAGAAGTACAGAAAGAAACAAAAAATAGTTACTTATTTTATTAAATACTGAATTATCAAAAATAAATGCATCGGTTTACCGGTGCATTTATTTGGAAAAAATTATAGTAGTAGAATTTCATATTGATAAAATATCTTACCGAGGCGTTTAATTCCTTCTCGGATTGTGGGTATATCAGAATTCGTATAATTAAGCCGTAAGGCATTCACATTTTCTTTCCCTGTGTAAAAGGGATCGCCGGGAACAAAGATTACATTAGCAGCGATAGCCTTTTGAACCAGATCCATTGCAGAGAGCCCATTGTTCAGGGTCGCCCATATAAACATTCCTCCTTTAGGAGTGGTGTAGCTAATATAAGAAGGAAAATATTCTTTCATCGCCTCCAACATGGCATGGCATTGTTCTTTATATAAATCCTTTATGGTTGAAATATGCTTTTCATAATCATTGTGCATTAAATAATCATGGATTAACATCTGACCAAAGATGTTGGTATGCAAATCGGAACCTTGTTTTACCGTGACGATATGATTCATGATTTCTTTGTTCTTGGTACAGAGGAAGCCCAAGCGCATACCCGGAGTGATGGTTTTTGAGAAAGAACCCAAAAGGATGCTATATTCAGGTCGGGCAGTGCCGATGTAGGGTAAGGATTCTCCTTCAAAAGTTAACTCCCCATAGGGATCATCTTCAATTAAAACCACTTCATGTTGCTTTAGAGTTTCGCTTGTGGCCAACCTCTTTTCAGCAGAATAGGTAAGACCGGTGGGATTCTGGTAATTGGGAACACTATAGAATATTTTTGCATTCTTGTTTTCTAGTGCATCCTCCAATTCCTTTATATTCACACCGTCTTCTTCTAATCTCACTGGAATAAATTTCGGTTCAAAGGAGGAAAAGGCTTGTATTGCACCCAAATAGCCCGGTTCTTCAATGATTATCCCATCCCCTTTATTAATAAAGGCTTTACCAATTAAATCAAGTCCCTGCTGGGAGCCGGTAGTGATTAAGATATCCTCTGCTGTAACATCCAGCTGAAATCTCTTCTTATAACGATCGGCAATATATTGACGGAGCGGAAGATATCCTTCGGTGGTGGAGTATTGAAATACAACGTCCTTATACTCACGGATAATCCGTTCGGAGGAACATGCAAGTTCTTCAAGCGGAAAGGAGATAGGATTTGGCAGTCCTCCCGCAAAGGATATTATTTCTTTATTCTCCGTTACTTTTAAGATTTCACGGGTGAAGGACGGCTTTGTATTCCTGATCCTGTCTGAAAATAATTGTTTCATTTTGATCTCCTGCTTTCTTTGCTTTGGGAAATTATAGCATCTAAAATAAACTACATACAATAGAATAATTGTATGCAAGACAATTTTTGCTATAGTTAGTAATATGCAAGATAATCCTTTAAGAGGTATAATGATGTTATGCTGATTGTATGCAAATAGGAGGAAGTCAAAGATGCCGATTAATTCTTTTGAAAATTATCCAATGAGTTGGAAGCCAGTATTGGTCAAGCAATCCGGTGCTATCTATAAAACCTTAGCAGTATTATTGGAGGAGGATATCAAGAGCGGGAAACTGCTTCCAGGAACCAAGCTGCCGCCACAGAGGGAACTTGCTGATTATTTGGATATTAATTTAAGCACAGTAACCAGAGCCTTCAAACTGTGTGAGCAGAGGGGTTTAATTAGTGCATCGGTAGGGAATGGAACGTATGTATCCTCCGATATAGGAACCAATACGGTAATTCATATTAATACGGATAATACGGAAATCATTGAAATGGGGGCAATCCTACCGAATGCTTATCCGAATCTTTTGGTAATCGATAGTATGCAAAAATTGCTTTCAGAGCCTGGTGTGGAGAAGCTCCTTCAATATGGGAGTACAGAATATACTGCCAGTCAAAGAGAAGCTGCAGTTCTTTGGATTGCCCAGGCAAATTATGAGGTGATGCCGGATAATATTCTTTTCTCCGGTGGCGGGCAGAATGGACTTGCTGCTGTTTTGTCCACATTCTTTCAGGCAGGAGATCGAATCGGTACTGACCCATTAACTTATCCGGGAATAAAAACAGTATCAAAGATGTTCGGCATACAATTGGTACCCATTGATTGTAACGAGGGAGAGATGACAGAAGAAGGGCTTATTAATGCCTTTAAGAATGAAAAGATTAAGGGAATTTATATCGTTTCTGATTATCATAATCCAACCACTCATACCATGAGTGTTACAGCCAGAAAAAGGATTGCGAAACTTGCAAAACAAAATGATATCATGATAATAGAAGATGGAATTAACAGTCTGCTAAAGGAAAATCCCCTTCCTCCGGTAGCTTCCTATGCTCCGGAACATACCATTTATATTATGAGCTTGTCAAAGGTGTTATCTCCGGGACTGAGGCTTGCCTATATTGTTGCACCAAAGCGATATTACAAGCAACTATCTGGGGGATTATATAATTTAAATATAACAGTTTCCCCATTATTGGTGGAACTTGCTTCCAGATTAATTTATTCCGGGATAGCAAAGAAAATTGCCGAGGAGCGACGAGAATATGCAAGAGAACAAAATAAAATCGTAAATCGCGAACTTAAGGCATACAAGCTGCATGGGGAAGAGGAGTGCCCTTTTCGATTTATCGAACTGCCCGACACCTTTACTGGGAAGAGCTTTGAGATATGTGCAAAAAAAGAAGGAGTGCAGGTGTTTGGTGATGAACGTTTTCTAGTAGGCAATACCCCGCCGAAGCGTGCAATTAGAATATCGATAACGGCAGCACGAAGCGCTGAGGAATTTGAGAAGGGGATAAAGATTATAAAAAGGATACTGGAAAGTGAAGTGGAGGGAGAAGAGTTGTTATAGAAAATACATTATGCCCTACTAGAAGGTAAGCTTTCACCACAAGAACAGAAAAAGCTCTATTCAATGATTTCATATCAAATATCTACTGATAATGACTTTGAGCAGTTGTCAAGGATGAACGATTTACATCTGGGTTTGTATGTCCACATTGTGGTTGTATCGGTAATATATCAAGAAACGGTCAGACAATTATCTATGCGTCCTGCAATACCAATAAATATTTAGATTGAAATAATTCGAAATAGATATGGCAAATAGATGAATTATTTATATTACAAAGAATTCACAATAGTTTACTAATACGAGGAGAATGCGAGATGGATATTTTAGTAAGGGTTTTTGGTAATTGCATTTATATAATAATTTTCACTCTGATAGTTTCTATACTTCTTTACATTGCTGAAATTATCGGTTATTTAATATTTACTTTATGTATGAAAATATTAAAGAAGAATATTGGAGTTAAAAAGATAATTAAAGATTACATTTTTTCTTTAAAATTCAGATTGACAGTTACTTTATTGGTATGTATAGTTTTATCCCTAATTAGTATTTGGAATTATAGCAGAATAATGTCAAACCCATCTCATAATTCGTCAATTTATATTGATGGCTTGGGTGCTATTTTTGCTAATAGATTTAACGAAGATAATGGCTTGTATTCTATATATTGTTTTATTAATCCTATTAGCTTGCCATTTTTGTATGTGTTAAATATTATAAACACAATGATTTATATTAAGTATAAAAAATTAATTAGCTATGTATTATTCTTTTTGAGTGGAATATTCTTGGCGTTTATGTGTTACTGCTGGGCAAATGTAATTATGTCAGTATAATAAAACTTAATGTTTTTTAAGATAAATAGTTCGCGACATTTCACAATAGCGAGCTATCAATTGAGCAGAGTATAATTTACTCTGCTCAAAAAATAATAAATTCCAACTATAAGTTGTGACAGTCAATTTTTAAAATAATGATTCGATTGTAAACTTAATCCTCCCCATAGAAACGAAAAAACCCGGAAATGTTAAAAACATTTCCGGGATTATATTACGTTGCAAAATTACGCGATTTTGTTAACAGCTTTGGATAAGTTAGAAACTTTTCTTGCTGAGGTATTCTTGTGGAATACGCCCTTGGAACAAGCCTTATCGATTTCAGAAGCAGCTACTACTAAGTTAGCCTTAGCGAGATCCTTATCACCTGCAACAATAGCAGATTCAACCTTCTTAATCATAGTCTTAACCTTAGACTTAATAGCCTTATTTCTTGCAGCCTTAGTTGCGTTAACTAAAATTCTTTTTTTAGCAGATTTGATATTAGCCAATTTGTACACCTCCAAATATTAAATAAATTTAACCGATAACCAAGGACATCAAATTGAGAGTGAGATGTTATCTCAGAATGCGGTTACTCATAACATTGTTTCATTAAATCCGGAGACACGGACGCTCTAATGGAAACATACCACTATATTTTAGTCCAAAGGAAAAGTTCTGTCAATACATATTTTGAAAAACTTTGTAGAAAATAATTCAAAAGATTACTGTTTGCTCCTCGTTTAAAACTTGGCATAGTGATTACGATAAATGATTTCCTAAAAAGAGTATTTACATTTGTCATAATCATATCCTCAACTTTGACTGGGAGTGAACAGTGACTTCAAAAGATTCAATATCTCGAATCAAAATTACAGGAGCATGGAGGATCACACAGTGAGTAAAATCAGAACAGACCTTGCGCTAGAAGTGAGAGAGAGCTTTCCGGAGGATAACGTTGAAATCAGAGGTGTAATCCTGACGGAGAATGTAGATGAAAAGAACAATATAAGAGTGTCAACGGTTGAAATCAAAGATGAAAAGGGTGCAACCGCAATGGGCAGACCCATCGGAACTTACATTACTATTGAAGCTCCCGATATGTATCAGAAAGATGAAGATTATAATAAGCCTGTTTCAAACGAAATTGTGAAGCAACTGAAGCTTCTTGCCGGCGATTTAAAAAGAGAAGAAATATTAGTGGTGGGACTGGGTAATCGTGAAGTAACACCGGATGCACTGGGTCCTCAGGTGGTTGATAATCTATTTATTACAAGGCATTTGATTCGCGAATTTGGTAATGAGTTTAAGGAAAGACATAAATTAGGCAGTGTAAGTGCAATCGCGCCGGGAGTAATGGCACAAACAGGTATGGAGACAGTAGAGATTATTAAAGGTGTAATCAAGGAGACGAAGCCAAAGTTAGTCATTGTAATTGATGCACTTGCATCAAGAAGCGTGAATCGTGTCAATACGACGATTCAGTTAACAGATACTGGAATTAGCCCCGGTTCAGGGGTGGGGAATAACCGTCAGGCACTGAATAGGGAGAGCTTGGGAATTAAGACCGTGGCGCTGGGTGTTCCAACCGTGGTGGCAGCGGCTACGATTGTGGCAGATTCCTTGACCACTTACATGCAAAAAAGCGGCTTTAGTGAAGAGGACGTTGATAAATTTATATCAGAGGTTATGGAACAGCAGGTGGACAATATGTTTGTTACACCAAAGAACATCGATGAGTCAATAAAACGGTTGAGCTATACGGTATCGGAAGCGTTAAATTCCTGTTTTGCACAGGCAGTGTAGATAGATGTATTTGTAAAGTTGATTCGTACATCGTTTTCTAATCAATTAATCTAATTTTTGAATGAACTATGGGAGGAACTTAAAAGTCTCGGCGTAATCCCTCGTTTAGCCCTATGGGTATGAAATATCATCTCTTACGATTGTCCAAGAATCTGATGGTTGTTTGCAAAACGATGTACGATTTACCAATATTAAATGATTTCCTGTCATTTGGACAGAGAGGTACTCTGTACTTCTTTTGTGGCTGGGGTAATAAAAACAAGCTGTCCGAATATAATGAATTAGGTTTACCGATTATGCAAATTCATTGGAAAGGAGGAAATCATGAATCATAAATCAAAAAAAGGTTTGAGAATTTATCCGATTTTATGGACTGGAATCATTGCGGTATCTCTCTATTTAATATATCGCTTTGCCACCTTGACCTTTTCGGAAAATGTTGGCCAAGCTGAAAGCGCCATTAGGGAAGCTTTTGTAACTAAGTTTTGCCAAAGGATAATGGAGGATGGTTCCGGATTGGTAAGCTATACCAGTGGTGATAATCAGGGCTATAGTGCACCTTTTCATCTGCTCACAAAGAATTTATCCATTCAAAACTTTTCAATAGATTCTCAGACTGCTGATGCGAAAGGGAATACCCCTTCAGTATCAGGAATAAAGAATGAGGGAAATGAAGTTGCAGAGGCTATGGGTACGAAGGTGCTAAATAGCGGAATAAGCTTTTATAAAATTAACGGCTCTCTTAGTAAGGAGTACATATTATCAAATGGATTAGTCTATAGCGACAACCTGAGCAGTGATTCCGATAAGGAAACAGAGCAATTGATTGGCTATACACCCGGAAATGTGGATTATGTTGAGACGGAAGATGATAAGAGCAACGACGATGCGGTGGAGACTGTGAGCACTTCCAGTACTGCAAAGTATACATTGGCACAACTTAAGGATTTTAATTTCTTGGTTCGAAATTTTTATGTTGTTGATTCGTCAACCAGGGTAACCAAGGACCTTTTTAACGGTGAAAAACTGATTGGCAAAGATTTGAAGATGAAGCAGGATAATAAGAAGCCTCAAATTTTAATCTATCATACTCATGCCCATGAAACCTTTGCTGACAGCCGAACCGGCAAACAGGAAGATACCGTGGTAGGAGTTGGCTCGGTTTTGACAGATATCCTTGAGAATACCTATCATTATAATGTAATACATGACGTAACAGGGTATGATATTGTCAATGGAAAACTGGATCGCAGCTATGCATATCATCAGGCTAAGGATGGGTTGGATAAGATGTTGAAGCAGTACCCATCGATCGAAGTTGTAATAGATCTTCACAGGGATTCCGGTGCTGCAAGGTATGTTATGATAAATGGAAAGAAAACAGCGAAGGTAATGCTGTTTAACGGACTTAGCAGGGATCAGGACGGACCGATTAAATATCTTTCTAATCCAAATCTTCAAAGTAATCTTGCATTCAGTCTGCAAACGCAGTTGAAAGCACGCGAATTGTTCCCTAATTTATTTGTTAAGAACTACTTAAAGAATTATCGTTATAATATGCAAGTACGACCTAAGACATTGCTTATGGAACTGGGAACGCAAAATAATACAGTGGAATCAGCAAAAAATGCAATGGAACCCTTCGCAAAGGTGTTGGATAGTGTTTTGCAGGGGAAATAAATTTTGTGTTTAAACATTACATATACTAAGCATATAATAGGGAGAAAGTATTTTCTATCGGAATACATTCTCCCTATTCTATCGTGATAAAGCGATAAAATGGGCAACATTGTGGAAAAATTACTAAGAATAAATAAAGTTCACAAGATAGATTTGGGGGAGTTCATGAAGCCACTTGAATCTCAACTGTGAAAGATTATAACTCAATCTATTCTCCTTTATCTTTAGCATCATATTATTTATTTGTTTTAGAATAATACTGGCTAAATAAAATTGCTATTGCAATGACAAACATAATGGAAGTAATAATACAGGGGATTAATAATAAAGCATTTTCTGTTAAAGCTGTCCCGATTTTCCCTTTATCTGTAGACCACTCCGTCAAAGATGAGCCGTATATTGTTGCTGAAATTGAAATTCCAATGTATACCAACGCTGATGAAATTAATAATGAAATTCCAATTAAAGTTCTTGTTATGCGGTCATCTTTCTTAATCGTATCTTTTGCAGGAACATTAGGTATTTCAATTAACTCTTCTTTACAATCACTACAGATTTTATAACCTTCCCGATATTCAGTTTTACATTTTGGACATATTAGCATAATTACCTCCTTGAAAAAGCACAATTTGAGATTACAATTGCGAACTATATGAATGGTAATATTATACATTATAAGAACCGATTTTGTCACTATATACTTAGAGTATAATTAGTGTTGGCAAAAATTGAATAAAATAAAAGAAGTGGGCATAACCCACTTCCTATCATACAGTAAAATCCTTATAATTAAGTTGTCGAGACAAAAAGATAGGAGGCTGTATGAT
>JAEZLH010000007.1 GCA_023435895.1 Bacillota bacterium
AGAGGCCGCATATTTGAGGATATATGTCAACTGTTTTTTTGAATAATACCTTTTATTTTTGTTACACCGTATAGAAAGATATAGCATGTAATACTTAACTAAATGACATTGGGAGTGAACAGTAACACAATATCCTCTTACGTTGCTTTTTCCTGCCAAAATAGTATTTACATCCACAAAGCACTATGTTAGAATACAAATATAGTAAATATTAATTTGCTATTCACTCGTAAAGTAATATCGTTGACTTTGATAACTTTCACAAACAGCTTATTTACTTTACAAATTAATTTCACTCACGAAAGGATGGTTTTGATGTCGGTATTAACTGTAAAAGAGGTTCGTGCTATCTAGCACTTAATTGAATCGGTTGTGGTACACAGCGTGTACTTTATTTGTCGTACCCAACTATCTGCCCTTACAGTCAGTACTCAAAACTGTCTTATTATGAAGCGAATGCAATTCTGATACTATATCCTTCCGCAAAAACCACATTTGGCTTTTCATGATGACGGATATATAAATGATACAGAATTCTATTCTATGGTTCGCTCTTATCAACGTATTAATAAGGCATAATAGGTATATCCTGTTATGCCTTTTGTAATGCTACAGTTTTATGCCCACAGGAGTATTCTGCCAGAATGTAACGGCGGTAATTACTGTGGGCATTTTATTATATCGGAGGATTATTAAGATGGAAAAATCAATGAAAGCATTAGAATATGACAAGATTATTAACCTACTATGCAATAATGCGATTTCTGAAAATGCAAAACAAAAACTAGAAATACTTCAACCGTATTTGGAGGAACGAGAAGTAACCGCAAAACTAAAGGATACCACTGAGGCTCGCAAAATACTGGACCACATCGGTTCACCCCCGCTCCCCTCCATGAAGGACATTCCAATGCTCCTTGAATTATCGGAAAAAGGAAGCATGTTAATTCCAGAACAGCTGTCCCAAATTGAGTTGTTTATTAACGCCAGTAAAAGGATGAAGAGCTTCCTTAAGAAAGCGGAATCTCTAGGTGTAGATCTGGCCTCCTATGGTTACTCCCTCTACGAATTAAAGGAACTGTCCTTACAAATCGAAGAATGTATTCGTAACAACATGGTAACGGATAATGCATCAAAGGAGCTAAAAGATCTTCGCCGAAAGATTGATCAGGTAAATTCCGAAATGAAAACCAAACTGGAGAATCAGTTACGCTCAAAAAAGGAATGGTTCAGTGAAAGCTTTGTTTCCCTTCGAAACGGTCACTTTGTACTTCCGGTCAAAAGAGAGTATAAAAATATGGTGAGCGGCTCGGTTCTTGACATTTCCTCAAGTGGAGCAACCTATTTCATTGAGCCCACTGCTGCTTCAAAACTTCGGGCAGAATTATCGGAGCTTGAAATCGCAGAAAGTAATGAGGAGCGTAGAATCCTATATATACTGACCTCACTTGTGGCGGAAAAAGCTTCTGAAATCCGTTTGAATATAGAGGGCTTGGAAACACTTGATTTTATCTTTGCGAAAGGAAAACTCAGCGTTGATATGAAGGGAATTCCGCCAATCATTAACACCGAACGAAAAATTCTTATCAAAAGCGGCAGGCATCCTTTAATTAAACCGGTGGAATGTGTTCCACTGGACTTCCAGATCGGGGAAGGAATAAACGGTGTTGTCATTACCGGACCCAATACCGGTGGAAAGACGGTCGCCCTAAAAACCATCGGCTTATTCGAACTTATGGCGCAGAGCGGTTTGCATGTTCCCTGCGAATATGCGGAGCTTTGTATGAACAATACGGTGCTTTGTGATATCGGGGATGGTCAGAGCATTACCGAGAACTTATCCACATTCTCTTCGCATATCACGAATATTATACACATTTTGAATCATTCCAATGAGGATAGCCTGGTTTTACTAGACGAGTTGGGCTCGGGTACCGACCCTGCAGAAGGAATGGGCATTGCTGTCTCAATCCTGGAGGAACTTGGAGCGAAGAAAGGTCTCTTTGTTGTGACTACCCATTATCCTGAGATAAAGGAATATGCTAACAAAGCAGAAAATCTTGTGAATGCCCGAATGGCATTTGACAGAGAAAGCCTGAAACCTCTTTATCAATTAATCATTGGTGAAGCCGGAGAAAGCTGTGCCTTATATATTGCCAAGCGCCTGGGACTGCCCTCTCGCATGCTAAAACGTGCCTATGAGGAAGCTTATCTTCGTGTGGATTCCACGAATCATACTATTCCCAAAGATGATTTTTCCAAAGAGAATTCAGATTCGGAGAGAGAACCCGTTACCAGTAATGCACCTTGCATAATAAAGATGGCTCCCCAAAAACAGGTAAGTACACGCAGTCAAAGATTTCAAATCGGTGATAGCGTAGTAGTTTACCCTCAGAAAAAAATTGGAATTGTATATTCCCTAGCCAATGAAAAGGGAGAAGTCGGCGTTCAGATTAAGAAACAAAAAGAATTAATCAACCATAAGCGATTACAACTGAAAGTCAGCGCTTCTGAAATGTATCCGGAAGATTATGATTTTTCTATAATTTTTGATACCGTAGATCATCGCAAGGCGAGGCGAAAGATGGAAAAAGGTTATCAAAAAGATATTGAAATCTTATATAACCCCAACGAAGTAAGATAAAGGATCGTTTTGTCTCTTTACCGCATTTACTCAAATCAGTATTCTAAATGACATAAATAAGGTATCATGAATATCCCCTGCGCCACTTCTTACCTTTTCCATAGGTTAGGGTTCGCAAAATATATTCATGATACCACTAATATATCCATATCATATTCGATTTCTCAATTACCTTCCAGCATTATAAATCATAATTAATCTTCTTACTTTCTTACCATATGACATTAAAAACCAATGCCGAGCTATTAATTGATATTAACCAGGGAGTTTCGTCAAAATTGGCTGATTTTGTGCTCTTTTGGGACAAGGATGTGAGATAACCATCTAAAATACCCTGTACCACTAGCCTATTCTATGTTAACCGAACAGTTTTCTCATATACATTGAATACTAAACAACTTATTTTAAGCACCCCAGTAATGTATCGTACATATCTTTATTGGTTTTCTTTAGGCTAACCGGTTTAAAATCCGTGGTTACAAAGCAGTGCTCTGAGCTGCCGGTCACCCGAAGCTTCCCGGTTAAAACATCGAAAACTTTATAGTCCAACTTCATCTTAATTCCGTTAAAGAATACAAGCTCTGCGATTACCCTAACCCTTTCATTAAACCGCACTGCGGATTTGTATTCACAGGATATACCAAGAACCGGTGAATAAATCCCTGCCGCTTCAATCCTATCATAACCCAATCCAATCTGTTCCAGATAATCAACTCTTGCTTCTTCAAACCAGCGAATGTAATTGGAGTGATGTACAACCGCCATCTGATCCGTTTCATAGTACTTTGCGGTTCTCTCTAGGGGTTTAATCTCTGTAATATTACTTTCCAGCATTCTTCTCTCCATTTCCTGTGCTAAAATTACGCACATTTAAGTTTTTGACAAGGATAATATTACCCTAAAAACTCAAAACTTCAATCACTCATTATTTAGAAAATTTATTTAAATAAGAATAACTCATTTTAATTGGGATTACAATCATAACTTGATTTTAATATAAAAGCCCTGTTTATACTATAACTATGTAATTTACACAAAACCAAAAGAAAAATACTTTACTAAAAACAGCTGAACAGCTTTGTATCAAGATACATTTATAACAATTCTATCATCCTTTGTATAAAACTAATACACTGCCGCTCATAATAAAAGAGATATGAAATTCATGAGCAATAACAACCATTCTGTGTTGTAAAAGTCATGAGAAGTAACATTAAATTCAGAGTATGGCACAAAGCTGTGCCGCCAAAAAACGGAGGTATACAATGATCACAAATGTACAACTGACCACAAAAGAAAGATATTTATTAGAAGATGCAAAAACCCATGAAGAAAACTGCATCAAAAAATATGAAAATTATGAAAACCTAGCATGTGATGCTCAGTTAAAAGCTGTATTTCGCGCAAATGCTCAAAAGGAAAAAGAGCATTTACAAACTATAAACCAATTGTTAAGCGGACAGGTTCCTTCCATGAATCAAAGTGGTGGACAAAGCCAAGGCGGTGGACAAAGCGGCAGTCAAGCCGGTCAAGGCAGCCAGCCCTCCTCAGGGTCTACTATGTCCCAACAGCAATCCATCAACCTTCAAAGCAGTCAGAATTCGCCGTTTAAGGCATCTGACAAAGAGCTTTGTACCGATATGTTAATGACTGAAAAATATGTATCCGGTGCATATGACACATCTATTTTTGAATTTAAAGATACACAAGTACGTGATATTCTTAATCACATTCAAAAGGAAGAACAAAAACACGGTGAATCAATCTTTGCATATATGCAGAGCAAGGGAATGTACAGTATGAGCTAATTACCGACAAAGCTTGCCTATTCCTTTTTTCTTAAGGGACTTCGTATTTGCAAATCAATAAATAGTCCTATGTTATATCCATTATCAAATGCATTACTATATCAAAGGAAAGCCAGCTTATTTGTCATATATGCTTTCCATTAATCCTTCTAAGAGACAGGTCTTATCCACTGATCTGTCTCTTATCTATGATGATATAGTGAGTTCTTCCAACCCTTTGGCTTTGTGTAAATCATTATTGCCACAGTATAATCAGGGATTTTGACACCCGAATTAAGAATACAGAAAAGAGGTATCCCTATGTTTATTCCCAATAAGATACTATTTGAAAAAAACGCTCTGGATTATGAAGCTGGAAAGAGAATTTATGACAAATTCCTTCCTGAGAAGGATATTGATATTATTATGCTTCAATCCAATAAGATCAAAGAACATATTTCCGGAGATAGCCCTTCCGAATTTTATCACGCAGGGAAGAGAACTCTTGTTGTGGGCGTGAAAAAGGTGGGTACTTTTCAGTCCTGCAAGCCCTCCGCTCATTATCAGCTACCTCTATTATCTGGCTGTATTGGCCAGTGTCAGTACTGCTACCTCAATACTAATTTAGGAGATAAACCCTATATGAGAGTCAATGTCAATATAGGAGACATCATGGATCAAGCACAACTCTACATTAATCAGCGTCTTCCCCAGATCACCATATTTGAGGGTTCTGCGACCTCAGACCCCATCCCGGTAGAACCCTATACTAATCTGCTGCGGGATGCAATTTCCTTCTTTCGTTCCAATGAACATGGACGTTTTCGGTTTGTAACCAAGTTTACGGATGTAGATACCTTACTGGATGTAGATCACCAAAACCATACAGAGATACGTTTTACACTTAATACAGATAAAGTAATTAACGACTATGAAAAAGGTACTCCCTCCAGTGCAAAGCGACTTGAGGCCTGCAAAAAAATTCTCTCAGCCGGATATCCGCTGGGCTTTATTATCGCCCCCATCTTTCTTTATGAGGGTTGGCAGGAAGACTATTATCAACTGCTGCTTCATCTAAAGAGCCAGCTTCCTCAGAAGCTCTACCACCCATTAACCTTTGAGATTATATCCCATCGCTATACCACCAAAGCGAAGAATGTCATTACGCAGGTTTTTCCGGACAACCAATTACCCACGAAGGATGAAGAGCGTACTTTTAAATATGGTCAGTTCGGTTATGGAAAATATGTATACCCTAAGGAACAACTTTCTGCAATTACAGAGTTTTTCCGTTCTAAAATTGAATCTATTTTTGAGGATGCTGAGATTAAGTATATTATCTAGAATAAACGAATTCTACAACTGCATATCCCTAACCCTTTGATTATTAGACCTGCCCTACTATCCATATCTCATAAGAAATTTTATAAAAACAAACCCTTTTTGTTTGGATCTGGTGTTTTCTGTGTGATATGGATTAAGCTCTCTTCCATTGCGGACAACAACGCAAATATGAGTGCAATGAGTACGAAGCCCGCCCATGGAGTCATCAGATAGAGAAGAAGCATTAGATAGATGCACAGCCCTGTAGCTTTATTCGCCAGGGTATGTATCATTACAAAGCATTTATATTTGTAATATGCAAACAGGAGATTAAACGCCCGAATTCCTATAATCAGCAGGAGCAGCACCACATAGTCTCTTAGTTTCCCCCCTATAATACGCATGGTGCAATAAGTCATAATCAGAAACAGCATAGAATCTGCTATAGAGTCCAACCTCGCACCTAAGGTGCTCATACTCTTCAGCCTTCTTGCCAGATAACCATCCAGTACATCAGTGATACCACAAATCAAAAATACTACGATGAATAATTCACTATCATTTATCAGTACCGGAAGCAAAAGGCATAGTAGCATTCTGCTGATTGTAATCAGATTTGGAAGTATCTTCATGGGTTGTATCCTCCTTAATTGCTTGTGCGGTATCGTTTATGAAAAGCGTTACCTTAAAATATTATGTACTTTATATGAACTTCATTTAATACAAACGTGACATAGATTTAATATTGTATCTCTTTACTATAGTATAGATAAAAACTATAATAGGATAGTATACCATGTTCCTAATCGACTAATTTTGAATGAAATAAACTTGGAGGTTATCCCTATGAAAGTGCGTTTTTTTGCTCTCTCCGGAGTAATGACAATTATTATAATCACCATCCTGTTAATGATATCAGCAGACCATCGCAATTCCAATAAAAGTAATCCTAATTCCACAAAATCGACCCCTACCATTGAAATACTTCCGACCGTTACACAGACCCCTGTGGTACATGAGGAGAATGATCCTGGTATCTACCCTACATATAAGATAATTGATAACGAAATTACCTATGGCTATATTAACTCTAAGGGGGAGTACGTCATCAACCCTGCATTTCGAATGGCCAATGATTTCCACGACGGCTACGCTGTAGTGTATATGGGCAATCAATATCTATTGATTGATACCACTGGAAATATTATTTACACCAGTAACAATATGATACGTGATTTCAATAACGGTGCTTGTGTAATATCAAATAAGAACGTTAATGATACTCTTTATGGATATGTCAATGGGCAAGGCAAAGAAATAATTCCTGCAAAGTATGTCTATGCTGGTGACTTTAGCAAGGACAAAACAGCATATGTATATCAAGGCAATGGTGAATATCTCCAAATCGACCAAACAGGAAAAACACTTAACCAATACAAACTGAATCCAAAATATAATCCGATTGATATAGAGGACGGTTATATTATTTATTATAACAGCAAAACAGATTGCTATGGTGTTATTAATTTTAATGAGGAAGTTGTATTCAAAGCCATTTACAGTGAAATCACTTATATGGATAATCAGCTCTTTGCAGTAAAAAAGCCCAACAGTAAGTTCGGTGGAATGAGCTATGCTAATCCTGCCGCTCTCTTTCATGCGGACGGCTCCCAAATTACCGACTATACCTTGTACGATATCAGCTCGTTTCATTATGGATACGCCTCTGTAACCGACAGCAAATATACTTATTTTATCGATATGCAGGGCAAAGAGGCCACCAACTTGCCAAAGTATGAAGGACGAGGCACATTAACCTACTATGGTGATATAATTAAAGCTTCCTTGGATCGCGACCTGATCTATTACAAATTAGACGGTACTATTGTATGGCAGAACGACACTACGCAGAAGCTTTCCGAACAGTTAGCGATTAAGCAAAGCAAATACAAACCAAACAAATATGCAGTAATCTATTACCCCTCTTTGATTGGTCTATCTGATAGCAGTGTACAGAATAAAATTAATTCAAAATTAAAAAGTATCTTTGTGAATACTCGTAAAAACTTAAAGGAATCTGATTTATTATCGGTAGAAGATACCTTCCACAGTAAGTTATTAAAGAATCTTTTGGTTATTGAACGAGATGGTTATGATTTTCCCTTCGGGGCAGCACATGGCATGCCAATTATGGATTACCATTATATTGACCTTCAAAACGGCAATCTTTATACCCTAAAAGATTTATTTATTCAAAACAGCGATTATATCCTGACCCTCAACAACATAATTAAAGCACAAATCGTAGCCGATAATGCCTCAGATAGCATACATTATTTTGAAAATGGATTTAAAGGTATTTCTCCTGAACAACCTTTCATATTAAATGACCATAGCCTGACAATTTATTTTAGCCCCTATGATATCGCTCCCTATGCAGCGGGCTTCCCGAAATTTGAAATACCTTTTGATGATATTAATCAATACATCAATATGGATGGTTCCTTTTGGAAGTCTTTTCACTAACCTGGAATAGATTGAGCTAGCTAATTAATTACTCAATAGGGGAATAAGTTCATTTACGGAAGCTTTTAACTGCTCCACTGCAAAATTATACTGTCCGTCATCCGGATAACCGCGGTATTTTGTCTCAATTACCATAATCAGGTACAAGTAGATATCATAAAGCAATGCCCGGATGGGGAATTGTTTTCGTAAATCCTCTCCATAGCCTTCTACAAAGAGAGGATGATTGCTGTGGCGTCTAAAAAAGTATTCCATCAGCGGATCAGCCCACATGGAGCGTTCAAAATCAATCAAACCTCCTACCTTCCCATTGTGAACAAAAATATTACCATCCCATAGATCCCAATGAACAAAAGCAGGTTCTGTGACTTCTTCCAGGGCAAAGGATGCTTTCTCAACCAATTCACGCACTTCATCATAGGATAGTCCGAGTTCAATATCAATGTTCTCGCCGTCCTTTAATATGTCCTCTATCATCTGTCGGAATACCATATTCCAACCGGTACCCTTCTTATGAGGAGCATTCAGATAACCAAAACTTTCTCCTTTTACACGGTTCATCTCTTTATTCCAATATCCTGCTTCCTTCAGTATTTTATTCTGTTCTTCTAAAGGCAAAGAATTCTCTTTTAGCTGAAAGAAGCTGCTACCAGAAAGCTTCTCCATAAAGAAATAACTCTCTTTACAGATGTCTCCTGAGGAATCAAAATAAAGCACTTCCGGCACAGGAACCTTGGTTTTGCTTTTTATTATACGTAGTCCCTCCACTTCAGACTGCATAATATTTTTCTCATAGCCCATAATTTGCGCCTGACTGGGAGGTGCAATTTTCAAAATTACCTTACGGTTCCCAAATGTTATCTCATATGCCACATTATAAAAGCCCTCGGTAAGCTCTTTTATTGATATTTCATTATCAACAATTTCGCTGCCGAAGGCCTTTTGAACCATTCTAATAATCTCATCCTTCGTTTGCCTGTTTTTTGTTTTGCTTTCCATTATATTATCCTCAACTTTTATAGTAATGTTTATCCATATTATAGTAAAGTTAAGCAAAAAACGCAAATGAAGTCTGGATATTTAATTCTCTCATAACTTTTTATTCTCTCATTAAATTAATATCTCGTCATAAGTAAGGACGGTACTTTCTAGGCTGTTATTTTGAAGAATAGCTGTCAATTCCTCTTCGGCAATGATAAGTTCGGGTACCTTGGAGAGAAATGAAAGAGCCTCCTCATATCGTTCGGGCTTTGTGGTTAATGTGGTGCAGCCCATATTGAATAATTCACGCATCAAATGTTCGTGAGGAAGTAGTTTTTCTTCCCCATCCTGCATATCACTATCCTTCGGTAATATGAGAAGAACCAAATCTCCCTCCTTCACGTATTCCTCATTAATCCCTCTGGCTTCCAAAACCTCAGGAAGACAGCTCACTAATTCCTCTTTGATTTTCTCTATTCCAAGCCTGGAGATTGCACTAATCTTTAAGGGTTCCAACTTTAACGCTTCATGGATTTTATTGCGGATTTTATCCGTATTCGTAATTTGATCAATTTTATTGATTACCATCACTACCGGGGCTTTTCTTGCTTTCAATTCCATAGCCCACGCTATTTCCTGTTCAATATCCTCGTCACTGCACACAATAAGCGCAATATCCGTCCTTTTCATAGCTGATCTTATATTGTGAGCACGCTGCTCTTCCAAATAAGTATCATCATCAAAACCAATGGTATCAATTAAAATACACGCGCCAATACCTTCGATTTCAATTGCTTGAAACAACGGATTACCACTGATACTTTTCATCGGCTCAGCGATGTTTTTGCCGTATCCGGTGAGCGCATTGACCAGTGTAGATTTTCCGCTGTTTCTCTTCCCGAATATTCCGATATGTAATTGACCCGCTCGCGAAACAGAAATTAAACTCATACTATAATCCTTTCATTGTGATGTGATTCAAAGGATATTTAAGCATATGCCTCCAAGTAATCCCTGACATCCTGCTAATAACATCCCTTGAATAATTAATCTACGTACAATCTTTATGAAATCTATTGTATCATATGAGCTCTTGCTTATGCACTAAAATTTATATTTGTCATCAAAACATGAGTTTTTGACTTTATATAAATTGCCATCGGCATAGTATATATAGGGCTTTTGGTATCCGAATCAAGCATTAAAATCTAAAATCTCTTTTTCCGTTCTTAATCTGCTCCAAATTATCTTTTGCCAAGCGATATACCTTCTCATTGGGTACCTTCGTCATTTCTCGTTCAATAACCAACTCACCCTTTTCCTTGGTATCCTTTGAAGCATAATCCTCCAGATATTCTTTCAGGGTCATAAGCGCATTGGGTTGGCAGCAGTTCGCTATCTGACCTGATTTTACCAGGGACATAAAACGGTCGCCCGTTCTTCCCTCTCGATAACAGGCAGTACAGAAACTTGGGATATAACCCTGTGCCAATAGCCAGTTCACAATTTCATCCAGTGTTCTACTATCATCTACCTCAAATTGTGCAGAGCTTTCCTCCTTGGATTCCTCATTAGCATAACCACCCACACTGGTCTTTGAGCCTCCGCTAATCTGGGATACTCCAAGCTTTAATACCTTTTCCCTGCTCTTTTGGGATTCTCTTGTGGATACAATAATTCCGGTATAGGGTACTGCAATACGAAGGATTGCTACAATCTTCTCAAAAATTTCGTCTGAAATGGAATTTTGGAAGGAATCCGGATCAATATCATCTGCCGGACGGATTCTTGGCACACTGATTGTATGGGGACCCACTCCAATCGCTCCCTCTAAATGCTCCGCATGCATCAAAATTCCAGCAAAATCATAGCGGTACATGTTTAACCCAAACAATACACCCAGACCAACATCATCAATTCCTGCTTCCATAGCTCTATCCATGGCTTCCGTATGATAGGTATAATTATGCTTAGGTCCAGTAGGATGAAGCTGCTCATAGGTTTCTTTATGATAGGTCTCCTGGAATAGGATGTAAGTTCCAATTCCTGCATCTCTCAGCTTTTTATAATCCTCCACCGTTGTGGCAGCAATATTAACATTAACACGACGAATGGCACCATTCTTATGTTTGATAGAATAAATGGTATTAATACTCTCAAGGATATAATCAATGGGGTTGTTAACCGGGTCTTCTCCTGCCTCCAGAGCCAGTCGTTTATGACCCATATCCTGAAGCGCAATAACCTCTCTCTTAATATCCTCCTGGGTCAGTTTCTTACGGGGAATATGCTTATTCTTAAAATGATACGGACAGTATACACATCCATTGACACAATAATTTGAAAGATATAGTGGTGCAAACATAACAATACGGTTACCATAGAACTTCTCCTTGATTTTGATTGCCAAACTATATATTTTTTGAACCTCATCCTCTAGGTCACATTCCAAAAGCACCGAGGCTTCACGGTGGGAAATACCCTTCATTTCCTCAGCCTTCTTAAGAATGCTGTCAATCAGTTCCCTGTTATTTTTATTTGCCTTCGCATACTCCAGTGTATCAAGAATTTCTTCATGGCTAATAAATTCCTCAGCCTTTTTTGATTTTAAATCATACATAATCTTCTCTCCTATCGAATTGATATTTGGTAATCAATATTTAAAATCCATACCATTGTTGATAATTTATTTTCTACTAGCAATATATTTGATACTTTACGAAATTGGTGAAAAATCTCCACGGTCTACCGTCAGTTCATATCCTATCTTCTTTACTCTTCTCTCCAGGCAGAAGCGACATTCTGCTGCCTCATCACCGGTACATATTTTATTATCATACAACTCATACTTCTTTCTTACCGAGGTAGGAGAAAGGTTTGGCATTACTACATTAGCTCCATGCTGCATTCCAAGCTCCCTGCCATTGGGATTAATCGTTCCAAGAGCTGTTGTGGAAGGAATTAATGCATTTGGCATCATCAATCGAATGATGCTGATTAGCTTAAGGGTTTGTTCCAATGATCCCTGGGGATAGCTTGCAAAAGGAGTTTCATGATGGGGTATAAATGGTCCGATCCCAATCATCTCCGGTGACAACTCTTTAATGAAAAGCAAATCCTCTGCAATGTGCTCAAGTGTTTGAAACGGAGATCCTACCATAAAGCCGGCGCCAACCTGAAAGCCAATTTCCTTAAGCTCTTTTAAGCACTGTTTGCGATTCTCAAGCTTAAGGTTCTCAGGGTGGAGTTTCCCGTAATGCTCGTCATTGGCACTTTCATGTCTTAAAAGATACCTGTCTGCACCTGCTTCAAAGAATTTTTTATAACTTTCGTAGCTGCGCTCACCAATGGATAAGGTAATTGCACAGTCCGAATAATCCCTTTTAATCATCTTAATAATTTCAATGATATCCTCATCCGAGTAGCTTCCATCTTCCCCTCCCTGTAATACGAAGGTTCGAAAGCCAAGGCGATGTCCTTCCTTACAGCATTCCAAAATTTGATCGTTCGTCAAGCGGTAGCGTTCTACGTTTTGATTACTTCTTCGTATTCCGCAATAATAACAATCATTTTTACAGACATTTGTGAATTCAATCAATCCTCTGGTATAAATCTTGTTGTCAAAATACTTCTTGGCAGTTTCCTGTGCCCGCTCTCTTAAAAATTCATTGTCCTCGGGAGATAAATCCGATAACAGCATCACGAATTCTTCCTTCGTTAAAATCCTTTGCTTCTCTAGCTTCCTAATTAGTTCCTGCATTTGGGACATAGCAATCTCTCACTTTCTATTCCTATTTAAGTATTTATGTTTTAGTATAATTCAAATAAAAAATCCCTGCGCCAATAAGGCACAAGGATAGTATTCGACCATCATATTCTACCAGGCAATATGTGAGCCTCAGAGAAAATCCCTTCCTACTCCATATCATATTCTTTGAAGAATATTGTTCTTTCTATTCTCGCCTTACCACTCGGGCGTACCCTCGTTATCAGTTCGATTTATTTGTTATTTATTTAACAATTATAACCTGAACACCCAATTTTGTAAATACCAAACAACACCTTTGTTAATATTGTTTCACATTAATATCACCGGAAGTTGAGGAAATCTGTAATCCATGAGAAGGATTTGCACCTACCATGCCTGTAACCATAATTCCCTTCTCACTTTTTATATACTGCTTCTCAAAGAAGGTATCTATTCTGCCATGCTCACTTTCCACTTCAACGCGACAATCCGCATCTTCCTTAAGCTGTACTGATATATCTCCGCTATTTGAATGAACACTAAGCGCCTCAATGGCCTTATGCAGTGTATAATCAATTCGACCGGTATTCGTTGTAATCTCGCCCCCACCATTAAGTGAACTAATCAATAATCCTCCGCTTTCTGTGTTGACATTCAAGATACCCGAGGTATTAATCAAGGTAATACCACCGGATATGGAGTGAACATAACTATCTCCCTCCCCCGCACTAATCTTAATGTACCCGCTAGCAGAGCGAAACACTCTCTTTGCATCCACTCGTTCTGCCATCACAAGCCCGCTCTTTGTGGTTACCTCTACCCGGTTAGCTTTTACTGCTTGCAGTGTGATATCACCATTTTCTCCGTTGATAATCAATTCTTCAACATTCAGTTCCACCTCAGAGCATAAATTACCTGACTCTATCATGACGTTCAACTTACCGGAATAAGAGGAGGGAATGCAGATTTCTTCCCTTCTATAATACTTCTTTGAATTGGGAATTGGCGACGGCTTACCCTTTATGATAAGCGTATCCCCTTCTGTTACTACATTTCCAAATTCTCCGTCATCCGCACGATTTGACCGATATTGATTCAATATCAATTCCTCAGTATCACTTTGAACGAAAAACACATCTTCTTGATAACATTGAATTTCAATGGTTTGAATCTCTGATAATGAATATGACTCCGAACGTACCAGCTCTCCCTTAAATTGTCGCGAAACCCTATATCGCCTCGATGTCATTGAATATACCATCATAAAGAACACACTGGTGGTAAACAACGATAATATAACCAAAGCAAAAATAATCAAAAATGTCATTGTATACATCCTTCCATAAAACTGTATCTATATTATTAAAAACCTTCTTTATCATTGTTTACACGATATTATGTAAATAAGTGATTGCAAAAGTCTCCTGCAAATAATATATTCCAAATTTTATCATAACCTTTTGCTATACGCAATGAATTCTGATCTAATGAACAATTTAATCCTCCGGTAACACCTTTACAATGGGATATCCGGCATTTATGATTAAATAAATACGGTAATAATACATTATATTCCAAATGCTAATTCCTCCAAGTCCATACTCCTCCACCAGTTTCAACATTGCATTAATATATCTTAGATCCCTAAACCATACCAAATGTCTTCTTCCAGACACGTTATATTCAAAGTATGGTGTCTGGGTAACTTCATCAAAAAATATTTCACTTCCATATCGATTTGCCAACGCCAAGGCATTGGGATCCGTTAGTGATGCCACAAAGGATTGACCCTCAACATAAGGGAGCTCCCAATCATATGCCACTCTTGAAATCCCCAGGTATATCTTTTCAGGTGGAATCTGTGTAACTGCAAACTCCACATAATCTTTCATATAGTCATAGGTTGTTTGATAGACCTCTGGAATATAGCTGGTTGACCATTGATAGGATAATAAAATAATACCATCCACACTGCTGCCTATTCGGGAATAATAAGTCTGCATATAGGGTTCCCCTCGAACGTATCCAAAGGTGTTTGGAATCATGACTGCGCCGGATAAGTATCCCAATTCATGTAAACGGTCAGATGCATGAACAATAAAATTCGTATAGTTCTCCCGATCTTCCTCCAACACATATTGGAAACCAAAAATTGCTCCATAATAGCCCTTTGTTGAAAGAACAGCGATGATATTCTCAAGAAACCTGTTTTGTACTTCCGTATTATTAAATATAGTATGACTCAGACTCGGATCTCCCTGACCAGTGTCATTTACCCCATAGACTAGCATAAGAGGAACTACCCCATACTGAAGGGAAGTCTGAATAACTCTGGTGTCATCAAGATCATTCAATGCCCCGTTCATATCCACTCTATAACCCATTATAGTAATGTAGGTCAAAAAAGGTAAGGTTTTTATAAGCACCTCTTCATCAATAAATGAAAATGCCATTCCGTTCACATTCAAGGGTCTTCCTTGCTTATCATAGCGTATAACAAGCTCCTCACCAACCATCAAATTCGTTCGGTCGGATAAAAACGGATTATTTCTTAATAGCTCTGCCACTGAGATTCCCTGCGCATCTGCGATGTCATACAAAGTATCCCCTTCGCGAACTGTATATGTTTGTGCAGGGGGCGCTATTACAAGCACCTGCCCTACATTTAGGACTTGATCATTATCCAATATATTATCCTGTATTAATTGGTTTGGAGGAATATTAAACTGTGCTGCAATTGAATCAATTGTATCCCCTTCCTTTACGGTATAAAATATCTGCATGATGATTGCCTCATTATTAGGTTTGATATATTTTATGTGGCAAGATATCAAATTATTTATCACTTTACTGCTCTATCTGAGGGCTGTTTATTCGTATCTTTGAATAATTAGCGTACCGGACAAGCACCACCTTCACATTCCTTATCAAGAATCTCCCAATCCTCCGCATCGTCATACATCGCAAGCAGTTCGTAATCAATGGGTCTAATCTGCTCCAACCTTTGTTCATACTCCTCTTTTGAAATTGCTTCATAGGGAAGGAGAGGATACGTTTCTTCAAACAGCGGCAATAAGGTAATTCCAACCACCGAATCAAAATTCTCATAGATCCAGTTTACTACCTCTTCCCACTCCTGCTCTCTTACATGAACGGTAATTGAAGTATTATGATCGGACCAATGATCCATTGTAATCTTATATAGCTCCAACTGTTCTATTGCACTCACATCATATTTTGTTCTTCCCTCCGGTGCCATAATTGGAAATTCAATTACCTTCACCGTACAATCTTCCTCACTTTGACCTACCTCATTATGAATGGGATAACAGCCCTGCATACGGATCATCTTATAGAGAGGATCACTGGCGGATATCCTTACCCTTCTTACATAATAGCTGGAATGAGAGTAATGAATCCCTGAACTTACACAAGGCAGTGTAGATAGGCTTCCCTCCGGCTTGATGGTTGTCATTAATTTTGGAGTTGTAATTTTAAGTTCCTTGCAATAGCGTTCTCCTTCTTCATGAACCGTGTTCCGTAGTTCTGATAAAAGCGCTCCAAGTTCCTTATAGCTCATCTTCACTTTATTTATCATGTCCATAATTCCTGTTAAGGAGATGCCGATAATGCGATCCTCCTGCATAACTCTATTCCATTCTGGCAACTCCACGTCTACTAATGTCATGCGAATAGCAGTTCTTGTGGATAGTCGAAGTATTTCCTTTAAATCCTCTAGATCCAACTGCTCATCCTTAACAAATGCCGTCAGATTATTGGTTGTCAGGTTACAGCACTGCTTTGACTGCAGCAAAATCTCACCGCAAGGGTTACAGCCTCTGAAGCTTTCCTTCCTTCTTCTTGCTTCTTCTCCGTTGATAAAACCTGGCTCTCCGTTAATTCGGATGGAGTTAACGATGTCTCTTATTTTATCCAGGGATGGACGTTTGGTATATAATACAGAATTATTGCTCATTTTACGATGCGAAATCGTACCATCCTCTATCCAATTACCATCCACTACTTTATATAAATTTTTCTTTGCATTGATAACTTCTTCATCATCCTCATCACAAATAATCATCATGGCGCTTCTTCTCACCCCACCAGAGACAACATTCTCGCTGATGATGGTAGCAATATCAAGAAGATCGATTGTTTTAAGAAAACCATCTTCTCGGTTATTTAAAACCATATGAATTTTTTCAAACATTTTTTGAATTGATTTATGTCCAGAGGCTCTTCCTCCAAAACGTTTTAACCGCTCCCCCTCCGGTCTTACATAACTATAGTCAATGGTAATATGGCTGATTTGAGCATATTCCTCTAAGGTAACTAATTCAAAATACAGCTCCAGAGCCTCACACCAGCCTTCCTTGCTGTCACCGACCACAATTCTTACTTTCCCTTCGTCCTCATCCTTTTGTTCTAACTTGGTATGCTCCATCTCATCCTTACTGGTTACACTTCGAACAAGGCTATCATACTTGCTCTCCATATTAACCTTACGCACAGAAGGAAATTGTTCCATTCTTTTTTTGTCTATCCGAACTCCCACACCGCTTCCTACCATTAGCAGATAGAATACATCCACCAAATCATGAAAAGACAGCAAATCCGTAAAAGAACAGTTATAATTGGAAAGCGGATAATTCTCTACCACCTCCGTACCTCCCATATAAAGTGTTCTACCGGAAGGGAAGGTCCGAAGATAAAACAAGTTTTGAAATAAGCGCTTTGCCTCCTCTTCTTCCTTAGCCAAATCAATGCTTTGATTATGCTTCTCTTTATACCGAATTCCAAGATTGATATTATATTCTGTTGCACGCAGCACCGTTTCAAACCAGTTCTCTCTTCTTCTCTTATCATCCAAATATCTTGCATATGTACGCAAATATACAAACTCACCCAACGTACTGAGCGGAGCCTGCTCCAATCTATATTGATTTAAAAATTCCTCTGGTAATATCAGTTTCATCCTATCCCTCCAAATTCTACTGTTCTTGATCTTTATTATTATTATTCTCTATTATCATTACTCGATATTATTTTTATCCATAATCGGGTAAAATAATCCCATATATGAATACTTATAATAACTATATATTGTGTTATTAATTATATATTACCACTATATATATGTCAATTATTAAAACAGTAGTCTTTCCTGATTTGTTTGACCTCTACTTTTGAAGAACTATTATTTTCAAGGTGATTTCACAGCAAAAGGGCTGCCGCAGATGCACATTCAATATGCTTCTGCTGCAGCCCTTACATCTGGGCAATACTCACACTATACGAGTACCTTGCTCTTCTACTTCACTACATTTTTCATATTCACTTTAAAGGTTTCACCCTTCTTCATTATAATATGACCTGATTCATATAGCTTCCCGTCAATGGTAATGTAAACCTTGCTGGTATCATAATAATTACCCACTGTATTGGTTATACACTGCAAGATTAAACTCTCGTAACCACTACCAGAAGACATTTCATGTATAAATTCCCCGGAAAAATCAATATAGGCAATGCCGTCCTTGCCCTTATGCATGCTATTAATTTTTGTATTTGTACTGATAATCGGCAGGTAGTCTTCGCTTTTTGCCTTTTCTCTGAGTGCTTTCTCCAAAACTATTCTGGTTACATCATTGGTATTAAGGCTTAAGGTTAATTGCTCCACATGGATTTTCTCATCCTTATCCGGATAATATACATTAATTTTCTGTATGAAAGGTTTATTCTTGTTAATCTTTGATAGGATAGAGGTGACCTTGGTCTTACCTGATTCATATACCTTCTTTACCAAGCCGACTCCTTGCGCATAATATTCCTTCTCCGTACCATCCTTGTTTACGGACGTTACTTCAATCGCACCATAATCACCGGAAGGTGTTTTGACTTTGCTATCAATGCTCGTAATGGAACGCTTTGTACCATCCCCAAGTGTCCACTTGGTTCCCACTTTAAGTGGATTCATCAAAAGCACTTCCTGATCTTTATCCGCTAAGACTTTATCAAAAAAGTTATCCCTATAATAGCATTCATCTTCCCGGTAGGTGGTAACAAGCTTTCCATCCTTAACCTGAATTACCTCCACGGTTTCGGTTCCACCGTTATTGCTTCTCACCTGTATGATGTTTTTCTCAGAGTTAATATAATCCACGGTTGATTGAAAGGCAGCATACTCATTGCCATCCCCTTCGTACACATATTCCGAACCTGCGGGCATGAACAAGTATTTTGCTAATTCCTTATCCTGCTGAGATCCATTATCTGTATTACTGCCCTGCTGGGGATTGGGTGGAAGTGTGACTGACGGCATAGTAGTTACAGGCTTAGTAACCTCTGGCTGGCTCACCACCGCCTGACTTGTGGGTTTTAACGTAACTGAGGGTTCTTCCTTATTCTCTTTTCCTTTTGTACATCCATCAAATAAAACCAGTAACATTGCAAGCATAATAAATCGATACAATTTCTTCATAATTACCTCCATTTCTGCTCAAGAAACTTGTGTGTACAAATTTAATTAAGTGGTAAATACCCTGTTACAACTGTGGCAGCGGTTATTTTCACAAAGTCAAATGACTCATGCTTTTATACATTCTTTTTCAAAGGTTCTTTCACTTAAATTAAATTTGTGCTGAGGATAATACCCTCACCATTATCTCTTTTCGCTTATAATCGCCTATAAGTTAGAAAGACAGCTAGCTCGTGATATTGGTTCCAAATAGTAAGTCAAATTAATATGTATCTTGTTGGCTCCATACCCCCATATGCCTTCAATCGCTTTTATGGTGCAATACACAGGTTACAGTTGTTTCACAATGACCTATATCTCTATGAAAATATACAAGACCAATTGTAACTATGAATGCTTTTGCTACTGTCCTACTTCATCATCTAGCTTTGACAGAAATGAGACTCTTTATTCTCTAAATTGGTAATATTTTCTTATCATGCATTAATCAGCCCTGCGATACTTTCGCTGATCTTCTTTGCAATATAGGGATTGTTCATGGTATATAAATGAATTCCGTCCACTCCCTGAGAGATTAAATCTACAATTTGATCGATTGCATAAGCGATCCCTGCATCTCTAAGTGCTTCGGGGGAATGTTCAAAGCGCTGAAGCATCTTTGTAAATTTGGGGGGCAAGCTGGCACCACATAACGTTACCATCCTCTCAATCTGTGCTTTATTCACCACCGGCATGATACCTGCTTCAATTGGTACATTAATTCCCGCAATTCTTGCTTTTTCAAGGAAGGAATAGAAGTAATTATTATCAAAGAAAAGCTGTGAGATTAAATGCTCCGCTCCCTCCTCCACCTTATGCTTGAGGTTCAATATATCATCAATCAAATTCTCAGAAGAAACATGCCCTTCCGGATAGCAGGCTCCCGATACATGAAAGCCTCCCCGTGCCCTGATAAAGGCAACCAAATCACTGGCATACCGAAATTCATGCTTTGGTTCCACCCCTGGGTTGATATCACCTCGCAGTGCAAGAATATTCTCTATCCCATGCTGTTCTAGACGTTCAAGAATTGATAATATCTCCTGCTTTGTATAGTTCACACAGGTAAGATGAGCTAAGGGTTCGATCTGATATTTTTGCTTTATAGTTGATGCAATATCACAGGTTAAGGTATCCCCTGCATTTCCTCCGGCACCATAGGTCACGCTGATAAAATCAGGTTTTAAATCCTTAAGCTGATCCAAGGTGCTATATATCGTATCAATGGAACTGGTCTTCTTTGGGGGAAATACCTCAAAGGACAATACTGTATTCTTGGTTTCGAATAATGATGCTATTTGCATAAGCTCCTCCGTAAGAAAAAGGTGCCAAAGTCCATCTACATTCAGAAGTTTTATTGCTGCTTCTTTTGTCTGTAAGAACTTATGACACCCATTTTTTCAAATAAGTAACATAATTGTTACCTCTTAGCCTACCATGTTATAAATAAATTGGAGAAAACACTTTTCTCTATTTTATTCGTATCCATTAACGAAAGGTAAGACTAAACTGTAACATCAAATCGTCTTATTAAAATTATACATATATTTGGAATTGCTGTCTATACTACATTAGTTTTTTCAATAATTTTAGCTTGTTCTTATAGGGAGCATAACGGATGTTGATGTCCAGAAGATTGGATTTCTTCATAATGCTTTTCTTATGGGTAAAGGTATCAAAGCTCCATTTGCCATGATATCCTCCCATACCGCTTTCCCCAACCCCACCAAAGGGCATATGGGAGGTAGCTAGATGCACCAAGGTGTCATTAACACATCCACCCCCAAAGGAAATATGCTTCATTACCTTATTCTCTGTATGGGAAGAGCCGGTAAAAAGGTATAATGCCAGCGGCTTTGGATGACTATTTACCGTTGCAATCACTTCATCCAGACTCTCAAAATCCAAGATGGGAAGAATGGGCCCAAAGATTTCTTCCTGCATCACCGGGTCATTCCAGCTGACATCATCTAATAGAGTGGGTGACATTTGATTTGTACTATCGTTATATTCTCCTCCTGCAATTATCTTTGCATTCTTTATTAGACCCTTTAGGCGTTCATAATGCTTTTTGTTGATAATCTTCGGAAATTCTGGGTTATTACAAGGCGTGGCTCCAAAAAAAGTTGTAATGTATTTCTTCATTGCCTGAATCAGCTGATCCTTTACCTCTTTATGAACCAGAAGGTAATCAGGACATACACAGGTCTGACCGCTATTTAGTGTCTTTCCCCAGATAATTCTCTTTGCGGCAAGTTCTATATTGGCACTGCGATCAACTATACAAGGACTTTTGCCCCCTAGTTCCAAGGTCACTGGAGTAAGATTTTTCGATGCTTTCTCCATCACCAACTTACCAACACTGACACTACCCGTAAAAAAGATATAGTCAAATCGTTGTTCCAACAACTCCTGGTTGGCATCTCTTCCGCCTTCAATCACAGAGATATATTTATCTTCAAAGCATTCGTTCAGAATCTTCTTAATGATAGAAGAGGTAGCCGGTGAATAAGCTGACGGCTTTACTACTGCACAATTTCCTCCTGCAATGGCTCCAATTAATGGCGCTAGGGTCAGCTGAAACGGATAGTTCCAGGGGGACATAATTAAAACCGTTCCATAAGGCTCCGATACCATATAGGAGCGGGATATAAAATGCACAATTGGGGTTCTGACTCTCTTTTTACGATTCCATCGATTAAGATTATGAATCGCATCCTTTAATTCTGTATAAATAATTCCCACTTCTGAGGCGTACCCCTCAAAATGGGCTTTGTTCAAATCGGACTTTAATGCGTCCAGAACCTCCACCTCGTATTTCTTTATGGAAGCCAGCAGTTGTTTCAGTGCTGTTTTACGAAATTCCAGCTCCAAAGTCTCTCCGGAAGCAAAATAGCTGTGTTGGCAAAGAACAGTTTCTCTTATATCCATCATATCCCCTACGACCTTTCCTGAATTTATCCTATATTATTACCCTAGACATGGGTAGAAGTACTATAACTATTAGTTAAAATTTTTCGTAAGCATGATTCGATTTTCCTATCGATTGTTATTGTAATCAGCCGTCCCAAATGCACTCCTTGAAAAGTAGATTATGGACTGCGTATACGTAGAACCTACATCAAGTAACTTAGTAATTAAAGAAAGCTAATGTATCATAATATCCTGTACTAGCTAATAACTTACTTGTCCTTCAACCTGCATAAACATAGGTTATATTTTAATAGCGCGTTAAAATAAAAGCACTCTTAGATGATTTTTAATTATGAGCAACTCTTGCATTTAACTCCTTAAAGTTCTGACGATTATTATGATATAAGGCCTTGAATACTTTAAAATTCCTGTTATAGACCTCTACATTCTTTGTGTTCGGATGGTAGACCTTGTTCACCGGAACCAGCTTCTTTGCCTCGGATATGGTAGATATGATTCCAAGCCCTACCGCCCCGACCAAAGCAGCACCTACTGCCCCAACATTCTGTGGATTTTCTACTGTCTCCACCTCTCTTCCAAGCATATCCGCTAACATCTGACAAGCTAGAGGCGCCAAAGCTCCGCCACCAACAAATCGTATTACAGGAGAGGTTTTAACCTTCTTATCCTGTGCCTCAAGCTGCCATTTAATATGATAAAAGATTCCTTCCAGCACTGCGTGAATCATCTCCGTCTTGCCGGTATCCAGACTGATATTAAAGAACATTCCCCGTGCATTAGAATCCTCAAAGGGACATCGGTTCCCATGAAGCCAGGGCGTAAAGATAACACCATTGCTTCCGGCAGGCACATCCTTGATTGCATGCATCATATAATCATACAAGCTCTTATGTATTGCTTCTGGGCTATCCGATACATGTTTCTTCTCAAGATAGATATCGATTTCATCCAGTGCAAGATGATCCCTGACCCATTCCAAACACTTGCCAGCAGTCTCAAGTTCGGCAAAATAATTATAACTTTCTCTGTCAGCACCTACTATCGCTGCAATCATTGAAGTAACATCCACCGTCTGTTTTTTTACCACCGTGGACACCCAGCCTGATGTTCCGGAATAGATGTGGGTATCCCCAGGCTCTACCGCTCCGGCACCAACGCCAATCAAAGCTGCATCTCCACCGCCACCAAATACCGGCGTACCCTCCTTTAAATGGAGCATTCCAGCAGCATCCTTTGATATGGTACCAACAATTTCACTGTTTGATACAATATCCGGTAAATGCTCTCTTTTCACGCCAAGCATTTTGCATATTTCCTCGCTAAAGCCTTCCTTCCCTTTGCGAATATCATATAACAGGGCAGCAAAAGCGCTGTCCGGGGTCATAACATACCTTCCGGTACATCGGCTGATTAAGAATTCCTTTACATCCAACCATTTGTATACTTGATGAAAGGTCTCTGGTTCATTTTGTTCCACCCATTTATACTTCCACACCGGGTCCTTCACACTGGCAGCCACAGCACCTGTGATCATAAGGGATTTTATTAGTTTGAATGCATTTACCCCTGCAATACGGGGACCATAGGCCATCCCTTTTTTCAACTCTTTTGTAGCCCTTTGATCCATATAACTCATAGCGCGACGAACCGGTTTTCCTTCCTTGTCCACAAGCACCAGTCCCTGCATCTGTGAACAAAAAGATATACCCGAAATATCCTCCATTGTAAGAAAACTCTTTAATAAGACCTTCTGGGTAGTAATACACATGGCTTCCCACCATTGCATCGGATCTTGTTCCACTCCGCCGTTATCCAACACATAAAGATTATACCCTTCCATTTCAGATACCACTAATCTGATTCGGTCAGTAATTTCAAAAATACATGTTTTGATTCCCGTAGTACCTACATCGTATGCAATCATATAAACCGCCATATGTATTTACCCCCTTTTATTAAATTAATCCTCTAACTTGTTATTCAAACTCATCTATATGACATAACATTAATTACAGCGAACTAAAACGCTTGACATCTGTATAAGGTTTATACTTCTGTTTTTTCATCAATTCTTTGATGAATATAACCCATTAGGTAATTACGAAACAATATAATTGCTGGTTTGTTGTGTCACAATTACTAATATATCAACCTTCGTAAAATATCTTATTTCATTTCACAAATCTTCCCTGGAAGTCCGTAATGTAAGTTAAGTAACCTATTCCTTCCTTTATAAGCTCAAAATCGTTTATGAATTGTTAAATCAAGATTCCTCCTGATAAAGAAATGCTCCTCTTATGAACTTCATCAACTGTTGCACTACCAGTTCATCATTCTCAAATACATCTTCCCCGATAAATAACTTCATTCGTTCTTTATAATATTCACAGGCATAAGAAAACTGGAGCGAAATGAAAAGGTTATCCAGAAAGAATGCAAAGTAATTCGGGTTGATATCCTTTCGAACTACTCCAGCTTCCTGTGCCTCTTTAATATTACTGGTATATAATTCAACTGCTGTATTCTCCATATCCGACACGATCTTCCAAACCAAACTGGACCTGCTTTCCGTTGCCATCTCATTATAGAGCTTTGTCAAATGTACATTCTCTCTGGAATAGCTCTGAATCGCCTTAATGATCTTCTCAATGCGAAGGTCAAAGGTTTTCTCTTCCTGTATTACTTCATAAAGAATTGTCTTTAGTGTTACCACACAATAATGAATTACACTTAAAAATAAATCCTCTTTGTTATCAAAATATTTATACATGGAGCCAACACTGACCCCTGCTTTCATAGCAATCGTATTAATATTGGCATTGTCAAACCCTAGTTCAGCAAATTCGACGATAGCCGTATCCATTATTTTATTTCTCTTCTCCTCGGGTAATTTCCGGAAGGTATCCTTAAAAAAATCAATATTCATTTGCCACCTCTTCCTTTGATATTTTGTGTGAGTGAATATTCACTCATATTTTAACATACTACATTTTTATTTCAATCTCTATTTGGAAATTAATATTATTTTTTACAATTATTATCCATATAATTAGTTGACTTTTACCATGTCAATGATATACTTATTAGTGAGTGAGTGTTCATTCACTACAATAAAATTCTTAAATGGGCATAAATAATATTGAGTATTTATGCAGAAATAGGAGGGTTTATGGATAACCGTTATTCAATTTCCGAATATCCGGATACTGCCAAAGTAACCAAGCAGTTGGATGAATTAATTCTAAAACCGATCTACACAATTAAGCCGGATGCTCTGAATACGTACATAACAGAATACTATGATAAGAAATGTGCAAAATCAAAGGAAATGATCGAGGAGGCTAAGAATATTATCCCCGGCGGTGTTCAGCATAACCTTGCCTTTAATCATCCCTTCCCCCTAGTGTTTACCAAGGCAGAGGGAGCATATCTTTACGACATAGACGGCAATCGCTATTATGATTTCCTTCAAGCTGGTGGTCCAACAGTTATTGGAAGTAATCCCATAGAGGTACGTAAAGAAGTAATCGATCTACTCAATGATTGCGGTCCTTCCACCGGTCTATTCCATGAATTTGAATATAAGCTTGCTAAGAAAATCTCCGACAATTTCAAATCCGTTGAAATGTTTCGTATGCTAGGCTCTGGAACGGAAGCCTGCATGGCAGCAATCCGTGTGGCAAGACTTGCCACCAAGAAAAAGAATATCCTTAAGATGGGCGGAGCCTACCACGGCTGGAGTGACCAGCTGGCTTTCGGTATCCGAATTCCCGGTTCCAAATGGACTCAGGCACATGGCGTCCCTCATTTTAATTTTAAAAAGACACAGGAGTTCTTCCCGAACGATCTTCGCGACCTGGAGAGAAAACTAAGACGTAATCAGTTACGCGGTGGTACTGCCGCTGTTATGTTAGAACCCCTAGGTCCCGAGAGCGGTACCAGACCGGTTGACAAAGACTTCTGTAAAGGTGCTCAGGAACTCTGTCGCAAATATGGTGCGCTATTAATCTTTGATGAAGTAGTAACCGCCTTCCGTGTAGGTATGGCAGGAGTGCAGGGTTATTTTGATATCGAACCGGATCTTACCGTATTTGGCAAAGTAGTAGCGGGAGGTTATCCCGGTGCAGGCGGTCTTGGCGGTAAAAGAGAATATATGAAATATCTGGCAGCCGGAATACAGACCGGTGATAAATATAAGAGAGCTCTGATTGGCGGTACCATGGCGGCTAACCCCCTAAGCTGCGTGGCCGGCTACTATACTCTTTGCGAAATTGAGAATCAGAATGCAGCGCAAAGAGCAGGTCAGATGGGTGATCGTTTGACCAAAGGCCTTCAGGAACTAATCAAAAAGCATAACCTTCCCTTTGTGGCCTTCAATCAGGGCTCAATCTGCCATCTTGAAACGGTTGGCACCATGCACTATTCCATCAATTGGGGTAAACCCTGGAAGATTCCTGCTGTATTAAAAGCAACCTCCGAACGTAAGAAGGAAATGGAGCACATGGGCGCCGCATATATGGCAGAAGGAATCGTTACCTTGGCGGGCAGCCGTCTTTATACCAGCGCGGCTTATACGGAAGAGATGATTGACGATGTATTGACCCGTTTTGACCGTGTATTTCAAAATGTTGCAGTGAAGCAATAACGGAGGAGCCTATGACCATTCAAGAAGCGAAGGAAACTGTCATCTTGGCAGGAAAAAGATTAGTGGAATCCGGCTTAATCGCAAGAACCTGGGGAAATGTCAGCTGTCGTATCAGTGATACCCATTTTGTAATCACACCCAGCGGTAGGGATTATATTTCTCTTACCCCAGAAGAAATCGTGGAAGTTCAAATCAGTGATTGCAGTTATGGCGGTGATGTGAAGCCTTCTTCTGAGAAGGGCGTCCATGCCGAGGTTTATAAACATTTCCCAGATATTAATTTTGTAATCCATACCCACCAGGATTACGCCTCCGCGTTAAGTGTGTTGGAGCAGGGCTCCATCAAAGTATCCAAAGAGTATGCTACTTTGAGCGGGGAAGTCGTGTGTGCGGACTATGGTCTGCCCGGAACCAAGAAGCTTCGTAAGGGAGTGGAACGTGCACTATCCCTCTCCAAAGGCAAAGCCGTTATCATGAGGCATCACGGTGCTCTTTGTTTTAATAAGGATTATGACTCCACCTTTCAGGTTGCCAGTGAATTAGAGAACGCCTGCAAGCAATTTATAAAGGAAGCGTACTTAAAAGCCTCAGGAAAAAGTGAATTTGACGAGGCTGCCCTAGGAAGCTTTGCTCTATCAAAATTAACGAAGCAGCCTATCTCCCCTCTAAATCAGGATGCCTATCTTCCCTGTGAGAGCAAACGAACCGCTTCCGGCTTTCAGTTCATGGTAGATGACCAGGTTTATGATATTGCTTTTGATCAAATGAATCAGCTGAGTACAAATCAGACTCATAAAACAGAGGCTGCTATTCATAATGCTATCTATAAGAATTGTTCGAATATTAATAACATCCTCCACGCCTATCATCCTGCAATTAATTCGGTATCTTGCTCCGGCTTAAAGCAATTCCCTCTATTGGATGACTTTGCACAGATTGCCGGAGTTTCAGTTGGTAATGTAGTTATGAATTCCGAACAGATTGGAAAGGCACTTTCAAAAGCTTCCGTGGTATTTCTTCGTAATAACGGAGCACTGTGCTGTGGAGCTACCAAATCGGATGAAGAAGCTTCCATAATTGTCACCAAAAAGAATTGCAACGCCTTGATTAGTGCGGCATTATTTGGTAAAGTAAAATATATCAATCCCTTGGAAAGCAGACTGATGCGGTTTGTATATCTTAAGAAATACTCAAAACAGGTGAATCATTAATTTATTCTTTGATGTAATCGGATTTGATGAGAACGGCTGATTTTATCTATAACAAATTCCCATCATATTGAGCAACACTTGGCTTCCTGCTAGTGTTACTCATACCTGAAAACCTGTTGTGTCATAAATACTTTTATACTCCGGACCGGAATGAGCCTGTTCTAGCGCTTCTCCGGTTCGTTGCATACCCAAGGGAAATAAATTAATTAAATAATAAAATAAATGATTGAGCAATGTGCAGAATTGGAGGATTGTATGTCAAAAGAAAATGGTCTATCAAAGTACCGCTTTGTAATACTTCTCGCTATTATCCCAAGTATCATTTCTACCGAAATGATGTGGCTATCCCTGGCTCCTATCTCAAGCATCGCAGAACAACATTATGGTGTGAGCAGCCTGAGCATCGCCATGTTTTCCATGAGCTACATGATTATGTATATCCTTTTTTCCATCCCCGCATCCTGGACGGTGGACAAATTCGGTTATCGCTTTTCTCTGATCATCGGCGCATTGATTACCGCAGTGTTTGGTTTTGCAAGATTCTTTTTCGCAGATAATTTTACCATTGTATTAATCGCACAATTTATAATAGCCATCGGTCAACCCTTTCTTTTGAATATCTCCACCAAGGTTCCTGCAAACTGGTTCCCTCTTTCTGAGCGTGCCACCGCAGGAGGAATCCTCACCATGGCACAATATATCGGCTTTGCAGTCCCTATGCTTTTGGCTCCGATGATAGCTGAAAAATCAGGAATTGATCAAGTATATTTGGTATTTGCAATCATCGCATCTGTATCCGCATTAATCGCAATCGTATTTACAAGAGAAAAGCCTGCCATAGCACCTCCGGGACCATCTGCTCCGAAGGAGGAGATTTCCCTCAAGTCCATACATAATTTATTAAAGAATAAAACCTTTCTTCTGGTGCTTATGATATGCTTTATCTCCATTGGAATTTTTAATACCTTGCTGACTTTATTAGAAACTATCCTACTTCCAAGAGGGATCACTTCCGGGCAGGCAGGTGTCATTGGTACAGTATTTGTACTGGCAGGAATTATTGGAGCCGTGGTTTTGCCCATAATTTCTGATAATCTGCATAAGCGCACTATCTTCTTTGTGGGCAATGTGTCCCTTTTAGTTCCTATTTATCTGGCTTTCTCGTTAGTGCCGAATTACCTGGTGTTGAATCTTCTGGCCGGAGCAGCTGGCTTTCTGACTATGGGGGTTGCGCCTATCCTCTTCCAGCATGGTACCGAGGTTGCTTATCCTCTTCCTGAGGGTACCTCTTTGGGGGTTATCCTTTTGATGGGGCAGATCTCTGGGGCATTGTTCGTCTATCTCTTTGATGTGTTGAATGGGATATCGAATAGAGTGGTGGTTCCGATGCTTTGCATTGTGGTGCTTACGATGATTGAGGTTCCGGTGGCGTTGAGGATGAAGGAATCGAAGTTGATGGGGAAGGAAGAATGAGATGCGGAGACTGTGAAAAGATATAGGCAATGAAAATATAGACAGTAAAAATATAGACAGTAAAAATATAGACAGTGAAGGTTGAAAAATAGCAACTGCACTACAGCATGAGACATTACCTCACACACAGGTCGGAAGACACTCACCAGGTTTTGTCGTTCATAATCATACATAAATGTTCGCTTCTGAACGACAAAACCTGATAAGCGTCTTCCAAACAGTGCATTACGGTAATTGTCTCATACTGCTGTACAGTTGCTATTTTTCAACCTGCGGTAGGTTATGTTTTTGTTTAAATATGCTTCTTATCTATTATTTTTAAGAATGTTTTCTTTAATTCCTGCGGTCTGTAAAGAATTTTTCCTCTGATTTACTAAGTCGTTTCTCTTCTCTTTTTATTCGCAACAATTTCAATTCCATGGAACAAATAAAATCAGCAGCTTGTAGCATGCTCAGAGATATCATTGTACTGATTATGAAATACGAACGTAACAATATAATAGCATGGTCGTTCCTTTACATCTCCGAAGTCTCCCGATTCATCTATAAATATACTAAGTTCTTTCATTTATCACCCCTGCAAATAAAAATGGCGGGAAATTCTTCCCGCCTACGGTGGCCCAAAGAGCTTTCGCCCAAGCCAAAACTGTAATGCATTACAGTTATATCCTATGTAAAGAATATCATGCGTATTTAATTCACGCAAGTATTTTGTATTTTATTATACATTATCACTATAAATTCTTACGAGAATCGATTCTCTTTATAAACCACATATCCGTTATTGTATTTCTCCTAAAATACTGATATCTCCATTATATATCTCGAATATATAATTCCTTGTTGTTGGTTCCAATACACCTAAAAATAGGGTTGGTGAAGCTAGATCCTTTTCATGGAAGAAGGGTACTCCCATAATGCACTGCTTGAAAGAGAGTTTTCGGATTATGTATTGCGAAAGCGAACATATTTGTACGACTTTGCAATACATAATTCGGAAGCTGTCTTTCAACCTGTGTGTGAGGGAGTACCCTTCTTCCAAAGGAAAGGATCTGGCTTCACCAGCCCGAGCCATACCTATCTCAATCCATCTATCATATCTCCTTAATCCAACACCGTCTCCTCTTATGGTTTTCCGTTCGGTAATGCTTCCACAGTGCCTGAACCTGATGGTTTAGCTCCAGCTCGGGACCAGTTTCCGCATATTCAATGCCATTCTTTGCCGCAGTTAGGGTCATGGAATTCATCAGTACGGCAGTTAATCCTTTATTTTGCATATCGGGTGTTACGCCCACCAGATAAAGATCCAGTACTTTGGCTTTTTGATAGGGTGCCCGTAGTATTCGGTACCAACCGAAGGGGAACAGCTTTCCGTTACTTTTCTTCACCGCACTGTTCATGGAGGGTGCCGCTAGTCCAAAGCCCACTAGCTTGTTATCCTTATCAATTAGTAACTTTACATATTCGGGATTTATCATTAATATAAATTGATCCACATATTTTTTTATCTGAGCATCGCTAAGTTTTACAGTTCCATAAAGATCCTCATAACAGGTGTTCAGTAACTCAAGAACGGGAGCTATGTAGGTTTTGATTTCCTTCCTGCTCTTTGGTTCCACCAAGGTAAGCTCAAACTTTCGAAGTACCGATTCAGAAAGTCGATTCAATTTATTATTCGGTTCATCCGGCATATAAATGCGAAACTCCAGCCAATCTACATCCTTTACAAACCCTAACTTCTCCAAATGAGTGACATAGTATGGATGGTTATAGATTGTAATCAACATTCCGGGGGTATCAAAGCCCTCCACCAGCATGCCTTCCTGATCCATATCACAAAAGCCAATCGGCCCATGAAGCTCGTTAAGTCCTTCTGCTCTTCCCCAATCCTCCACTGCTTGAAATAAAGTTGTGGATACCTCAAAGTCATCAATAAAGTCCACTCTGCTGAATCGTATTCGCTTGGTATTCCATTTCTCGTTGGCGGCTCTGCTAATAATTGCTGCTATTCTGCCGACACATTTACCATCTTGATAGGCCAAAAACTGTTTTGAATCGCAATACTCATAGGCAGGATTCTTACTAGGATTAAAGTTATCCATTTCATCCAATATAAGATCTGGAATTGCCTGTGGTACATCCTTATATAACCTGGCTTGATATGCTGCAAATACTCTCTTCTCTCTTCGACTTCGTACCTCTTTGATTTCAACCATTGTGCACCTCATTCGATGTCTTGCGACATAAATCGATAGTTAAACAGAACTATTCTCCGTTTACTCATTTACAATAGTCTATTTCCCGATATTTTGCAATATCGGAATCTTCTTTTGTAAGTGATATCCTTTGCCAAACCCGTATAGCAATATTTCTCATTCGGAAGTTACACTTCTAAAATGTTAATATTTACATATATTGGCTTATCTGATAGAATAAATTTAGCTAATTGTATATAGTACCTTGTTTTAAATTTATACCTATGGTCACAAATTTACGAAGGAAAGGCAACTATGGATATGCTTTTCAGTAGAATATCTGTAAATGCCGGAATACAGCATGAGCGCTTGCTTAATATGGATGAAAGCACGTCGGACAAATCTTATTCTACATCAAACGAAAAGTAAAGGAGTGAAACAATTGTATGGTACTTGAAGGTAAGGTAGTAGTAGCACAGGGCGGCGGACCAACCGCAGTAATCAACCAATCCTTGGTTGGAGCTGTATTGGAGTCGAGAAAATTCCCCCAAATTACAAAAGTTTATGGTGCGGTCAATGGTGTATCCGGTATTATCAATGAAGATTTTTTGGATCTGACTCAGGAGACTACACACAATCTCGAACAAGTGGCAATAACCCCTTCTTCCGCTTTGTTTTCTACCAGAGACAAGCCGGATAATGCTTATTGCAGAGAGATCTTTAATGTGTTCAAGGCACATGGCGTTCGTTATTTCTTCTATATCGGCGGTAATGACTCCGCGGATACGGTTCGTATCGTTAATGAGCAGGCAGAATTATCCAACTACGAATTTCGTGCAATCCATATTCCCAAGACCATTGATAATGATTTAATGATTAATGATCATACTCCAGGATTTCCATCCGCTGCTAAATTTGTAGCCCAAACCTTTATCGGTCTTAATCTTGATAACCGGGCACTGCCGGGCGTACATATTGGCGTGGTCATGGGACGTCATGCCGGCTTTTTGACGGCTGCTGCCTCAATTGCTCAGAAATATCCCGACGACGGTCCCCATTTGATTTATCTGCCGGAACGTCATTTTGATATAGATCAATTCTTATTGGATGTAAAAGATGTTTATAATAAATACGGACGTTGTATTATTGCAGTATCCGAAGGAATTACCGATAAAGACGGTATTCCCATTGTAACGAAACTGGTTAGTAACGAAACAGATGCTCACGGTAATATTCAGCTATCCGGTACCGGCGCTCTTGGCGATTTGCTTTCCCGTGAAATCAAATCAAAGCTAGGTATTACCCGTGTCCGCTCCGATACCTTGGGTTATCTTCAGCGTTCCTTTATGGGCTGTGTTTCTCCCATCGATGCTCATGAGGCAAGAGAGGTAGGAGAAAAGGCGGCGCAGTTTGCCATCTGGCACAATATCGATGGTTCCATTACCATCCATCGTACGGGATATTATTCCGTGGATTATAAGATGACTGATTTACATAATGTAGCCGGAAAGACAAAGATTATGCCCGATGAATATATCAATGCCAAAGGCAATAATGTAACGGATCATTTTAAATATTACCTTCAACCGTTACTGGGCTGTGATATGCCGGAAGCAAGTATGTTGAGGGCTCCACGAGCTGAAAAGCTGTTACATCGATTATAAATAAAGTAAAATGACCATATTGCAGCATCTCTTTTAACTATCCATCAGGGTTATTAGTCAATATGGGGATATGCATTATGGTCATTTCTAACTAACCGGCTAAGTCAAATCGACTCCCTCTTACGATGCAATCAACCGAAGATTATTAATAATTAATGAGATACCCGAGAGAATTAATAATAAAATAACCGTCCTTTTGATTACTCTTTCCCCTGAACGATTACTTAAAAACATACCAATCACTAAGCCAAAGGTCATAAATGGAATCATAACCAAAGCTGTCTTAAATACCGTAATATTCAATATCCCGATTATGGAATATAATATCATTCGGATTGTATTCTCAACTACAAATACCATACAGGTATTGGCGCGAAACTGTTCCTTACTCTGTGTAACTCTGCTTGTATAGGCTGCCAAAAATGCTCCAATACCAAATAGCCCACATAATATACCGGATAGAATACCGATCAAGGTTAGCAGATATTTGTTTGGATCTCGCTTTGCTGCTATTCTCTCTCTAATTAGCATTTCTACCCCAACAAAGGTTACTACAAATCCAAACAAGGCTTTAATTAGGACCACATTGCCGGCTTTCAGAATTAAGATTCCCGGAATGCTCCCAAGGAGTACCATAATGGACAGGGGCAGCCAGATTTCTTTTTTTATATGCTTTCGTTCCTTCCAGCTGATGTAAATGTTGGATGGATAACCTACGATTAAGTCCACCGGAGATATATTGATATTGTTCATACGAAAGCTCAAAATTGTACTAAATACTAAGGTATTTCCAATTCCGGTCATTCCTTTAATAATATAAGCACAAATTACTGCAATAATTGGGAGTGTCATTTGTATATTCCTTTCTCTTTTGTAAAATAAATCAATGCTTTTCTGGATTAAAAGATTCTATGTGATAGCTGTACCAAAAGCCACGAACAGCTACCTCTATATTAAGCCAATAAGACCCCAGGGCCCCTTGGTGCTGGTTCTAGATTAAATAAAAGAAGATGTTGTAACGGCATACAATGTTTTCTGAAAGTCTAACCAATTCATGATTAAACCCCTTACTAACTCTGCACTTTCACAACATCCTCTTTTCAAACACTATTTTTTCTTTGTGGAGCCTGCGGAAGCAGATGCTCCGCCTTTCTTCTTTGGTGCCTTTTTCGGATTTTTATCACCCATTTGAAATCACCGCCTTTTTATAATATTTATATAGCGTTAATTTCATTCTAAAGGCTTTTCCATATATTGTCAATGTGCTTTCATCTTATTATTTCTCTCTCAATATTCACTATTTCGCCCTCTGTGTTACCTTCGATAAAGTTAATCACATTATCGATTATGCTATCCGCTTGAATATTATCCGTTGTCACAGCAGCAAAACCCAGAACAGCAATCTGATGAATATCATGCTCCTCTACTTCTGCTATAGACACATTATATTGATTTCTCACTTTAGCACAGAGACTTTTCACTACCATGCGTTTCTCTTTTAGGGAATGTACCCACGGCAAGTGAATTCGTACGCTTGCAGTACCAATTGTCATTGTTCCACACCTTTCCTTCTGTCCATTATTCCAGGGTTAATATTATGTAATGAATCATTTCCCAAAAAATTTATATTATTTCTATTCACTCAAAGATGCCTATAATCTTGGTTGTTCATTCACCCTATACGTAGATTGATGTTGAAATCAGATAACCCCCGTTTATACTGAGACATTGGAATTTTGCCCCAATCATGGATTTAATTTATATAAGTTAGGTTGATTCCTAGCACATTAAATATACTCTTTCCAGTCAATAAATGACATTCTCCAAAAAAAGTCCACAAGCATGTGCAAGGTCACCGGCCTTTCCCCGTTCCTTCTCTTCCAAAATTCTTGGAAGTTGATTGCCATCAAGGTTACCCTTTCCCACTTCTACCAATGCACCTACCATCCAACGAACCATATTATAGAGAAAACCATCGCCCTGAAAGTGAATGTCTATAAATCCATCCTTAGCCTGAATATCAATATGAAAGATTTCTCGTTCCGTAGACTTCTTCTTTGATTTTGCATTGGAAAATGCACTAAAATCATGTACTCCAACAAAATGCCTGCTTGCTGCTTTCATCGACTCTATATCCAAGGGGTGTTCCACATGCATACTGTATTTTCGATAAAATGGATTGGGATATTCCTTGTTCCAAATTCGGTAAAGGTAGCTTTTACCCTTACTATGATATCTTGCATGAAAGTTCTCAGAAACTTGACTTACCTCGGTAATTTTGATATCTTCCGGTAGATAGTGATTAAGATATGCTTTGATGTTCTCGGATTCAAACAGCTGATTGGTCGTAAAATTGGCTACTTGACCAAGCGCATGTACTCCCGCATCCGTACGGCTGCAACCATTAATCTCCGTCTTTTTCTCCAGCATTTTCGAAAGTACCTGTTCAATCTTATCCTGAATCGTACTTTCTTCTTCCGAAAGACGCTGCCATCCCTTATAACGACTCCCATCATACTGGATGATTAACTTGTAATTATTCATGCTTCCTCCGATAATATGCCCATTTGCTTATTAAGCTTTCAGTGGCAAAGTTCTGATCTACTGCGCTATTACAATTTACAATTCTCAAAACCACGATTTGAAAGGGCTTTTAAATCACACTTTTATCAAATGGCTATATGATTCTAATTTTATAAGAACGTCTGATAGTCCGCCCAATTCTCTTCTAATAATTTGGGCGTATCAAGTCCGTAGGGACAATGCTTCTTGCAGTGATCACAATGTATGCAATCCTCTACCTTCTTCATCTGTTCCTTCCAGTAATCATTCAAATAAACAGATAATGGCGCACGCCGAACCATAAGTGACATTCTTGCTGCGGTGGGTATTTCAATTTTAGCAGGACATGGAAGACAATAACCACAGCCCCTGCAAAAATCTTTTAATAACTCCGCTCTGTCTTTCTCTATAACCACCATTAACTCTTTATCAAGTGTTGGCGGATTATCAATATAACTTATAAATTCGTCCAGTTCCTTTTCCGTTTGGATTCCCCAGATGGGAAGAACATGATCAAATTGTGCTAAGTAAGCATACGCTGCTGCAGAACAGGTAATCAATCCTCCAGACAATGCCTTCATGGCGATAAATCCGATATTATTCTTCTTGCAGAGCTCAACTAACTCTTGCTCCTCTTTTGTAGCCAAATAACTGAAAGGGAATTGAATGGTCTCATACAGACCGCTTCTTGTAGCCTCCATAGCAACTGAAAGTCTATGGTTGGTGATACCAATATGTCGAATCATTCCTTTTTCCTTTGCTTCTAACATAGCCTCATATAAACCGCTTCCATCTCCAGGCTTTGGGCAAAAGCTAGGGTTATGGAACTGATATAGATCCAGATAATCCGTACTTAACTGCTCCAGTGAAGTGTTCAGCTGACTCCAAAAATCCTCTACTTTAGTGGACATTGTTTTGGATGCAATATAGATTTGATCTCTCACATCCCCAAGCGCATATCCGATTTTCTCTTCACTATCTGTATAAAATCTTGCCGTATCGAAGAATGTAATTCCATTTTGAAAAGCCTTTTGAAGCAAATATGCTGATTCTTCCTTTGTTATTCTTTGTATCGGCAATGCTCCAAAACCATTTTTATTGACCTTTATCCCAGTTGTGCCAAGTATAACCTGATCCATATCTCACTCACCTTTTCCCAAATAATATTCATTCCAGTTCTCTTTCATAATCTATCGTTTTATCATATCACTAATAAACGCTCTTTTAAAGTACCTTGGAACAAGGATTTAAGGTAATGAGTATATGTATTTTTTTAAAACCATTGTATTTATGGAATATAAATAAATCTCCCTTTGTTTTAAATAAGTTCCATTGTAATAAACAAATTCCCTTTGTTTTAAAAATTCGCATTGTCCTAAATATTCGCATTGTCTTAAATAATTCGTATTATCTTAAATGAGGCTTCGGTTGTAATGATTAATGTTTTTCGTATCAATAATACAGCAAAACCAGAATGAATATTATAGGTGTCCGCCAAATATTTTTCTGTATTAAATTAATCCCTATCATGTATAATATAACTAAACTTTTAAAACAAACTAACCTATGTTATTTTATGCTCCGAGTACCAAAAGCCCTTTTAAACAGTATTCACCGGCAATTTACTCAAAGCATCTTTATTACATAAACTCTTAGGAAGGTCATGGTAACTCTATGCATTATATTGTGTTTGATATGGAATTTAATCAGGATTTTTCAACGAATCCACCAATTTCAGAAGGAAAGCCTTACTTCCCCTTTGAAATCATACAAATCGGCGCGGTTAAGCTTGACTCCGCTTTAAATACCGTATCCACCTTCAATCGTTATATAAAGCCAACTGTTTATCCTGAAGTTGGTACCTTTATTACTGAGCTTACCGGCATCACTACTGACAGACTGCAAGGAGAACAGACCTTTCCCTCGGTATATTCGGATTTTCTTGCGTTTATCAACGATTCGGACGCTATCCTATGCAGTTGGGGCAGGACAGATATGAAGGAGCTATACCGTTCCGTGGAATATTTTCAAATTAACAAAGAGAATATGCCAAAACTTTTTCTGGATATTCAGCCCTATGCCTCCCTCCATCTCAAGAAGCCGAGAAAGATGTTATTAAAGCTTCAATATACGGTAGAGCAGCTAAAGCTTCCTCTGCTTCGCCCCTTTCATGATGCACTGGCAGACGCCCTTTATACTGCTGATGTACTAAAAGCAATCTATAAGCCCTTTATTGTGCCCATCGTTTATCATCCCACCCTTGTCCATGCCAAATTTAAAGCACGTCAAATGAAAAAGATTATTGATTTTGAGGGACTATTAAAACAATTTGAAAAAATGTATCAGCGTCAAATGACCGAAGAAGAGATCTCTCTGATTAAGCTTGCTTACCAAATGGGAAAGACCGGACAATTTCTAAAGGAACGCTAGATCACTCCGTTTTATTCTGTAAGAACAATCCATTGTCAGAGACTCTTTCCAGACATAATCAATTAGTCATCTGCAGGATTACGAACACCATTTAAATTATTATAAAGGAAGAAGGATGTGTTAATTTTGAAACTATCTAGCCTGAATTATTTAGATATTATGAAGAATAACAGTGATTTGGAGTTTGGCAGAAGCATTATTGAAGGTGTAGAAATCAAGATTTGCAGAAACAGCCCCCATGCATACAAGTTACATGTACATAATGAACTTTCGTTGGGCTACATAATACAGGGAACAACGGACTTAACCTTAAACAACACCACAATTCATTATGAAATGGGCGATGGTGTTGTCATACCACCCTTAATGACTCACCGATGTGCACCCAACGATATTTCTCACTGGGCTTATGTTATGCTATTCATAAATCCGACCTACTACAGTGATGTTGTATCCTTTCCTCATGCAAAAAAGCTAACCGGCAACCAAGTTCATAAATTAACTGGTTTTATTGAACAACTGTTGATCGAAAAGCATCCCGACACCCTTGAAAATATACTAATTGAACTATTACTAGAATTTGGTGAAAAAGAGCCTATAGAGGAATTGGAACCGAATACCGATGATAGTATTCGCATAATCCATGAGTATATCCTGGATCATGTAAATGAGTCCATTACGCTAGATAAACTACAGAAATTATCGGGGCTAAACAAATTTACTCTGATACGAAATTTCAAGAAACAGTATATCACTACGCCAGCTGCATACCACTTACAATATAAAGTTGCAAATGCAAAAAGATTATTAAGTGATGGCATGAATGTATTTGATGTTTGTGAGAGCTTAGGCTTTTATGACCAAGCCCATTTAATCCGTGAATTCAAAAAAATGTACGGAATTTCACCAGGTAAATACATAGAACAATTAAACCGATAGTGTCAATATCGTACAATACAGACCCTTGTATTTTAGCTAATATGGGCTAAGCAAAGAAAAAGGAGTTTGTTTATGAATAGAATAAAATTAATTTTTGTTATGATTCTTTGGGGAAGTTTAGGGGTGTTTACACGCTCAATTCCCTTGTCCGCTTTAAGCTTGGCCTTCCTTAGAGCTTTTATCGCATTACCAATTCTTTTTGTTGTAATGAAGATGAAGCATTCCCCCAAAGTGAAATGGAAGCATCTCGTTCCCTATATCATATCCGGTATATTACTTGGCCTTGGCTGGCTTAGCCTGTTCTATGGGTTCAAGCATACCAGCATTGCATCAGCTGTTATCATCTATAATATGTGTCCGGTATACGTGATGATATTGGCACCCCTCCTGTTGAAAGAGCGTATTTTAAAGATACAAGTTGCAGTGATTTTATTATCGTTTCTGGGTCTCTTTCTGATTGTAGGTAACAATCTGCTAGACGGTTCCGGATACCTAGGTATGGCTCTCAGCGCGCTCTCTGGAATGAACTACGCTGCTATTGTACTCATTAACCGCAGCATTAAAGTTCGGATTGATAATCAAACCGCTACCTTTGTCCAAATCTTAACCGCCATGTTCGTTTTACTACCTTTTGTAATAATTGATGGATCGATTATTTCGGTGATACACCTGGATGGTTTAGCAATCTTTTATACTCTTCTGCTTGGAGTACTTCATACCGGTGTTGCCTATACCGTTTTCTTTTCCGTTTATGCACATATGAAATCCGTTGATATCGTATCCTATAGTTTTCTGGAGCCATTGTTTGGCATTTTATTTGGAGTAATCTTTCTTAGTGAACGTATCACCTTTCCTCAGTTAATAGGTGGGGTTTTAATACTTGGTTCAACCTATGTGGGAGAAATAATGAAAGATAGAAAGATACCACAAGAAGCTTCCGATCAAATATAAAAAAGATAAAACACGTTCAAAGATACTTCTAATCTAATATTGACAAATAGAAAAATTTGAACGAAGCCCCCGATTAAAAATAAGAATTAATTATAATATAAAAACCTGTATTACTATAGCAATGGCATTTGCACAAAACCAAAAATAAAACTTTCAATTATAATGTACAAATAAGCAAATCCTGGAATTCATAATTTCACTCAAAATTTTGAATAAGCACCATAAGCAGTAATATACTAATCAGTATTGAAAGAATTTATGCTTAAACGAATTTTGGTGCATGAGGTGAAGGAATGAAAACAGACCAGCGATTAACAAGAGCTTATAAAAATGCCAAAGTAGAGTACTTTGATAAAAATTCAAAATATATCTTTTTCAGTGATGTTCACCGCGGCGATGACAGTGTATCGGATGAGTTTACAAGAAACCAGAATCTTTTCTTACATGCTCTCAACTATTATTATAAAGAGGACTATCATTATATTGAAGTAGGCGATGGGGATGAGCTTTGGGAATATAAAAACTTTAAGCACATTCGACTTGCCCATACTGATGTGTTCATCGTATTAAAAAAATTCTTTGATGAAAACCGAATGACTATGTTATACGGTAATCATAATATTTATCTTCGCTCCAAGCGCTTTGTCAAAGATAATTATTACACCTTTTATGATGAATACAAGCAGGAAAGGGTGGAGTTGTTCCGTGACCTTGAACCCTTAGAGGCTGTTGTGTTAAAGGATAAAGAAACCGATCAGGAGATTTTGATTGTGCATGGCCATCAGGGAGATTTTATGAATGACCAGGCCTGGCATTTTTCAATGATCATGCTGCGCTATATCTGGAGGTTCTTGCATATTGTTGGATTTGAAAATCCAGCTAGTCCGGCTCGAAATATGTACAAGCGGCATAAAGTGGAGAAGGCCTATAACAAATGGATTGAATCCCATAAAATGATGTTAATCTGCGGTCATACTCACCGACCCAAATTTCCAAAAGCAAATGAGCTTCCCTATTTTAATACCGGCTGTTGCATTCGCACCAGAGGAATTGCAGGAATAGAGATTATCAACGGTGAAATATTAATGGTAGACTGGAGGTTTGCCGTTGACGAAGAAGGCTGTATGAAAATCAGACGTACTGTTGTAAGAGGACCGCAGCCCGTGGGCGATTTTGATTGTAGAGTGCATCCTTTTTCCTCCCATTGTGAGGAATGCAATGATGACGAATAACCATAACCTTTAAAAAATAAATTCCTTTTATTCCAACTCTTTGTAGTAGACTGTAAGGTGATATTCTATCATTTCAATTATAAAATTCCGGTTCATCGGGCATGATAATATCGGAGGTGATAGTATGAAAGTAAAAGATATTATGTCAAAGGATATTGCAAAACTTTGTTCCGATGACTCCATTGAAAGAGCCGCACAGCTGATGAAGCAATATAATTGCGGATCAATTCCGGTATGTACTCAGGATAAGATAGTCGGTATCGTAACAGACCGTGATATTGCTGTTCGAAGCGTTGCTTCCGGCGAGGACACCACAAAGCAAAAGGTATGTGATATCATGACAGATAACGTAGTCTACGGCAATCCGGACATGGATGTATCTGATGCAGCAAGATTAATGAGCGATCGCCAAATCAGAAGATTACCGATTGTTGAAAACAATAATATTGTTGGTATCGTGGCGTTAGGAGATATCTCTCTTGAACCAAGATATCAAGATAATGCAGAAGATGCTTTAAGAAGCATCTCCGAACCTAGTAACAGATTATATTAATGCTTAACTGAACTTTATTAACTATTAAATTTAATATTGCAAGTAAAAAAGAGGTAAGCAAATCAAACTATGATTTATGGCTTACCTTTTTACATTCTGAATTTATAAGCTCATACACATTTTTAATAAAGCATGCATCCTGAGTTTTTGTAAAATTTCAATCCCTCATAAACCGGGCTTTTGAACACTTCAATTCCAATCAGACTAATACTCAATTTCCTGCAAAAAGAGCCCCTGCGCACTGGCAGGTATACTGCCTGCTACGGGTGATGCACTATCAAACAATTTATCCAGCTCTTCCATACTGCGAGTGCCAAGACCTATATCCAGTAAGGTTGCAGCAATCATTCTAGCCATATTGTGAAGAAAATCATTTGCCTTCATCGTAATCTGAATTTCTTTCATATCCTGATAAACATCAATGGAATATAAGGTTTTTTCGGTAGATTTACCCTTCTTAACCGAAGATAATTTGATAAAATCATGTCTGCCGATTAAATGCTCTGCTGCCTTCTTCATCAGTTCAATATCAGGCTTCTTAAAGCAATAATAGGTGTACTTTCGTTCAAACACACTGGGCACATCACCGATTGCGATACGATATACATAGGTTCTTGATTTGGGATTTAAGCTTGCATGGAAGCGCTCACCCACCTCTTCCACTTCGGTCACTGCTATGTCCATCGGCAGATAACGGTTAAAATAATTCTTAATTTCATAGGTTTTCATAGTGCTATTTGTTTTAAAATTAGCAATCTGACCATAGGCATGAACCCCTGCCTCGGTTCTGCTGCCGGCATTAAGCTCTACCGTTTCACCGGTCATTTTCTTAATTACCTCAAGCAGCTTATTCTCGATGGTATTGTCAGCTTCGCCTTTCCCAAGCCTCTGCCATCCGCTGTAGCGACTTCCGTCATATTCCATTGTAAGTTTTATATTTCTCAATTTGTCCTCCGTTTTCCTGCCCCTTTGTGGCAGATATTTATTGTATTCTTCCATATTGTGTGTAGTTTCAATATTATTTTTCTCATTTATAAGGAACGGTATGGATTCGCCGCCAGATGTTTCTTTGCATATCTCCTATAATAAATGATAAACATCAACGATGTTGCTCCCCAAGCCAGAGGATAACTAAACATTACGGTTCTGATATCCGGGAAAATGGGTACAACAACAATCAGCCATATAATACGCAGTGCACAAACACCAAGACTTGTCATAATCATAGGCACAAGGGAATTTCCCATGCCTCTTAATGTACCCGATAAGATTTCAATACATACATATAGTATAAAGCCCGGAACCATAAAATGAATAATCTCCATTCCTTTTACAATCACTACCGGATCCTTGGTAAACCATACATAAACGTAAGGTGCTCCAAAATAAAGCAAAAGGCTCATAACCACTGCTACCGATAATGCCATCCTAAGGCTAACGATTGCTCCCCTTCTTACCCTGTCATATCTGCCTGCTCCGTAGTTTTGTCCTGCAAAGGTAGTTGCTGCAATTCCGAACGCACCCATGGTCATCCAAAAGATTCCGTCAACTTTACTATAGGCGGTCCATGCAGCAATGGTATTCGTTCCAAAGTGGTTCATATTCGTTTGTATGATTACATTAGTAGAAGTATACATCAGTGACTGAAAGCCCGCGGGAAGCCCGATACGAACTATTTTTTTAAGCATCTCCTTATGAAAGCGGATCTTTCTTATATGAAGCTGGTAGCTGTCCTTTGCCCGCATCAGCGTAATGCATACCAACAGTGCGCTGACAATCTGTGCAATTACCGTACCCAGAGCTACCCCTGCTACCGACCAACGAAATCCTACAACGAATAAAATGTCCAGAAAAATATTCACAAAGCAACTGAGAATCAGAAAGATCAAAGGTCTTTTGGAATCTCCTACTGCACGTAATATTCCGGCTCCCATATTATAGATCAGATTAGCGATGGTACCGCAAAAATACAATCTTAAAAAGGTTAGCGAATAGGGATAAATATCCTCTGGGGTTCCCATTAAACGCAGCGCATAGGGTGCCCCAACGATTCCAATCACCATTATTGCTGCTCCTCCCACAATTGCCAATGCAATTGAGGTATGTACTGCCTTGCTTACCTCTTCGTCATTCTTTGCCCCATAATATTGAGAAATGGATACGGTAGCACCGGAAGATATTCCAACGAAGAAACCAATTAGTAGATTGATTAATGTGTTAGTGATACCTCCCACTGCGGATAATGCCTCTTTACCAACTACTCTGCCTACGACAATTGCATCGATGGTGTTATAGAGCATCTGAAAAAAAGTTCCGAACAGGATTGGAAAGAAAAAGATCAGTAACTGCTTCCAAATAACTCCTTCTGTAATTTTATTGTTTTTCACTTGCTGTTTCATATTTACACTGCCTTTCATCAATGCATGAAGACTCAAAAAGTACACTACTGTGCTGCCTCTTGCTCCTTCCATGTGAATTCAACTCTTATTCACACGATACCCCTTTGTATATGCTGAATGATTTTCTTTAAGTTTTTCCGTAAAAAGCATTCTTTCATTCTAACTCAAAAAATTCATTTGTGCAAACGGCTTTTGTTACTAAATTGTTCCTTTTCTTATGTACTCATCCATACGAATGAATAATTTATAGTTAATTAGAGAAATTAATTATTATTAATGCAAAGTCAAAGCCTTGTATCCTTGCAATGCTATGATTATTAAATTCAACTAAGAAAGGAGTTTATCGTTGGATAATAATAAAAACCGAAACAAAGACAGAGAAAAGAGTAATGCAGAGCTAAGAAAAATGAAGCCCAAGGATAATGAAGATGTGGGAATGGAAAACGGTCAAATTATCGGGGTTCACGAAGGAAAACATGAAAAATCAAGAAACAACAAAAAACAATAGTAAATGGACTAGCCAATAATACGTTTACCGAGTTAACCATAGCTAGCACATAAAGTTAGAAAAGAATGTGTTTTTCTTCGTGTTTTGAACTCATTGGTATACCTGCGTTCTGTAGCTATCAGATAATTGTTCTGCTACAACCAATATTAGAAACACTCCTTCAAAACACATTCTAACTAATTTTATACATAACTCCAAGGAAGGGTTTTATTGCCTACTGGAAAAGTCTTTAGAAAATTGTCGATTTTTTGAATTTTTCAAGACTTTTCAACAACTTGATGCTATAATATCCATAAAGACACCTTTTGAAAATACACCCGAATGGAGTGAACCTATGAAAAAATCCTCATTATTTTGGGGAGGTTTGGTATTCCTGCTTTTATTAAGCTTGATGCCTCACCCACGTACATATGCTGCCGAAGTACAATATACCTCTTCTGCCCTTAGTTCAAAACATGAGGTTAATGATTACATACCGGTCAAAGCAATCAAAGCGGATGCTTCCGTAAAACCAAACATAGAACCAATTAATACTTCTCTTACCTTATCTCTTTCAAAACCAATCAATTCCTCCCCTGATGTTGCAAGCTTTTATAAGAGCTGGGGAAGATTGCAGCTGTCTAGGTCAGCGGATGGTGAGGATAAAGTAAAGCTTTATGATTTGCTTGCTACTAGCTTCCGTAATACTAAGGATACGAAAGCAGTTCCTATTAAAGATATTTACAGTAATACCTATTATGCTATGTACTTACTCCAATTAAATTCCCTCTCTAACCCTATGACGCTTACTCCAGAAGATGCACAGGCCGTTTACAGTATTTTTCGTAACGAACATCCTGAATATTACTGGCTTTACTATGGTGTTCTCTATATCAGTAGTAACTCAAAATACATTCAGTGTTTATATATTGTAACCTCTTCAGATTATGATACCCCCAAGGAACGTGCCAGTGTAGATACGATAATTGCAGATAAATCCAAGGAATATCGAACTGCCGTAAAGGGGTTAACCTCTAATTATGAAATAGCAAAAGTATTCCACGATAAAATTATTAATGATATTGATTACCTCTATGACGAGAAGGGTGATCCATCCGAAGAATTATATGCTCATAATATTGTAGGTGTTTTTGATGGGACTGGCGTAGTTTGTGAAGGATACGCCAAAGCATATCAATATCTCTTAAATCAGCTTAATATTCCAAATCTCTATATCCCAGGTATTGCAAAAACCGATTATATTGTCGGAGGACATGCTTGGAATATGGTTATGGCGGATAACGATTATTTTTATAATGTAGATACAACTTGGGATGATCTTGGTTCTGGTGGCATCGATTATGATTATTTTATGAGTGGTTCTGACGGTTTTGATAAGGAACATACTCCTGACCGTCCTGACGGAGAAGGCTTTAATTATCTGTATGCTTTACCCACTGTTCCGAAGGATGATTATGATAGTAATATGGATAACTCTGGTGTATCTATTACAAATATGACCAGTACCCTAACGGCTGATGGTATCATCTATGATGGCACCCCTAAAAAACCGGTAGTTACTATAACATCATCAACCGGGGTTACTCTAAAAGCGGGTATAGACTACCAACTTTATTACGCTAATAATATCAATGCAGGAACTGCCACAGTTACCATAGTAGGAAACGGAAATTACACCGGTCTTTTAACAAAGAATTTCACCATAGCCAAAAAGTCCATAGCAAAACTGAATGCAAAACTGTCATCAACCAATTATTCATACACTGGTTCATCAAAACAGCCCACAATCACCATTAGCGGATTAGTAAAGGATAAAGATTATAAAGTAGCTTACACAAATAATACTAACGCTGGCACTGCAACAGTGGCCATCACAGGAATTGGCAATTACTCTGACTCTATTCGTACGAACTTTACAATCTCAAAAGGTACACTCTCTGTAAAAGTTGCTGAAGCTAAGGCTAGCTATGATGGTAATTATCATACCATTAGCCTTTCTGTTCCAAAGGGTGCCAAGACAATTTACAGCAGAGATAATAAAAATTTTGTTAGCTCAAAACCATCCTATATGGTTCCCGGCACCTATAAAATCTACTATAAAGTACAACAAATCAATTACAATGATTATTATGGTTCGGCTACTATCATAATCACAAAGAAGGCTCTCACTTCCCTCTCTGTGACGCTTAGCTCTACCAGCTTTACTTATAAGGGCTCCGCTATCATCCCCGGAATAACATTGAAAAACGGATCAAAAGCCTTAATTAAAAACAAAGATTACAAACTAACCTATAGTAACAACATATATCCAGGTACCGCTACCGTAACTATTAACGGCATCGGGTATTATACCGGGACTGTGAAGAAAACTTACTCTATCAAAATCGGTACTCCGACTGCGAAAGTATCTTCCGGTTCCAAAAAAGCAACTATTTCTTGGAGTAAAGTAAATGCAATAAGCGGATATGAGTTACACATGTCCACCTCCTCCAATGGAAAGTACTCCTTAATAAAAACAGTTTCTTCTTCTACAACAAAGTACACAAAATCAAACCTAATAAAAGGCAAAACCTACTACTTTAAAATCCGAGCATATAAATCTGTAAATGGTAAAAAGGTTTACAGCTCTTATTCCATTATAATGCCTGTTACTGCAAAATAATATTGGCTCAGTGCTGCACCTATGTTCATGAAATAACAAATAGTATTGTAGACTTATTCCTATGTTGATAACTAAAAATCCTCCGCTAAGTTTTGAATTTATTATCTTAGCGGAGGATTTAATATTAACGTATTAAATTATTTCAGATTGAAAAATCCTTTCAAACAGAGGTTATCTGTCTTGTACATGCCTATCAAAGTATAGCAGGACGTTGGAATGACCAAACTATTATTTCAATTTAAAACCAGATTATAAGTTATTCTTGTAATAACAGCCTTTTAAATACTTCGCCCCGTTCTTCAAAGTTTTTGAAAAACCCATAGCTAGCAGCAGCCGGTGAGAACAGACAGGTCATGCCTTTGGCTGTTTCTTTCTTTGCGATTTCTACCGCCTCTTCTATTCCTTTCACAGGAAATAAATTCTGATCCTTCCTCCGATGTTTGTCTTCAAGAATTAACTTATGTATCCGATATCCGGTGTCCGGCATCAGTACAATATTCCTTATCTCAGACTCAAGAAGAAAATCCACCAAGGGCTGATAATCTATCCCCCGATCCATACCTCCAAGGATAACCGTATCCACATCATCCACACAATTTACGTTATTCATTGTGGTTTCACAGATAGTTGAGATGGAATCATTATAGAATTTAACTCCATTCAACTCACCCACATATTCCATACGATGGGGCAGGGGTTGAAAGGTTTTAATTGCCTCCAGAAACACCGTTTGATCAATACCATAATATTTAGAGATGGCATAACTAACTCCAATATTATAAAGATTATGATTACCCATTAAAGTAATCTCATTTTCATCAATTGTCAGTTGGTCTATTCCATCAATAATTCTATAATCCTTTATTATTACATCGGCAGATTCCATATGATTAGAGATAGTGATTTGATTGGAATGGCAGCCTTTTGGAATCTCATAAAATTCAGGGTTATACAATATCACATCCCCCTGCTTCTGAAACTGATAGATGTTCTCCTTTGCTGCCTTATATTTATCAAAGGTTCCATAGTGATCCAGATGTTCTTGAAAGATGTTTAACAACACCCCAAAATGAGGAGAATGGGTTACATACTCCAACTGATGGGAGGATAGTTCAAAAACAACCACCGTCTCATCATTGATCTTATCTAATGTATCAAAAACAGGAACACCAATATTCCCAACAAGAATAGTATCCTTACCTGCATGTTCGAAGATATGGTGAACCAGGGATGAAGTAGTGCTTTTCCCTTTTGTACCGGTGATGCCGATCGTCTGAGCATCATAAAATTGCAAAAATAAATCAGTCTGTGAAGTAAATTTGGAAAGCCATCTCTCCTCCGAAGTATTTAACACGATTCCCGGAGACTTAATTACCAAATCATACTCCTTTAAAAGTTCTTCATAAGAATCTCCCGTATATATCGTTACGTTTGGCAATGGCGTTTTAATACCATTTTGATCATAGATTCCAATGATCTTATCCGGAAAGTATTTACGAATAAAATGATAGGTGGATTTTCCTTCCCTACCAAACCCTAATAGTAATATATTTTTATCTTCAAACAGTTTACATATTTGATGAATCATATTATCTCCATTCCGTCTTTCCAATGTGGTCTTTCTTAGCACATAGCATTTATATCTTTCACTAGAAATTATCCTTGTCTGTCCTTCTCCTCTAATGCGAATCAAAATCCCGGATTGTTATTTATAATCTGTTATTCGGAAAAGGTGTGCTATCCACATTACAATCTCTTACAGCATTAATTCTTTTATTCGGCTTACAAACTCTGCCGGTACCTGATTTTCTTCATTATAATACTTCAGATACGGGTTTTCACGATCTTGGAAGGATTGATAAAATCCCTGTTCTTTATAATAAGAATAAAGCTTTGGTAAAGAACTGCCCTCTTCTTGTAATCGATCAATTGTCATACAGATAGCAGTATTCGCCTCATCGCAGGTTCCTACACACTCAAAGGGCTTCTCTGGCAAGGTACCAATTAACTTCTCAAAGGTTTCAAGCATACTTACATCGTTTAGCATATCATTTCCAAATATTTCTACCAGTTGATCCATATTGATAAATGGGGAAAGAATAATATATACAAACAGGCATTTCGGACAATGTCCGCACCATTTGTCACTCTTACTTCCAACGTTACAGCTTCGAAAAATCTTATAATATTTATCATGCATTGCAAAGAACTTGGCTATCTGAAGTTCACTGAAGGGTCTTAGTAAGCTGAAATAATGCACCCCGCTATTCACATAACGATTCTCATAATTCACAAAATCACTCTCAAACTTAAAGCTCTTGGAGTACTGATGATTTACTTCTGTCCCCTCTATCGTGCTTTCATTTGCACTTGCTTCATTGGAGAGAACCACATATTGTTTATCCATAAGATAAGCTGCCAACACAGAAGAAAATGCCACAATTGCGGAAAATGGAGTATGACCGTTCAGGTACCCTTCCTTATTCAGTTCCAGAAGTTTCTTATCAAGACTTCGATGTACCACCAATATCTCCTCTTTGGAATAGCCTGCAATGAGTGCACAGCGCTCGGAGGCTTCCTTATCATTGATCATAAAGCAAAGATTGGTGCTCTTTCTATCACTTAATAATTCTAAGGTTACAACAGAATCCTTTCCGCCGCCTATGGGAATCATGGAGCCTGTTTTTTCAAACTCCGCTCGAAAGAATTTATCCTCTGTTCCCTTACCCTTACTCTCACAATTCACTTCAATCTTCATGAAATCTTCTTCACTGGTCTCAATCTTATTGGTATAAAAAAACTCCCCAAGTCCCAGATAATATTGATTCTTCCACCACTTAATCTGTTCTTCATCAATGACGCCTGCTTTTACGATCACAGAAGGTGAACAAGAACATTTCCAGTAGCTGATTAATTCCACCATTCCCAAGTTGAATGCCAATTCGTTCACAACTTCTTCATTCTCATAGTTGATTTCAACATGTTTTTTCTTAAACTCCCAGGTAGGATAAAAAAGAATTTCCTCTCCCAAACGGAAATGGAATTTGAGCTTCACGCTCTCGTTATTTTTCCCATCTATAATCTCATATTTTTCATATATAAAAACAGGGTGCTTTTCCCGCAAATTATTAAATTGTTGTTGCATCATAACCTCCTATATTAATCCAAAATAATACATAGCCATTTTCAAAAACGGAAAACAGCTACGCTTATTATATTCTTGATGAACTCAGAATTCAATGTTTTCTTTATATTTTAATCATCTATAGGCTACTGTTCGTTACTGTTCACTCCCAATTCAGAACTTGGTATAATGATTACGATAAATGATTTCCGAGTAAGAGTATTTGCAGTTATCGTAATCATATCCTCAACTTTGACTGGGAGTGAACTGTAACATCTATCGTTCCAGAGTAGTACAAGTACACTTAATATAATGTATCTATAAACCTGCCCTGACTTTGCAGGCTTACACGGAATTCTACGGTATCCATACTCTTATCTGCGTTGAAGCGTTAACATTGCATTGGATTATTATTATAAATCAATTAGAATTTCTTATTTACCCTTTTATAGCGCTCCAAATTATGGTATTATAAGCGTGTTTACGGCAATCAACTATTTGCCGCATATTAAAATATAAGAATCGTATCAATTCATAACATGATACGGGAAAAGAGGTATGATATGTCTTTAAGCGTTAAAAACCTAACAAAAAAATACGGGGATAAGACGGTGGTGGATAATCTGAACTTCACAATCAGTGAACCGGGGGTATATGCTTTACTCGGAACGAACGGAGCGGGTAAAACTACTACACTTCGTATCATCCTTGGCATGCTTGCTAAGAATGAGGGAGAAGTCTTATGGAATAACAAACCCCTTGACCCGGTGAAAACCAATGTGGGATATCTGGCTGAGGAACGTGGTCTATACCCTAAGTTTTCCTTACTTGATCAGCTCCTGTATTTTGCAAAACTGCGAAATGTATCCCGATCAGAAGCGATGAAGCGCATCACCCACTGGTCAGACAGACTGGAAGTCAATGAGTATATCTTTCCACCTAAGACAAAGGCTAGGAGCTCTGCGAAAGCAAGACGTGCCGACCAGTTATCCAAGGGCAATCAGCAGAAGATTCAGTTAATGGCAGCCTTAATCTCTGACCCTGAATTAATCATTCTGGATGAACCCCTAAGCGGTCTTGATCCGGTTAACACCGACTTATTTAAATCCATTATTAAAGAAGAAATCGCAAAAGAAAAATATTTGATTATGTCAAGTCATCAAATGCCTACTATTGAAGAATTCTGTTCTGACATCACTATCATGAATCGAGGAAAAGCTGTTCTTCAGGGTGACTTAAATCAGATCAAAAAAGGTTATGGTCGTGTCAATCTTTTTGTAAAGAGTGATCAAGAGATTGCTCCCTATATCCAATCCTTTGGCTTAAAGATAGAGAATAAGACCCCTAGCGAGTATCATTTGAAGGTAAACGGAGAACAACAGGCTATGGAGTTTTTGGCGAAACTGATCAATGATAATGTACCCATTATCAAATTTGAGCTGAGAGAACCGTCACTGCATGAAATATTCATTGAAAAGGTGGAAGAAGTGCATGAATAAAAATAATCTAACCGGTTGGAAGGATGTGTTATCCTTCACCTTTATACAAACGGTAAAAAGCAAAGCATTTATTATATCTTACTTGATTTTGATTATCCTATCCGTGGTTAGTATCCCTCTTTTTACGCTATTTACATCAACAAAGGACAGCGACAGTGCCAACCCGATTACAAAGGTATATCTAAGTAATCAGACTACCTTTGATAAAATTGACCTTTCGGGTGTTAATCAAAATCCAAAATTAAAAAATATCTCCATAGAACCACTTTCCGGCGATTACAATACGGTGGCTGACCGAATTCAAAAGAGTGAAAACACTTCGGTTATCCTAACAATCAAGGAAGAAAACAATATGTTTTCTTTGGGATTTTCTAAAGCAACAAAAGGGCCTGTGAAAGACCATAATTTATCTGAGTTAGGCGATGAAGTCACAAAACAATTTAATAGCTATAAGCTTACTGCCCTAGGAGTAACTGGGGAACAGGCAGCATTAATACAGTCAGAAGTCACAACCAAGGTTACCCTTACTGATGTAAACGGTGCTCCTATTATAAAGGAGAACAGCTCCATCTCCATCAGTGAATATTGGTTTATTTATGGCATTCTCTTCGTTGTAATGATGGTGAATATTATGGCAAGTACACAGATTGCAACCTCCATTGTGACTGAAAAATCCACAAGGGTAATTGAATATCTGCTTACCTCCGTAAGACCTTTGGCTCTGATGGTTGGTAAAACAATCGCCATGTTAGGTGCTGTAATATTACAGATCGGTTCCCTGATACTGATTGTGTTTGTGTCCAATAAGGTATCAACCGCATTCCTGGCTACGGACGGGAAGAATGTAATGTCCAGCTTGCCCTCTAATATTTTTGAAAACTTAAAACCGTTGAACCTAATTGTATGCGTCCTTGTCATTGTGCTTGGAATGATCTTTTATGCAACTCTTGCGGGGCTTGCAGGTGCGACTGTAAGTAAGATTGAAGAATTAAGAGAGGGTCTTCAGCTCTTTACACTTACCAATGTTGCAGGTGCGTATATCGGTATTGCGGCAGCTAATATCCTTATGGGCAATGGAGATAATGCGTTTGTAACCTTTGCTTATTTGTTCCCGCTTTCCTCCCCTTTTATATTGCCGGGTGCCATATTGGTGGGTAAAGTAAGCGCACTGCTCATTCTGTCTTCGATTGTATTACAGCTGTTTTTCATTGTGGTATTATTCCAGTTTGTTGCTAAGGTGTTTGAGACATTAATTCTTCATAACGGCAATACCATTAAACCAAAAGAATTGTTCAAACTTTCGAAAACAGTATCCTAAGCAGCAAGCAGTCAACACCCTGTATTGTGGACTGATATTATGGTTCACTCAGGAATTGATGCCTTACAAGTATGTTGTAATAATAAATGCTGATAAATAAATTGCATTCATCAGCGGATTGGAGAAATATATGAAACAGAATTTTAAAGGATGGTCTTCCGTCTATGGGTTTACCCTACGTCAGGAAACTAGGGGTATCTCCTTCAAACTAGTAACTGCTTTAGTTGCGCTGATTATTATGGGCATTATCATATTAGTCAATGTACTGGATGCCAGATCTAGTGAGAATAAAACAAGCGAAAACAATTCAGATAATAATGCCTTTTCTATCAAGAATGTATATGTATCGGATGAAAGTGGTCTGCCACTAACCGATTATCCTTCCTTGGAACCTGCCTTAAAGAAAGCCCCTTATACCGGTATTGAGTTTAAGGATGTTACAAAACAAAGTCGTGAAGATATTGTTAAAACAGCGGGCAAGGATGACATATCCATTGCCGTATTTGTTACAAAGTCAGAAAACGGCTTTCAGCTAGAGGCAGTCATCCCCTCTGAGTCCAAGGTGAGTCAGGGCGATGCAAATAAGTTAGTGAACTTAATGAGCTCCTCCTTTAACACCAACAAACTGATGCAATCCGGTATCTCCGCTGATGTATTGGCAAAAGTCATGGAACCTGCTGTTACCAACTACGCCAAAATCGGTGAAAACACCAACCAAATCACTATGATCATTAAGATTGCGGCTCCAATGCTGTTCAGTTTCATTTTATACTTTATGTTATTGATGTACGGTCAGACTGTGAGCAAATCCGTGTCCACAGAAAAGACCTCAAAGCTTGTGGAAACTCTCCTAACCTCCGTACATCCCTATGCATTGATCACCGGCAAAATTCTCGCAGTTACTACCATGGCAGTAATCCAATTTGTCAGCTGGATTGTAGCTGGCTTTGTTGGACTGTATAGCGGTAATGCTATCGCACATTCCCTCTATCCGAATTATCACAACTCTGTCATTACGGTAATTAATTTCCTTAAGAATAATATTGGAGACAGCGCCTTGTCTGCACCGGCAGTAATCCTTGCAATACTCTTCTTCTTCGTAGGCTTCCTGTTCTATAGTGTTATGGCAGGTGTTGCAGGCTGTATGGTTTCTAAACCGGAGGATGTTGCTTCCACACAAGCATTGTTCCAGTTTCCAATTATCATCAGCTGGCTTGCAGTATACTTTGCACCTCTTGCGGGATATGAGAATTTTTTAAATGTTGCAAGATATATTCCTTTTACCGCACCCTTTAGTGTACCGGCAGAGTTGTTAACCGGCGTTACCGGACTTGGGGAAGGTGTGCTTGCACTCCTTGTAATAACCATATTTACTCTATTATTTATTATGTTAGCAGGAAAAATCTATAAAGGGTTAATATTGTACAATGGGGAAAAGGTAAGCTTTAAAACCATTGGAAAAGTATTACGTGCTAAGAGTAATTAGTAACATAATGCACTCCAAATCTCATGTTGATTAATAAATATTGATGGGTGCGTCAGAGAATTTTTAAAGAGTAATTAGTCCTTGTACAAAATAAATTATGATTAATATATCAAAAGGACTGTTTATACTGTGACAATGGCAAATGGCACATAGTCAAGATTCCTACTTCAATGGAAGTGTATTAGCGATAAGTTAAATCAGTTCGAAGGTATTAAATGAAAGCAGCTGCGCTGGAATCCGAGAATTCTAACGCAGCTGTTTATTATTTAATAATATTTCGAACTTCAAATGCTCTCCACTCAATAGTAAAAAGCTTATGAACTTGCCTCATTCCTTCCCTAATTCCCTTTCCACATCCTTAACCCTGACAAGATCGGAATTATCACCCCGAATTGGTAATGGTGTAGGTGTGGGAATAATAATAGGGAGTGGTGCTTGTGCCGGTTCAATAATCGGCTGTTGTATTGGTTCTGCCATCTGCTGTACCTCCATCCTGCAAAAGGACTCTGATTAATTTAATCTATAATTTCTGTCCATATGTTTATTTTTTACCAAGGTTAGTATTTCTCTTTTCGACTCTCTTTATAATGGTAAATTATTTTGTTAGTAATTCAGTATATCTAGTGATGCTCGCTTAACTTTACCGATTTTCTCTCTGTAACTATCGCAGACATGACTACACTTCCAATTAATATGATAAATATAATAACCAAAGACCACACAATAGGAATTTCTATATCAAAAAACGTTGCACATAGCTTAAACCCGGTGAATACTAGAATCGCCGCAACTCCATACTTAACATATCGAAATCGTTCGTGAAGCTCTCCAAGTAGAAAATACATGTTTCGCAGACCCAGTATGGCAAAAATATTAGAAGTATATACAATAAAGGTATCTGTTGTGATAGAGAAGATGGCCGGAATCGAATCAATTGCAAATAAAATATCCGTAAACTCGATTAATATCAAGATAGCAAACAAAGGTGTAGCATAACGAACTTTGTTCTTCTTAACAAAAAAATGATTCCCCTCCAGCGTATCCGTAATGGGTATGATTTTTCCTAGAATCTTTATTATCCTGCTATCCTTATAGTTAATATCTTCATCTTTCTTTAGAATCATGTTCACTCCGCCAAGAATCAGAATACCTCCAAATATATAGAGTATAAAATGAAACATATTAACGATGGTAACACCCAGTACCACAAATAACAGTCTTAATATAATTGCTCCCGCAATTCCGTAATTTAATACCCTCCTCTGATACTCCGGTTTTATTCCAAAGGTTGAAAATACCATAATGAATAAAAATAAATTGTCTACACTTAAGCTCTGCTCAATAACATATCCACCGAAATACTCTAGTGCCTTCTCTGATCCTAAAAATAAATAAACTCCAAAATTAAAGCATAGGGATAATCCTACCCAGAATAACACCCACTTCAATGCTTTTTTTGCCGGCATGATGCCTCACCCTCTTTTCATTGTACCAACTCATCAACTGTCCCGAAGGTGTATCCCATCTCTTCCCATTTGGTTAACAGTTCATCCAAAATCTCTGAATTTGTTTTAGACGTACTGTGAAGCAGAACAATTGCACCCGGATGAATCCTGCCAAGAAGCTTCTTAAAAGCCTCTTCCTTGGTAGGCTGTTTATCATTATACCAATCCACATAAGCAAGGCTCCAGAAGAAGGTCTTATACCCCAGCTCTTTTGCCATCTTCAGATTGTTTTCGCTGAACTTACCCTGGGGCGGACGATAATACTTCTTCATTGTCACCCCTGTTGTATCCTTACATAAGGTATCTAAATCTTCTAGTTCCTTACGAAAGCTCTCCATCGTAGAAATGCTCGACATATTCGGATGATTGTAAGTATGATTTGCAACGTTATGCCCCTCTGCGTTCATCCTCTTTACCAAATCCGGACTTGTTTTAATATAATTGCCTACGAGAAAAAAGGTCGCTTTTACGTTATGTTTTTTTAAAGCGTCCAGAATTTTAGCAGTATAGCCATTCTCATAACCTGCATCGAACGTCAGATAAATCACTTTTTTGCTCGTATCTCCCAGATAATATGCATCAAATTTCTTTAGCTCATCTGCGGTGGCAGTGCCGGTGGGAGGCTGCCCCGAGGTGGAAAAGCCAAGTCCCCAGTTTTCTCCTCCTGCCTCCTGCACCTTTGCATGTGCGTTTGTCATAATCGCAATTCCTCCGCCCATCAGAAAACACAATACATAGGCAAAGACTATCACAAGGATATTTCCAATTTTTCGTGCCATAAAAAGACCTCATGAAACATAATTAGTAAATTATATTTTACATGAGGCTTTGTAATAACCTATTTCGTTGTATTTGAATTACTTTCCGCTATTTTACTCTGTCTTAGGGAAATAAATAGGATGCCATCTTTATTAATATAACGATCAGATGGCATCCTCAAAATCTACTTCGGATTTCTGCACTTTAGAAAGCCTGCTACGCTATCCCACAAGCATATGATAATCAGAACAGTGATAAATACCCAAACTCCTCCAGTTCGCCAGGTTTCTATATTCCAGGTTGGATTGCCGCTATACCCTGCAATGGCAGAAAAGAATTCCTTATTAAAGATCTCCTTATCACTTGCGAATACAGTGAGCAAAATACCCGAGAGCAGATTATATACTGTGTTACCGATTGCTATAGAGATGTTCCAACTGCCCTGGATATATTTCCATATGGATATTCCCAGTGAAAGAAGGGCTACCAACAGAATAAAGGGTAGAAAAACCTGTATTCTATCAACATTAAACAATGGAATAATATTGGTATGGCTCCCGCCTTTCTCATAAATTGCAATTAATTCTGGTTGGAAATAAATAATTGCAGTAAAAAATACGGTAAAACATATGGAAACAATAATCTCTACACGGGAAATCAGTCTATTCTTTGGTACGGGTAAAACCGGCAGATCTTCCGGTGTCCACTCCTTCTTAAAGAACGGGAGACTTCCTTTCTCTACTCCACTTCTTTCAATAATTACAAAAACCAAAGACACCCAAAAGGCTCCTTGTAATGCACCCTCTGTAATTGCAGATATCAAGCCTGAGAATATATGAGAGTAGTCCCCTACTGTAATCCCATCCTTGGCAGACTCCACTCCGCCTGCAATCACCGACAGAGCCACAAAAACCGCTATGCAAATTCCCACAACCAACTTAAGTGTGTAAAGATATTGATCATACAGCCCCGGCCCGATTAAATATTGCTTCTTGGGCTTATACTCATTAGCAAGCATCCATGGATTGCCCAGTTCTTTTAGCACCTTATAAACCTCATCTTCCGTCGGTTCCTCCGGCAGCATATCTTCTATATTGCTTCTAAGCTCTTTGGAAATATCTTCACGACTTCCTTCCGGTAAATACTGTGTCACCGCATACACATACCGATCAATCAGCTTCATTCTCCTCATCCTCCTTCAATAACCCTTCCATCATCATAGACATTGCTTTCCATTCCATCTTTAGCTGTTTATAAACTTCTAATCCATCTTCACTTAGCTGATAGAACTTTCGTGGTCTGCTTACGCTGGTATCCCATTCGCTAATCAATAAATTCTGTTTCTCCAATCTTCGAAGCAGCGGATAAAGCGTTCCTGCTTCAATTGGGGCATTGCTCTCTTCAAGCTTCTGTACCAGTGAGTACCCATATTCTTGATTCCTAAGCTGGCTCAATACCAAAAGGACTAGCGTACCTCTTTTTAGCTCTACAGTAAGTGAATTAATTAATTCATTATTTTTTCCCATTTCATCACCTCGAACTTATTATACTGTACGACATACATTATTGTCAACATATTATTAATAATAGTTTTATATTAATATGTAATTCCTATTAATATATCATCATAGATATATTTTTTTGTTACTTGCTTATAATAATCATTAATTGTTATTCTAAAAATTCGCTCAAAGCTCTGTCTTCAAATGATTAATAGTTTTACTTAGTAGTCATACTTTTATGGCATATTAAAGAAGCAAGTAATGAATAACTCCAAACTTAGTTATTCATTGCTTGCTGCCTTATAGGTATTATTTGATTAATATGTATTCTGCTACATTCCCAAGATTAACGTTAAGTGGGCTGCTTATATTCTATAAGCTATACCATGTTTTGTGCTCTTTTTAGTCTTTGCCACAGTTTCTCCTTTTTTCTCCAGCGTGCTCATAGACGCTCTCATCAAGTTCTGCCTCCTCGTATTCATATCGCACTATAGAAGCTACAACGGTAAATGAGTTAAAAAGTTTATTTATGAAAAGCAGCATATAACTTAAATGCTTTTATAATAACTACTGCTATGAAGTCACCCTCTATATACCTAACTCAACTGCTATTTTCTTAGCGAATTCACTGATTTTTTCATTCTTATGTTCACAAGCTTCCATAATAAATTGACCATAGCTCTCCAGGTAATTATTATTCATAAAGTTCAGTACATTTATCTTCCATTTCCATAGATCATCTGGTGTGAGATAGAAGAATTTGGGCTGAATATGGATTTTATAATAATCCTCGTCCATTCTCATGATATTTTCAGGAGTCAGCATTGACAACATTTCATCCTCATGAGGAAATTCATCCTCCTCCTTCCACTTTTTATGATTCATGGGGCAGGCATCACAGCCATATATCCAAGGTCCTAACTCTTTTGCCCTCTCCTCATGTTCCATATTTCGCCCTCCAAAGGTTGTTAAGAAGGAAATACAGCTCATTGGATTCATGGTATACGGTTCCGAAAGAGAACAAGTGGGACACGCTTTCATACAGTTTGAGCATCCTTTCGGACACTCCTGTAGCCTAGGAGTTTCAATCAGCTCCATATCCCTATCTGTAATCCAGGCTTCCAACTCTACCCAAGAGCCGGATTCTGTATAAAAGAAGTTGTTCCTGCGTACTATTCCAAGGCCCGCTTTCATTGCTGCCCATCGCATACCCACCAACCCAAATTTTCGTTCTGATAAGGTTTTTAGACTCAGCCCCTGTAAAAACTCTTCCATACCTTCACTTTGCCTATATTCCATAGACTCTTCATTGACCCTACCATCAAAGAGATAAAGCTTTGCGATATGTCCCTCTAAATGCTTTGGAATTTTATAATGACCATAATGTGATACAGTTACAATCACTGACTTAGCCCATGGATATTTCTCAGTTAATTTTGTTAACCGTTCCTGTCTTTGATAAAATGGCTTGGAGGCTGGTACCTTCTCCATGCGGTTGTATAGGATATCATCATACCCTTCCATATACTGAATTGGAATGATTCCGCATTTTTCATATCCCAGTTCCAGTGCCTTCTCCTTAATCAGTTGCTCCATGCCCATAACTCGGCTCCTTTCTTGATATCACAAATAGTTCGTAACCATACGATACAACTCCATTATTCTTGTGTAAGGGTTAATTCATATATGGCTACCTTGTCTATTCTTTCTTACCTATAAAGATATTTAAGTTTCTCACTCTTTTCTGATTTAATTCTTTATTTAAAAATTGCATTCCAGAATGATCAAACGTAAATAACTAGTTGGTTTGGTGAAGATAATTATCGAGCGAACACAGTAACTATTTACCTGGAATTATACTATGATATGAAATACCTCACCATCACCATATCGTGTATATACACGATAATGACAAAAATATTTATATTTGTTCGACTTGGGACAATAGTTCCGTAAGTGCTTCGATATTTTCTTTCCCCAACTTCTCTTCCATATATTTCTGTGTACCAATCCATAAGCGTTCTGCTTTGGCGCAGCACTCCAAACCCTTTTCTGTCAGCTGGAGTTGACGATTCCTTGATTTTCCCTCAGAAATATCTTTAATCAGTTCTGTCGATTCAAGAGGCTTTAAGTTTCGAACTAAAGTTGTTCTGTCAAGCCTGATATTGAATGCCAAATCACTTACGCTGATTGGACCATAGTTCTTGATTTGGGTTAAAATAGAAAACTGACTTATGGTTATTCCGCTTGACGATAATCTCTCATCGTATAATTTTGTAATTGCTGTGGAGGCCCTTCTTAAATTTAAACAATTGCAGGGTAACTGTTTTTTCTCTTTATTTTTCATAATTTAGTCCAGTCCCATTACAAGAATGGTCGACTCCTCCCTTAAAAATAATAATTTAGTAGATTACATAATAAATAGTGTATATACACGCTAATATCATAGCCTATCCTAGTCACAATGTCAACTGTCTCTATATACTTACTTTCACCTACCTTCACTTATTTTTATGAAGGTAGGCAATACCCTATTATGTATCCATATCATTACCATTAGCAATTATAATCCTCAGCGATAATAAAGATCATAATAATCTTTGAAATATAACTCTGTTTAGAACCAAGGATGATGGTCACCTTTTTTCAATAAAAGTCATTTCGTTTTTATTATCTTCTACTGAGAAGGATAAAACCACATTACTATTCCTTATTATAATATCTATGCCGAATTCTCGATCCACCCTATCATATGCAATCTTCTGTCTGTCTAATTCTTTGACTATATCTTTCAAAAAAAGTTTCTTTCTTTTTAATAACCACTTATTCAATTTCAACTTTTTTCCTGCAGAAATTTCATTAACGTAGTCATTAAAGATAAATGCCAGCTTATGATCAATAAAATGCAACTCAAAATTTCCGTATCTCCAAAAAGGAGAATTCTGCATATCGTAACCATTCATCCAATCATCGGGATCTGGAAATATACATAAAACCTCTTCCTTAGACATGCCAATATTAATGTCCCCAAATATTCCTTCCTTAATAAAATCGAATAAATCAATTACGATCTTCGTGCTTTTCATCGTATTCACCTACAGGTTTACCTTATAGTAATCCATCGTTGAAGTTTCTTCAAACCCACAAGAGGTATAAAGATTAAGAGCCGTGGCATTCTCTGTCAAAACCTGAAGCATAATTTGCTTTGCATGATCTTCCATCATCTTTCTAATTCCACCTAACAATACTGCTCTCCCATATCCTTTACCTCGGTATTCCGGCAGTACCCCAAGACCAAAGATTCCGGCAGGTTCTTTATTTGTCTCAAGATGTATCTTCCCGATAATCTGGTCATCTTTTATAGCAAGGTAAATTGTCATTCCCCTCTTCTCCTCAACTTCAGGTAAAATCATGCCTTCCGGGGAGGAATCTTCATCATCAAAATAAATCACATTCTGTCTCGCTATTTCCTGTGCATCCGAGTTCATTGCCTTACGAAAGCTTACACCACAAAGCTGTTCTTTGCTAGGCATTTCAAAATCCTTTCTCAGATACATTTCATATTCTGTGTGATCATAGCTCACATTTAGCTTTTGAATGAAGCGCTGTCCTTCTGAGGATTTTTTATCACTCAATATCAGAACTTCCTTTGATTTTCGTCTCTTACATTCTTCCATCACCTTTTCATTTAAAGCACTAAAAATACCCTGCTTTCTATAATCAGGATGAACCATACCGTTTATTTCGAGAGCACCACCGAAACCACAAATTCCGATATATCCTACCAGACTGTCATTGTCAAAATACATAAACTCGTTTATTTCATTCTTACTACCTGTTTCTTCGCTTGCCTTTGCAATCGCAAGCTTATAGTCTAGTTCCAGCTTAAGAGCAATCCCGTCCTTCCCAAGGCATTCCTTTTGTAAAGCCTCAATCAAAACATAATCCTCTTTGCTAAGATACTCCTTTTGTTTCATGTAACGTTCATTTTCCATGAGTTTAGTCTCCTTGTTGTAAATCTTGTCCTTATTATACCATTGTATCCTACAACTAAGATAGACAAATTTAGAAAATGATTCTAAATTTTTGTTCATAGCATCCATATTGTTTATAGTAATAAAAACCACTTATACCAAAAGGCCATGCCCACTATGTCTCCCAATTCTACAGTATTTCACATCCCCTCTCAAAATATCTTATCTCAACTTATTTTTTTACTTTTATACCCAAGAGCGTAAATCAAACAAGCCGATATGAATATATTAATTGTGAGAATACTGAAAGAGGGAAATAAAATGTCTGACACAAACAAATATGATGTTAATTCATTTGAAGGCAACGAAGATTTTGAAAAAGACCTTGAGTCTTATAGAAATTGTGAAAAAGTTGTTCATCAAAAAGCGAAAATCAATTTACCGGTATCTGTTGAGCCCTATGTAATCTCCGGAAAAATTAAAACTAAATGCTGTGGTGTTCCTACTGTAACAATCGATCCTTATTGTGATTGCAAAGACTGTTGTCATTACCTGATTACCCAGAAGATCTGCATCGATATTCCGTTACGTTTTGGAGCTGTAGCTGAAACAAAGGATGCCTTTGTAGAATGTGAAGAAGCCTATATTGATGACGAATCTCCATGTGAATAGCAATTAGCGGGAAATGACTTGCATTATAAGTCATCCGATCGGCGCAAATATACTTGTATCAATCAAGCCTCACTTGGTTCATACCTGTTTAATTTTGCGTAAATATAAAGGGTCTTTTGCGAAATAACCAAATGGTTATCCAGCGAAAGGCCCTTATATAATATAAAAAACGCTTAACATAATCAAGGTGGAATTCTGAGAATTCCACCTTGATTATTAACATATAAACTATTCCAACTCTCATCTTTACTAATCTGATTATACTCCATCGATTATATCAGCTGCAATTCTCTTTCGAAAGAATTGCAAATACAACTTACTTGCACTTAACTTCTATCGTTTACCACTTTTCTAATACATTCCCCAACATATTAAAGACATACATGATATTACGTTGTTAAAATCAAATCTTTTTTAGCTCAATGGAGTATAATCAGTAGTTTCATAATGTAACTTTATAATAATTTCCATAAACCTTACATCGGTATTTCACATAATTAATCTGTCCCCACAGGTGATATAGATCAGTAATATTTACTAATTATTATATGGTTATAGTGTACACAAATTTTATTAATTTGAATATTGGTTTTTGTCCTAAAATAAGTTGCTTTTCGTTGGTTTTTGTGTGTAGATTTTTAACTTTTATTTTTGTCCATAATGAAAATCTATCTATGTATGTAAATCCCTGATTTTAAAGAGTTTTCTCGGTTTTCGAATATAGTATTTCATGCCTATATAAGAGCTTCTCAAAGTAAATTTTTACATTTTTATTAAAGAAAATACGATTTTCTATAAAAATAATACTTTTTAGTACTAGAAAATGTTGCTTTTCGTTGGTTTTTATATTTTAATATTACTATACCTTTACTATGAATTATTATTTTGGGAGGTTTTATGACAACTGCACTTTCAATTTTCATTATTGAAGATGATCCGATTGCATGTAAAGAGTTGACGGACTGTATTGAGGATGCAGAAGATTTCGTATTACTCGGTTCTACAAACAATTCAGATATTGCAATCAAATATATGAAAGATTACATGCCGGACATAATCATATTAGATTTAGAGCTGCACAATGGTAGTGGTAGCGGGTTTTTCGTTTTACAGGCACTCAAACAGGAAGAACAACAGTTTAAACCTTATGTTCTTATTACCACCAACAATTCGAGTCCGATTACCTTTGATTCAACACGCCAACTTGGAGCAGATTTTATTATGACAAAGCACCAAAAAGATTATTCCGCAAAAAATGTGATTGACTTTCTAAAGATTATCCGCCCTACCTTGCTCAATAATAAAAACGCTTTAGCAAGCATACATGCAACTACAGAAAATCCTTTTGTTAGGAATAAACGTATTATAAGGCGAATTGGCACCGAATTAGACCATATCGGTATCAGTCCTAAGGCTGTTGGATATCAGTACTTAACAGAAGCCATACAGCTCGTTTTAGATAATCAGAAACAAAATCTCTGTGGTTCCATAGCAACAAAATATAGAAAGACAGAAGCGAGTGTGGAACGGGCAATACAGAATGCAATTAATAGGGCATGGAAGACAGCGGACATCGATGATTTGGCAAATAACTATACTGCCAGAATAAATCCCGAGAAAGGTGTTCCTACTGTTAATGAACTTGTATTTTTTTATGCGAATAAAATCAAGAATGAATATTGATTATTTATGGGATGAAAAAGAATCGACTATACAAGTTCAGAACGAACGGTATTTATTATCATCATGTATCCGTTCGTTCTGAACACATTAAGTGTATAGTGACGCTGAATTGTAGGTTTAACCTTAAATTAACCGTTCCCATGTGAGTTAAGACATAACCCAACTCCATAATTTACTCCAAATAGAAAACATGTAGGTTTCCTCCTTATTTTTTTCTTAAATCATAAGAAAAATAGGAAGATTTCTATATTGGTTCCTGGGGGTTGCTTTTTGTATATAATCGTTACTTTAAGGAAAGGTGGTTTTATTTTCATGTTGATAGTAAAGTATTTTGCGATAATGATAAGTTGTTTTTATATATCAATGAAGCTTTTACATATTACGCCTAAAAAAAATGTATATATTTCTTTATTGATTTTTATGACTCCTTCGGTTCCTCTCATATGTTTATTAAGAACCCATTTTAAACCAATTAGTTTCTTTGTTTTTGTAATATTAATTTCAGGTTTTGTAATCTATAACTTGAAAGTGTCTATTCGACTTGCTTTGATTGTATCCATCATTTCCTTTGGCTTATCCTTCTTCATATTCATAATTGCCGCAACAATTACCCTGCCAATTGGTGGGCTAATTAGTTTGTTTACACATCAATACCCTTCCGATTTCATTTGCATGATAATTATTGCTATAATTCATTTATCGCTAATAACTGTACCTTTTAAATTTCGCCGTTTACGGAACGGAATGTCCTTTTTATATGATCGTGGTTCAAGCGATCTTGGGTTTATAATTAGCATTAATATACTGTTAACTGTTTCTTATTTTAGCTTATACAAAAAAGCACATCTCATATTTGTAGTTCCGTTTTTCTTTCTTGTATTAAGTGGGCTCACCCTCTTTTTATGGTGGAAAAAGGCTCTTTCCAAAAAATACATTGATAAGATAAATCTCAAAGAAATTGATACCTTACAGGAAATGATAAATGAAAAGAACCGTCAGATTGATGCTTTGAAGTATCATAACAGCGAACTATCAAAGATTATTCATAAGGACAACAAGCTAATTCCATCCATGGAATTAGCCGTTAGAGAATACCTGACAACTGCAGAAGCAGAAGCAGACCCTTCTTTACATATTGGAAAAGGCAAAGATTTAATTGAGCAATTAAATACAATTACTCAGGAACGAAGCGGAATTATAACTACTTATGAAACTAATAATCAACTGCTTGATCAAACCAACGTCCAATCCATTGACCATACACTTTCCTACATGTATCATAAGGCTATTAATTTTAACGTTGGATTTAATCTAATATTGACTGGAAGCGTTAAATATTTAGTTGAGAATATCATTGGAGAAGAAGACTTAAGAACATTGTTAGCTGACTTAATAGAGAATGCCATTATCGCTACAAAAGAAGAAAATCAGAGAAAAATTATGGTGAATATCGGTATTGCGAATGAACTTTATTCCTTGGATGTATTTGATAGCGGTAGCCACTTTTCCATAGATGTCCTATTAAATCTCGGATTAAAACAGACCACAACCCATGCACATGAAGGCGGAAGTGGTATTGGTTTGATGACTACCTACGAACTGATCACAAAATATCAGGCGAGCTTTGTAATTGAAGAATACCAGGACAGCCTTTTTGCCAAAAAAGTATCTATTGTCTTTGATAACTTATGTCAGGTTCGTGTTAATTCAGTGCGCCCGGAGGTTATTACTACTCTTTCCTTTAGAAATGATATCATTGTAACCGGCAATACTAAGATTGACCCACAGGAGCCAAACCCTTATGGGGAGTTGCAGTTTACATAATCGTGGAACCAGCGAGATAAGAAAATGTGGATGTCTAGCAAATACTTTGTAATAATAAAAAAACTGCGACCTTATTGTGAAGGTTGCAGTTTTTTATTTATTACAATAATATTAAAATATCTAGCTAGGACAATCGCTTCAATATTTTGCATATCAATTCGTGCTTGGGTTATCATTCCTTTTGTAATTTCCACCTTTATTGTTACATCTCAGATGTAATTTTATCCAATGGCTTGAGATAACATGACTTTGTCCATTTCATATAAGTAATATTTATTTTCACTCTGGCTTAACGGGTTATATAATATAATTCCATCGTATGAACCGAAATCATGATTTATAATTCGTGATTTATAAAGTCTATCTATTTTTACTTTTGAAACTATCAAAAAATTTGCTTCAAAATTTATATCTGGTAAGTCCATTCCTTCTTCTATCCAACTATCACGTTGCTCTTTACTAGTAATAATAAACCAATTATCATCTATATCCCAATGCACACTAGCGTTCACCGTGTTAATATAATTTAAGTTTAAACGTTCATGTTTATTGACATAAATAAGTAAAAAACTTAACAAAAATAAGCAAGATATAAAAATTAATATACAACGAAAATTAATTTTTTTTATTGGTTTCATTTATGCCTCCTCATTGGTTAAAGTGGTGAATCATCTATTTCACCCATTAACGACAGCTACAAGTATGTATAATCCACCCTTTGCTTATTTGAATATCATTATAATAAACTTGATAATGTGTCTCTCGAGATATTCTCATTGCGTTTTAACAACATCTCAATGTATTCATAATCATTATTTAAAATCGATTCCCGTATTTTACGAAATTCAAATAAATCATTCTCTGCATCTTGTACGTATTTTTTATAATCATTTTCAGAAAAGATATCTTTGTTGGCTTGAACTGCAGTCATATTCTGATATTCAATATAATTAATAATACGTACACATCTTTCATAATTTCTTAGTTTAGCGTTAATCCATAAACTAGCAGGGCTATGTAATGGAACTTTATAAATATCTTTTTCTATCTCATCAATTATTTTTAAACAGCTATTACAATCTTTTGTAGATTCAAATAAGGGAAGCACTTTATCTTGAACACTAAATAATAATGCCTTGATAACTCTTTCAACACTTTTCGAATCGGATGGTTTACACTTCCACCACGTATCCAATCTATTTACTATCTGACCCAAACCAAAAGTTCCTTCATTTACTTGATCCATGTCATCCAAAATGATGTATAACGGAAATAATCCTATCATCAAATTACACTCTCGACCTCTATTAAGAGTATGCAAAGATATTGTTTGCAAAATTTCTTCACTAACAAGTCGATAAAATAACCCCTTCTTATATTTAAACCCATAGATTAGTAATAACTCTTCTAATAAATTTTTATATAGTTTCTTTAGCGTGACCCCCATATTTCTGCCTTTCTATGATATAAAAATCACTCTGTTGTTTGCTCATTTGGATTAGGGACTACCCAATAATATGTATTTCCCATTGTGCTTCTAACTCAGCTTTAAATCGTTTCCAGATATTGTTATTTGGTTTATAGCTCCATTTCACTTCGCCGTTTGGAAACAACGCATATAACACTCCTGCTAATTCAACATAAATCGTTCCATCCTTTGCAATGTTCATAAAATCCTGGTGTTCTCGCCCAATGGTCTTTTCCCACAATATTTCACCTGATTTGCTAAATGCATATAGTGCTTCCGTACCAATCAAACCAAAGTATATTGTTCCATCCTGCGAAATTACTGGGTCACTCCAATTGGCTGATGGTAAGTTATGCTCCCAATTTAAAAATCCATTTTCTGAGATACTCATTAACTTTCCTTTACCAGCGCCCTCAATGTAAACATATAAATTACCATCTTTATCGAGGGCGACATTGTCATATGCATTATAATCAATAACATATGTCCACTTAACTGTACCATCCGGATATAAACAAATCAATCGGCCTTTTACACTTATAATATCGTTTGGATCACTTTCCGCAACTAATACCCGTATATCAGAATCGATTGTGAACGTGGGGTTAACATCATATTTGCCGATATTTAAATCTTTATATACTTGCTTCCATTTTAATTTTGGTTTTTTTGGAAGTTCAAATCTCGACATTCTTGTCCAGTTCGTTATCGCAGGATGGATCGCATGACAATCGTATCCACCTTCTTCAAATCCTCCAAACCCCTCATTATTGCTAAAAAAAGAGTTTTTTATAAGATCACCTTCCTCGCCCATCGAATACATTCAGAATACTATTTTTTTCCCTAATTAATCTTTTAATTTATTGGCACAGTACAAACATCTTTATTATATAATATACCGTTTTCATCGAAAAGACTTGATAACCTTTGTATCTCACTATTTATCCAACTTAAAAGACTATCCCATTCTTTCAATTTTTGAAATGAATCAGGATTACACAGAAACACTTTATTCGAGTTACTATCTAAATCATATGCCATTGTGGAACCATCCCATGAATAACTTCCAAACATCAGCCAATTATTTGAGAACAGACCTTTCATCTCCTCATTTTCAAAAAACAAATCATAGGGCTGATATGTTTCATCTCCATTTCTCTTATATGATGTTCGCAACCCCCAAATACTTAATGTATCTGAAAAAACATTTAAACCATTTGCTACTTTAAGATATTCTATAAAGTCCGACGGAATTTTACTCTTAAACTTTTTCTGTATATTAAGTATTTGGTCATTTGTCAAAGGATGATATATTTCATGCAACCATGCTTGACTTCCAATATGTGGCGTACGACATATCAATTTAGTTCCATTATTTAAGATTAGTTTTCCTCCACTTTCCCACTTTTCTAGTAAAGACAATAATTCTAAATATTCATGCATTGTAATCCTCCTAAATTTTTCGATTTAGCAGCCTGTCACTTTATTGATTTGATGTCCTTCATACCCTTTTGGTTTACCATATCCAAGCAATTTCCATTTTCCATCTTTCGACCATCTTGATGTAGCTCTACCTATGGTTTTAACTAATTCTCTCTTCTTACCCATCTCCCCTGGCCGTGAAACCAGCAGGTGCTTCGAAATTTATATATTCTGTGATTAGCTCCATAAATGTGAATAAATTTCATCAATAAAACGAAGAAGATAACCTAAACCATGATTATCTTCCTGCAATTTTTCTTAAAATTAAATATAATTAAATATAAATTCCGTTACTTTTCAAAAAGAAATAATGTGGATAGTGAAGAATAATTGTACTAACCATCTATCTATAATCAAATCTTGTTAAAATTTTTCAGCTTTTCGTAAGTATAATTTCATTATCCATAACTAACTTAATAAATTTATCAAAAGAATCTGCTATGATTTGAGGTTCCTCAAACTCTGGTTCAAAACCATAGACAACCCTTCCCTCATTGTTTAAGGCATAATAGCTATACCCATTTTCCACTGACATTATAATTGGTATATTATTGTTCCAAAAATACTTTATATCTTCCTTCCAATCATTGTCTCCTTCAGCCGCATCTAAACTCATAGCTTCGAATTCATTCCACCTAAATACTATTTCAGAATCACCTATATATTCACTAATACAATTAAACCAAACTGTGTGGGCTTCATTAGAACATCGAGTAACTTTTGATATAAAATTTAAATACGTATCATCTAGAAAATGATATTTTATTAGATTTTCTCTTATTAGTTCTAAATCTATATCATTTTTATTCTCAATAACATTCCACTTATTTAGTTTTAACCAGTCGATAAATATTTTTATTAACACACTGGTCCCTCCTATATTAATTTTTTATTTTATTAATTACTCTTCATGCAATGCGATTGAAAAGTATTTTTCTTTTCATTTTATTTTTTTCTTCTCCAGGCTTAGTATAATTATGTAATAACGTTGTTGCAATTATATAGAAATTATTATCATATGTAAACATAATTCTTCATAATTTACATCCATCTTTAGATCCATCTTCGTGGCATCTTTGTACAACACAGTTGCAACCCAACTCAAAATTTTTTTAGAAAACATGCAACCTTTAACTCCCCTCCAACGTCTAACTAAAGAAACAAAAATTTGAAGGGAGTGGTGTAATGATATTGAAAAACAAACTAGGGAAATACCTCATTGGTTTTCTCATGGCAGTGCTAGCAATTGGATTTATATATTCCAATGCAATGAAAGCTAGCGCGGCCGAATTAGGGACATCCTATGACAAGCAGGTCATTAAAGATTTGCTGGATGGAGGACAATTTAGCGCATCGGACACAGGTGTTAAGTTACAAAAGGATGATAAGGCCAACGGAGTTATAATATCCGGGCCATTAAGCAACATCTCAAATTCCAAGTTCACATTTAATAAAGAATTTGATTTTGGTACACAGGGTCCGTCCTGGATTTTGGTAGATGGATTGGCTGAGATACGTAAGGATTTAACCTTGCAATTCTATCTGGATGATGCAACAGAGAGCTTTGCTACAGTGAAATTACAAAGACAGAAGAAGGAATACATATGGACTGCACAAAAAACAACATCAATTGAGATTCCCGGCAGCGCTATTACCGGAAAACACAAGGTTTCCTTCCGCGTTGTGGCAGGCGATAGCTCTAATGTGACTTTTCTTCTGAGATATATTGAATTTGTTAAAAACGATTTACCAGTGGTTAATCTGAATCTCGATGAGTCCAAGGGACTGATTGATGCGATGAATAGTGACCCGGAGCATTTGACTGAATGCTACGGTAACATGACGCTTCAGATTCCCGAAGGCTATCATTCAGAATATTCAGATAAAACATTTAGTACAACAACCTATGAACTGGAATATATTCGTGGCAGGGGTAATTCTACTTGGAGTGTGGATAAGAAACCCTACAAAATGAAGTTTAAAAACAAAGCTGACCTCTTTGGCATGGGCAAGAGCAAACACTGGGTTCTTCTTGCCAATTACTATGATGTTTCCATGCTTCGTAATAAGATGACTTATTGGCTAGGAAGCCAGCTTGGGATGGAATTCACCCCACAGTGTGTCTTCGTAAATCTTGTAATGAACGGAAAATATCTTGGAAGCTATTATCTGTGTGAACAGGTACGTGTCGGAAGTAGTGTTGTTGATATTGATGACCTAGAAGATGATGACACTAAGAATGCAACCGACGAACCCACCATCACCGGTGGATATTTGCTTGGAATGTCTCCTTATGGGGATGAAGAAGGCCTCTCTTTTTCTACAACAAGAAACAATTCCTATGAAATTGAAAGTCCTTCCTTTGAAGGCTACACCAATCAAGCACAATATAATTACATTTCTAACTATGTTCAAAAAACGGAAGATGCTATCTACGGGAAAAATTTTAAGGATAAAAATGGCGTCTCTTACACCGATTATATGGATGTAAATTCTGCCATTGATTATTATTGGATGCAGGAAATATCCATGAACGGCGATGGTTTCCTCAGCACCAGTACCTACTTATATAAGAAAAGAAATGACAAGCTGTATTGGGGTCCTCTCTGGGACTTTGATTATGTAGCCTGGGGTGCAACCGAGTTTAACGGAAATAATGTAGCCGGTTTCACACAAAACCAAAAGACTTGGTTTGCGCAACTGCTGCAAGATGATAACTTTTATAATAAACTGGTCGCTCGTTGGCCTGCTATTAAGGCTAAGCTTTTAGAAGCTAGTAAAAAGGGTGGAAAAATCGATCAGTACGCCAATGAACAACGAATTTCACAAAAATATAACTATGATATTTGGCCAATGTATAACAACTATGGCGAGGATATGTCCAAGGTTACCTATGATAGTGAAGTTAACCGCCTGAAAAGCTGGGTTAATGCACGTGTTGCATGGATTGATAAAAATCTAAGCAAAGTTAGACCTACCATGTATAGTGTTTCCTTCCAGGTAGACGGAAAAGACTATTATAGTACAAGTGTTCAAGCAAATAATACGTTAGACCAACTACCGGACGAACCCACCAAAAAAGGATATATCTTTAAAGGTTGGTATACAAAAGGTAAGTTAAATAATAAGGATTATGAATATGCCATTGTAACCCCCGTCACGGTTACCTCCAATATGGTTATTTATGCAAAATGGGTCAAGGAGTCCAGTGTTGTTAAGGCAACCACTATCTCATTTGCCATGAAGGATATTTATGCTCCACAGTTCAGTATGGCTGTTCTCAAATTGGGCACCAGACCATTTGGAGGATATACCGGTAAGATTACTTGGACTACATCCGATATGGATATCGCAGGTCTTTATGAAAATAATGGTGTCGTCTACACTGGAGATAAAATAGGTGTTGCAACAATTACCGCAACCACAAGTACAGGACTGGTTGCAACCTGCCGTATTCACGTTGTAGCGAATATGGTTGATACCATTACCAAGTTCTCCACTGACCGCACACTCACCATGGACATTGGCAGTTATAAGAAAATGAAGATTACAAAATCACCTGGAGCCAATGCGCTAGGTAACTTCAGCTATGCTTCGGATAATACTTCCGTTGTTGCTGTGAATGAGATTGGCGAGCTTTACGCAAAGAAGGTAGGAACAGCAAATATTTGTATCTATAATGCTGATAGTAATACCATGCAATTTTGTAAGGTTACGGTTAATCCAACGAAATTTGAATCGAACGGGTTAAAGTATCAGGTAATCGCATTAGGTGACATAAACTACGTTCGCTTAGTCGGTATAACCAGTAAAAAAAGCGATATAACCGTACCCGCATCCATAACCTACAAAAATGTCAAATACCTTATTAACGCCATTGGTGAGAAAGCCTTCAAGGGTAATGCCAATATTAAGAAAGTTATTCTAGGTTCCAATATCACTGAAATCGGTAAGGAAGCCTTTGCAGGCTGCAAAAATCTAACCTTAATTAAATTAGAAACATCAAAATTGACAAAGGTTGGAGCTGGAGCCATTAAAGGGGTCAATAACAAATTTAAGATTGAAGCGCCAAAGAATAAATTGTCTGATTATAAGAAATTGTTTGATAAAGCAAAATAAGGTTTATAATGAAGTAGAAACAGCCGGGTTGTCAGAGACCCGGCTGTTTTTAGATTACTGTTCACTCCCAATGCCAGAGTTGAGAATTGGGGAGTGAACTGCAACGTTTTTAGACTTCATTTCGATGAAATATTACCTACATGGTTTTATTGCCCAAAGCAAAATGATATAATATATTTGCAGAGTAATTTTAGAATTCATAGAATTTATTACACATTTTTTGTTGGAGGGAGGTCATAACTATGTTCTTATTCATTTTTCTTTCCTTAGTAGGCTTACTTCTTTTTGTATTTCCCAAACGTGTTTGGGAATTTACAGAAATGTGGAAATCCAGCTACGCTACTGAACCGTCTGACTTATATATCATAACAACTCGCGTGGGTGGTGCTATATGCACGCTTATAGGGCTGGCAGGTATCATTACATTAATACTACTATAACTGATAAGGGATAATGGTAACCATAATCCTGTTTAAAAAGAATTGGCTACTTCCTTGCTATTTTATAGTTTGAAAGGTAAATACGAAACAATATCACTTAATTATTTTGTACTCACAACAGATACGAATTCTTCACTCCAATGCTCCTTAGAGCTTGGCTTCCGTACATGAATAGAATCTGCTGTGCATACAATAATTATAATTTTCGAGTTTCACAGTTACCTACTATAATTTAATCTATCTTGCTTAAAATAACTGCCTTTATTCGTCTTACACCTGCAGAGGAGGATTCTTCTTTCGTAATTTTAAAGGAGCCTAACTCACCTGTATTACTAGCATGTGGTCCTCCACAGATTTCATCTGAATAACCAACTATGGAGTAAACTTTAACATTTTCTTCATATTTACTTGTGAACACTCCAATTGCCCCTGACTCATAAGCCTCTTTGATTTTCATTTCTTTTACAGAAACTTCAACCTTTTTATTAATTGCTTCGTTTACTATCCTCTCCACTTCATCAAGTTCCTCTGGTGTAACTTTTCTATGAAACGAAAAGTCAAACCTAAGTCTTTCCGGTGTTATATTACTTCCACGTTGAGAAATCTCCTCACCAAGTACTCTTCGTAATGCTGAATTCAGTAAATGTGTGGCTGTATGAAGCCTAGCAGTTTGAATACTATGGTCTGCCAGTCCTCCTTTGAACTTCTCACCAGCACCAATTCTAGACTTATTCTGATGCTCTGCAAATTTATCTCGAAACGACTCCATATCAACATAACAGCCTTTTTCCTGAGCCAGCTCACAAGTAAACTCAATCGGAAAACCATAGGTGTCATACAATTTGAATGCCAATTCTCCACTTAATGCACTGTTTATGCTGATGTTTTTAAGATATTGGTCAGCCTTTTTCAATCCTAAATCCAAGGTTTTTGTAAACTGATCATACTCTTTTTGTAATTGCTCTTTGATAAATTCTTCATTTTCAGCTAATTCAGAATATATATCCTTGTATTGATGAATTATCACTTCGGCTAAATCACATAAATAATTCTCATTAATTCCTGATTTTTTAAGAAGTCTTATCACTCTACGAATCAAACGCCTTAATATATAGCCCTGTTCCGCATTTGATGGACATATCTGTTGTTGGTCTCCTAATATAAAACTAATTGCCCTAATATGTTCGCAGATAATTCGTTTCTCTCTTACTGGCATTTCAGCGTTGAATTTCTCAAGAATATTATTTAACTGGTTCATAACGGTAATAAACAGTTCTGTATCATAAACATTATCTTTCCCGTTAAATATTGTTAGCACACGCTCGAGCCCCATTCCTGTATCCACGTTTTTCTGTTGTAGTTCTGTGAAGCTTCCGTCAGCTCCCTTATTAAATTGCATAAATACATTGTTCCATATCTCAACGTATTTTCCACAATTGCATGATGGTCCACACTTCTCATTACATTTTGGTTTTCCCATATCATAAAACATTTCAGTATCCGGGCCACATGGTCCTGTCTGACCTGCCGGACCCCACCAATTTTCTTCCCGTCCATAAAAAAATATCTGGCTCTGCTTTAACCCCTTTTGCTTCCAAATGATTTCAGACTCCGTATCACGAGGTACGAGCAAATCTCCTTCAAACACGGTTACTGCCAGCCGTTCTTTTGGAATGTTTAATTTGCTTGTCAAAAAATCATAGCTCATTGATATGACTTCTTCTTTGAAATAATCACCCAATGACCAATTACCCAGCATTTCAAAAAAGGTCAAATGGGTATCATCTCCTACCTCCTCCATATCTCCTGTTCTTACACATTTTTGAATATTAGTAAGGCGTTTCCCTTGTGGATGACTTTCTCCTAACAAATATGGTACCAATGGATGCATTCCTGCCGTAGTAAACAAAACAGTTGGATCATTTTCCGGCAAAAGCGAAGCAGACGCGATTTCTTTGTGCCCCCTTTCTTCAAAAAATTTCACATACATCCTTCTCAACTCATTTGCTGTCATTGATATTTCTCCTTTCCGTTTATTTAACCAAAACAAAAAGCCCTAAGCTGACTAATTGTCAACTTAGGGCGAACCATTGTGTCCGTGTTACCACCTAATTTCAGATTTCTCTGCACTTTATCAATACGGGATAGCTCCGATATTGTTTCCTGAATAACGGTGGAACTCCGTTGAAGCCTACTAAGATTTATCTGTTCGGTTCACAGCTCCGAGACTGCTTCCATATTAGTTCAATGAAGATTCGCACCCACCATCTTCTCTCTGTGAAATCGCTAATACTTACTATTTCTCATCAAAGCCTTTTTTGTTTTAATTTGGAATAATGCTATCACACTCGAGTCGTTGTGTCAATCAATAAAATTATTTAAGCATACCTTGCGCTAATTATTTAAATTTTTATTTTTCTAAACTCTCTTTTTGTTTAAATTTTTCCAAGCGATAATGCCCTTCCTCATCCAACTGCTTCACACCATTTTTAAATCCATACCCAAATTTCCGATAAAAATCTACTGCCGTAATAGATGCAGGAATCTCCACTCTTTCTGCCCTTAAAAATAGTTCATCCTGCTCTAATGTATGTATAATTGTTCGTCCAATTCCTTTACCATGAAGCTCAGGTAAAACAAATATAGTAAGTAAAATACTTTCTGTCTCACTTCCCCAAAAGCTTGATATAGAGCCCACACCTATGATTCTTTCATCCAAACAAAACACGTACATATTGGCATAACTAGCTACTCCTTTGACCCATTCTGAATTATGTGTTATTACCATTTCATGGATTATTTCCTGGCTATAATCTTTACTGTTTACTTCCTTGAAATTCCGTATAATTAAGCCCGCAACCTCTTCTGCATCTGCTTCGCAAAACCTTCTAATCACTACATTATCTCTTTCATATTCAATCGAAGACATATTATCGGTAATCCTTCCGTTCTTGTTTATTTTGATAAATGCAAAAAATCGCACCAAACATTCCAATATGTCTGGTGCGATATCCTTGTGAAGTAGTATTTTTATCAGTTATAGAATCAACTGAAATCAAACTATACATTCTCATCTATGCACAGACATATAAGACCTATCAGCTTATAACTGTGCATTTTTCAAAGTTCAGCTACAAGCAAATATGTCTATAATACATGTACATATATCTTCTTGAATGTATGTTTTGATTCATTTGCGTTCTCCTTAATTTTTATTCTATCCCACAGTATAAAAAAACCAAACTTAAAAGTTTGGTTTTCAATCTTATTTCATTACTTATTGTACCTTGAAAACAGGTAGACGTAGATATCAGAATTATTATTTACATTCTCGATAGTGGTCAGTGTTAATTTCATCCTCATACTCGATTGGCTCTATTCTCAAATATCATTGCTTAACCTAATCTTCAACGTTCTTCAAGTCAAATATAACAAACAGAAAGTCATAGACAAGTTTTTCTTTTCTTATAACAATACTTTAGTTTAAGAATTGGTATTTCATTAGTTAACAAATTATCTAAATTAGAAAATTAATTAATCCATTAAAAATTCAAATCCTTGAATAAAAGCATCAGCTGTCAATGACATATATACCCCCATCCTACCACCGTAGAATACATAACCGCCATTAATACCAGCTCCAGGTTTATAATCCATTGTATATGCACCTAAGTATCTAGTATTCGCTCCAGGATAGTTTTGACTTATTACATACAATCCACACTTGGAACATTTCGATACACACACTAAATCTTTATCGATAGAACCTGGCTTTGAAGGCGTACCATTATAACAAACTCCTAGACCAAATGGATGCATTTGATGTTTTCCACTAACACATGTTACCGTATACGCATGAGCCTCATGACTTACTGGAGTTAATAAAAATACAAGAGCAACGCATAAAAAAAATGTAAAAAGTTTTTTCATATAAAATCCTCCTTAGTAATTATTCTTGTCTATATAATGTATATTATTTCATAAATCTTCTATTGTCAACATTTTTTTCCGTTTAATGAAAAATTTTCACATGTAAAATATTGAAATTAGAAAATTAAAACAGCAATTGAGGAAGCTTATGAAATTGATAACTATACTTTTTACGAAACCATATTATAAAGATCATCGCAAAGAACGATAGAACCAAGAAGTAGAGCATTAAACTATATGACCAGGTTATATAAAGGATTTTAAAACTACTTGAAAGAAGCCAATATCAGCAAAATTTACTTATTATTTAAAGCGACCGTTATCAAGAAAACGGAGTACAATGATTGTTTAATCTTATTATCATAAAAACCCCCCTAGAAATCACTTGCACAAATTGTAAGTAATTTCTAGGGGGGAGTCAATTTATATTATTCCAATTTCATTATTTATTATGTCAACAACCATTGTGCGATAAAAGAGCCACCGTCTCAACATGCACACTATGACTAAATTGATCCACCGCCCTAACCTTCTCCAGTTTAAACCCACTCTCACACAAGTACTTCAAATCTCTTGCCAGTGTCGCAGGGTCACAGGATACATAAACCACTCTCTTGGGAGCCATCGTCACAATCGTATCCAATAGGCTCTTGTCACAGCCCTTCCTGGGAGGGTCTACAACGATAACGTCTGCATAAATGTTCTCTTCCTTATAAGCCTTCGGGAGCACATCCTCTGCTGCCCCAACATAGAACTGAACATTATCAATATTGTTAAGCTGTGCATTTCTTTTCGCATCTTCAATTGCCTGGGGTATAATCTCAACACCATATACCTGCTTTGCTCTTTGAGCCAGGAATAAGGAAATGGTTCCGATTCCGCAATAAAGATCCCAAACCACTTCATCCCCATGCAAATCCGCATATTCAAGAGCCACCTCATAGAGCTTTTTGGTCTGCACCGGATTGACCTGATAGAAGGAAAGCGGTGATATATTGTAACTGATTTCCCCAATCTTATCCGTGATATAAGGCTCACCCCATAATGGAATTATCCTGCTGCCAAGAATTACATTGGTCCTCTCTTTATTAACATTGAGACAGATGCTTTTCATACCCTCTATCTTTGTCAGTCCTTCCACAAGCTTGTCCTTATGTGGAAACTCTGTTCCGTTGATAATCAGGCATACCATAATCTCTCCTGTGCGATATCCCACTCTTGTAAGGATATGACGCAACAGCCCTCTATGGGTTTCCTCGCTGTAGGGCTCGATATGATATTCCCTTATAAACTCTCTCATAAATGTAAGCACTTCATCGTTCTGCGTTGCACCAATATAGCAATTCTCACAGTCAATAATTGAATGAGTCCTGCCCGCATAGAATCCGATTGCTACACTGCCGTCTTTGTTCCTTCCTACAGGGAACTGGGATTTATTTCGGTAATACCAGGGATCTTCCATTCCGATAATCGGCTCTGTTACCACATCAGTAAACCCGCCGATTCTGGTCAGACAGTTTCGTACCTTTTCATCTTTATATTGGAGCTCCCTTTGGTAATCCACATGCTGAAGCTGGCATCCACCACAGCGCGATGCAATGGAACACCTTGGTTCTACGCGGTATTTTGAAGGAGTTAATAGTTTGACCAACCTAGCATAACCATAGGTTTTTCCAGTCTTCATAACCTGAACCAGTGCTTTGTCTCCCATAACGGTATCTTTAACAAATAGGGTATATCCCTCATATTTGCCAATACCTTCTCCTTCAGAACCAATGTCTTCAATTTCTATTTCAACTTGATCGTTCTTTTTTAACATGATTGATCATTTCATCCTATCTAATTCAATTATTCTTCGTGCTTCTCTTAATATTGGATTCAAACAGCCTCTGATATCCAAGCCACTCCTGCTTCGGGTCAGCACCATCAAATAACTCTGCCATGGACTGCAGCTTAGCATCGGTATTATCCGCAAAATGCAGTGCCATTGCCTCCATGGTTGCCGGTTTCTTAGGGGAGCCGTATTCCAACTCACCATGGTGTGCTAAAATACAGTGCATCAGCTCATTTGCAAGCATTTTGGGAAATTTGTTCATGCCCTTAATGTGGTTTCCCACCTTGTTTGCGCCAATAAAAATATGCCCCAGAAGCTGACCATCATCCGTATAATCATTTTCCGGAAATGTAGATAGTTCCTCCATCTTACCGATATCATGAAACATTGCAGCTACCATCAGCAAATCCTTATTCAACATTGGATAAGCCGTAGAATAATATTCACAAAGCTTCACAACACTTAGGGTGTGCTCCAAAAGTCCCCCCACAAAACCATGGTGAACACTTTTCGCTGCGGAATGATATTTGAATCGCTTTACAAAATCTTTATCATGAACAAAGAAATCCTCTGCCAGTGTCTTTAAATTCGGCTCCTTAATTCCTTGTATATAATTCTTAATTTCACCATACATCACATCAACATTCTTCGTAGAAACCGGAAAATAATCCTCGGGATAGTATTCCCCTTCCTGGGCTTTATAAATTCTGCTTACGCTAAGCTGAAGTGAGTCTTGGAAGCTGGTTACTCTCGCATCAATATGTACAAAATCCATTGTCTCATATTGACCGATTTCACTGCTAAAATCCCAAATCTTCGCATCTATGGTTCCGCTCTTGTCCTGCAAGATCAAAGACCCATAGCTCTTTCCACTCTTTCCAGTCAGAACTTGTTTTGATTTGCACAGGTATATCTCATTTTTAATAAAATCATTTTCTCTTAATTCCTTAATAAATCTCATTCCACATAACCTTTCTAGTTTCACATTTCATATCTTCCCTATTATACCCTACAAAAAAAGATATATAAAGCATTAATTCACATTACAAAAAGAATGTTGTTGAATAAGCACTATTTTTCACTCACTCAACAACATTCCTACTTAACGTATTTATATTTATCTTATTTTTTCTTCTGAACCAATGTTACTGACAGAGTTAGTTTTGTATCTACCCCTTTAATTGAACGAAGTACTTCTACTTTTACTTTCTCACCAGGCTTATAGCTGCTGATTTTCTGATAGAAATTCGTTACACCTAATATACTGCTTCCATTTACCTCAAGAATGATATCTCCATTTTGCATTCCTGCCTTAAAAGCGGGGGAATCCGCTACTACATCCTTTACATATATCCCATTACCAACACCATATTGAACTTTGGTATCGGAAGTCAGATCATCCGCCTTTATCCCACAATAGATACGAGGTGCCTTATTACCCATAGCAGTAATAATCGGCTTTAATTTACTGATTCCTATTACAGTACTGAGATTCTCATAATCTTTTTCCTTTAGCTCCTGAGTAATAATTCCAATAACCTGTCCCTTAAAATCTACTATTACTCCGTCGCTATTCTTATTATCAATGATATCTGTATTGAATAAATCCATCTCATTATCGGTGAGACATGCACAACTTCCCTTACTTGTAATCATCCCGATCTCCATGGAGCCTGCATGTCCATTTGGACTTCCAAGCGCGATAATTGGACTTCCAACTACGATAGAATAGGATTCACCTAGCTTTGCTTGATCCAGTCCATTCATGAAAGTAAGGGGAATATCTTTTATTGGAACTGCAATAATAGCAAGATTTAAATCTGTTTCGTAATCCTGAAGCGTTGCATCTACCGTTATGGAATCAGTAAATATCACTTTTATGTTATCAGAACCCTTCACTTTATCCAGTGATACCAAAACCAGTAGTTCCTCATCATTATTAAATACTATAACCCCAGTGGTATTGACTGTTTTTACTACGGGTTTATCGAACCAAACTACATCCGTAGTGATTTTACTTCTTATATTAAGTATTGATTTGCTGACACTGCTTGCTACCTCTTTGATATCATTATTCATACTGATATAATCATCAATATCAGCAGGAATCGAGTTTTCAATAACCACCGGCGTAGCACTGGGCGTAGGAGTAATACTAGCTGTTGCCTTCACCGTAGGTGATAGGTTACCTGGTGCATTATCGTCCGGAAAATATACCGGTTTTCTTGTATCCTCGTCCACGAACAGCTTCTTTAGCCGCGGCTCAGCTATCACAATTGTAACTGATGCTACCAATCCGAACAAAATTGCAAGCAGCAATGTTAAAAGGGGAGGCAAAAACCATTTTTTTATTTTTCTCCGCTTTCTCTCAACAACCTGCTCCTTAATAAATTCAAATTCCTTGTTGTCCTTTTCCTGATCAGACATTCCCATTCTCCTTATTGAAGCATAAAAAGCTGAAATTAGTGATACTTAAGACCCATTTTACTATCAACTTATGAACTTATAATGAATTTTTTGTAAACAAAAGGATTATTAAGTAATTCCATGTTCAAAGCCGACTGTATGTATATATTTACGCTATTTCATTACTAAATTATATAATATTTGGGAGAGAACTTCAATTCTTTTTCGGTTTGACATGAAAAACTCGTAATTATATGTTTTATTTCTTTACAAGATAAGGTAAAATAGAGATAGCTTCTGTAAAACCCTATCTTCACCCATAACAATGAAATATATGCACATTTAAGAAAGGCAACTGTAATGAATGATAAAGCTTTAAGAACATTAGAATTTAATAAAATTATCGATAAATTAACCTCCCTTGCAGGAACAGGCTATGGTAAGGAACTTTGTTCCGCATTAAAGCCTGGTACCGATCTTGATCTTATCCGTAAGATGCAGCAAGAGACCACGGATGCTCAATCAAGAATTTTGCGCAAGGGAAGTGTATCTTTTGGTGGTATTCATGATATCCGTCCTTCGCTAATGAGATTAAAAATAGGATCATCCCTAAACGCTGCAGAACTTTTGCATATTAGTTCTGATTTAGATGCAACCCTACGCGTTAAGGCTTATGGTGGTTATACCGGCAAGGACAGCGAAAATCAAACCGAAGACTCATTAACTGAATACTTTGGTGGTCTGGAACCGTTGACTCCTCTGAATAATGAGATTAAGCGTTGCATTATATCCGAGGAAGAGATTGCCGATGACGCAAGTCCAAGCTTGAAATCAGTTAGACGTTCCATTAAGAATGCCAATGACCGTATTCACAGCGATCTTTCCTCGATTCTTAACTCTTCCAGAACTATGCTTCAGGATAGTATCATTACCATGAGAAACGGAAGGTACTGCCTTCCGGTGCGAGCTGAATTCCGAAGCCAGTTTCAGGGAATGATTCACGATCAATCTTCCACCGGCTCCACATTATTTATTGAACCTATGGCAATTGTTCGTCTGAATAATGAATTAAAAGAACTTTCTATTAAAGAACAGGAAGAGATTGAAAAGGTGCTTTCTGATTTAAGCAATCATGCAGCAGAACATATTGAAGAATTACAAAATGATTTTTATACTCTGTCGGAACTGGACTTTATCTTTGCAAGAGGTTCCTTATCAAAGCAGATGAAAGGCTCTGAGCCTGTTTTTAATAACAACGGTATTGTTAATATCAAGAAGGGACGTCATCCCCTGATTGATGCTAAGAGGGTAGTTCCCATTGACATTATGCTGGGTAAAGATTTTTCTCTTTTAATTATTACGGGTCCTAACACCGGTGGTAAAACAGTATCACTAAAAACAGTAGGACTCCTAACCTTAATGGGACAGGCCGGACTTCATATTCCGGCATTTGACGGCTCTGAGCTTTCGGTATTTGAAGAAGTGTATGCCGATATCGGTGATGAACAAAGCATTGAACAGAGTCTCAGTACCTTCTCCTCCCATATGACGAATATCGTGAATATATTAAAGCTTGCTGACAGAAGGTCTCTGGTTTTATTTGATGAACTGGGAGCGGGTACAGATCCTACTGAGGGTGCTGCACTTGCTATCTCCATTCTCTCCTCTCTTCACAAAAGATCCATTCGCACCATGGCAACAACCCACTATAGTGAATTGAAGGTATTTGCCTTATCCACCGAGGGTGTATCCAATGCCTGCTGTGAATTTGATGTGGAAACCTTAAGACCCACCTATCGTCTATTAATCGGTATCCCCGGTAAAAGTAATGCCTTTGCCATCTCTTCTAAGCTTGGACTTCCCGACTACATCATTGATGATGCGAAGGAATTGATAGGCAAGCAGGACAAGAGTTTTGAAGATCTTCTCAGTGATTTGGAATCCAGTAGAATCACTATCGAGAAGGAACAAAATGAAATCAGCCGTTATAAAGAAGAAATTGAAAAGCTGAAAAAAAGCCTCGACCGCAAAAATGAAAATCTGGATGCCAGCAGAGACCGTCTTCTTCGGGAAGCAAAAGAACAGGCGACTGCCATATTACAAGAAGCAAAAGAATATGCTGACTCCAGTATTCGAAAATACAATAAGTGGATTCAGGACGGCAGCTCCATTAAGGATATGGAGAACGAACGTAATTCTCTGCGAGAACGCATGAATAAGAATACATCCTCTTCTCAAAAAAAGGCTTCAAAAACTGCTGCACAGCTGACCGCTAAAGATTTAAAGATTGGAGAATCCGTTAAAGTTCTTTCCCTTGGTCTAAAAGGCACAGTTAGCACACTGCCGAATGCAAAGGGTGATTTATATGTTCAGATGGGTATTTTACGCTCCCTCATTAATATTAAAGATATTGAAATTATTCCTGAAGAGAGCATTAGTGCGCCAGGATATACTAAGACCCAGAGCGGCAAAATAAAAATGTCCAAGTCTATCTCCATCCACCCTGAAATCAACTTGATTGGCAAGACGGTAGATGAAGCACTTGCAGCACTTGATAAGTATCTGGATGATGCATATCTCGCACATCTTCCACAGGTTACCGTCATTCATGGGCGAGGTACCGGAGCCCTTCGTAACGCCATCCAGAGCCATCTGAAGAAGCTGAAATACGTAAGTTCCTTCCGTGTGGGCGGAGTCGGTGAAGGCGACCATGGTGTAACCATTGTGGAGTTTAAGTAGAATGAAACAATCCGGTATCGCAATTATCCATTACTGGAATTTGAGAGGAGAACAATATGATAGCCAAACAAAAAATATTAATCGTTGATGACGATGTTAATATAGCGGAGCTGATTTCATTATATCTAACCAAGGAATGTTTTGATACCATGATAGTCAATGACGGTGAAGCGGCAATCCGCCAGTTCCAGGAATATCAGCCCAATCTGGTATTACTTGATTTAATGCTTCCGGGTATCGATGGATATGAGGTATGTCGTGAAATTCGAAAAACATCTGCCGTACCGATTATCATGCTCTCCGCAAAGGGAGAAATCTTTGATAAGGTTCTAGGACTTGAACTGGGTGCAGACGATTATGTGATTAAGCCCTTTGATTCCAAGGAACTTGTAGCAAGAGTACGCGCTGTACTGCGTCGCTTCCATCCGTCTGCTAAGGAAGAAGTAGCAGAGGAACCTCAACAAACTGGGGAGTTCGTTGCTTATACGGACCTACTCATAAATATCAGCAATTATTCCGTTCAGTATTATTCCGAAACCATTGAAATGCCTCCAAAGGAGTTGGAACTTTTATATTTTTTGGCCTCCCACCCGAATCAGGTATTTACAAGAGAACAGCTCCTCGATCATATCTGGGGATATGAATACTTTGGTGATACCAGAACCGTTGATGTTCACATCAAGCGACTACGAGAAAAAATCAAAGACCACAACGAGTGGAGTCTTTCCACCGTATGGGGTATCGGCTATAAATTTGATACCAAAGCTCAAAGGAAATAGAAAGGGTGGTACGATACATGAAGAATACCCTATGGTCCCGATTGATCATATGCTATCTTTTGTCCGGGCTGTTGATCTTGGTACTCCTTAACACTTACGGAGTGAATCTTTTGGAAAAACGTCTTCAGAAGGCCAAGGTTGACACACTTATCTCTGAGGCAAGCTTAATTGAGGAGAAATATTTAGCTAATTTCAGTGGAGAAAGTCATTCCCTCTCCGATTTAACCCTTCAGCTAAAATCAATTGAAACCTTTCTAGGTATCCGCGTTTGGATTGTAAGTACACAAGGAACCATCATCGCGGACAGTAATGGCAATGCTACCGATATGAATGTTAATAATCTGGATTCTCGGCTTTTGGATAGTAATATTTCAAAAAACAACTATTACGCTAATATATTTACGGAGCCTATGCTTAGCCTTACCCGTAAGGTTACTCATAACTACGATTTAAGCGGCTATATTATTTTGCATATTTCACAGCAAAGCATATCGAATGAAGCGATTTATTATTTTGATGTAATAAATATATGCTTTTTAGTATTTCTGCCCCTGCTTTTCCTGCTGTTCCTCTATATCTATTATATTACTGCAATACCCATGAGAAAACTTATGAAAGCAGCAAAGGAGTATTCCTCTGGCAATTATAATTATGCTTTAGTATTAAAAGGATTAAGTGAATATCATGATCTTGGTGCCGCCATCTCCTATATGTCCGGTGAACTAGCCAATTTAGATCATTATCAGAAAAAATTTGTGGCGAACATTTCCCATGATTTTCGTTCTCCCCTTACCTCAATCAGGGGTTATGCAGAAGCAATTAAGGATGGAACTATTCCTTATGAAATGCAGGACAAATACTTAAACATCATACTCTTTGAGGCAGAGCGACTAACTAAGCTTACTTCAAGCCTTCTAGAGCTGAACCGAATTGAGAATAAGGGAGCTATGCTTGAAATCACTTCCTTTGATATTCATAACATTATTAAGAAGACCTCGGAAAGCTTTGAAGGAACCTGTCGTAATAAGAAGATAACCCTCAACCTGATCTTCTTCGCTAAGGAAGCAATGGTAGATGCAGATATGGGCAAAATTCAACAGGTGCTATATAACCTGATTGATAATGCTATAAAATTCAGCCACACCAATTCTACAATTAGAGTTACTACAACCGAAAAGGCAGAGAAAATCCTGGTGTCTGTAAAAGATTATGGAGTTGGAATACCAAAGGAATCGATCAAGAAAATATGGGAGCGTTTTTACAAGATTGATTCTTCCCGAGGAAAGGATAAAAAAGGGACGGGACTTGGCCTTTCTATTACAAAGGAGATAATACAAGCTCATAACGAGAACATTAATGTAATCAGTACGGAAGGGGTTGGAACGGAGTTTACCTTTTCTTTGAGAAAATCTCAGGAGCTGTAGCTCATTTCTATTTCAGGGGGAAGGTTTTATCTACCTTTACACAGTAACATTATTCTATCTTTCATTAATAAAACAGGATGAACCCGATTCATTTTTTATGATAAGGTCATCCTGTTTTAAAATTTCTTACAATTCTTTATTAAATAGCTTATCCTGTCTTCCTTCATATGGATTCTTAATAATGAGCGGCTTTAAGAATGCTGCTACCTTCTCCACACCATCCATTCTGCTCATTGTTACATCCTCATGCTCATAGCTAAGCGAGCCGGTATAACCAACCATGGACAGCTCTGTAATCACTCTCTTCCAATCAACCTGACCCCATCCCGGAATACGGAAGCGGTAGGTATGATTTAATGCTGCCATATCTCCATGCATCAGGGTACCGCCTGTGGGCAGATTATGCGCTGCAAGCTCCGCATCCTTTGCATGCACATGAAAGATTCTATCTTTTAACCGGTCGATTACAATTGCGGGGTCTATCATTAGATACATGGTATTTGCAGGGTCAAAATTATATCCCAGTGCAGGGTGATAATTCACCAGCTCCAAAGCTCGTTCCGCTGTATGGATATCATAGATAAAGCTATTTGGATGGATTTCTATTGCAAATTTCACACCGTATTCCTGGAACTTGTCCAAAATCGGAGTAAATCGCTCAACAAATTGCTGTTCATATTCCTTCCAACCTTCCCCGTATGGAAAAAAGAAGAATCTTCCCCAGTTTTCTACACCCGGATAACCTACCACAATGGGAACCTCAAGCGCATTGGCTGCTTGAGCAGTTCGAATCAAGCTCTCCGTACCGTGCTTAATCTTCTCTTGTGGTGTCCCTTTGAATATAAAATCCGTGTCTTTTCCCGTGGGTCCCATGATTAAGAAGGAATCGGAGTGATTACTTAATGCCTGAATTTTCATTCCGTAGCCTGCAACCATCTTTCTAATTTCATTTGCCTTATTTCCTTTAATCACATCCGCTGTCTCCAGCTGACCGTTCCCTTCATAGGCCGGTATCTCCAGGGTTTCATAACCGTAAGCGGATACCATTTTCACTACCTCTTCTAAAGGTTTTTCTGTAAAGTTTGCTGTAAAAAATCCTAAATTCATAAGTTTTGCCTCCTTTATTGACATTTTACTTAAAATGTTTTCTATGCTAAGATTGAACCGGAAAAATTTAAGCACTTTCTTGACCTTTTATAAAATTATGCTATTATTAGTTTAAATAAAAATATTGGGGAGAATAAAATGTACACAATCGAACGTAAAGCAGAGATATTAAATCTGTTACAAAAGCACGGAAGTATTAATGTAGAAGCACTATCCAAGTATTTTGAAGCTTCTAAGGAAACGATCCGACGTGATCTTCGTGAACTTGAAAATAAGGGCTTACTTGTTCGAACTCATGGCGGTGCAATCCCTGTTGAAACGAAGCAGGTTATTCAACCTAGTTTATCTGAGCCTCCGGTGAAAGAACGCGAGCTGTCCAACTTTCATGAAAAGCAGGCTATTTGTAAAATGGCAGCCTCCTTTATACAATCAGAGGACAATGTGTTTGTAGATAACAGCTCCACAACAATCTATCTGGCTCAATATGTACCTCAGAATATACAAGTAACCTTCATTACAAATTCTCTTCCTTTTCTGATTGAGGCTGCTAAATTAAACAACCCAAATCATTCTTATATTTGTTTGGGAGGAATGTTCAAAGCATCCAATCTATCCATCCATGGAAATATGACCTTGCATAATGCCAAAGAATACTATCCAAACAAAGCCTTCTTATCCTGCACCGGTATTTCTCCGGATCGAATGCTTACTGATTCCAGCATACAGGAAGTGGATATTAAAAAAATGATGATTGAACGTTCGAAGGACGTATATGTATTGGCGGATCATACTAAATTCGAACGAAATGGACAGATATATCTATCTTCCTTCAACGATATCGACCATATCATAACGGACAGCAAAGCAGTCCAAAGCAATTATACTTACCTTAATAATTATAATATTAATGTAATCGTCGCGCAAGATTAAGACGAATTTTGTCGCATATTACATCATTTTCTACTTATTAATTACACAAGGAAAATGAGAGGATCCTGTCAAACAGAACTTATTCTTCGGACATGATCCTCACATTTACAATTCTACTTCTGGCAACCGCATCGATTTAAATATCTCTTTCCATCCCAAATACCCAAATAACTTGATTATCTCTCCTTATTCAGTGTACTTTGTAACAACACCGCTATGATTATAATTGCACCCTTAACCGCACCAACCAGGAACGAATCAACACCGAGCAGGTTCATCATGTTATTGATGATTCCCAGCGTTAGTGTACCCAAAACTGTAAAGGCAATTTTCCCTTTTCCTCCTGCCATACTGGTTCCGCCGATTACTGCAGCAGCAATTGCATCCATTTCATATTTGTTACCGGATGAGGCGGAGTTGATACTTCCAAGTCTTGAGGTCTCTACAATTGTTGCGATCAGTACCAATACGGCTGATGCCATGTAGGTAAAGCATTTAACTTTCACTACGTTGATTGCAGAAAGAGCTGCAGCTTTTTCATTGCTGCCTACTGCATAGATATGTCTGCCAATCGCAGTATATTTCATTATGAACAATACCACTATGACGCATATAATCCAGACAATAATCGGCATGGGGATTACTCCGAATAAGTTTTTGTTGGATATGATCAGGTAATCTGCTTTATTTTCACCGGATGCGGTCAAACCGCCCCCTTTTAGAAAATACTGTGCCACGGATCGATATATAGTCATACTACCCAAGGTGGTAATAAATGGGGGTATCTTGAATTTTGCAATCAAAATACCTGTAATTAGCCCGAATACCAATGCAGTACCAATCCCCGCTATAATTGTTACAAGCAAATTTTGTGTGCTATTAAATACGGTAATAATTACAACCCCGATAAACGCCAGCTGAGCTCCTACCGACAAGTCAATTCCACCGGTTATGATGATTAGTGTCATACCTAATGCGATAATACCGATTACCGCGTTATTCCTTAAGATATTGATTAAGTTATTAACAGAGAGAAACATGGTGCCCTGCAAACCAATGGATAATAAGAACAGCACCACAAACGCAATCAGAGCGCTGTTGTTTCCAGCCCATTTTTTCCAATCCTTAGACATAATTGATTTTTGAACGTTACTTACTTCCGCCTTTCGTGATGCATTCATATACTTCCTCCTGTTGCAACAATCATTATATTTTCTTCATTTGCCTCTTCATGTGAAAATTCATGGCGTATTTCACCATGGTACATTACATAGATTCGGTCACATAGCGTCATTACCTCTTGCGCCTCGCTGGAAAGAATCACAAAGCTCATTCCCTGCTTTGCAAGCTCCATAATAATTCTATAGATCTCCAGCTTTGCACCTACATCCACACCCTGAGTCGGATTATCCAGTATTACCAGATTAGGTTCCGAACTTAATGCTCTGGCTAACATAACTTTTTGCTGATTTCCTCCCGAGAGATTAATAATCAACTCTTTCAGATCATTTATTTTAATATTCAACTTTTTTACATAGTCAGAATTAAATTCTCTTTCTTTCTTTGAATCAATAAAATAGCTTCGGAATTGTTTGAGGATTGATATCGTCATGTTTTCTCCAACACTCAAGTCCTTTATTATCCCATTCTCCTTCCGATTTCTCGGCAAATACGATATTTTATTTTTATGTGCCTTCTGAGGAGTATTCATCTTGCACAGTTTCCCATTTACATAGATTTCACCATTGTATTCATTCCGACATCCATAGACGGTATGAAACAGTTCATAACGCCCGTCACCCAAAAGACCTGTAAAGCCAACCACTTCGCCCTTCTTGATGTTAAAATTAATTTCTTTAAACTCTCTGTCTCTTGACAAATTCCTAACCGATAAAATCTCACTGCCTGTTTCTCTTTTTTCATAGACATCGTTATTTGATAAATCTTTACCCACCATAAATCCTGCTAACATGTTCTCATTGACGGTATCAACATCACCCGTGCTGATCACATTACCATCCCTCATGACCGTATAGCGATCACAAATTTCAATGACCTCATTTAACTTATGAGATATAAAGATAAAGCTTACTCCCTGCCCTTTCAGCCTTCGCATAATCTTAAATACATTATCGATTTCCACATTGGTCAAAGCAGTTGTCGGCTCATCCATAATAATTACCTTAGCATTTTTCAGCAATGCGCGCGCTATCTCAACAACCTGTTTATAAGAAGCATCGATATCCTCCACCATTGTGTTAGGATCCAAAGCAATTTCCATCTTATCCAGTATTTCTTTTGATCGTTGATACATGGTTTTTTTATCTAATAATCCACCTTTTTTAATCTCATTTCCTAAAAAGAGATTCTCACATACATTCAAATCATTGATCAGAGTCAGCTCCTGGTGTATAAAAGCAATACAATTATTTTTACAGTGAGCTGAGACGGCATTTTCAATATCACTAATGGAGATATGTCCGTCATCACCGGATATAACTCCTCCTAAAATATTCATCAAGGTTGTTTTACCCGTACCGTTCTCTCCTAATAGTGCGTGGATACTGCCCTTTGTCAGTTCAAAATCAACACCGTGAAGTACACGGTTTCCACCAAAAGATTTGGTTATGTTCTTCATCTTTACAATATGTTCGTTCATCTAGACCACCTTTTTAAAATTACCTGGGATAATCAAAATATCCCAGGTAATATTTTAATTATTAGAATTAGTATGGTGAATCAGCATTTATGTAATCTGCAACATTGCTTGAATCTACGGTAGTCGGCTGTAGGATGGTATCTTTCTGATACTCTTTACCCTGCTGAATGTCATATGCTACCTGGATGGTATCACCGATCATGGAAGGACTATAGGTTTCTGTAAAGCATTTGATACCTGTCTCTTCTTTAATCTTAGCGTACCAGGATTGAGCACCGCCACCGCCGGAGATATATTTAATATCTGTTCTTTTCGCTTCCTTAATTGCCTGCAAAATACCTAAGGAAGGTTCATCATCGATAGAAAATACTGCATCAATCTGAGGATTTGCAGTAAGCATATCCGATGCCATGGTCAAACCGGCTTCCTGAGTAAATCCGCTTGCAGTTACCTCGATTAATTTGATGTCAGGATAACTCTTTTTCATTTCTTCTTTAAATGCATCGGTACGTTCAATACTTACAGAACCTACACTGGGTGCAGACATCACTGCAACAGTACCTTTTCCGCCTAAAGCATCACCGATATATTTTGCACCGGATGTACCGATACCAGGGTTATTTCCTGCAAGATAAGCAGTATAATCTCCGCTGATCTTACGGTCGAATACTACTAGGTTAATTCCTGCGTCCATAATTTTCTGAGCGGCAACGGATACTTCATCATTATGAGGCAACAGTACAATAGAAGTACATCCTAAGGATATTAACTCATCTATGTCGTTCGCCTGATCATTAACGTTTTCAGAAGTAAGGATCTTATATCCTGTTCCTTCCACCAAACCAAGCTGCTTTACCTTCTCCTGTGCATAGTAGATTGCTCCTGCTATCCATCCATGGTCTGCTGCCGGTAGAGAGATACCAATTAAGCCGTTCTTTGTTGTCTTATCAGGTGCCTTTGTTGCAGAATTACCAGTCGGAGCAACAGTCGGGGTGGTACCCGTACCGGATGTTTCCTTACTGGACCCACAACCGGAAAGCAATGATACTACCATTGTCAGCATTAATACAATTGACAAAATTTTCTTTTTCATAAATATGTAACCTCCCAATTTTTTTATTATATGAAAACAGCTCCATTGCATTATTATTGAAATCAATAGCGGTTTCATTAAATTAATATATCAAGAGCAATTCCTTTTATATAAAGATTTAATTAAAACTTTCAATGTATGCAACAGAGCCATTTATATAATTCTTACTATTCGTATAGAAGAATTCTTTTTATCAGGTATGGCTTGTTTTCAACTTACCTTTTACCTTACGTGTTTCGATTAATTCAGCGGCAGCTTTTTTATCATATACGCAGCAGCCTACTTTACTTTGCTGGATGAGTAACTCCAGACATGCATCGCATAAGCGGCAATATTTGATATCCTGTTCTTTCTTTTCTGCTAATTTGGCAGGAAGGAACGGGTCAGCAAGGGATTGTCTTCCCAGACCGATCATATCAGTAACATTGTTTTCGATACACCATGCACCATAATTTAAGATATTGCTTTCCTCCGGTGAAACGGCACACAGATCATTCTTTCCGCTTCTGAATACGGAGAAATTAGATCCGATTACTACGGTTTCCGGCTTCAGTGCCTTTTTAAATTCCTTTGCCCAGTATTGATGAAGGTATGCATAATAAGGAATATGCTTGTCTACCTGGGTCAGGCTGATTGTAATGGAAGGGCTTCCTGCTGACTGTATGATATAGCTTGCCCCTCTTTCTTCTAAACCTTTGACTAATGCGATGGGCTCTGTTAAATCCATAATGGGCGATCCGGGACCTTCTGTACCGAACCCGCCGGGAAAGCCTTCCCATGCAGAGATTTTAGAACCTATAATAAAGTTCTTATCCGGCACCGCTTGGCGAATTCTTTCAATCAGTTCAAAGGCAAATCTGCTGCGATTCTCCCAGCTTCCACCGTACTTCCAATTTCTGCTGTTATGAGGACGAATCATCTGACATCCCAGATAACCATGGGATAACTTTAAGTCAATACCATCTGCGCCTGCACTATATGCAATTTTGGCTGCCTCCACATAACTGTCCATGATTCTTTCCACATCTTCTTCTGTTAAAAGATCACCGCCGTAACCGGGCAATGGATTTGGAGTAACTCTTCTGGAGAAGTTAGGGTTTGAAATCTCACCGGAGTGAGTTAATTGAAATACAAAAAGGGATTGGGGATTCGCTTCATGTACTCTTCTCACAAATTCGGTAAGCGGTTTTTCATTTTGAGGCATAATTGTCAATTGATTATCTCTGGCACGGCTTTCTCTCGTAACGGTTATTGCTTCTAATGAAACTAAGCCGGCGCCTCCTTTTGCCAATTCTATGTAGCGATTGGTTGTTTCCTCTGAAGGATTTCCTGTTGCATCCTCCGAATTACATTCCATCGCTTGAATAAAAAAGCGGTTCTGGGCAACTCGAGGTCCAATATTAATAGGTTGCAGTAAAGTTTCCTGGTATGACATTTTGTTCCCTCCTGTTTAAAGCTTTTGTGTTTTTGTTTTTGTTTATGTTTGTATTTTATCAGATTATTGAAAATAATACAACTCCAAAATCCATTAAGTACTCATTTTTGGTAAAATTACATAGAATATTATGACCGTATATGTTTAATATACACAATATCAAAAATAAATGTTGATTTTATGACCGTTTAATGATAAAGTTCATATATAAAGCAAATACACACGTGCAAATTGAGCAGAAAAACACACATTTGCTGAAAGGAGACCCTATGATACACACAATAACACTCAATCCGGCCGTTGACAGGCTTCTGTTTCTTACAGAATTCAAGAAGCATATCACAAACCGGTTGCAACATTCCGAAGATTCATTAGGAGGAAAAGGTACACATGTATCCATCAATCTGGCAGCTTTAGGATTAGAGAATAATGCCTTTGGTATTGTACACGGGAATACCGGGCAAAAAATTCTGGATTTATTAAATGCTTCCGGCGTAAATGTCATGTTTCTTCATAAGAATAAGGAAAACGAGGACAGTAGAACAAATTACCTTATAATCGAGGATAACGGTGATTGTTCTACCATCTCTTCAAAAGGCGTATATCTTGATGAACAAGACATTAATGAACTGATCAACCATATGCTCCACACCGTTAAAAAGGGCGATTTTGTTATTCTTTCGGGGGATGCCACCAATTGTTATGATCCTTATGTATATAATGAGATTGTGAAACGAATGGAGGATCTGGAGGTAAAATTGTTTTTGGATTCCAGCGGCCCCGTCTTGGCCAACTGCATTAGTGAATCCCCCTACCTCATTAAACCGAATTTGGATGAGTTATCAACCTTGGTCGGCAAAGAATTGATCAGCGATGAAGATATCCTTCACGCAATAGAATCCCTTTCTATATATAATATAGAAATTATCGCTGTTTCACTGGGCGGAGACGGCTCCATTGTCAAAACCCCAGAGGGCGTATACAAGATTACTCCTCCAAAGGTTGACCTCAAAAACCCAGCTGGCTGCGGTGACTGTTTTCTGTCCGGAATTCTCTATGGTATAACAAACGGTGATTCCTTCGAGGAAACATTAAAATTCGCAACAGCAATATCAGCCGCTACGGCAGAATCTCCTACCTCGGTCGGCTTTGATCTTGATCGGGCAAAGGAATTAATTCCATTGGTACAAATAAAAAAATATTAATCAGGAAAGGATGAATTACATGAGTAACTTATCATACATAGAAATGCGCGAGGAAATGTGCAAGGTAGCAAAATTAATGTGGGAAAGACGTCTTACCAATGCTGCAGGAGGTAATTTTGCGGTTAGAGTGGATGATAACAGGATTTTGATTAGCCCCTCTCTCATGTCAGAAAAAAAACATTGTGAATTAACTCCCGAAGATTTTATTCTTATTGATTATGAAGAGAACATTCTCGAAGGCACCGGCAAACTTTCAAGAGAAGGGTTAATGCATGTACTCATTCTAAAGAATTTTAAGGAGATTGCCTGCACCATACACGCACATCCTTTTTACTGTATGCCTTTCGTTGCTCAGGGCAAACCGATTCCTAATGTAACAGAGGCTACCTTAGGACGTGGATATGTGGGTTGCATCGAGTATACAAAAGCATATACACCGGAGCTGTCTCACAATATCTATAATTATTTTGAGGAACATAGAGAACTGGCAGAAAAGAAGCCAATCGGAGTAATTCTTCCTCTCCATGGTGTTGTTGTTTCCGGTCCGAGCATCTATCTTGCCTACAGTATGCTTGAAAGAATTGAGTGTGACGCATTCTGCACCATTGTAAAGAATGCAATTTAAAGTATAATAAATATATACAAGGTTTTAATTGATAAAGCCAGACAAAGGATATCTATCATATGTATATTGAAGAACGTCAAACAAAAATAATCAGTCAGCTGAATAAATCAGGACGCATTGATGTTAGTGAATTGGCCGATCTATTTTCAACCTCTAAGGAAACAATACGTCGGGATCTTAAGGATTTGGAGAAAGCAGGTTTGTTAATACGAACACACGGCGGTGCAATCTTACCAATTACCGCTCCAGATAATCCCCCCTCTGCTTCTGCAATCCAGGACAAACCAACAAACGTGACAAACGAGGCGCCTGTTTTGGAACGAACCGTAAGGCATGTTGATGAAAAGCAAGCCATCTGCAAACTTGCAGCTTCTTTTATCAAACATAATGACACCATTTTTATTGATAACAGTTCTACCTGTATTTATTTATACCAGTATATCCCCGAAGACATTCGAGTTACTATATTAACGAACTCGATTCAATTCCTGCTTGAATGTTCAAAATCTCTAAGCCCGCATCATACGATTGTGTGTTTAGGGGGAATTTTCAAAAATACCAACCTCTCCATCTTCGGGAATACTACAATACGGAATGCGCAGCAATATTTCCCTACTAAATCCTTTATCTCCTGTACCGGAATTATCTCAGAAACCCAGATAACCGATTCCGGAATACAGGAAATTGATATCAAAAAAACCTTAATATTAAGCTCTCAAGAAGTATACTTACTTGCCGATTATTCAAAATTCAATCAAATCGGACCCGTTTATTTAGGTTCGTTTGCAGATATTGACTACCTGATTACAGATTCAAAAAGTGATCTGACCAATTTGAATTTTTCAAAAATAACAAATACTCAAATACTAACGGCAAGGTAAACGGAGGTCATCATGAACATTATAGCTTTTGATTTAGGCGGCAGCGGCGGCAAAGTAGTCCTTGGCAGGTTATCCGACCACCAGTTGGAAATCACTACTCTAAACAAGTTCGAGCACTCTGCTATATCCATTAACGGCAACCTGTATTGGGATGTTCTGCAAATCTATAAGGAATTGCGCAAAGGCATTAAGAAAGCGATTGAGTGTACTGAAGATTCTATTATGTCTATGGGCATTGACAGCTTTTGCAATGATTTTGCAATTATTTCTCCAAACGGTGAAGTATTGACCCAGGTACATAGTTACCGGGATGAACGTACAAAAATTCACGCAGATGAGATTTACAGCATAATGTCTCCGGAGCAGTTGTATCACATTAACGGCAATCAGAATGCCCCGTTCAATACCCTGATGCAGCTGGCAGCAATGAGTTGCAATCATCAGGATTACTTGTTTCACCAGGGCAATAAACTGCTGTTCATTCCCGATTTATTGATTTATTTCCTATCCGGGACTATGACCACTGAGTATACGCTTGCATCAGTCAGCCAGCTTTTTGATTATAAAATTAACAGCTGGAATCAGGAGATCTTAGAGAAGTTTCACATTCCCCAGGAGCTTTTCACGGATATTGTAATGCCGGGTTCAATCAATGCAAAAACAGGCGTTGATTTTAACAGGGAATTTAAGACTAAGGGTTTTGATATTGTCTCCGTATGCGAACACGATACCGCCTCCGCCTTTCTGGCCTCTCCCTTCAATAAGAACTGCGCCATCATTAGCTGTGGTACCTGGGCATTAGTAGGTACTGAAATTCAGAAGCCGATTATCAACAATTTTGGGTACCATTTTAATATTGCTAACGAAGGCGGCTACGCCGGTGGACATCACCGTCTGCTTCATAATGTTATGGGGACCTGGATCATACAGGAGTTAAGAGCCGATTATCAATCCCGCGGAATATACTATAGCTTTACCGAGCTGGAGGAGCTTGCAGAGAAAGCCGAACCTTTTCAGTTTATGATTGATGTTGACGATGAATGCTTTTATTCCCCGGGTAATATGCAGGATAAACTGCAATCCTATTGTGAGAATATTTATCAGCGTCATCCGCAAAGCATCGGTGAAATGGTACGTTGTGTTTACGAAAGTCTGGCACTAAAATATTTGTGGAATATTAATAATCTTCAAAGAATGGCTGAGACCGAATTCGGTATCATCAATATCGTAGGCGGAGGGTCACAGAGCAAGCTTATGTGTCAATTTACGGCAAATGCCTGTAACTGTTTTGTTGCCGCAGGGCCTGTTGAGGCTACCGCTCTCGGCAATATCCTGGTTCAACTGATTGCCAAGAAGCAGATTAACTCCATTGAAGAAGGACGGGAATTGATTATCAAATCCTTCCCGGTAACGGAGTATTATCCCCAAAATGCCGAGCAATGGAAGAAGCAGTATTCCCTTTTTATGAATCAATTTAATTTAAAATAATGAAGGAGGAAGGTATTTTATGAGACTATTCAGAGCAGGAATTATTGGGACAGGATTTATAGGTAAGGTACATATTGAAACATTAAGACGACTGGGCAATGTGGAAGTAGTTGCTTTAGCTGATAAATTCAATGCTGATAAAACAGCGGAGGAACTTAATGTTCCCAACTATTTTACCAATTATAAAGAGATGATCGATACGATGAATCTCGATATGATACACATCTGCACCCCTAATAACACCCATTACGAAATCGCCATGTATGCTATGGAGCGTAAGGTGAACGTATTATGCGAAAAACCTATGTGTACAAGCATCGAAGAAGCCAAGTCACTTGTGGCAAAGGCGGATGAAATGAACGTAGTGGCTGCCATCAACTTCCACAACCGCTTCTATCCAATGAATAATCATTTAAAGAATATTATCAAAGACGGTGAGCTTGGTGAGATCTTCTCCATTACCGGCAGCTATACACAGGACTGGCTCCTTTATAATACCGACTATAGCTGGCGCCTTAATTCCTCGGAATCCGGAAGAACCCGTGCGGTATCCGATATTGGTTCCCATTGGATGGATTTGGCCGAATATGTTACAGGTCAGAAAATCGTTGCGGTAAACGCTGATTTCTCCACCATCCACAAAAACCGTAAAAAGCCAAAGGGCGTAGTACTTGCGTTCTCCAAGGAGAAATTCAACGAAGAAGACTATGAAGATGTTCCGATTGATACGGAGGACAATGCCAGTGTCATGTTCCGTTTCAGTAACGGGGCAAAAGGAAGCGCCTTCTTCTCCCAGGTAATTGCAGGAAAATCAGTTGCAATCGATTTGTTAATCGGTGGCTATGAAAAGTCTGCAGAATGGGACAGCGAAAATTGCAACGCTCTGGTAATCGGTAATCGTGACAGTTATAACGCCTTTATTGAAAAAGGAATATCTACGGTTCATCCAAATACAAAGCCATTAATTGCTTATCCCTTCGGTCATCTGGAAGGCTTTCCCGATGCTTTTAAGCAGTGCTTCAAAAGTGTATATGCCAGCATAGAGAATAAAGAAGCAGCCCCGGAACATGCAACCTTTAAAGACGGGCTTCACGAAATGGTGTTATGCGAAAAAATCTATGAGAGCAACCAGCTTCAAGGTTGGGTCAACATAAACGAAGAATAGAATAGAATATCCTGACATCTTAGTGAATAATAGGTATGCCTCCTGAACCCATAGCAGGCATACCTACTTTAATAATAATGCAACTAACTTACATTTCCGCTTCACGTAATGTATGACCCCACAAAATACAAACGATAAAATTAAAAAGGAGTGATCTTAATGAACTTTTTGAAAAACAGAAAAATAGCTACCAAGCTATGGATAATGATCTTGCCTATATTTATAGCACTTATTTATATTCTTTATCAATTTTCCTATCAAATGAACCTGGTAAACAAGGAAGCCAAATCATCTTATTACGATACCTTATATGTCAATTCATCCTTGTTGTTGGGTGCGGACAGAGACTTTTTTGAAGCCACTTTAACCGAAAGAACTCTGGTCAATTCTGCCTCCAAACTGGATGAAAGTACTAAGAAGCGTTACCTGGAGACTTATAATAACGATTGTTCAAGGATCATATCCAACATTAATAAAGTTATGTCTAATATCAAATCCAACCATGAACTCTCCAAAGTATATAAACACAAAGAGACACAGCTAACTATGACACAATTAAACAAACAATTCATGGATCAATTTAAAGAGTGGCAGTCCACTTATGACCCTAATACCGGCAAAGGATATCCGGTAGCCAAGAATGCTATGTTTGATGGAATCCGTAATGAAATAAAAACTATGACTGAGCTCCTGGATGAGTATAGCGCAAAAAGCCAGGCGGATATGAAAGATTACATCGGTCAAATATTGTCCCACAATTATCTAATCTCCTTCATCGCCACTATACTTATGGCTATTATCTGTGGCTATATTGTAAGATTTATTGAAAAGAACCTGAAGGCACTTACAAAGAATATGAATTTGTTAGCTTCTAATGATCTATCCTTTGCTCCTCACCCTATGAGCAGCAAGGATGAGCTTGGCACGTTATCTCGCTCCGTATCAACCCTGGTTCATTCCCTAAGGGATATTACCACAAAGCTGATTAATACCTCCTATAGCCTGAAAGAGTCTTCTCACAGCATGAAATCCACCTCTGATGAAGTTACTTCCTCCGTATTTGAAGTTGCCAAAACAATTGATGATATTGCGGAAGGTGCCTCAAGTCAGGCAGAGGACACACAAAGGTTAGTGGATGAGATTACTAACTTAAATGCAGCCATTCAATCGAGCACCGATAGCACAAGGGAATTATCCCAAACCTCCTCCAAAATCATGGCAGCCAGCCGAGAAGGGATTCAAACCGTAAATCATCTGGATGAGATTAATACCAAGAACCAGGCAGCACTTCAATCCATTTTTTACACCATTGATACAGCCAACCACAACGCGGGTACAATTGTTGAGGCTACTGCAATCATTAATAATATTGCGGAACAGATCAACTTAATCTCCTTAAATGCATCCATTGAAGCTGCCAGAGCAGGAGAAGCCGGAAGGGGCTTTGCGGTAATTGCCAATGAGATTCACAAGCTTTCCGACCAAACAAAAGAATCCACCATATTAATTGACAATATGCTTAATGGAATTAAAGATAATATATCCACTGCAAGCTCACAAAGCAAAGAAGCAGAAACCGGGGTAAAACTCCAGACACAAAACATTAACGAGACCAAAAATAAATACTTATCCATCGTCGATTACATAAAAATGATCAACAACGAAATTCGCACTATAGAAAGTGTTACTGAGAAAATCAGTCAAAGCCGAGCCATAATCAGCGAATTTAGCACGAATATGTCAGCTCTTTCCGAGGAGTATGCTGCAAGTACACAGGAGACCTCTGCCTCTACTCAGCAGGTTTTGACTGCTATGACCGATATCAGCAGAATTGGTACTGAAGTTGATAATCTGGTTGCAGAGTTAAAAGAGATGATTAACCAATTTGTTCTTTAACTATAACTTGCAAATCACATTTATTTGTTTACTACCCATAAATCCAACAACAAAAATAAGCTTGTAATCTTAACAAGCTTATTTTTGCTGTTGCCACACAGTAATTTCGAGGATATCTATATCAATCTTTTCGACTATTGGCTTATATCTCTTATTAATCTATATTACTTCGCTTTATATACAATCTATATAACAAACTGCTCCATGTATCGTTTTGAGATGATCAAGCTATCCAGTATCCGTTCTCTGCTATTTTCGAAGGCTCTGTCTTCCACTTCAATGCACGCATAGCCGTCATATCCGATATCCGTTAACGCAGAGACATACGCTCCCCAATTCACATCACCCAAACCAGGAAGCTTGGGCTTCATATATTGCAAGGGATACGCCATACTGCCAAATTGATTTAATGCGTCTTCGTCCACCTTAATATCTTTAAAATGAACATGGAAGATACGATCCTTAAACTCATAAATAGGTTTTATGTAATCCATCCTCTGCCATACAAAATGAGAGGGATCAAAATTAATACCAAAATTCTCATTCGGCAAAATCTCAAACACCTTTTTCCATATTGCCGGCGTTGTCATCAAATTCTGTCCGCCTGGCCACTGTCCTTGATCAAACAGCATTGGACAATTCTCTATAGCTATTTTGACACCCTTCTTCCGAGCATAGGTCACAATTGGAGGCCATATCTCCTTTACCAGTTCCAGATTCTCTTCCACTGTCTTAGATTGATCTCTTCCAAGGAAGGTGGTAACAAGACCCACACCCAGTTTTGCGCTGCCGTCAATTACTTTATAAAGGTGTTTTATACTATCTGTTCTCTTCTCTATATCTCCATCCATAGTATTCGGATAGAACGCCAAGGAAGATATCTCTACTTTCTTTTTCTTGCAATACTCTTTTACATACAGAATAGCTTCGTCTGTAAGGTTAGTGACATCAATGTGACTTACTCCAGCATATCTACGTTCCGCTTTCGCCCTTGGCCAACAGGCTACTTCCACACAGTGATAACCCATTTCCGATGCAGTATCAATCATTTCTTCAAAACTCCAGCCATCTAATATGGAACTTACGAATCCAAGCTTCATTTTCTTTCTCCTCCAATCTTGTTAACTCACTGCCTTGCATACTCTTTCATCTTTATATTTTCAATAAATGTTTCATTCCTATAATAATTTCTGAAATAATCGTATCATAACTCCAATATACATTCAATATTCAAAGGTAGATACACTGCATTTTCATGGTTTGCAACAAATTCTAACCCTCTATTTATACGTATTTGTGGAGCTTTTTTCGATATTTCTGAAATGTTTCACGTTTCTGAAACATTTGTATTTTTGTTATACTTATAGTATAGTAATTATGAAATATTTCATTAGCATTAATACGATATTTCGTAGCTATGGATTCAAATTATTAAAGAAAGAAACCAAGTGTTACGAACTAATTTGTTTTAAAATATCTTATTCATTACTATAAAAGCACGAGTCTTTAGACCACGGCAAACCGCCATAGCCAGAGTACCTGCAAGGTATTTGAAGCTCGAAACCTATGCTATAAACGAAAATAAGGAGTTTGTTTATGAATGAATCCAGAAAGATAACCGTTGCACAGATAGCGAAGCACGCTGGCGTATCTCCCGCTACTGTATCAAGAGTTTTAAATCACAGAGATTTGGTAAAAGAAGCTACCGTAAAACAGGTAGAAGATGCAATGATAAGTTTAGGCTTTTCTGTTCCTGAACATAAATCTGAGTCGTCAAGTGAACTGCCTGTTATTATTTTGAATGTTCCTCAGATCAACAATATCTTTTATTCTGATATTATTCGTGGCGCTACGTCCTCGGCAAATGCTCATGGCTGCCATCTTGTTATCAGCCAGTCTCCATTAGATCACGGTTCCATTCATGAGTTTTATGCCCTTGTTAAACGAGTTAACGCCACTGGTGCAATTCTATTAAATCATATTTCAAACGAGTTGCTTCACAGGCTCAATGACGTGGTTCCGATAATTCAATGTTGTGAATACAATCAAGAAGCAGAACTGCCCTACGTTACCATTGATGACTGTGCTGCTGCTCAGCGAGCAACAGAATACATCATCGGTTGCGGCAGGAATAAGATTGCAATTATCAACGGTCCCCTTTCTTATAAGTATGCCGCAGAAAGGCGCCGCGGCTTCCTTGCCGCCCTGCAAAATGCCGAGCTCTCCATCCCTGGCAGCTGGATGATTCAATTGCCTGAAGTCAATTATGAAATGGCTTATGCTGCAGCTTGTCGTCTACTGACCTCAGAGGTTATCCCCAATGCTTTCTTTACTGCTTCCGATACCTTTGCTGCAGCAGTGATACGTGCAGCCGGGAGATATCAATATCACGTTCCCAGGGATATTATTGTAGTTGGCTTTGACAATACGGACTTATCCGCCATGTTCTGCCCTTCTATCACTACGGTTAATCAACCTAAATTTCAACAAGGTTTTACTGCTTGTGAAATGTTGTTGGAAAGAATATCAAACCCACACCTTGCTACCAAGTCAATTATATTGGATACGGAGCTGATTATTCGCGAATCTACAAGCCTTATTTTTTCGGAAGTCAAATCATTAAGCTAAGCTCATAAATGGAAGAAACAATAAGATCCGGGATGATATCGCAATTCTTAGGCAAGCCCTTTTTCTTATAATCATTCCAGACCGAGAATATTCCCAGCTGCTTAGCACCGCCCACATCCCATACCAGATTATCACCAATCATCCATACCTGGGATGGGATGAGCTTCATTTCCTTTAGAGCATATTCGAATATCTTCCTGTCCGGCTTGCTGTATCCTACCTCCGAATCGATAATGACCTTTTCAAAATACTCTGTTATCTTGAAGCGCTGCAGCTTTTCCCGTTGAACCGGAGATGCTCCATTGGTAATCACCGCCATACGAACACCAGCCTCTTTTAACCGCTCCAGCGCCTCTAGAGAGCCGGGTAAAAGCGCCAAAAGGGAATCCTGTAAGGCCGTATAATCATCAGCAAGTTCGACCACTTGCTTTTCATCGGATATTCCCAAGGTATCCAGCGAAAAGCGCACAACATCTCTTCTAGCCTCCCTAAGGTTCTCACGACCCTCTTTGTGCCTAACCGGATCAGCCCAATACCACCTCTTCGTCTCATCGATACTTTTCCTTAATTCCTCATAGGTAAAAGAGGACTTGTACTTCTCTATGTAGTTCTGACAGCATTGATACCAAGCCGTATCACAAACACTGTCAAAGGATGAGATGGTATCATCCAAATCAAAGAATATCGCATCCGGTTTCACTATTTGTTTCTTCATACTACACCAACCTTTTTAATCCCAGCTGTATTTGTGAAGCTTCCCTTCCATTCTCATCCCTTCAAAATTATTCTGCCTAAGAGCCTCGTACAGAATAATTGCAACCGAATTGCCAAGATTTAAGGAACGGATATCTCCTACCATTGGAATACGAATGGTATTCTCTCTGTTCTCAAGCAGTAGCTCCTCCGGAATTCCGGCACTTTCTTTCCCAAACATGATATAGCAGTCCGGGTCATATTCCACATGGGTGTAAGAATGTTGTGCCTTTGTGGTTGCCATATATATTTTAGCATTCGGATTTTTTTCAAGAAAATCCGGGTAACTATCATAGACTGTCACATCAAGATCCTTCCAGTAATCAAGTCCTGCTCTTCTGATTTCCTTCTCACTCAGCCGAAAGCCCATTGGCTCAATTAAGTGAAGCTTTGTGCCTGTAGCAACGCAGGTTCTTCCGATGTTACCGGTATTTGCAGGTATCTCTGGTTCCAATAATACAATATTCATTGCATAACCTCCATTTCATAATTACTTATCTATTCACTATAATAATATTATTCATCCATCAGCAACAGCTACTCCTTGTTGCATTATGTTCTATTATTTGCTCTACTGATTTCTCATGTGACTATCTTTTTTATTCCCATTAACGTTTAGTATTATTAATTCCATACCAACCTTTGCCCATCATATATGGGCAAAGAAAAAAGGTGATTTAATCACCTTTTATCGCTATATTTATTTCAATTACTTTGTCATCCTCATAGGTCAGTGGCACACAGATATTCTGTGCATAATTTGTTGTAAAGGAAACCGTTCCGTTACCAATTGTAGGCGGTGTAATATCAATTGCAATTCCCTTGGTAGAGAATATTGTCGCTGTATTACCCATTATCATATTGCCAAGTTCACCAATAGCACTATTTGCCAATTCATCCATCTCTGTTACAGGCATCATGATCATCTTGGACGCAACATCACAAGCTATCTCTTTACGAAATGCAATAATGGCTTGGCCTTTCATTTCGCCGGTAAAACCAATTAAAATAATCAAATTATCCGAAAAAGTCGATGTATTATTAATATATGGCTTACCTATTTTGGTATCTATAAAACACATTTCTTTAAATATCTTTGTTGCTGCCATAATGAATGGGTTAATATGATCAACATTGACATTTGCCATTTGCCTACCTCCTATTTATCTAAACGTATTCCAATTGTAACACAGGAACTGACATAATTTCAACTAAATCGTCAATATTTCCTACTTCCTGTATTTCATCACAAATCTCTCGATTCTTTCTAATGCCACCTTTAGATTTTCTATGGAATATGCATACGATATTCTGAGATAGCCTTCACCACATTCTCCAAACGCTGTTCCTGGCACGATAGCAACCTTTTCCTCCTTGAGCAGCCTTGTAGCAAATTCATCCGAAGTCATTCCTAAACTCTTTACACTGGGAAATACATAAAATGCTCCATAGGGCTCAAAGCATTCCAAACCCATATTACGCAAAGCATGCAGTAAAAACCTTCTACGCTTATCATAAGCATCTCTCATCTGTTCAACATCAGTATCCCCATTTTTTAATGCCTCTACTCCTGCATATTGACTATTTGTTGGAGCACACATAATTGCAAATTGATGAATTTTAGTCATTTGCTCAATAATCAAGGACGGACCAACTGCATATCCCAGTCTCCAGCCTGTCATGGCATAGGATTTTGAAAAGCCGTTAATTACTATAGTACGTTCCCTCATTCCCGGAAAAGATGCAATTGAAACATGATCTCCACCATAGGTAAGCTCCGCATATATCTCATCCGATATGACAAATAGATCATGTTCTATAATGACATCAACAATATCCTTCAAATCCTCACAATCCATAATTGCACCGGTAGGATTATTCGGGTATGCGAGAATCAATATTTTTGTTTTATCAGTTATTGATTCTAATAACTGTTCTTTTGTCAACTTAAAATCATTTTCACCTTTTAACTCTATGGTAACCGGTGTTCCACCAGCTAATACCGTACAGGGATGATAGGATACATAACATGGTGTAGGAATTAATACTTCATCCCCAGCTTCAACCATGGCTCTTAGTGCAATATCAATTGCTTCACTTCCACCCACTGTTACGATGACTTCATCCTGGTAATTATAATTTAGATTAAATCTTCTGCTTAAATAATTCGTAATCTCTTCTTTTAGCTCTCTTAAACCGGAATTGGATGTGTAGATTGTTCTTCCTCGTTCCAAAGAATAAATACCTTCTTCGCGGATGTGCCAGGGTGTATCAAAGTCCGGCTCACCTACACCAAGCGAAATCGCATCTTTCATCTCACTAACGATATCAAAAAACTTTCTGATTCCGGAAGGGGGCATATCGACAACCGTTTTTGCTAATGGATTTCTCAAGGCGTAATCAACATCCTTTCATCTTGTTTTGTCTGAACCAGCGGAAGGCCATGCTCTTTGTATTTCTTTAATACAAAATGAGTCGCGGTACTTAAGATTGCATCCATGGGGGCTAATTTTTCTGAAACGAAGTTAGCAACTTCTCTCATGGTTTTTCCCTCCAGGATAACCGTTAAGTCAAATCCGCCCGACATAAGATATACGGACTGTACCTCGTCAAAACGATATATTCGTTCTGCTATTTTATCAAAGCCCAACCCTCTTTGAGGGGTTACTTTTAATTCAATTAGTGCGGTTACTCTTTCACAATTTATTTTATCCCAGTTAATCAAGGTAGGATATCCACAAATAACAGTCTCATCCTCCATTTGTTTGATGGCGGATAGGACTTCTTCCTCCGTACTACCCAGCATAATTGCTAGATCTGAAGCGGATAATTTGCTGTTTCGATCAATTGCTTTTAAGATTCGTTCTCTCATAATTACCTCCATGTGGCCTTTTTCGCCGACGAGAATTTTAATAACTACATAACCTTATATAATTCATCACTCTTTGGAGGCTCCAGATAACGTCTTTCCTCATCATTTATGATGATTCTGTCATTACCCTCAGTAATTCTTCCAATCACAGATGCTGCTATCCCTTCGGACTTCAGACGATCCACTAAAAGGTTGGCTTTGTCGGTGATTATCAGCATACAACCGCTGGATATCAACATATATGGATTTAAATCATAGAATTCACATATTTCTACGGTTTCTTGCTTTAGCAGTATCTTCTTTAAATCCACTTCAAGACCAACCTTGGAAGCTGCACCAATTTCCCATAGAGCTCCAAAAATCCCACCTTCTGTGACATCGTGCATTGATGTCACGCCAACGGCTCGTGCCACCATCGCTTCCGGCACAACTGATATGTGGTTAATAAATTGTTTAGCATTCTCTATAAAGCTTGGTGCGTATTTTGTAATGAGTTCCTCTTCTTTTTCGCATGCGATAATAGCGGTTCCTTCCAGCCCAGCCCACTTGGTCATAACAATCTCCTGACCGACCCCGGCTCCGGCTGTTTTAATCATATTATCACGCTTCATCTTACCAACACCGGTTACTGTTACAATCGGTTGATTCACTGCTTTCGTAATCTCAGTATGACCGCCTATCACTTCCAGATTTAACTTCCTACACTCTGCTTCTATATCTGTCATGATGGTTCGAAGCTCCGCTTCTTCTGTCCCTTCCGGCAGTAGTATGGTAAGCATTAATCCGAATACCTCGGCTCCGTTGGAGGCAATGTCATTGGCTGTAATATTAACCGCTAAAGTTCCGATATCCTTAACTGCACCTGTGATGGGATCTGTTGACAGTACAATTACCTCATCCTGTTCAATTGAAAGAACGCTGCAATCTTCCCCAACGGCTGGACCTACCAGCACCTCTTCACGCCTGTGTCCTATTTGTTTTAATATAGACCGTTTCAGGACAGTCTCTGATATTTTACCAATCTTCATTATATCTCTCCAACTAGCTTTTCTCTTATTCTAAATAATTGCAAAAACAATCATAATAGCTTTTATTATTGGGTTCTGCAATCACCTTATTCTCTTATCTATTACAGGGATACGCCACTTATTCCTCTGTATTTTCATTTCCGTTAGTATTCTCATTGTTGCTTGGCGGCGGGGTATTGCTAGGTGCTTTTGTAGGTGTATTCGTAGGAGCCTTGGTAGGTTCTACCTCCTTGGTTCCCACTATCATTCTCTTTGCTGCCGCCTGATAAGTGCTTGAATTTACTAAAGTCCTGCTAACTTCCTTACCGTTTTCATAAACCACCTTATAAAGCTCTGCTCTATAACCTGTATGTGCAGGTGTTGTAACTTCATGATAAGTTGTAGGCTTTGTAGGGTCCTTCGTTATAATATCCTTAGGAGGATTTTTAACGGATAATATCTTCGATACATATTTAACCTTACGATTCTTTGTATCCCTTGTTTCATGTCCGTATAACTTGAAGGTGATCTTTCTATTTACTGTAAATCCCTGAATTAAGATCGGGACATCTGTATTGTTTTTGAATTTGAAATTCTTATAAGTTCCGGCAATCGCCGCATCTCTGGATACATCTACATAACTAATGGTCATGGAGTGAGGTTGTCTTTGCGTAACTTCTAACTCAGCCATTAATACTGCATTATATAATGTAGTTGTAACCTGGCATGCACCACCACCAACGCTATCAATTACTTCACCATTCAGATACGCTCCGGCGATATGGTAACCATTCGCTGACGTAAAAGGTGTTAATAAATTGTATGCATTAAATTCTTCACCCGGATAGAGCACGGTATTGTTGATGAGTCTGGCACCATTGGCAAGATTCGCCGCACGGCCTTCTGCAGAACTTGCATACTCAGTTGTATAGGAACCAAGTAATGTATTACACTTTTCTACCACTTCTCTGGTATACATAGGCTGATCGTCGTCTACTGCAGCCTTCACTGTAATATCATTACGATCCCAGTTATCGAGCATTGCTGTGACTAAATTAGTAGTTTCGTCAACATTTACTTTCTTTCCTACCACATCATCCTTATACACCAGTTTTCCGCTTTTCATGGATACTGATGCGTTGACCGGTTTTGTATTGTACTTGCTTACGTCCTTTGCCACTACTTCTTTAATCTTTTCTTTATCATAAGTAAACTTTAAAGGAATTGTTACATTACCTTCTTCAATGTCTTTAATATCTTTATATCTCTTAACCAAATTACCGGTTCTCCCAAGGTCTATTGCCTTGGTAATCTCTTCTTCCGTATCGGCCTTATATCCTATTTCAGATAATGTCTTATTAACAACATAATCTCCTACGGTTATTGCTATGCGCTTTTTGTTCAGCTCGTCCATAAATTTATTGACAGCGTCTTCCGCCTGCGCCTTTGTCATTCCACTTACATCGACTTTATCGATAAATACACCCTTATATATTACTGCTTCATCCTCTGTTGCCGCCAATGCAGGTTTACCAACATATAACAGGGATACCACTAAAAGGAATAGTGCAAAAAAACTTATTTTGATTCTGCTCATATTCGCCCTCCGTTTCCAATGACTTATATTGATTTTTATTTGTCTATGAATCTATGGTGATTTATGTAACTTCTTCCTATTGTATCATAAACCAAAGATTATTCAAGTACTGAAATCCCTCTACCACTTGCAAAGTGTGCCAAAAATCAACCACCGATTACACTTAACACTGTTGGCACCACAAGTGCCAGAACCAATATGATAACAATAATTCTTGATATCCACCTTTTTGTCTTCTTATCGTAAAAATTCATGCTCTTCACCTCTTTTACTAATTAATTACTTAATTTGTACTTTCTATCACTTATCACTGGGTATTTTACTTAAAGCTTGTCCTTAGCAGTCTAAAACGGGAGTTTTCAAGGGCTTGTCCCCTTATTAGGAATAGACCTAATAATATCCCATATAACAATAATTCTATGACACTTTGCTCTATCAATCAAGATTTTTTTGATTTCTTATCAGGTTTATTTATTATTTTTTCCTTTGCTTGACCATGAGGACATTCTTCTTTCAGAAAACATTCCTCACATTTGGGATTTCTAGCAGTACAAAGTCCCCTTCCATGAGTAATAATTTGAATATTATACAAAATCCACTGTTCCCTTGGCAGACGATCCATTAGATCAAATTCTATCTTTACGGGATCTTCCTCCTTGGTAAACCCAAGATGCATGGATATTCTCTTAACATGGGTATCGACAACGATACTAGGCTCATGAAAAATATTACCCCTAATCACATTCGCCGTCTTCCTTCCCACACCAGCAAGGTTGGTCAGGGCTTCTATATCATTAGGTACCTCAGAATTATACTTCTCCACAAGCTGTTTGGCACAAGCAATAATATTCTTAGCCTTGTTGTGATAGAAACCGGTAGAGTGTATGTCCTTTTCCAGTTCCTCCTGCTTCGCCTCTGCAAATGCTTCTAGGCTGGTATATTTTTTAAACAAATCCTTCGTTACGATATTCACTCTTTCATCCGTGCATTGTGCACTTAGTATTGTTGCAATTAGTAGCTGCCACGGATTTTCATGATTTAAATAGCAACGGTAATCCGTACCGTACTCTCTGTTCAGGCTCTCTAAAACCCTTAAGGTACGTTCCTTTTCCTGTTTTGAAATTCGTTTCTTTGCCAAATGAGGTCTCCTTCCTGTTACTCCTTTTCAGAAATCATTTATCGTAATCATTATGCCAAGTTCTGAACCTGGAGTGAATAGTAACTCCTTCCCGCTAGGTTTATATTTCTACCACTTTCGCTGCTTTACTGAGCGGATCCCTGTTCTTATAATCAAACAAGAGAATCATTGGTCTTTTCACTACCCTTCCTAATTCAGAGGAATGAAAAACATCATAATTAAACTGCTCAATATGAAGCATTCTACGGTCCGTCTGATACTGCCTATAAAGCCCTTTCAAATTGCTTTGTAATAGATTAGAAGGTGCAAATTCCGGCCTCGCCTTCATTCCCTCTCGCATACACATATCAAGAATTAATAACTCTCCAAACAGTTCCTCTTCCTCCGGTTTTTCTTGTTTGCTTATCACTTCTTGAAAGAACTCATACAATATCTCAAACCTACGCATTCGATTATGAGCCAGAGACGCCCACCCTTTCTCTTCATAAAAGTTACTTAAATCCCGGTAGAGCATCATTGGAGAGGGATAGTAATGTTCAAGATAATGTATGGAATAGTTAAACTGAGCACTGTTATAATAGAGTTCCACCATCTCGCATATACTCTTTAATTGAAGAACTTCCGCAAAGCTTAAACACCCGGTTTCAAGCACTTCATAGGGCGCATTATTTCGATAAGAAATTGCATATTTATCGCTTTCTTCCTCCATCAGTGACCCCTTTAGTATCTTCAAAAAGCCGAGCTGCAATTGATCAGGTTTTAACTTATATACATCTGAGAAGGATTTCTCAAAGGAATCCATTCCTTCCAATGGGAGCCCTGCAATTAAGTCCAAATGCTGATGAATATTTTTATAACCCTTTATTCGATTCACATTGTAGGTCAATTGTTCAAAATCCATAGTTCGACGAATTGCTTTCACAGTATCCGGGTTGGTACTCTGAACGCCGATTTCAAGTTGAATCTGACCGGGTCGAAGCGTTGAGAGAAATTCCAATTCCTCTTCATTTAACAAATCAGCGGATATCTCAAAATGAAAATTAGTAATTTTATTATCATTCTCTTTTATAAACTTCCAGATCTCCATAGTATGCTTTCGATTGCAGTTAAAGGTTCGGTCTACAAACTTTACCTGGGGAACCTGATAGTCTAAGAATAATTTTAATTCTCCCAGAACAATCTTTGTACTTCTCAATCTTACCCTTTTATCAATAGAAGAAAGGCAATAACTACAAGAGAAAGGACATCCTCTACTACTTTCGTAATAGATAATTTTATTACGAAACACTTCCATATCTTCATATGGAAACGGAATCTCATCAAGGGACATAGGTTGTCTTACCCCTGTTATTATTATCTCATCTCTCGCATGGCAGTCCACGCTTGTCCCATTCTCTATAGAAGTTGTTCGATGCGCGCTCTCTCGAAAAGCCAGACCATTTATGTGGTGCAGTTCCTTGGCTCCTTCCACATAATATCTTGCAAGCTCCAGAAAAGTCTGCTCTCCTTCTCCAATCATAATACCATCTACGTCCGGGTTTGCATTCAGACAATATTTGGCATCATAGGATACCTCAGGCCCTCCAAACCAGATTTTGACTTGTTTTTGTATTTTTTTAAGCTCTGTAACAACTCGTCTTATCATATCAATGTTCCAGATATAGCAGGAAAAGGCCACAACATCTGCCCCCTGTAGATAAATCTGCTTCAAAATCTCTTCTTCTGAATGATTGATTGTCAATTCTAAAATAGAAATTGAATCGGAGTAACAATGTGCATAAGCCTTTAAACTGTACAATGCGAGATTGGAATGTATATATTTAGCATTTAATGCAACCAAAACTATTTTCATAAAAAACCACCATTCTATTGCAAATAACTCTTGCTATTTCTTACTCATTCTATCATAATATTGAAAATATAATCTACCCCGTTTATAAAAATTTAATTTTATGTTCTCTATATTAATGTGGTAATATACTTGTTATAATAATTGTCGAACAATTTGATTTTATTCTTGACAGGATAAAACTTCTCAATTGCGATACAATAATAACTTAAGAAGCATTTGGAGGTAATTATGCTAACGTTTGAATCAATAACTGCTGATAATGTATTAAAATCAGTTGACTATTTCAAATATAAAGTAAGCCGCACCAGTGACTACACCATCGGCGCTATGTATATGTGGCGGGACTTTTATCAGACGCAGTTTACAATTTTTGATGACATGATATTGTATAAAGTAAAGTTTCTAAATCGAACTTCCTTCACCTTCCCGGTGGGAGGAGGCTCCTTGCCAAAAGCAATGGATGCATTAAAGGAATATTGCAAGGAAAATGATATTCCCTTATGGTTTTGCACAGTACCTGAGGAGGCTGTCTCTACTCTAGTGGATAAGTACGGCGGAACTATCCCCTCAACTCCTAGCCGAGATTGGGCGGACTACTTATATCTTGCAGATGATTTAGCCAATATGGCAGGTCGTAAATTCAGCGGTCAAAGAAATCACATTAATAAGTTCAAAAAGCTTTATCCGGATTATAAATATCAAAGAATTACTTCGGAAAACCTTTCCCGCGTTGAGGAATTTTTAAAGGATTATCAACTTCATCACAGTAAAGATGCCTCACTTGCACAGGAAGAACTATCAAGAACCCTTGAAATCTTAGGCTATCTTGATACCTTTCACCTTCCCGGTGCATTTATTGAGGTAGAGGGTAATATTGTAGCTTTAACTATCGGTGAGATTGTAAATGATACCTTGCACTGCCACATTGAGAAGGCTGTGCGTGATTACCAAGGCGCCTATCAAATGATCGTCAAAGAATTTGCATCCGATATGGTGAACCAGTTTGGTATTAAATACGTTAACCGTGAAGAGGATGTGGGTGATGAGGGTCTTAGAACCTCTAAACTCTCCTATCACCCGATTCAGTTATTAGATAAGTATTGCGTTTTAGTACCCTAAAATATTTTATAACGGGGTTTCTCTTCCCTAAAAAAATAATAACGCAGATAATCATCCAATAATATTGCAAATAAGGATAAGAAAAACCAAATATTCGTAAAAAGAAGACATACTTGTCCCATGATATTATAAGGGAGGGGAGAATAGTCCCATATATTGAGTTTTAACCAAACATTTACTATCATCCCTGTAACAAATTCCACAACGGATACTATGATGGATGAGAAGAACATCTGACTGATTATGGACATTCTCCACGAAAAGACCTCATTCAACAATCCAATTAGGATAAAGCATATTCCGCCGGCAATAAACATGGAGATATGGGAATACCCCCTTGATATGTCTTCAACCATGCCATATGCAAAACCACCGGTAATGAAGAGAAAGATATATTTCAAAAATTTATTATAAGCAATTAGCATGGAACAAACCCTTTCACTTTAATATTAATAAACTTTCAATAGGTAACTGTAAAACGATATGGATTATATTGTTTTACAGTTACCTATCCTATTTTAGGAAAGGAACGCGCGTTACTTCGTATTTAAAGTATACGCATATATACCTTATAATATCTATGTCAAATAGAGTTGGAATTAACTCTACTGCACTTCCAAATATTGATGGTTATTCTGTTCTTACATGTCTTGCGATGTATTTTTGCGTAGTAAAAAAGGACAGTTATGGGACTGTCCTTTTTCGGAGAAGGTATTTTTGTTACTTATGGGGGGTGTAGCAAAAACTATATAATGTATTGGGGTTTACATACAAAGTATAGCACGCATTCACAAATAAGTGTGCACAAACATTACAAATTTTTCACCACTTTTTCATCATTATGCACAAATTCTGTCGAAGATTAGCATATTAGCTTTCGCCACACCCTCTTTATTTAAGAAAGAGTCGCCTCTTTTTCATCAAATAATGCTTCAAATTCTTCTCTCGTGATTCGTTCCTTCTGAATTAACAGATCTGCACAGGACTCCAAAATTGCTCGATGCTCAATCAAGACACGCTTTGCCTCCTGATAACATTCATCAATGATAGTACGAACCTCTTCGTCAATTTTGTTGGCAACACTCTCACTAAAGCTTCTGGTATGTGCTAAATCCCTTCCGATAAATACCTCATCATCGTCATTGTCATAGTTAACCATACCCACAGAGTTTGAGAAGCCATATCTGGTAACCATTGCCCTTGCTGTTTTCGTTGCAACCTTAATATCGTTGGATGCACCCGTTGTGATATCATCAAGAACCAATTCCTCTGCAGCTCTTCCCGCAAGATCTACAACAATCTCCTGTCTCATCCTGCTCTTTGTATTGAACATTTCATCCTTTTCCGGAAGAGGCATTGTAAAACCTGCTGCACCGTTACCGGTAGGAATAATAGAAATAGTATATACGGGTCCCACATCAGGGAGCTTATGGAACAGAATCGCATGACCCGCTTCATGGTATGCGGTAATTCTCTTTTCTTTCTCTGTGATTACCTTGCTCTTCTTCTCTGTTCCGATTCCTACTTTAATAAAGGATTTCTTAATATCTTCATCGGTGATAAAGCTTCTGTCATCCTTTGCTGCTCCAATTGCAGCTTCATTCAACAGATTCTCCAAATCAGCACCGGTAAAACCTGCGGTTGTCTGAGCCACCTGTTTCAGGTCAACATCATCACCCAAAGGCTTGCCTTTTGCGTGAACTTGAAGGATTTCTTCTCTTCCCTTTACATCTGGGCGACCCACCGTTACTTTACGGTCAAAGCGTCCGGGTCTTAATATAGCCGGATCTAATATATCCACACGGTTGGTTGCTGCCATTACGATAATGCCTTCATTGGTTCCAAATCCATCCATCTCAACCAACAATTGGTTAAGTGTCTGTTCTCTTTCATCATGACCGCCGCCCATGCCGGTTCCTCTTCTTCTTGCAACCGCGTCAATTTCATCAATAAAGACAATACAAGGAGAATTTTTCTTTGCATCTTCAAATAAATCTCTTACTCTGGATGCACCAACACCTACGAACATTTCTACAAAGTCAGAACCTGAGATGGAGAAGAACGGTACTCCCGCTTCGCCTGCTACCGCCTTGCCAAGTAAAGTCTTACCTGTTCCGGGAGGTCCTACTAAGAGAACGCCTTTTGGTATTCTTGCCCCTAGCTGAATATATTTCTTGGGAGACTTTAGGAAATCAACAATTTCTCTAAGTTCTTCCTTTTCTTCTTCCAGACCCGCAACATTCTTAAAGGTGACATTTTTATTCTCATCTGTGGTCATCTTTGCCCGGCTCTTGCCAAAGTTCATGACCTTGCTATTGCCTCCGCCCACAGATGCCTGATTAGACAAGAAGGAGAATAGTACAATAATTACCACAAATACCAAAACATATGGCAATATTGTTGTCAGCCATATACTTGGCTTTTCTATATTATGAACCACAGGGGTTAAGCCAGCATTTCTGGCATATTTATTGACTTCATTAACATCGGTGGACTGGAATGTTTTTTCCTTTTTATCCTTGGTTGTAACGGTTACCTGACCGTTTGGAACCTCTTGGCTCGGATATATATTAATCGCTTCAACCTGTTCATTTTTAACATCCTTCATAAACTGCACTTCAGAATATTCTCCAGAATCCTTAAAGTCAAAGATTCTTGAAGCATATAAGGTAGCTATCACGATAAGTAAAATGATAATATACCAGCCATAGCCTTTTATCTGTTTTCTCACTAAACAACCTCCCTACTTTTTATTTTAGCAAACCAATTTCTCTTATAATATACGTCAACCAAAAAAAGATGTTCGCACTCTTTTATGGCTGTATAAATTCTATTCCACAACTCCAATGTAAGGCAGATTTCGATAGAGTTGATCATAATCAAGACCATAGCCAACCACAAACTCATCCGGAATTACAAAACCAACATATTTTACTTCAACTTCTTTTTCTCTTCTGTCCGGTTTATCAAGCAGTGTACAGATAGTCAAACTTTCCGGCGCCCTTGTTCCAAGCAAATCCTTCAGGTGTGCAAGAGTTCTACCGGAATCAATAATATCTTCAATAATAATAACATTTCTTCCTTGAATGGATTCGTCCAAATCCTTTAAAATTCTAACTCTTCCTGAGCTTACTGTTTCGCTTCCGTAACTGGATACCGACATAAAATCCAGTGTTACTGGAATCGTAATTCTCTTTGCAAGCTCACAGCAGAAGAAGACACTTCCTTTTAAGATACAGATAAGATGAACGCTTTGCCCTTCATAATCTTTGCTGATTTGCTCAGCCAATTCCTTAATTCTTAAGTCAACCTTTTCTTCAGAAATCATGACTTTAACGTCTCGTAACATACAATGTCCTCCAAATCAATCATTTTCATCAATAGTACATTTTTTGTGGTTTCATCCACTTTATATTTTTCACTGATACGTTCCCCTAATCCGGGAATCCACATTATGTGACTGCCATCGGTAATAAGAAGCTGGCTGTCTCTTTGCTTTTGAGGGATTTTATGGTCAATAAAATAATCCTTTAGCTTCTTCCTTCCTCCTGCAGCATTCACCTGGAGAAAGTCTCCTTCTCTTCTTGTTCTGATTTCAACAGCATTCTCTATTTTATCATAATCAAACCACTTGATACAACTACTTTTCGGAATCGGTTCATCTTTTTTGTAGGATATTAGTTGCGTTTCCAGCCTTTTCCCGATTTCAGCTATCAAAATCTCACCAGGAATTTCTAGAGTGATTGCAGGAAAGGGGGTTAGCTCCTTTTTTTCTCCTTTTGATGGTTTCAATCGAAATATCCTAATAGAGTCATAACCCTTTTCCCCTATTAGCTGATACGGTAGATTTACATACCTTCCGACCTGCTTCACTTTCAGGGACAGAATTGATTCCACATGTTTTAATTCCAAATCCTTATGACTTCCCGCGCAAAGCTCCAACACTCTTTTGATTATACCCTTTTGAATCACTATGTCTTCCTTCTCAAGACTCTGAATATTTATCTGATATACATTATCTTTTTGCACGACCAAAGTATGGAATCGATCCGAAACCATGTTCTCAATATAAAGATATGCCTCTTTTAGCTGTGACGCAGCGTCAATGATATGATCCACAGTGCCAACATTTATCTCTGAGGTTGCATAAGGAAGTATTCGATTCCTGATTTTATTCCTGGTATAGTCCTCTGTAAGGTTGGTAGAATCTGTTTTATAATCAATCTTCTCTCTTTTCAGAAATTCCTCTATCTCTCTTCTCTCAGCAAAAAGAATTGGTCTGATAATCGTAGCTTCACTATCTTCTTCTACCATCTCTCGCGTTGGATCAATTCCAGTCAACCCTTTTATCCCCGTTCCACGGAATAAATGAAAAAGAATCGTCTCTGCATTATCGTTTTTATTATGTGCAATTGCTATTTTATTACACTCATTTTTTCTACAACTTTCTAAAAAAGCCTGATACCTGACCTTTCTTCCAGCTTCCTCCTCGGAAAGTCCTTCCTTCTTTGCAATCTCCTTCACAGAATAAAAATAAGAATCAATTTCCAACTTCCACCTCTTACAAAGCTCCTTTACAAAAGCTTCATCTTCAAAAGCTTCCTCTCCTCTTATCCCGTGATTGACATGGACTACCCTAATCTCTGCTCCCACTTCTTTACAAACCGATATCAGAACATACAAAAGGCAGACAGAATCTGCACCACCGGACACACCTACAACTATCCTATCTCCCTTTTCTATCATTTTATTCAATTTAATGTAGTCCCATGCTCTTTGAATCATCTTTATCCTATCTTTTCAATTATTTCCTTGAAAATATCAATCTTATTCTAACTGTTTTATTTTAATTTTTCAATGAAATTTTCTCATTTATCTCTATTTAAGCCAAATTCCGGCGGTAATTACCGTCATATCATCCTTAGGGGTATAATTAGTCTGGGACAAGCTGATATCCAGAATCCGATTGGCAATCTCTTGTGGATTACTACCGGAAATACCCATAATCAATTGTTCCATAGCAGCTTCTTTGTCTTCCTCCTTTAGGCTATCAAGTACCCCGTCCGTAACCATAATTATAATATCCCCTTCATAGAGCTTCTTGGTAACCGTATCATAATCCACATTACCAAACATCCCAATGGGCAGCGTAGTGGAACGAATTGTTTCAACCCAATTTTCCCGTTTGATAAAAGCCGCCGCTGCTCCAATTTTGATAAATTCACACATTCCTGTAAACTGATTAATAATGCTTAAGTCAATGGTAGAGAAGGTCTGCCTGTCCGATTTCAGTACCAGACTTGAATTAATCAGTTTAATTGCAGTCTCTGCTTTAAAGCCCGATTCTATCATTTGCTCCAGCAAAGACATCACCATTTCGCTCTCATCACTTGCCTCTTTACCGGTTCCCATTCCATCCGATAATGCCAGCATATACTCACCATTCTCCATATTAAGTAGCGAAAAATTATCCCCGGATACATTCTCCTTCATGGTTCTTGCAACTCCGGTTAATACTTTAAATTTTGTATCCTCTACAAACGCAAAGTTCTCCATCTCGCCTGATATCACTGACTTTGAGGATTCTGATACCCTCATACGTGTACCAATTACCTCGGATATTACTGCTGCGGCCTCCTTGGCAGTGATACATCTTCCGGTATTACAAGATGCACTCAAATATACCTCTTTTCTCTTATCCCCCCGTTCAAATATGGTAATGTCTTTGGCATGAATATGCTCTGCTCGCAACCTTCTATCTAAGCGATCTTCCTCAGAATGCGGTGACTGTGCTGTTTCATAGATTTCTCCGCTGATGTCTTGAATTACCGAGGATACATCTTTTAGCTGCTCTGCAATCACCTCCCTGCTCTCAGACATTCTGCTATTCCAGATTTTATTGAGTTTAACAATTTCAAATCCCCGATTGGTTTCTCTGATGAAGTCATCCACACAAATACAATCCTGCATAAAGTAATCCGGTATGTCTTCTTTTTCTATACTCCCTTTCTTTTCCGCTGCTTCAAACAAAGCACATGCTGCCTGATAAGTCTGATTGAATTTTGTATCCCAACAGTTATTACAATTTTTACAGTTCTTACATAGCTTATCCGATATATCCTCAAAAATTCCATTAATATCATTTTGTAACACTTTTGTTTGATTTTCCGATATGGTATCCAATGTCTTTGATAACTTTAAAAAGGACTCCGAAAAAATCCTCATTCTTGTTTTTGCAATCTTTCTCAGGTTTTGGGCTGCCAACATCTCCTGCCTCCCCGTCCCGCCTGCTGCCTCCGCGCGATAGATAAGATTGTTTGGAAGTAACAGAAAAAGTATGACTGCAGAAACCAATGCCCCTACCTCTCGTGTATTGAGCTTTATACTTTCTCCAACAGAACTTAATAATGCTGCAGTGATCAAATATATGGTTGCCGTAGGAAATCGCCCCATCTCCCTGAAAATCGCCGGAATAATTCCCATCATGGTCAGCATCCCCACATCAGAAAGCGCTGCTCCCCGCAAACTAAGCGCAAAGCCGCACACCGCTCCAGTTATGGTTCCCTGTCCAACACCATATTTATATGTAAAAAATAAGATAACAAAAAATACTACTGTCTCTAGTGGTGCCAAATAATCGTTTTTAAATTCCGGAATTGCATATACACACACCGCCATCATCACTGCAATACTGACCATTTGTTCATTGGTCATTTTATATCCCTTTACACTTTGTATAATATAATCGATTCCATTCTTAAACATAACACCCGATATAATCACAATTACGGTTTCCAAAAATGCCACTGTCAAATAGTTGACCAGCTGTGTACCCGGGCTAATCTCTAGAGTGGAAAATATAAAAAGCAATGCGGATGGAATGGTATACATTACAGGGAGAGGTATTGCTCTGTTCTTAATCCATGGTATTTCAAATAAAATTAAGCTCGTTAGGAGTGCCAATGTATACTTTAAAATTTGCGTAGAACCCATCACGGATGCTACACCCAAAAAGGAAACAGCAAATGCAGCTCCCCCTCCCGTCTTTCCAAGATAAGATGCTGTAAAATATCCGATTGCTAATGGGTTCATTCCAAAGAATGCTGCCCTTGATACTACAAACCCCAATAAATGAACTAATAATATTCTCCGATTAATGCCTTTCATTATGAATGATCCTCCCGTTTCTGCCAATAAGATTCTTGTCTTAGCTTTAAGACTGTGCTGTCATTATAGGCATACCTCTCCAAAATCTTTGTCAAATCAAATACTGCCTTCCCTTAAACTTTTTGACAATAACTCCATGGAAAAGGTGAATATCCCGAATATAGGGAGCTCATTCTATTTAAGAACATAACAAAAGACCCATTTCATTTTTTCGATTAATCCCCTCTTAAAAAGCCGCTCCTCACCGATTAACTTTAATGAAAAATTCAGATTTCTAAATCGTAACACAAAATAAAGTGTTCAAGATTTATATTTAAGACACTATCTTGTATGAGAAATAATATTACCAATTTCCATCATTCTTTGTATAGATTTTCTATCCACTTCACCAATATCACCCTCTGGTTGATATTGATTCTATAAACCTATCTCTTCCCATGTAGAAGAATGCAGAAATCTTTTTTCTTTCATGCTATAGGATCTTGATTAACACGATCGCAAAAACCACCCACGACATAAAAGGGTACAAAAAAAGGAAGTTGATTAACAACTTCCTTAATAAATAGCGAAGGACGGATTTGAACCGCCGACACCGCGGGTATGAACCGCGTGCTCTCGCCAACTGAGCTACTTCGCCAAAGTCACGAACCTTATTATATCTTTTAAATGATTGCTTGTCAATCATTTTATTAAAGATTCTTAATTCGCACAGTAATCATTGCTACGGTTCACTTCCTGATAAAGTTAAGGATATGATTTCGGAAAATATTTCTTAAGCATTCTTTAACCCTATACCTTTGAGCGAGTAAATGTAAACTATGATAAACTATTTCTTTGGCTGAAATATTATTTCGTCCTTATAAACAAGATTCAATTGCTTTCTGGCGATATCTTCTATGTACTTTCTTGTTTTCGTATATTCCTTCTTATCTTTGATTTCATCCTTACGACTATTCTCTTTATCGATATCCTTATTTACGCTCGCCAGAGTCTGCTCTGCTGCTGCTTTCTCTTGAGCCAATCCCACCTTACTGTAGGAAACAATTCCACAAAGGATCAATACAACAAATGCCACCATTCCAAGTCCCTTTTTTGTTTTCTTTCTCCTTCTCATACCGATATCCTCTCCTATCAATCAACTAGGACTACTTGTCCACCCTCTATTTATCTTTTACTTATCTCTTTTCTTAAGTGGAACCGGATGTACTTCCACAACTCTTCTGGCACTCATCTCTGGAACGGGTTGTTTCTTCCCATCTTGCGTTTGAGGCTTTCTGTTGCCTTTCTTTTCTCCAGCTTTCTTATCCCCGGCTTTCTTTTTAGCTGATTTTATATCATCCAACCGTTGCTTTTTCTTTCTCTTTTCTTCCCTCTTTAATTGTCTCTTTGTCAAAGACTTTTGCTTTTTTGCTGACAGTCTTATTCTAACTGATTGCATCCTTTTTTTCAATCTTTTGTTGTGGTAATTTATTACTATTTTACCCTTCTTAGCGACGAATTTTGCTATTTTAATTACTTTTCTGATAATAAGCAGGAAGGGTGAAAGTATCATATGAATTAGTTTAGTAAGAAGGGTAACAAACGCCTCACTAATTGCCATATGATAGACCGTCATACCAATTGCCATTCCTAATACAGAGAATCCACGTATAATTCCGTTGTTCTCTTTGTACATCATAATAAAGATGAACAAGCTTGCGCAAACCCAGAAAATCAAATCTTCCATTGATATCAAAAAATATCCATGTTTTATGATCCTGCGAAATATTCTTATCACATCATATACCATTAAAAGAAGGGCGCCCCACAATATGGACACCAGAAAAAATTGCAGTTCTACTGAAATTGCATGACTCATACAGACCTCCTATTTAAAAAGCCTGCCAAAGATAGATTCCCCACTTTTCCCAGTAGCCCCATCAGAATAAGTCAAGCTATCAATACGCCCGTCAATATCAACTTCACCCTTTTCAAGTGTTAGCCGGTTTACATGAAGTTCACTTCCCCGTATCATTAAAACTCCTTGCTCTGTTTGAAGTAATACTTCCCCTGCATCAAAGGAGAGAACATCATTTACACCTGTTATTGTCGCTGCTTTTCTTGCAGTAATATTCAACTTATGCCCTTTTAATGTATTCTGCAACTGTCTTTCTTCCATAGAAAAAGCCTCCTCATATTATAACTGGCATATTTCGTTCAAAAGTTGAACAAGATATACCTTGTTAAGTATATGAGAAGACTTCATACTTCATGACACATCCGAATGACATTGAGTTTTCAAAATAATACCGGAACAGAATTCTGTAAAATAGTGTTACAGATATCGATATAGTTCCTTGGCATCATCCTTTCTGGTAGTTTCCTGAACATCTAACACCTCTACCTTGACTGCTTTACTACCAAAACCCACCTCTATCACATCCCCTATCTTAACTGTTGCGGATGCTTTGGCAGGATTGCCGTTAATCATAACTCTTCCGGCATCACAGGCTTCATTGGCAATGGTTCTTCTCTTAATAATCCTGGATACCTTTAAAAATTTATCTAATCTCAAAACAACCTCCAAAACGTTAATTTTTTCAATAATAAAAAGGCTGTTTTAAAGCCTTTCCCCCTAGTAGGAAACCGGAATTAAAACAGCCTCTTTTGTCTACAATCAACTATGCGTTGATAACATCCTTTAAAGCCTTACCTGCTTTGAACTTAGGTGCTTTAGAAGCAGCAATTGTAATAGTTTCCTTTGTTAAAGGATTTCTGCCGGTTCTAGCGGGTCTCTCGGATACTTCGAAAGTACCGAAGCCAACTAACTGAACCTTCTCGCCTTTTGTTAATTCTTCTGTAACGACATCAATAAAAGCTTTTAATGCTTTTTCAGAATCCTTTTTGGAAAATTCTGTCTTTTCAGCAATAGCCGCAACTAATTCTGCTTTGTTCATGGATTTTACTCCTCCTCTAACGTATTTATTATATTTTATTCAATCTAACGATTTTTTTACTTCCCTCCACAAAACATCCTGATCCATAGAGGATAGCTCGCATAGACTATGTCCCCTCTTCTCAGCCAGAGCGAAGACATCTACAAATCTATTTATAAACTTATTAGTGGCATTTGTCAAGGAATTTTCTGCATTTAATTGTAAAAAGCGCGACAAATTAACCACTGAAAACATCACATCTCCAAATTCCTCTTCAATTATACTTTTCCCCCCATTTTCAAGGGTTTCTTTCAATTTATCCAGCTCTTTATAGACCGTTTCAAGCGCTTCTTTTGAATCTCCCAATAGCCCTCCGGCCTTAGCTGCTTTTTTCTGTACTTTCTCGGCGCGAATCGTTGCAGGAAATGCTTTCGGAATATCATCAAATTCCTGTTCGATGCTCCTTGGCTTCTTCTCTTGTTTCTTAATCTCTTCCCAATTTTTGATTACACCTTCGGAGTTATCAACTACTGCCTCACCAAATACATGAGGATGTCTTCTGATCATTTTCTCTGCCACTCCCGAGATTACCTGATCAATATCAAATTCTTCTTTTTCCCCTGCTATCACGCTGTGTAAAGCCACTTGAAGCAGTACATCACCAAGCTCTTCACAAAGATTATCCATGTCCTTATTGTTAATTGCATCGATTGTCTCATAACATTCTTCAATCAAACAACTCTTTAAGCTCTCATGTGTCTGCTCCCTGTCCCAGGGACAACCTTCTTTGCTCCTTAATTTTTGAATGATGTCCATAAATTCTTCAAAACTATACTTTGACATAACCCTTCCTTCTTTCGTACCCTATTGCTACAAACCTTTTTATGAAATGGCTTATATTATTATCCTCATTATAGCAGTCATTTCCAATAAAACAAGTTGCAATGTCATCGTATCACCCAAATGAACATCACCCCTTCAAAAATAATGGGATGCGTCAGAATAAATCAACCTACAAAAGGGATGGAAGTATTATCCTACCTGGCAATACCTTGTGGATAATACATCTCTTTAAAGGATTATTATTCTGCAACATCCCCTTACTATGGATCTATTGCGTCCAAATTAATTTCAAACTACTGCTCCATTTGTCTTCCAAGGAATGCAGCGGCTGTACCTGCAAGCTTTATCTCCATTTCACCAAATTTGGTTTTACTATCCTTTGTCAATAATATAACAGAACCAATCGCATCCCCTTCACTAATAATGGGTGTGATTACCTGATACAAGAATTCAGCATCATCATCGTTCATGATTCGGACAAAATTTTTATCCTCTCTTGAAGCTATTACAACTTCCCTCTCATTAATCATTTCCTCAAGATCATGACTAATTCCCTTTGTGATCAAGTCCTTCTTAGTCGGTCCTGCCACGGCAATAAACTGATCCTTGTCCGTAATTGCAACAATATGTCCAGTTGTCTGATTTAAGGAATCTACATACTGCTTTGCAAATTGTCCCAATTCTCCGATAGGTGAATATTTTTTTAATATAATTTCACCCTCTCTATCGGTAAAGATCTCAAGAGGATCTCCTTCACGAATTCTTAAGGTTCTTCTGATTTCTTTCGGCACTACAACTCGACCCAGATCATCTATTCGTCGTACTATTCCTGTTGCTTTCATGTATTATCTTCCTCCATTTAACGTATTTTGAGTATGCAGTTAATTGTTATCAATTTTACTATTTATAGTGTTTGTAAAATGGGAAAGTTTATACATTTGTTTTTAATATTATTTTACAATTTGATAATTCTTCTCAAATTTATACTTTAACCTTGTCGATAATTGTAAGAAGATCCGTTGCCAGCGTTGATAATCTTGTACTTGTTTCTGCCAGCGTATGTGCTGAGGTAGTTTGCTCCTCAACGAAAGCAGATGCTTGTTGGGTGCCGGCGGCATTTTCCTCTGCTATGGCTGCTAAGGACTGTAGCATATCCACTATTTCGTTCTTGGCATGAATCATATCTCTTTCAGATTCATTCATCTTAATTACTGCTTGTTCTGAAACATTCATAGCACTGGCTATATTCTGGTACTTATCAATGGTTTTCGATACACTCTTTTGTTGATTTTCTGAGGTAACCATAATTTTTTTCATGCTTTCAGAGGAGCTATTGATGTTCTCCATCAAATTATTGATAATTCGATCGATGATCCGTGCAGAATCATTGGATTGCTCAGCCATCTTTTGAATTTCCTCAGCAACGACAACAAATCCTTTTCCTGCCTCCCCGGCTCTGGCAGCCTCTATGGTAGCATTCAGTGCTAACAGTGTTGTCTGCCTTGCAATATCCGATATCATCTGGCTTGCCTTTTTAATTTGTTCCGAGCTGGTTTGGGTATGAGAAATTACTTCGCAGATTTCGTCAGTAGCGAGTTTATTCTCTTTTGTGGCTTCAGAAAGTCGTTCCACATCCTTTAGTCCGCTTCTTACAAGCTTATTAACTATTTCTGTTGATTCATTGAGATTTAAAACATGATCATGGTTGATTTCAATTCGACTTCCTAGGAGCAGTGCATTTTGCTCACCGATTTCGGTATTCTTTGCCTGTTCCATTGCACCGTTTGAAATATTTTCTACCGTATAAGATAGTTCCTTGGTTAAGTGCGCCGATTGTTGTGAAGTGGCTGATAGTTCTTGCGCTGATGCAGTTACTTGAACCGCCGCATCTGAGATTTGAGTAATCATTTCCCTAAGTTTTATAGTCAAGCTCTGAAACGTAGCGGATAAGGTACCAATCTCATCCTTCTGCATCAGATACTTATTGGAGATATTTTCTCTAAAATTAAGATCCGCAATTTGCTTTGAAAGCTTTGTAATACCAATCAACGGTCCGGTGATTTTTGCATCTAACATATAGACTAAAACCGAGCTGCCTAGAAGTACCGCCACCATCACAATAATAATGGTACGAATCATCTTGGGAATTACAGAAAATACTTCATCCTGATCCGCAGAGATTGCAAACACCCAGTCGGTTCCTTTAATAGGAGCATAACCCGCAAAATAACTCTCCTTACCCTCTTTATATCCGATCATCCCCTTATTCTCTTTGATCATAGTTTGTATTGCCTTCGCAATCGATATGTAGGAATTATTTTTTTCAGCTTCTTTAATAGGATTGAACAGCTTTATTACCTTTTCCGTATCCGGATAGGCAATATAACGACCTTCCCCATTAATCATAAAAGCATAGCCCTTTTCGCCATAGCCTCTATCCTTAATAATTCCTTCCAGGGTATCTGCTTCTTTTCTAGCCAGCAAAGCGCCGATTGTCTTTCCATCTTTGATCACGGGAACACATAATTCTATTTCAGGCTTTCTAGAAACGCGGCTAAAGATAACATCGGACATAGCTGACTTACCCTTTAGAGCGTCCTTTACATAACTTCTATCACTAAGCAGAGTAACACTGCCCTGCGAGTAATATGCATAGCTGTTAGGAAGTATGTAAGCTATATCAATGAAATCTGTCTTTTTTAACTCTTCTTTTAATTCCTCTAGGTTAACCTCCAGACCCATGTCAATAATTTCTTTCTTTTTTGCAATCATCTCAAGGCTGGTCATTAAGGTCTCTATCCGGCTCTCCGTTAGCTTTGCCCCATCCTCAGCCATAATACTAAGTGATTTTTCAGCTTCCTGCCGAAGCGATTGATATCCACTATTAATAAATACGATGCCCATAATAAGGGTTACCGTCAGAATAAGTGCTGCAAATGCCAGTATTAGTTTTGTCTTGATACTTTTCATGAATAAAGTCCACCCCTTCTAATTGTTACTTTCAGTTTATACAATATTCCAACAAGTTTCCCTCTTGTTTAGTTGAAAATATTGTGAAATCAACGTGAAGTTTGTCAAATTGGGGTATATAAAAACCCGCATATGAATTAAACTGCGGGTCTTGCATTATTACATATTAATTAGGGCCGGCAAAGCTTGGGTAATAACGTTCGTTTACAAAATAGATTCATCTAGAATAATGGTAAAAGGACCATCATTTACAAGTGATACCTTCATATCAGCTCCAAATCTTCCAGCCTGTACTGTTCCAATTCTTTCTTTTATACAGTTCAGGAAGTATTCATACAGTTCATTGGCAAGTGCGGCACCGCCAGCATGAATAAAGTCCGGTCGGTTTCCCCGTTTGCAATCCGCATACAGTGTGAACTGGGATACTACTAGAACTTCCCCTCCCACATCCTGAAGAGATAGATTTGTCTTGCCATTTTCGTCCGCAAAAATCCTCATTTTTATTATCTTATCAATATAACGATCCGCAATTTGCTTATTATCCTCTTTGCCAACTCCTAGCAAGATCAGATATCCCTTTCCAATTGAGCCTGTTACATCGCCATCCACCGTTACCTTTGCTTCTAATACTCGTTGTATAATGACTTTCATGTTTTCTCCGTTCCTATTGATTTATTTTTTCTTTCGTTAAACTCTGAATAATTCGTAAGTAAAGCTTCCTTCAAACACGTTCAGCAAGAATAACTATCCAAAATACATGACCATATTTCTATCAGCTGCTTTGTCTGACTAGCCGCATTTGCCGGGCTAGTGGAGGGAAGTTTGATGCATTCCCTTTGAATGACGGGTAATATATATTTTTGATAATAGGTATGAGCTGCATTTCCATTGGTATAAATTCTTTTGATATCAGCTTTATCAAGTATGATAGATAAATCATTGGGGACTACATTCTTGATGGAACTATCCGAGGACCCACTAATTTCGCAGCTCTGAATTACGTCCCAAACCGCAACTTTATTCCGGATTAAAAATTCTTTTTTGTCACTGATTGTTTGTGGTGTGTCCTCACCAAAAACAGTACTGATTACATTCCAAAAACGGTTCCTTGGATGATGGTAAAAGAACTCTCCCTCCCTGGACTTTACCGATGGAAAGGAGCCAAGAATCAATATTCTTGACTCCCCATTATAAATAGGTGGTATCGGGTGTATTATTCTCTCCATATTATTTCATCATTTCCTTTAAAAATGAAGTTCCGGATATTTTCTGCTCTATACCAAAATACTCTAATACGGTAGCTGCAATATCCGCAAAGGATCCTCTGGTACCGAGACTAAAACCTTGTTTTACATGCTTACCATAAGCAACGAAGGGAATATATTCTCTAGAGTGGTCTGTTGATGGAGTGATGGGATCACATCCATGATCTGCTGTTATCATAAGAATATCTTCCTCATCCATCCCTTCCAATATTCTTGGAAGCTGCTGATCAAAATACGTCAGCGCCTTTGCGTAACCATCCACATCATTACGATGTCCGTAAAGCATATCAAAATCAACAAGATTAGCAAAACACAATCCTTGAAATCTTTTCTTGGTATGTTCTACAATACGTTCGATTCCATCAGCATTATCCTTGGTACGTACCGTAGCTGTGACTCCTTTTCCAGCAAAAATATCATAGATCTTTCCGATTCCAAGTACCTCATACTCCTTATCCTTTAACTGATCAAGAAACGTAAGGGGCGGTTCCAAGGAATAATCATGACGATTTGAAGTTCTTTTAAAGTCCGGAACACTGCCAATGAAGGGTCTTGCAATCACACGCCCTACACCATGCTCTCCGGAGAGTAGTTCTCTGGCAATTTCACAGTAATGATATAATTCCTTAACCGGCACGATCTCTTCATGTGCTGCAATCTGAAATACACTATCCGCAGATGTATACACAATCAATGCTCCGGTATTTACATGTTCTTCTCCGTAATCCCGAATTACATCCGTTCCCGAATATGGAAGATTACATATGGTTTTCCTTCCGGTTCGTTCTTCAAACTCCTTAATAATCTCCCTAGGAAAACCACTTGGATAAGTGGGAAAGGCTTGTTCTGACACTACACCGGCAATCTCCCAATGTCCTGTTGTGGTGTCCTTGCCCTTTGATAACTCAGCCAATCTGCCCACTGTTCCTACAAAATTCGGCTCGTTGTTCATCTTTATTATTTTATCCTTAACACCTTCAATTTCAAACAGCCCTAGTTTTTTCATGTTGGGCATATTAAAATATTTGCTTGTTGATGCAGCAAATAAGGTATGACTTCCTACATCACCATATTGATTTGCATCCGGTAATTCTCCTACGCCTACACTATCTAAAACGATAATAAACACTCTTTTCATGATTACCTCCATTCTTGCACAAGAATTCTGTGCCTCCAAATTTGAGCTAAAGATTAGTTAAAACACATAAATTGTTGGTGAACAAAAATTTTTTTCAAATGTTCACTCTCCAATCATTCCATCCTTTGGTATCACTATATTATTATTATAAATATAATTCCTTGTTATGTCCATGTTATGCAATTCTTTTTTGACCACAATCTTGATTCCTAATAAATATTTTATTATTTCTTCCTAATTATGATTAATTTTTATCAGGTTAGTTAAAATTAAATTATTATTCCTATACACTTACCTCCAAGAACTGGATTAAATATTACTATCACAGTAAAGATCTTGGCATACTGGTTTTGATGATTCTGAGAAGGCGTATTAGTGAACAATAGCGATAAACAAACGAAACCTTAACTTTGGGGCATTATATGATAGTTTTCATCATAGGATAAAGTAAATTTTAGTATGTTGTTATCCTTTTGTATCTGTGCTATAATTTACGAAGTTGAGTAAAGTCGGAAAAGCGGAAGGGCGTGATAAGAATGAAGAAAACAACTACTTTAAAATCCTTATTTACAAAATACAAGCATGGACTGATTTTATCCTATTTTTTCATATACATCACTTGGTTTGGATATTTAGAACGCACTGTAACTACTCATTTTCACGTAATCCACTCGAGACTGGATGATTTTATACCGTTTAGTGAGTTCTTTATCATCCCCTATTTTCTCTGGTTTATTTATATATTTATTACGGTAGCATACTTTTTACTCACTTCAAAGAAAGATTTTTATAAATGCTGTGCCTATTTATTTAGCGGTATGACGATTTGCCTCTTTATTTATTCCGTTTTTCCTAACGGGCATCACCTAAGAGTCAATCTGAATGAGCTTGGCAGAAGTAATATTTTTATCGATATGTTATCCAAAATCTATCATGTAGATACTGCAACCAATGTCTTTCCCAGCATACATGTATTTAATTCCATCGGTGCTTTTATCGCAATCCACCGTTGTGAGAGCCTGAAAAAGATAAAATGGTTACAATGGAGCACGTTATTATTAACTATCTCCATCTGTATGTCCACAGTATTTTTAAAACAACATTCCATCCTTGATGTTTTCGGCGCACTCTTATTAAATACCATTTTATATTTCATCGTTTATGTTCCGTTCTGGGCAAAGCTTCCCAAGCGTGCGGAGCAGAAATTATCAAATGTATAATCAATTCGCTATATGCTTTTAAGAACATAGTAAGAAGCCGGTGTATCACTCCCTATACGGGAAATACACCGGCTTTTTTTATTTCTTATCACATATAAATACTTCAAGATTAGCTGATAGAAAATCATATGCTATGATTGTTCCATCTATGGGTTATCATCAGGTGATTTATTTAATTGAATCCATAAATCTTACGAGTAATATTATATCCCATCTCAATAATTTTTCTGCCGAACTTGCCAGGAAGATTCATTGACCTGCCAAGAATCTGGGATCTGATTTTTTTGTATAGGCGCTTATCATAGTTCTTCAGATATTCCCAAAGGTCTTCCTTTTTCGCAAGACTTTCATCACTACCTTCTTTGATCAGAAATACTGTACTAACCGTCATCATCATTGATAAATATTTTATCATATAATTCTGGAGCTTCCTGCTCTTAATCTGCATTAAGTCATGGGACTCTATCATAATTTTTGTTATCTTTAGCTGCTGATCGATACGACGAATCATCACCTGCTCATTAACAGATTGATCGGACCTGCCGATAAAGTAACGATATAGATTCACATCCATATAAAATAGCGTCTTTACGAAAGGCAGTGGCTGGTACACGAAGATGTTATCCACATAAAAGGTGTGTTTGGGTAATCGAATTCCACAATCCTTAAGTAGTTTTGTACGGTATATAGTGGAATGCATTAATATATTCTGACTCTGCTTGAAATGCATGATATCATCCCAAGTAAATACCTGCTCCTTCGGCAATGCCCAGTTATAATTTATTACCTTCTTCTTTTTTGCGTCTACCTTTTCATAAACATAATTAGCCAAGAATAAATCGGGGCTTTTACCATCCTCAATCAAACTCTTCAGAACTTCCATAACTTGCTTTAATGCTCTTTCACTTACCCAATCATCACTGTCCACTACTTTAAAGTATACACCTGATGCATTGGCCAGACCAGTATTAACCGCCTCACCGTGACCGCCGTTTTCCTGATTAATTACTTTGATAATACTTGGGTAACTTGATTGATATTCCTCTGCAATCTTTTGGGTATCATCACTGGAACCATCATTCACAATGATAATTTCCATCTCTTCCCCGCCGGAAAGCAGCGTTTCTATGGCACGACTCATATAAGCCGCAGAATTATAACAAGGTATCGCTGCTGTTAGTAATTTCATAATAACCTAACCTCCATGCCGCCATCAGACAGCTCAAATAGTTTCATTCTGAATAAATATTATATTAAATTCTCTGGATTTAAACACTCTAATTCTTCTACAATAAAACGTCCATCTTTGCGGATTAATACATCATCAAAGTAGATTTCACCACCGCCGTATTCCGGTGTCTGAATACATACCAAATCCCAATGAATTGCTGAGGAATTACCGTTCGGAGCCTCTGTGTAACAGTTGCCTGGTGTGAAATGGAAGGAACCCATGATTTTCTCATCAAATAATGTATCTTTCATTGGCTTAAGGATATAAGGATTTACACCGATGGCAAACTCTCCAATGAATCTTGCACCTTCATCTGTATTCAGTACGTGGTTAATGCGCTCACTATCATTTGCTGTTGCTTCAACGATTTTACCATTTTCAAAACGGAAGGTGATATTCTCATAGGTAAAGCCCTGATATACTGCAGGTGCATTGTATGCTAATGTGCCGTTGATGGAATCACGTACGGGAGCGGTATACACTTCACCGTCAGGAATATTGCGATCTCCAGCGCAAGGCACTGCAGGAATATTCTTGATAGAGAAGTTCAAATCCGTACCAGGTCCCACAATACGAACCTTATCCGTACGATTCATATAATCAATCAGGCTCTTCATTGCTTCGCCCATCTTGGAATAATCTAAATTACATACTTTAAAGTAGAAATCTTCAAAAGCCTCCTGGCTGGTATTGGAAAGCTGAGCCATAGATGCATTCGGATAACGAAGAACCACCCATCTTGTTTTCTTCACTCTGATATCATGATGAACTGGCGTTTGATAATATGTTTCATAAAGACGCATCTTCTCTGCAGGAACATCAGAAAGCTCTGATACATTATCCGAACCACGAACTCCCACATAGCAATCCATCTGATCCATCTCGGCAGCATCAATCTTTGCCATTAATGCTAATTGCTCTTCCGTGCAATTTAATAACATTTCTCTTTGCAACTTTACATCCGTATAATGTACGAACGGCAGACCGCCAACCGCATAAATTTCTTTCACTAGCTGTCTTGCCAAATCCTGAGTGGTGAGCCCAATATAATGAACATAAACCTTGTCACCTTTTTTCACTTCCATTGAGTAATTAACCAAATTATGCGCCAATACTTTAATTCTTTCGTCCATGTTTACCTCCGTTACGCCGATCTGCCCCGGCTTTTTCTCTATTTCTATTATTCAAGGTAAGATATAAATATATTACCTGCAGATTCAAACATCTGTTTTGCATCATTCATTCCAATTTTCTTTGCTCCTCCATCAGCCGGATCAATAACCTTGATGTTCAGTGAATCATAGCCATAAATCAAAACTGCATGAGAGGAATCTTTCATAGCCAACACCGGTCTTTCCTTTGAGACATAATACAGAACGTCACTAAGGGTTGTTCCTGTTAAACGTATGGGCATTAATTTCGAGTGCGTTCTTAATACCTCGTAAGCTGAACTTTGCTGTGTATCCAACTGATCCATGGTTAACGTAATCCCTTGGTATTCTAACATTAACTTAATACAGCTTTCAACACTCTTAGATGATGTGGATGACCAATTCATATCTACAATGCGAGTAATAGTATTATCACCAACCATTGCCTGCACTCCTCTTTCCCACACCAGTTGATTATCCGAACTAAACACAACTCCGACCTCATCTCTTGCCTTTGAGATTGCGTCAGCCGCCAGTTCATAGGAACCGTCGATACCTCCTGTTACATAAGGATAGTAATAAAGATTCTTTTGCTCAACTTGGGTTAACCGAAGCGTTGAGTCTTGATTGATTACGGTGTTTACTGTAGAAACAACCTTTGGTTTCTGTTTCATCTTAAACTCTTTGGGTAATGTCATATAACATTCTATTAACCCCTTGTCATTGGACTTGGTACTAATGCCCAGCAAGGAGGTTCCCGCTTTTACCTGATTCATAATAAAATCGGATGGAGCGGACTCATATCCGCTTCCTCCCTCACTTTTTTTAATTCTACGAAGCTCTAAAATATTATCCTTCACGGATACTCCGGTTACATAATAACCACTTTTTTTATAGGTTTTTAATACCGTTTTATTTACGTCTGCTATCTCCACTGAATCGATTGGTGCCAAGATAGTACCGTCCACCATTGATATGATATCATTATTTTTGATAAATCCATACACAATATTTGTATCTATCTTGTCCAGCAGTCTAATGTTATATCCCTCCGGGGCAGTGATTGTCTGTTTCTCACCGCTATCCAGATTCATAATATTAATCTTTGTGGAAGCTTTCAAATCCGGATTTTCCTGCCAAGCAATGCGATTGCCTTCCGGCAAAATCACAACTTGATTATGGTCAATGTTTTCTGCTATTTCAGTTAAATGTCCGGTAGTCATATTGTAAGCATAAATAGTATTATAGATATTAAAATAAAACATGTCCTTGGCATTTAAATACGATAGTTCTCCAATATTTTCTTTTAGCGTCTGATAGGACTCTTCTACCGGAATATAGACTCGTTCTTCTACTCTGTTTTCCGCTTTTATGAACCGATACAAAAGAATGCCCACATGACCTTCATACTGGCCACGGTTCATATAGCCATATACCAAAAAGTCCATATTTCCTTCCGCATCCATATCTAGTATGCGTATATCATGTTGATCGTATAAATCACGAACATAGTCCGATTGCTTTTGCTGGAAGGAAAATACCTTAGTAATTTCATTATCACTCAGATTGTACATCCATAAAGATCCGTCCCTTACAAATGCAATCTTATTCTTATCAACCGAAGGCATATAAGAAATCTGAGTATTATTTGTAACTCCAAGCTTTAACCGGCTCTTCGAAACATCTGCCATTCCCACATCAAAAACAGATTCCATTCTTCTTTCATAATTATAAAGGTGCATACGATCCGTGTCATAATGTACTCGATAGAACTCTATAACGTGATAACGCTCCACATTATCTCCAACCTTTGCTTCAATATAATAATTTAATTCGATGGATGCCATACTTTGATATATCTCTTTTATTGTCGGAACGACCTCTGAAACCACCTTAGGCTTAAGCGTTCCCCAACTAATCATATCCATATTTGAATTTTCCATTGTCACATAGGAAAGTGTAGGCGTTGTGCTTAATTTCGTCGGATTGCTCAAATATAGTTCCATGGTAGGCGCCGTCTTTTTATCCATGATTGCTTTATGAAAATCCATTACAAAGTCTATATTTTCCTTTATATGAGCCTCTCCAAACACTTTAACTCTTTGGAAATAATATAATTTTTGACTCTTGCTGTTAATCAAAGCAATCTTTACTGCGTATTCCTTCCCGGTGGTTAGTGTTGCATTCAATTTGATTTTGGCGGACTTATTCTCCCCACTGTCTTCAAATACACTTACTGATGAACTTTCTATTAATTTATTATCTACAAGTTCTCTGACTTCATAGTTTAACTTCTTTACTTTCTGCTTCTCATTCTTAAATAATACCTCAAAGGTTTGATCGGTTCCAAGCGGGGCAACCCCTTCCCTTATCTTATCAGCGGATATATTACTGCTATAACCATGCAGCATGTTGATGACACGTTCATTGGTCTTTATGGTGACCAATGGAAAAGTTGCATCCTCCATAACAGTAGTATTGTCTTGATTAAATACTACCTCTTTGATGTCCCTACTAAAATAAAATATGGCACCCACAAATATTACGATCAAAATAATCGTACGATAAATATATTTTAACATCACTACCTCCATGACGCTGTTATAACAGCATTCAACACAGCATGATTTCTTTCTTCCTCAAATGCTTTCACCTTATATGCCGAACAACTTATGTCCATCTTTTTAATTCTGGTTAAATAAGTTAAGAAGGCATGGACTTACTCCCAGAAAATCCATGCAATTTTGCAGTTCTTCCTGAGTCTTAATCGTATCTATCTGGGCTTTCTTTCTTTTGACCGCCCGAATCAGTATATTCTTTGGCGTATGTTCCATGTCAATAAATTCTAACAGCTGAACCCGGTATCCTTTCAGTTCTAGTAATTCCGCTCTTAAGGCATCCGTCATTAATGCAGCCATTCTCTCTTTGATAATACCATATTTCAAAATAGGCTTTAAGGTATCATTATGAATTTGTTGGTTTAATTCATGCTGACAGCAAGGTACAGATAGAATAACCTCCGCTCCCCAATTAACTGCCTTAAAGAGTGCATAGTCCGTAGCTGTATCGCAGGCATGTAGCGTTACCACCATATCCACTGAGCTTACCTCTTTGTAGGATGCAATGTCTCCCACCAGAAAGTTCAATTTATCATATCCGTACCTCTTGCTTAATTGATTGCAATGATCAATAACATCCACCTTTAAATCAAGCCCCACTATATTGATATGATATCCTTTCATAATTTTCAAATAGTAGTATAGTGCAAAAGTAAGATACGATTTGCCGCAACCAAAGTCCAAAATCGTTAACTCCCTGTCCTTGTCCAAATTCGGGAGAATATCCTCCACATATTCCAGAAAGCGATTAATCTGTCTGAACTTATCCGACTTTGCTTTTATGAGCATTCCTTCTTTGTTCATAACACCAAGATCAATTAAAAATGGTAAGGGCTTATTCTCTTCCAATATATAATTTTTCTTTTTATTATGTGACAAATGAGCAATATCCTCAAGTCCTCCCGCTTCATTTCCCTTCTTGGGAACACTCTGTTTATTTAAAACGGTTACTTTCCCTTTTTTACTGATAAGCAGCGTAGTAATTCCTTTCTCGGTGGTAAGCTCCGCCTGATGAAAAAGCCCGTCAAACCAGCCAGAAAGTTCCTTCAGTAGCTCCTGATCATCATAATTTTTATGAAAAATTTGATTCCCTCTATATTCTGATACCTGATAATACAAGCTATCTTTTAAAATCACCGGTCTGATTTTTATTTTACTAATTCTATTTTTATCAGATGAATTACTGATAATTATTCCTCTGATTTTATTCTCTATTGCAAGTTCAAACGTTTTCTTAATTACTTGATCCATCGATTTATCCATTCTATTACAAGATTTTATATATTACGTCATTTCATTTCTATTCCTACTCTATTTTAATGTCTTTTCCGCGATAGTACAACCTAATTATTATTAAATTTATCATATTTATCATAAATACACCATTTCACATAAACTATCTGCCTTGCATATATTATAACAAAAAGCTTAGGAGTACTTATTATGTCATTCACAATGGGCAGAAGTTATGGCACTTCAAGAAACAGCAAAGTGCCGAATCACAATGTTAACTCTCAAAACAGGAAGACCTCTGACAACTCCTCCAGGTCATCCTCCAACCATTCTGAGAAACCGGTACCCAAAACTTCAAATATAAGTTCGGATAAAACAAATAATCTGGCGAACCCAAATCGTTCAGGACTGTCAAGAACAAACCTTTCAAATGGTGGCTCAATGGGCACTCCCCCAACAACAACCCCATCAAATACTCCTAGAACCAACGGTTCCAGTACTACAAGACCGATCTACCCATCCATTCCTAATATCGGAACTCCGCAACCCTCCACTCCTGTAAACGGTTCTAGACCCCCTATTCAGGTTCCTCCTACCACAACTACCCCCGGCTCTTCTATTCCTGGCATGACTACTCCTGGTATGAACGCTCCTGGCTCAACTACTCCCGGTTTGACTGCTCCTTCCACCACTACCCCGTCCGTTCCCGGATTTACGACTCCTGGCATGAATACTCCTGGCTCAACTACTCCCGGTTTGACTACTCCCGGTTTAACCACCCCTGGGATGAGAACTCCTTCCACCACTACCCCGTCTGTTCCCGGATCTATGACTCCTGGCATGACTAGTCCTGGGATGACTACTCCTGGCTCAACTACTCCCGGTTTGACCACTCCTGGGATGAGAACTCCTTCCACCACTACCCCGTCTGTTCCCGGATTTACGACTCCTGGTATGACTACTCCTTCCACTACTACCCCGTCTGTTCCCGGATCTATGACTCCTGGCATAACTACTCCTGGCACAACTACCCCGGGTTTGACTACTCCTGGTATGACAAGTCCTGGTATGCGAACTCCTTCTGCTCCGGGCTCTATGACTCCTGGCATGACTACCCCAGGCATGACTACTCCTGGCTCAAATGTTATACCCATGCCAAGAAATGGTGTTACGGCGCCAATTATTAATCAGAACAGAAATAATCAGCCGCCTACTGGGTTTCCTCCATATTTTTATGGAACAACCCCACAAGTTACTCCAGCACCCGCACCGATGCCCAGACCTTCCACTATGCCTAATCAAAACGCTGGCCAAATGCCTTCCACTATGCCAAGTCAAAACCCTGGGCAAATGCCTTCCACTATGCCAAGTCAAAACCCTGGCCAGATGCCTTCCACTATGCCAGGTCAAAACGCCGGACAAATGCCTTCCACTATGCCTAATCAAAACGCCGGACAAATGCCTTCCACCTCACCCGTTCCAAACCAGTCAACTCCATCTATGCCAGGAACAAGTACCGTTCCAGGCACATTAAGAATGCCTCAGGTTCCAGGAGGCGGTGCAGGAATGGTACCCGGGACTACGGATGCACAAAGTATACCCGCTATGAATCCTTACAGTGCCCCCATGGGAGTACCCTTATTCCCTCTCTATGGTTATGATAACACCTCCGATTATGAAAAAGATGTTCAATATATCAGACATTTATATCCCAAGGCAGCAAAAATCATACAACATGAAATCGATAGTGAAGCAGATCATTTGGAATATGACGGCAGCCTAATGTTTGATGAACACCCTGATAAGGTATCCATGGAGTTAGTAGCAGACCGCATTTATGCAAAGCTCAAAGATGTTATTGATCAACCCCAAGTGGAAGCAGAAAGTATTTATTTATTCCCAACGGATGTATCACGTGATTATCTTCACGATTTAGTATATGTTATGTTTATAAACGAAGTTTTCAATCGCAGAAGACGTTACAGAGGACGAAAACGCTGGTTTTAGCACTTATAATCCTATAGGTATAAAGATAGAGGGGTCTGGTTATTATTGACCCCTCTGATTTATAATGCATTGGTGAACGTTATGATAACATCCGTCATACGTATTTTCAATTATATACATAGTCACTGCTTTAATAACTGTCATTTAGTACAGGAGTGGCAAGGGTTATAGTACTCTTGTCGGTCAGTTCATTATAGGTTATTGCAATTTGGATATTGATTTTATTTCCCATTGAACTAACATATTCATTTAACATACCGGTATAACCATATACCGTATAAACATCTCCCTCATCATATTCCATTGCGATTTTTCCCTGCAAATCTTCAACCAAATTCTTAGAAATTTCATGCTTTTGTGCTTTGCTTAAGTTCCCATCCTTACTACCTTCATACTTCATGGTTGTTTGAAGATCTTTCACACCGATCAATCTCATTTCTTTCTCTAGTTCTTTTTTATATTTGTCAATACTGCCGATGCTATCCGTCACCGTAATTCTGGCAATGATATAGTACTTTACTTGTGAGTTACCCGAACTCTTTTCTTCCACACTGGAAACCTTTAATTCTGTAGATGCTTTCTTCGCTTTTTTATAGTAGTAATATTCATTTCTTGAACTATCTTTCCACTCTTTAAAATCGCTGTCTATTACCAATCCAATTGAGTCTGCCAGATTATAAATAATATCTTCTCTTCCTGCTTTCGTCAATCTTTCCTTATTGTACTGTGCAACAATCTGAAGAGTACTTTGCATTTTTGCCGTATCTGATTTTACAAATGCTTCCGTTATTTGTACCTGATCATGGAACACGCTATTCATTATTAGTTGAGCACCTACTGCAACCCATAGCACAACCACAATATAAAGGGTAATTCTAAGTTGTTTTATTGAAAATGTATCTTTTAATTTGTAAAATATCTTCATCGAAAATCCTCCTCAAATATGGTTCTCGTTATTTCACCTAACATTATAACCATATTTTGGTTGTTTATTCGATTTGTTTCATAACAGGAATATATTATTGTGATTTGGTCATATAAAAAAGTAAATAAGATTTATTTTGTTTTGCTATACTGAAATAAAATTCCATGCTATAATGAGTTAACATTTTCAGAATACCAAACAAATACGCTAAGGAGGTTTTCTATGACATTGCCAAGATTATACCGAAGACGCTTCATCCCAGACGAACTACTCCATTTAAAGGACGATATCATCTTAGTATTGCAGGATAATTTAATTATTACAACATGGAAGACACTGCACCCCAGAGGCGATATCTCCAGAGGAATCTCCGCATATTATTTTGATAAAGGCTATAAGATCAGTAAAGTATACAACAAAGACAATCAAGTTGTATACTGGTACTGTGACATTATACAGGCAAAAAAAGATCCCGACAAAAATACCGTCATAATAGAGGATCTGTTGCTTGACGTTATCCTATATGATGACGGTATGGTTCGTATTATGGATATCGATGAATTATGTGATGCAGTTGATCAAGGACTCATTACATCTGCTGAATCCAGCTATGCCTTACGGACATTGAATTCCTTGCTTAACCTTATCTACAAAGGTGAGTTTCATGAACTTCAAGCTCCTGTTAATGAAGCAGAACTTCTTACTCCTCTTCCAGCATATTAATTCTTCGAATATGTCTTTCATCCTGTGAAAAAGGAGTTTCAAGAAAGGTCTCTACTATCTTTAATGCGTGTCCTATGCCTATTACTCTGGCTCCCATAGCCAGGACATTTGCGTCATTGTGCAATCTGGTTGCTTCTGCGCTAAAGCAATCATGGCATAATGCGGCGCGAATTCCTGTCATTTTGTTGGCAGCTATGGAAATCCCAATTCCTGTCCCACAAATCAGTATACCCAAATCGCATTCTTTGTTCTGTATTGCCTTACCTACTGCCTTTGCATAGTCCGGATAATCACTTGTAGTTACTTTGCCGCAGCCAAAATCCTTATATTCGATTCCTTTTGAATCCAGCAACTTCATAATTGCCTCTTTCATCTCGTATCCCACATGATCATTTCCCAAAGCTATCATCTGTCATCTCTCCTATTCTTCATTCAGTTTATAAAGTGTCTTTTTTACCAGTCTTCCTAACTCGATGTAGCACTCCTCATAATCCATCAAAGTGCCACCATACGGATCTACCACATCACCGCTTTCGCCTGCAAAATCCTTAATCGTATCGATATTTTTCGTATCCGGATACTCCTCTAATATTTTCTTCATCTGACTATAAGTCATTGTAAGAATCATCGTATCGTCATCAATATCTGAAGCATCCAATCCCTTGGATACATGACCCGGCAATTCCAGATCATGTTTCTTTAATACAATTTCGGCTTTTGGATTAATTGGTTCCGAGAAGAGAACCACTAATCCTCTAGACATTACCTCCATATCGCTGACCTTTTCCAAGTTCTTATAGATTGCTTCCGCAATGGGACTTCTGCAGGTATTTCCCGTACATACAAATATCAGCTTTTTATAGTTCCCCATACTAACCTCCAAAATGTGCTCATCCGCACCGTAAAACATGTCCACCATCTTACTGCTCTTTACTGGACATTCACTATGTGATATCCGGCTGCCTTCAATAATCTGTTCATAATAGCTTGTCCCAAATGATTGTCCGAGAAGCTCTCTGAATAAATGTACTCGGTATGCAGCTGATCAAACTCCCGAAGAATCGCATAAAGTCCTGCTGCAATTGTTGCCTCTTCTGCCCTTGAGCCAATGGTCTTAACCGTCCCATATCGGTAGAAATCCTTTGTCTCCAGTGTCGCAATCACCCCGACCGTGTTACCGTTCTCTGTGTTTTCTCTTGCCTTGTTATTTATCGCCTCTACAACAGCCTGAGTTTTCCCCTCATAAATTGTTAAATTACCTTCCGGAGCATAATGGCGATATTTCATTCCCGGTGCCCTTGGGATCAAATTCTCATCGGGGTTTAAGTTCATGATTGCAAGATCATATTCTATCTCCCCAATTACATTCTCAAGCATGGCTTTTGTAATACACCCCGGCCTTAAAATAAGTGGGGTATCCCCGGACAAATCCACAATTGTGGACTCAAGACCTAGTGTTGCATTGCCTCCGTCGATAATCATATCAATCTTCCCATTCAAATCCTGAAAGACATGATTTGCGGTTGTCGGACTTGGCTTGCCAGATAGATTGGCACTGGGTGCTGCGATAAATATACCCGAATCCTTAATCAACTGTCTTGCAATCTGATTAGCTGGGAGTCTTATAGCTACCGTATCCAGTCCACCTGTTGTTTGTTTTGGTACATTCTCCGCTTTATTCAGTATAATCGTCAGCGGTCCAGGCCAAAAAACCTCCGCCAGACGATATGCTTTTGGTGAAATATCTTTCGCAAGAACCTCCATATCCTTTACTGATGCAATATGTACAATCAAAGGATTATCAGAAGGTCTTCCTTTTGCTTCATAAATTTTTTTTGATGCTTCCTTATCCAAGGCGTTTGCACCAAGCCCATACACTGTTTCAGTGGGAAAAGCAACCAATCCTCCTTTTAGCAGAATTGCTATTGCTTCTTGAAGGAGTCCATCCTCTCTCTCCAGTGCTTCTATTTTAACTATCTTTGTATTCATGATTTGTACTCCCTGTGGCTAGTACCTTTGTACTACTGTTTATAACCGTAACATTCATTATATCACGTAAATGTCAGAATATCAAACAGATGATTTTTTATTTACATTTATTTACTCATCTGCTGTTTCATCCAGTTGTGCCTTTTTAGCCTTTAATCCACTCTGATTGATATACTGCATGATTCCCAGATGAATTCCCCATGCCATTTTATCTTGATAGTTCGCATCGAGTAATAAGGATGCTTCCTTATTATTAGTCAAATAGCCACATTCCACAATTACCAGAGGACAGTTTGTCTTTTTAATCATATAATAAGAAGTATTTGCTTTTGCTACACGGTGGTTGCCGTCAGCAATAGTATTCTTCACTTGAGCCTGTATCATCTCTGCCAGCACTTTTCCTCCCAGAGACTTGTCATAATAGAAGGTCTGCGCCCCCTTGACATACTCCTCTTGAAAACTGTTTTGGTGTATACTGATTGCAAGATCTGCCTTTTTTTCATGAATGAAATTAACTCTGTTATCCAAATCAGCACGTTTCTTATAGGTATCCGTAGAAGAATACAGCCCTGTATCGTCTTCCCTTGTCATATAGACCTTTATATCATTTTGTTCCAGCAACTTCTTAAGCTTTAAGGATATACTCAGATTAATATCCTTTTCTAAAATATTATTAATCCCCACTTTACCTGGATCTCTGCCCCCATGTCCCGGGTCTAGTACAATTACAATCTGATTCTCGTGCTCTTCTCCCTGTGTAAAGAAAATACGTTTCATAACCTTAACCGATGGATCGGAGGTAAGTACAATCGCCAGTAGAATAAAGAGAAGAAAGAATACGCTAAAATATTTTTTCATGATAAACTTCCAAAGTTATGTTTCCTTATATCTTATGAACTGTTCTTTCTTCGTATTCTAATCTTCTGTCATATCTTAATAAGCAAAGGGTAGTTGACATGATTCCATCATCAACTACCCCGTATAAGTCTATATATCGTTCTTCTCGCGATGGACTAATTCAAATACCGAATGATGACATTCCAAGCACTTTCACTTTCCAGTCCCAATTTCCATGCTGCCGTACCCGCCATATTTGCTTCATAAACTGCCTTCATCTTTTCTTCCAAGGATTTATCGTCTTCCTGCCATAAACGGTAGGTTGCGCCATCCTTTTGAAACTCTGCGTAATTACAACCTGTTTTTGCATCCCAGGTGGATTTAACCCCATTGTCTTTAATAACTCCCTTTGCCTCCGTCATGGATAAACTATCAGAGGATAATGCTCCATCCTTGTCCTTCCAGAGTCTGCTATAGAAAGGAATTCCGATAATTGTTTTTTCCTTTGGAACCATCTCCTGTATATTCTTGATGGCATCTTTTACAAATCCAATAGAAGCCACAGGTCCCGGCTTATCTGATCCGGAATGGAATTCATCGTATGCCATAATTATCACATAATCGGCAACTACGCCCTGTTCTTCTCTATCATAATACTGCGAATAGGAGGATGGAACATAACTGTCCACAGATAGTACAATTCCGTTATTACGACATTTTACCGATAGTTCTCTAATAAATTGAATATAATCCTTACCTGCCTCCAGTGGAATCTTCTCAAAGTCAATATTGATACCGTTCAGTCGGTAAGTCAGCGCCTCTTCTATTAACGCATTTGACAATTTATCTCTGGTAGAAGTATAAGATAATAGCTGTTTCATATCGACGTTATTATTCACATCATCAACAACGGCCCATACTTCCATGCCCATATTGTTAGCTTTCTTTACGTAGCTTTCCGATGCCAATGAAGTAAAGGTACCGGACACATCGTTCACACTGAACCATGTAGGTGCAATTACATTCACTTGTTTCGTTTTATTAATCAAACCTTCCATATAGGAGTTCGCCGTTTTGTTGAACACCTGATGGAATACCAAATTGATCTTCTCTGATCTGGTCTGCGAGGTATATTGGGGTGTCTGATAATTACTCTCTAATTTTTTATACTCAGGTTTTCCAAGCATATTCTTCTTTACGTACCCTTTGATACCATCCTCTGTCATCACTTTAACAAAACCTTTTTTGGGGGTTTCACTCTTATCCACATATACCAGTTCTGTTCCGGTTGCCAGTTGTTGAAGGATGGGGCTCTTAATATTTGGCTCATAACGCATCTGAGTTCCCTTACTAACAGAAGCATGAAGATAATCGCCCCAAATATAATTAATCACCACACGATTTGGATCTTTATATACTTTATAATTCATATCCGAATAAATTTTCACAAAATCCAGTGCGACATATACTTGATCCGCAAACACCTTTACAATCGGATAGTCTACGGAGTTCTTTGTTTCGATAGTGCTTTTGGTAATACTAAAGTCCTTGCTGTCTGCGTCTACACGAACAATATCGGTAGGAGTGGTATAAGTAAGGACGTTCTCATTCTTATCCCAGTAAAATCGCTTATTGAATTTCTCAACCACAGTATCATAATCCACATAAACCTTATCACTGATTATAATTCCCTTTTTCTCATAGTATTGATCCTGGAGGATAAGCTCTACCTCGGAATCCTTTAATTTATAATAATCTGATAATTTCATCGTTTCTTTGCTCGGAGTAAACTTCTCAACAATCATAGATACCAAAACAATTATCAAGATTAAAACGGCTATCGCAGAACCGATAATGGCTAACTTTGTTTTTTTCTCCATAGTAACCTCCAACATATCTTTTGCACATTTTACAATATTATAGCATTAATGTGCTCTATCGTCATTACTAAAATCGACTTTTTTCCAAAAAAGGGGCCGCCCATAGCTATGAACAGATTTTTTTGCACAAACTTTCCTATTTTTGTGCTATTTTCTGATCAACTCTATGGACAGCCCCATAAAACCATCCGGCTATACTTATTCCGGCATATTGGATCAAGTTATTTTACAGATAACCAACCATGAAGTATAGAGGGCTTTTAAGTCAGTTAATAATAATATACCCAATCCTCTATGCCTTTTATTCAGTGTATCAATCAGTATTCCTCCTGGGAAACCCCTTCACTAAGGAAGGATGGCGCTGATTTGTATCGGATTATAATCAGTGCTTTTGTATTTTCGGATAAGTTGGTCATTTGTGATATGTTATACTTATCTCCTTACCATATCCTCTCGCTAGAGAATTTCTTTAAAGAATTGATTGATTGTTTTAGAAGGCAAGACGGGATCATCCACAAATGGAACCGAGCTTACCTTAATTGATAATTCGTTCTTTAATGCATTCATCACCCCTGTTCCTGCCTGGGGAATTAGATAACGGTAGGAAGTGCCCCCTGAGAACATAGCTTTATCCAAAAACCGGTTCAGACGGTTCATCTCCCAAGGTGCTCGTCCTCCTACGATAATTTTTGTGGTGCATCTCATCAGCTCATCCTGATAACTCTCATAATCGGAGCCAAAATCCATAATGATGCACTCAAAACCTGCATCCATAATTCTAACGATCTTCTCCTTATCCACCTCTGGGAAGCAGGTTACCCTGTGATAAGAAAAAGAATCTTCCTCCTCATAAGTCCAATTGTAGGAGGTATAGATTGCAAACATGTCCTGGTGGTCGTTACACTCTAAATAAGCCGTTCTCTTGCCACATTCCTCACCCATATAAAACGCAAGCATAAGTCCAGTAAAGGTAACACCTGTGCCCGAATGGGTTCCCATTATTCCGATCACTTCCCTGGTTCCTTTCTTATTCCTGCTTATGGATAAAAGCTCTCTTAACTTTTTCATGATTATATCCTTTCAGATCTTCTGCTGGATAATACCAAGAATTTCACGAAAAAACTCAACATCGCTTTTTGATTTTATTCGTGTAAATGGATCAGGTTCGTATGGAACACGATAACTGTTTTTCAGATTCATTGCTTGTATTATTTTCTGAAACTGTTTTCCGTTCAAATAATTAAACAGCCATACTATTTCATTCTCTTCTCCAAGCATTTGAATTCCTGTTTTCATTCGTTCCATTTCCCATTCCTTTGCACCAAGGACATAAAATCTTATATCCGCCGCCAAAAAATCTTCGCTATTCTCCGGTGTAACAACACCAAAATCTTGAACAATACATCGGTATTGTGTAATATCTGGCGTGGTACATTGAATATTGGGCAGCATTGGTATTCCTTCGGCAATATAAAATCCATTATGAATGTCCGTTTTATCCGAATAGGTCTTCATTGACCATACACAGCCACTTTCATTCTTCTCCTGGTACAGACATGGCTTTTTAAGAAAGGTTAGATAGTTACAAATTCGAAACGCCATATGAGTGACTCCAATGCCGGAGTGTGATCCACCGATAGCAATTTTAACAGTATGACTTAACTCTGACTGATATTTGTTTTTGTGGTTAATTTCAGAAAGACATTGATACAATTTTTCGACCGATGCATACCTTTGTGAAGGCTGATATTTGAGACAATGACTTATCACTTTCCTAAGTGGTCTAGAACAATGATTATAGTAATCGATATGACGTGCTGTTTCCCTATGTATAAGTGATTGACCGGTCGCCATATAATATAATAAACATCCGATGCCATATACATCGCAGCGTTCATCAATTTGATTATTTTCATATAGTTCCGGTGCTGCATAACCCTTTGTTGCAAAATAAGCCGTTTGCTTCGCATTCTGATCCCGGTATATTGCACTTCCGAAGTCAACTATTTTCAGGGTATCTTCACATATAAGAATATTGTCCGGTTTTAAATCAACATAAAGAATCGCTCTCTCCAAGTTATGTAAATATCGGATTAAATCACATAATTGAAGACCAAAACGAATCACCTTGTCCTCGCGAAATACACCTTTTTCCCTAATTATATCCTTTAACGTCTCTCCTTCAAGATATTGTTCAATAATATAGGAACCATCTTCATTTTCTTCAATATCATAGATAATAGGGATGCAAGAATGTTTCAGATTTTTTAATACAAATGCTTCTTTCGATTGTAATTCATATAAGGGATGGTTTTTAGAAATAAATTTGATAGCACGAAATGAGTTTAATTTGATATGTTCTGCAAGATAGACCTCGGCATTGCTGCCTTTGCCAAGCAGACCTAAGATTTGATACTTTTGAAACCAGATTTCCTGTTGCATTCTCTCCTTTCTTATCGGCATAAGCAGAATTAAGTCTCTTTTATTATATACAAATAATGGCATTTCCACAAGATTTTTTATGCAGTCATTTTCCACAAATATTTTGTCATATTTTGTGGGTTGTAACAATGTCAGAGTATGGTAAAGCAAAATGCAAATTTAACACTGGGGCATATTGACTTTACATCCTTTTTAAATTATACTTTTTTTACACCAATGGATGGTTTCGTAACTGCGTAAATCAGTTCCTTTTATCTTAGAAAGGGGTGTACTTTATGAAGATAGAAAAAATTAGTGACAATCAAATTCGTTGTACCTTAAATAAAAGCGACTTAGTTGACCGTGAGTTAAAAATAAGTGAGCTTGCATATGGTACCGAAAAAGCGAAAGCGTTATTCCGTGACATGATTCAGCAAGCCTTTTACGAATTCGGCTTTGAAGTAGATGATATTCCCCTCATGATAGAAGCCATTCCGGTTTCTACAGAATGTCTTATTTTGGTTATCACCAAAGTAGAAGATCCGGATGAATTAGATACACGCTTTTCTAAGTTTTCCTCTTTTAATATGAGTGGCAAAAATGAAGACAATGAAGATGAAGATGGTGATGAGGCATCTTATGCCGATGAAATTATAAACTGTTTTGATCAGTCCGACGATGATATCAATGAGGATTTAGAGGATGATTCCAAGGAAGATGTACTTGAGACCGCTGAGCTCTCTTCATCTGATTCCTCCGAGAAGCCCTCTATCATCCCCACTGCCCGCTTAGTAAAGATTTATTCTTTCCGTTCCTTAAAGGAAGTGATTGGTTTGTCAAACATTCTACTTGGAACCTATAACGGCATCAATACTTTATATAAGAACCCGGCTGACTCAACATATTATTTGGTCATTAGTATTTCAGATCATACTCCGGAGGAATTCAACAAAATCTGTAACATTATCTCCGAATTCGGTAAAGTGGAGCGTTTTACTTATGCAAGTTCTTCTTTCTATGAAGAGCATTTTGAAATCATAGTGAAGGATCAAGCAATGCAGGTATTATCCGCTTTTTAAAATCATGATAGGTTGAAGCGTTTTTTCTCAAATTTAAAAGACACAATTTCATGCAAAGCGTGAAATTGTGTCTTTTATTAATCTGACCATGTAAATCGATCAATTATTCACCGATTTCTGCCTGAATACGATCCATTAATTCTTGGGGATCTAATCCATGAACCATAGCAGCTTCTTCCAATGTCTCTGCTTGAGCAGAAGGACATCCAAGGCAATGCATGCCGATATCTAATAAAACCGGTATAATATTTTGATTAGTGGAAATTGCCTGAGCAATTGTCATATCCTTAGTTATAGACATATTGTAATCCTCCTTTTAATATATGTTAATATTTGTAGTTACCAACTTAAAATCCTTAAGCTATGCCTTATTATATGTCAATGAATTAAAATCGTCAAGCATTCCAATAATAAACTTCTTTATTTCACTTGCATAAATCCCCATCATATATTAAAATGTAATCGATTATTGTTTGAAAAGGAGGTAACTAAAATGGCTTACGTAATTAATGATGATTGTATTAGCTGTGGCGCTTGCGCTGGCGACTGTCCTACAGGCGCAATTTCTGAAGGTGCTAGCCACTACGAAATCGATGCTGCAACATGTATCGATTGTGGTGCTTGTGCAGATACATGCCCTACAAGTGCAATTTCTGCTCAGTAGTCAGATACATAAAAAGAGGATATAGCAAAATCATTCTATGTTTATTGTATGATTTTGCTATATCCTCTTTTTTGATAATCATGATTGATTCCTTGTCAAAAGCACTGTTTATACTGTAGAAATTGCAATTTCACAAGATCAAAAACTCATGCTTCCAAGATAATTCTATTTCTTAGATCAAATTTTAACGCTGTTCTTTTTAAAGAATTTCGATTTTTTACGGTTTCGATCAACGCTAACCGCAGACATCATTTTACTTCTTTGGTACTCCCTTAATGTTGCATCGAATTTTTTATATCTTTCTTCTTCTTTCTCCTCCTGTACTCTCATAAGGTAGCTCATTTCACGGACAACATTTTCTGTAACATGGGAATTGATCTCTCCAGTCAGCGTACCGTTATTTTCTTTTAGTGCATCCATGATAATATCATTCATAATGGACTTGAATTGATCCATTTTTGATCCTGCTTGCACCTTACGCTTCTGCCCCTCGCCATCTGTTACAAGGCTTGTCCCTTCTTCACTCTCCTCTAGCTTGTCCTCCTGCATCATGTCAATCTCCTTATCTTCTTTATTATCAACATTCAGTAATTCTCTACTATGTACATCAGCATTAGCATCAAGTGAATCCGGCATGCTTTGATTTTCGATAAACATCTTAATTGCCTTTAAACCAAAACCCTGCTTTTTCATAAGTTTAATTTTCTTGAGCAACTCAATATCCGATTCTTTATAATATCGTTGATCCATTTCATTACGAGAAATCGATAGAGCAAGCTCCTTCTGCCAGTATCTGAGAACATGAGACTCCACATCCACACGTTTTGCAGCCTCTGAAATCATATACCTAACTTCTTCCACTCGTTTGCCCTCCCTGAATTTGTATTTATTTTCCACTTTTTACATTATAACATAGCAACCTTCAAATGCAATATAATTACCACATTTTTACATATAACTTATCGACATAAAAAAAGGAAACCTATAAGAAGGTTCCCCTTTTCTACACATCATTTTATGTAACTGCAAAAAATTATGGTTTTTCAAATCGGACGCGGTAACTAAGCTTCGTGAGATTCGCCATTAACTAACATGATTCAGATAGTAAAAACCATACTTACACAACAGTAATAGCAATTGTTACAAATCGCCGGAGAATTCTGTTGAAGGAATTTTCAAACCCGACGCTTATACTAGGATTAGGATACCTCTGCATAACTATTATGATTACCTTTTCTTTTTTCGACGATGCCAAGGATAAACATGAGGAACGCAGAAATCAGGGATAATGCAAACATAATCGGCCAAACATTTGTCACGCCATAAAGATAAATAAAGCTACCTATAATATAGGGTGAAACGGCTCTTCCGGTTCCTGATATGATATCGATGACGGATGAGAATCTACCTCGGTGTGAAATTGGCGTATGATTTGCAATATAAACGCCATTGTTGGTAGCGTGAATAATCTCTCCAATTGTCCATACAATTGTTGAGATGGAAAAGAGCAGAAAGCTTTTTGCAAAAAACAGCATTCCAAAGCCTAATCCAAAAAAGATTCCCGACATAGCCACATTATAAATGGCTTTAATCCTCTTTGTCAGCAATATTATAATTGCCGTAAAGAAGATTACCTCCAAGCAATTAATCATATTAAAGGTTCCATAAAAGCTTGCACCAAACTTTTCCCCAAAAATAAATTTCGACTGTAGCGGAAGGGCAAAATTCACTTGGGCATATACAAAGGAGTATACCGTATCAATTAATACAAACACCAATAACAAGGGTCTATGTAAGAGTGCGGAAAGCAATCCTCCCTTTTCCTCTTTTTCATTTACTCTTTCCTTCGCAATTTCTTCCATATCAGAATGGGATGGCTTTGTCTCCTTAATAAACAGCGTTAATAAAATAATTGAAATAAAGGTGGTAGCTGCATCACCCAAAAATAAAAGCTTCATATGCTTGTTAAACATAAATCCTGCCACAATTGATCCAATTGCTGTACCAATATTCATACCCATATAAAGCAGTGAGAAGGCTGCCTGTCTATTCTCCGGAAGTGTCAAGTCATTCATCATTGCTCCGCTTGAGGGCATGGAAACCGCAAAGAAAAAGCTAGAAAAAATGAGTATCCAGGGAAGATATTGAATTCCCGTAGAACTATCCAACAAAAAAGCACAGGGAATGTAACAAAGGGCAGCAAGTCCCATGAAAAGTACCATAGTTCTCTTTCTTCCTGTCTTATCTGCTAACCTGCCTCCGATCAGGGCACCCGGTACTTGTACCACAGCTGCTAAAAGCAAATACGCCCCTGTTTCCCTTTCACTCATGTGACACTTTGTTGTCAACAAAAGTGTTAAGAATGGAAAAACAAAGTTTCCCATAGAATTTACTACTCTTACAAAAAATATAATATAAACGCTTTTTGGTAATCCCAAATACGTCGATTTTAAATGTTTTAACATAACTCCTCCATCCTGCCCCTAGGCAGTTCCATCAACCCTAACGTAAATAAATCCCTTTATAATTCACTCTCCCCAAAAAGATAACCCACATCGTTTCGGATGTGAGTTATAAATATTATTAATTTTACTTCATTATCGCTCTAAATTAGCAAACTTAGTATATTGAGACAACCAAGCCAGTTTCACCGTACCGGTGGGACCATTTCTTTGTTTACCGATGATGATTTCAGATACTCCGGGTTCCTCGGTGTCCTTATTATAATAATCGTCTCGATAAATAAACATAACCACGTCGGCATCCTGCTCGATAGCACCTGACTCACGTAAATCCGAAAGCATAGGACGTTTATCCGGTCTTTGCTCTACGGCACGGCTTAGCTGGGATAGAGCAACCACAGGGACATTGATTTCTCTTGCCAAGGACTTTAAAGATCTTGATATCTCAGAAATCTCCTGTTGTCTGGATTCAGACTTTTTGCTGCCGGTCATTAACTGTAAGTAATCGATTATAATCAATCCCAAGTTCTTCTCCAGCTTTAACTTTCTGCATTTGGATCTAAGTTCACTTATAGAGATTGCTGAGGTATCATCAATTACAAGATTGGAATTTCCGACAGACCTAGCACTTTCCATAAGGCTGACCCAATCTTCGCCTGATAAGTTACCAGTACGAATGGACTGAGAATCTACCCTTGAATTCATGGCGAGCACACGCTTAACCAACTGATCCTGCGACATTTCGAGACTGAATATTACAGTGGGTACATTGGACTTGATTGCAACATATTCCGCGATATTAAGAACAAAGGCTGTTTTACCCATAGAAGGTCTCGCAGCAATCAGTATTAAATCTGAGGGCTGAAGTCCTGCTGTTTTATAGTCCAGATCATAAAAGCCTGTTGCAACACCGGTCACACTTCCCTGATTCTTGGCTGCTGCCTCGATTCCGTCAATCGTTCTTAGCACAACTTCCCTAATATCGGTAAATTCCTTGGTTCCTCTATTTTGAACAATATCAAATACTTGTTTCTCTGTTTTTTCGAGTATTACTTCCAGCTTTTCTTTATCCAGATAGCAATCATTGGCTGTCTCTTCCACCGTTTTTATCAGCTTGCGAAGAATTGCCTTGTCATGAACAATTTGAGCATAGTATTTTACATTCGCCGATGTGGGAACGGAGGAAACCAAATCCCCCAAAAATTCCAGAGCAGACACCTGCTGTGGAACATCCTTTTCCTTTAATCGATCCTGTAAAGTAATCAAATCCACTGGCTTTCCCTCGTTGGACAGATCCACCATGGTTTCAAATAATATTCCGTATTGCTTTTCGTAAAAATCATTACCTGTCAATAGTTCAGAGGCTGCAACAATGGCTTCCCTGTCCATAATCATGGAACCGATTACGGATCGCTCCGCTTCGGTACTATGAGGAAGTACTCGTTTTATAAATGCTTCATCCATTGGTATTCCCCCTAACCGGTTTTATCCTTATACTGCCTCCACTTTTAACTGCATTTCTGCCGTTACTTGCGGATGTAGTTTCACAGATACGGAGAAGGAACCCGCATGTTTGATTGGGTCATTTAACTGAATTTTCTTCTTATCAATATCAATAGAATACTGCTCTTTTACTGCTGCAGCAATTTCCTTAGAAGAAACGGAACCAAAGGTCTTTCCACCTTCCCCTGCTTTAATCGTCAGCTTAACCTTGAACGCTTCAATTTTCTTTCCTAATGCTTGGGCTTCCTCTAAAATTTCCTTCTGCTTCTTTGCTTCTGCCGCCTTTTGGTTATTTAAATCATAAAGGTTTTGCTTTGTTGCTTCTAGTCCTAACTTCTTTGGGAATATGAAGTTTCTTGCATAACCGTCATTTACCTTTACTATCTCACCCTTTTTTCCAAGAGCCTTTACATCCTGTAATAAAATTACTTCCATTTCACTTTCTCCTTTACAACTCGCCCTCTCGGTTCATTTCATCGAGCGTTGATTTTATTTTTATAATTGCTTGTTCAATTGTGGTATTGACAAATTGAGTACCCGCGGAGCTTAAATGTCCGCCACCACCAAGCCGTTCCATGATTACCTGAACATTCACTTCATCGATGGATCTGGCACTGATATATATTTTATCATTGTATTCTGTAAATACAAAGGTCGCTTTAATATCTGTGATATTCAACAACTCATTGGCAACCTGGGCTCCAAGTACCATTGGACTATCCACGGAGGCTCCTGCACAAACCGCTATGGCATAGTGATTCAAATAAATTTCAGTGGAACCGATGGCATCCGCTTTAATCTTATAATCACTTATCTCACTACGGAAGCATTTACGAATCCTTGTAACATCTGCACCATTTCTGCGAAGAAAGGCTGCTGCTTCAAAAGTTCTTACTCCTGCCTTTGTTAAAAAGTTATTGGTATCGATCATAATACCTGCATAAAGGGCATCCGCCTCTATTGATTTGAGTTTTAAATTACCTCCGATGTATTGCATGATTTCTGCAATCATTTCACTGGTAGAGGATGCATATGGCTCCACATACGAAAGCACACCAAAGTCAATGGCATCCTTTGTCTGTCGATGATGATCAAAGATAACCACGGTTTTTGTGTAACTCAATAATTCCTGGCATTCCACATAGGTAGCACGATTTACGTCAACAACCACTAACAATGTATTAGAGTCCACTATGTCCTTTGCTTTTTCGTTCTTAATGAACATATCATCTTCATAATCCGGATTTCCAATGAACTTATTCATCAGCGGACGTACTGAGGAGGTTACTTCATTTACAACAATATGTGCCTTCTTATTGAAATTCTTTGCGATACGATATACCCCTATGGCTGAGCCAAGAGAGTCCACATCACCAATTTTATGACCCATGATTACAACCTTGTCCTTCGCTTCAATAAACTCTCGAAGCGCATGTGCCTTTACTCTGGCCTTCACTCGGGTGCTTTTTTCAACCGAAACACTCTTCCCGCCATAATAGGAGATTTTCTCTCTATCACGAATTACTACTTGATCTCCGCCTCGACCAAGCGCCAAATCGATTGCGGCTCTTGCATATTCATAACTGGCGGCATAGGTATCTGCATTCACCCCAAGTCCCATACTGATAGTAACTGACATCTCATTACCCATATTGATGCCACGTACCTCTTCAAGGATTGAAAACTTGCTTGTTTGGAGCATGGTCAGATATTTCTGCTGAAATACAAAAATATATTTATCTTTCTCCAGTTTTTTAATGATTGCATCGATGCTTTGCATGTATTTATTGATTTTTTGATCAATTAATGCCGTTAATAATGAACGCCTAACTTCATCAATATTTTCAAGGGACTCCTCATAATTATCAATATAAAGCAAGCCCGTAATCTGTTTTTGTTCCTTGTTCTCTTTACGAAGAAATATATTATCTGTTTCATCATATAAGAACATCGCAATCAAGGCATTGCGATCCGTCCAGATACGCTCCGTATCTTGTAAATTATGTTCACTCTCCTCTTCAAAATCGGGAGTGACAATTTTTCGTAATAACACCTTATACGCTCTGTTTTGTAACGTTATATGAAGTTCTTCATCCTTTTCCTGTTTTGGAAGTACCTCTGTTGTTATCTCCGGTATTAAACCGCTAATTGAATGCATCCCCGTCACTTTTCCCTGAACGACATCCATAAATTCATCATTGCCCCAAAGTAGCTTTCCTTCCAAATCCAAAATTGCATAGGGAAGATGAAGCTCTTTTAATAGCTTCTTTTGAACCTGTCCATAATCCATCGCGTATCGTACCAATTCTGCAGCGATGGAATTACGTTTAGAAAAATAGATGGCTAAGGAGAAAATAAGATATAGCAACGTAAACATAGATGAAATCACTGCCGCGTCTTTATCTATGGCATAAACACTCAGATTCATGCACAGTAACAGTATGGTCAAAATAATCGGCCATAGCAAATAGATTCTTAATGCACCTCTAAGCTTTAGTCTACGGATCATGGTATTGTGCTCCTTATGAAAATCAAATTATATAGTATATATGATTCATGCTCTGATTCAATAATTCCAGTACCGTTATGTCTAACGATAACCTAGTATAATCGACTCAGTCAACTCATGATTAGCTTGATTATATCACCATCTATCCACATAGGGAAGATAATAATCGAATCAATTTCACATTTTTAACAAAAGTCGTCTCCGTAAATACCTTTCTTTCTGATTGATTATATGAAAAAACATTGCATAACGACTGGGTTATGCAATGTTCATCACAATAATATTTTTACCGAAGCCCCTGTTTCTAATTCGCCCGGAATAACAATCTGTTCGATTAATGTTAATTTAGGTTTCTCAATTAATGATATCAATTTTTCAGCAGCGATTTCTCCCATTCGATCCGTTGCCTGATTCACTGTGGTTAGTACAGGATCGATAATTTTTGCAATTTGAATTCCATCATATCCCGCTACCGAAATATCATTTGGAATGGAAAGACCTCTTGATTTAATCAAATTAATCCCTCCTATACTGGCAAAGTCATCCTGAAACAAAATACAGGTGGGCGGATCACTTAGATTTAACAAATCATTGGTAGCCTTGGAGGTTAGCTCAATATTTCGGTACGGCGCCTCAGCAATATATTCATCCGGGATATGTACTCCCAAAGAATCTGCCGTTTTATAAAAGCTGACTAATCGGTTCTTTGTTACTGTCAAATCACTTTCTCCGTGAATATAAGCAATCTTTCGATGACCGCAATCATATATATACTGGAATAAATCCTTCATCCCTTTAATATTATCGGACATAATTCCAACTCGGTTATTAAATACATAATCAATTGTTACAACCGGAATGTTACTTTGTATTAAATCGGTCACTTCGGGATCATCAAAGTCAATACATGCAATTACAACACCGTCAACACCTTTATGCTTGCAGCAATCCACATAAGACATTCTATCTTTTCTTTGCTTACTGCCATTGATAAATGTTATATCATATCCATGCTTTTCCGCAGTGATTTTAAAGCTTTCCAAAATACAGGCGAAGTAGTTGTGAGTCAATCCGCTGCGGGAGGCATCTACAAATAATACGCCCAAATTATAGCTCTTATTCATTTTTAGCGCTCTGGCGGATGAATTCGGAAAGTAACCCATCTCCTTCGCCATTCTCTTAACATATTCTTTTGTCTCTTCTCCAATATCATTATGTCCGTTAAGAGCCTTGCTGACGGTCGCCACCGAGACATTGCATGCTCCGGCGATGTCTTTCATCGACACCATATTGGTACCTCCTACTGTTCTTTTCGCTGTGAAAACTCCAGTTAATTTTGTGAATGAACCAAGTATAATATACGACAAATCGTTCCAATATGCAAACGGTTTTTAAAGCAAACGCAAACAGAAGATAATGTTCATCCTTAATGTTAAAAACAAGAATAGGGAGCGGATGTTCCCTACCAGGAAACATTTCTCCCTAATCTTATGACTTCGTTACCTGTTCGGCATTTAAGCAGCCGCCTTAGGACATCTAGTTGTAACTGCGCCCCAAACCGGTACTACCTAATATTCATAATCATCGTCATCATCATCAACGAGTGGCATAATTACTCTTTGCGTACCGGATGAGATCTGCAGCAAAGGAATATAGAGCAATTTAAGATTCATATTGCTTCTCTCCTGCATAAATTCTCCGACCATTCTTTGGTGGCGAGGTCTTCTCGGGCGCTCACAAGCTACTTCTGATTTCGCATCATCATTGATTTTGACAAGCCTTTTATTAATCACTTCTGCAAATTGCTCCGGTGTGCACAAGCTACTCTTTACTTCTTGCAGGCTTGTTTTTTCAGATGCGTCCAGAAAGACTCTCATGAGCTCATTTTCAATCTGTACTTTCTGATCATCGGTCGCATCTATTTTTGAAACAATATTGTCAACATAGCCCAATATACTCTCTTCCGACATTGTTAATCCTCCTACTATTATGATAAGACTTTCGTCCCTCATATTATGATATGTCGAAACCTGTCATATCGTGATTGCAAGAAAGGCTATGCTCTTTCCACCCTCTCATCCTATTCACAAAAGCTATATGGCGGCCAGGGACCGGATAATTCAATCATAAATCCACAGCTTCCATATTTATGCTTAAGCTCCTCTACCTTTCCTGCAAGCAACTCTTCCTTTTCACTATCGACGAGATAGGCATAATTTAATATCATCGGGGTGGTAATCCCTGTAATCTCCTTCGCTAGTAATTTATTAACCTTCTTTTCCACCACAAAGTCCATAACCGACTCAGCCATCTTGTTCGAAAGATCATAAATTCTATTTTGAATTTTGTCATCCAATTCTCCATCAAACTTTTTCTTCAGGAAAAAAGCCGCTCCTTTTGGTTTCCCCTTTAATCCTTCTTCGAATTTTTTGACCTCCTCTGCCATAGTTTTTTCTTTATAAATCTTGTCGTCACAATATATTTTTAAACTGAGTTCTTTTCTGTTTTTGATTTTCGCCAGATTTGTCTGGAACATCTCCCGGTTTTCTTCTATGATTTCCTTCACTCTTTCACTCGAATTAAATATGGTCAGAAATTTCATAGGAATTATTCTGGTCAGCGTATTGATCTTCAAAATAATATCCATAAAAATAACTGCCTTCTCTTTTAGCCAGTCGATGTCTTCGCTTTTTTCAGCCATAGCCTCCTCACCGTACTCCACTAATGAGACATTACTCACAATGGCATACAGTCCGGAATGTTCTATGTAGTATAGTTTTTGTTTCTCATCCATACCACTGATTTCTAAAATGCTATTGTCCTGTTCGTCAGCAATTCCATAAAGCAAAATCCCGCCAATCTCCACTTGATTCCCCTCACATTCTATTGTTTTCTTCCAACTTTTCAAGACGCTCCATCAATAATTTGTTCTGCTCCTGCAAGAGCCTGGTCTGCAGTTCTTCTTCTTTTCTCAAGGCCTCCTTGCGCTCCTGCTCTGCTCTTGCCTTACTGGATAGATTCGGGTCGGATTCCCACCAGTCGATACCCATTTCCTTTGCTTTATCAATGGACGCTACCACTAATCGAATCTTTATGGTCAATAACTCCACATCCGCCAGTGCAATGCTGATATCACCTGCAATTACTACCCCTTTGTCTAATATTTTCTCAAGAATCTCACCAAGGGTTGAGCCCGAGGTGGATTGATTTAAAGAACTTGAAGCCATAAGCTACCTCCTATTATTCTGTCAATTTTTCAAATACTAATTGGTCAGGTCCCAACACTCTGACATAGGATCTTCCCTCTACATTAAATCGCCGAGGGGACCAAGATTCAAATTCAAATCCTCCTCAGACAGGTTGAATAATTCTCTTAATTCTATCATTTTCAGCTCAAGATTCATAAATGCTTCTCCCAGCTTTTCTATCTCCTCATCATTTACCGTACCGTTCTCTATTCTTCTCATAGCCTGATTCTCCATTAATCTACGTATTAATTCAATCAAGGTCAGAACAAGCTTCGCCAGACCCTGCTCAACCCCTTCTGGATCTGCGTTCAAACGATTTTTAAAGCTGTCATTTAACGTACTGATATCCTCTGTGAATTCTTCCAAATCATTTATTTTATCAAAATCGATATAATCACTCATCGTTAACCCCTTCTCTATCAATATTTACAAAATGATACGCGGGCCAAGGTCCGCTATAATGTATTTTATATGTAGGGTTATTGCGAATCAGCTCCCGCACAGCTTGATCAAACTCCGTTCTTCTTCCCTTTTCAACTAAGTAGGATGCATTAAAAATCAGATTATTCTTTAATGGTCTCACAGCGATGCTTTCACTAGCACATTCCACTAGCTTCTTATGATAGTCTTCAATGGGTTTTAGTACGTTATCAATCCTGTTTTGTCTGGTTTGAAACCGTTCGTAACGTTTCATCATATACTCTTTGGGATTAGTCATCAATTCCTTATCTTGCTTGTCTTCCGCTTCAAAATCAAGTCTGTAAAACACTTTAATACCCATTTCTTCTTTTCCTTTAATTCGCTCAAGGTTTTGATTGAATTGCGTATAATATGTTTTCAGCAGTTCTAACACTTTCTCCTCCGATTTACAGATTGTAGAGAAACTCATTGGTAATACTGCTGCCTTCTCCTGTACGCACCCTATTACCTCTTCATGTTTTTGTAGATTATCAAAGTTTGCTTCCAAATAAGTAAAGTTCGTAAGGCTCACATATGCCACCAAATTCTTGTACACAATGCAAGAAACCAGTTCATTATGAAACCCTTCTACTTTTATATCTATTTTTGTATCATGTGAGATACAGTAAATGTAATAATTACCATATTCCATATTACTTATCCACCTTTCTGTCTCCTCGTATTGTATCAATAGAACCGATTACCAATCTGACTCCTACAAAAATCAGATCAATATCTGCGATGGATATCATCAGATCCCCGTGAATCACAATTCCTTTATCTAATAATCTGTCAAGAAGATCTAGCAGTGTCATCTCTTTTTGCTCTTCCGATTGATTTCCCATAGCCTCTCCTATATACCGTTTTCCTTTTTATATTTTCGAACTTCTTTTAGCTGTTCCAGGATTTTTTCTTCCTGTTCCTCATACTCTTCCTCTGTCATCTTTCCTTTCTCCACCTGACGATATAATTCCTCCATAGCCTCAAGGTACTTGGTCTCATCCAGCCATTCCTTCAGCCCTTCCTCATATATTAGTTCAAATACTTTTTGAATGCCTCCGATTAGACCCATGATTTCCTTCCCTTCTAAGCTATCAGCTCTGATTCTTCATCACCACTATGGAGTAAACGGAATTTTGATAATTCTCTGTAATCGCTTGATACTCCGGAGCAAAATCCAATTCCACCTGTTTGTAATAGATTCCATCCTTCTTTAATGCTTGAAACACAAGAAGATTTTTATCAAGATGCAGCTCAATATCCTCTTTTCTTACACCGGGAAGTTCTGCAACAATTGTCACCCTATCCTCTTGATGGAATACATCCGTTGCAGGACTGATAATATTTGGCTTTATCTCTTCGCTTGGTTTATCCTTTTGTGAGGATAGGTTATTAAAACCTTCCAGCTTATCCGGTCCCAGAACAAAATTTATTCCGTACTTTCCAACCACCTTTTTCTGATCGTCAGACTTAATATCACCTTTTATAAATGTATGATCTTGGTCATTTTCCACCATATCGGATACAATATTAAATAATTTATCCATTCCTCCAAAGAAAGAAAAGAAACCGTTTCGATCCTCCCCGTTATTCTTCATGTCTAATGCTCCTTCACTATTACGAATCCTATATAACAAATTTCTTCGCTAACACATTATATTCATAGTACACCTTCATTTGTGACAAAATACTCTAATTTTCCCCAATCTTTCGTACCCCTTACTATCACGTTTCCTAATTCCCTTAATATAATGTAGTAATCTCTTTCACTAACTTATTTCACTATAAAAGGAGAATTCACATGAGCCATCGACATCATTCGCATAAATTACCACCTATTAATAAAGACCTGGCTGTATTAATCCAAAATAATCCCCCTGATAAAGAGGAGAAGCAACCAAGTTCAACCCCACCAAAGAGTACCCCCTATCCTCCCCATATAGAAAACAAACCCACCTATCATAAAAGAGCAAACCCAGCACATCCTTTTCCATTTATCCCTCCTCTAACGCGCTATGTTTCACCAAAGGAAGGGGTTCCATTGAAAGATGTCTATAAAGAGCCCTCACCATCTACAGTAAAGAGAAATTATCCTGCCAGCGTCATTCATAAAAAACCATCATCCTTGGGAAAACAGTAAATGATAAGTATAGCTTCCTTTCTGATTGCTTTTTATTCTCACATAACACCGGATGAAACACACATTTCGTGTTTCTCCGGTTATTATGCAAAATATTACAAACAAGTGTCACTTCACTCTACGGTGTATTGTATTCAAATGTTAATTCACTCCTATAAATCTATTTCTACTACGTTGTTCCTGGCTTGATTCGCAGATCCACAAAATTATAAGGCGGCCAAGGTCCTGTATAGTCGAAAATCAGCTTATCCTTATACTTTTCATATATCTTCTCTACCTCAAGGTCAAACTGCTCGCTCTCCTCATCCTTTACTAAAAAGGATGCGGTAAATACGGATTTAATCGAGATTCCATCCTTTTGCTTACTGCTAACCGCAAGCTTGCTCAGTTTCTCATAGATATCCTCAAGATATTGCTCTTTCTTACTCTCAACTGATTTTTGAACCAGTTGACCCAACAAAATCTTCTCAGGAAGAACTTCTTCCTCTTCCTTCCCGTCAATCTTCTTCTTTAAACGGCTGATTTCCTCTGACTCTATATCCTCATTAAAAAACTCATCGGTCCATCTAACTTTTAATCCAACCTCTGATTTATTCTCCAGGAATTCCAGTTGGTGTAATAATTCATCATAGTTGGTTACTATAATATTCTCGATTTCCTGCTTGTTATTTGCTACTGTTCCAAAAGCCACCGGAATTACCGTGTATTTCTCCATTACTTTGGTTATAACTCTTTGATGATTGAGTATATTTTTTCTGGTAGGATCAAATTCATAAACATCCGTATTGCTGACTACAGCAGAAATCTCCTTATACGGCATTGTATAAACCGGCGAAATAATACCTGCAAAGGAGGAACTGCTAAGATTGACCCCGTCCTTCTCTTTGATAAAGCAATATATGTATTTGCCCGGCATTGACATGCTAATCACCCATTTCTATTACATTTTTAAAGTTCATAAGACTGATTTTGGCATCTGTAAGCTTTTGCTCTGCCTTGTCTTGGTTCTCTACATATTCCGACAGTGCGTCCAGTGCTGCCTTTTGACAGATATCCTTAATTTGAGCACCGGTATATCCATCTGTTATCTTAGCTAAAAGTTCAATTTCGACCTCCCCTGCAAGCGGTTTATCCTTCAAATAAATTTGAAAGATCTCTAGCCTTCCTTCCAAATCCGGTGCTTTAAACTCCAGGGGCAGCTCAAATCTACCCGGCCTTAATAAAGCTGGGTCAAGAATATCCAAACGATTGGTTGCCCCGATTACGGTAACTCCGTTTAACTCTTCAATTCCATCCAGTTCCGAAAGCATCTGACAAATCATTCGCTCCGTTGTACCGCTATCATTATCTCTTCCTCTCTTTGGAACAAGAGAGTCCACTTCATCAAAGAAAATAATGCAGGGTGCCGCCTGTCTTGCCTTTTTAAAGATTTCCCTTAGACCCTTCTCTGACTCTCCCACATACTTCGAAAGTAATTCCGGTCCTTTCACCGAGATAAAGTTTGTATTATTCAAGGTTGCAATGGCTTTGGCAAACAAAGTCTTGCCAGTACCCGGAGCTCCGTAGAATAGGATACCCTTTGGTGCTTTACATCCAAAATACTGATAGGCTTCTTTGTATTCCTCCGGCCAAAGTATACTCTTTTTGATTGTTTCCTTTATTTCCTTCAGTCCACCGATTTCTTCAAAGCTGACGTTTGGAACTTCAATAAACACTTCACGAATTGCGGAGGGTTCAATTTCATTTAAAGAACTATAGAAATCTTCCATCGTAACACTAAGCTGCTCAATTACCTGATAGGGGATTTTGGAATTAGTAAAGTCAATCTGTGGAAAGAATTTTCTAAGAGCGGACATGGCTGCTTCTCTGCATAGGGATTGAAGATCTGCTCCTACGTATCCATGAGTCAATTCTGCTAACCTTTGAATATCTACATTGCTATCAATTGGCATATCCCTGGTATAAACCTGAAGAATCTGAAGTCGTCCCTTTTGATCGGGTATTCCGATTTCAATCTCACGGTCAAATCGCCCCGGTCTTCTTAATGCCGGATCTATGGCATTGGGCAAATTGGTAGCACCGATGACGATTACCTGGCCACGATCCTTCATACCATCCATTAATGCTAGAAGCTGCGCAACAACACGCTTTTCCACGTCTCCGTTCACACTTTCCCTTTTGGGTGAAATCGCATCAATTTCATCCAGGAATATGATACTTGGGGCATTCTTGCTGGCATTGTCAAATATTTCTCTGAGCCTTGCTTCACTTTCTCCGTAGTATTTATTAATTATCTCTGGTCCGTTCACATGCACAAAATAAGCATCCGTTTCATTTGCCACCGCTCTTGCAATTAAGGTTTTTCCTGTGCCGGGAGGGCCATAAAGTAACAGCCCTTTCGGAGCCTCAATCCCTAAACGATTAAAAATTTCAGGGTATTTTAAAGGAAGTTCAATCATTTCACGAATACGTTGAATCTGTTTTTCCAACCCCCCTACATCTTCATAGGTTACGCGATTGTCCTTCTTTAGCGCCCCTTCATTTTTAAACTTTATGAAGGTATCTTTCGTAAGTCGTACCGCACCCTCAGGTTTAGTTTCTACTACCACGTATTCATTGGAGGAATAGCCAATTGACTTTATTCTAAAGTAATTTCCCTTTAAAACTGTAATTCCTTCCATTGCTGATTTAAGAAACTTCAAATCTTCATCACTCTCACCGGTCTTGCCCGTGCCACTGATTAATACATAATTCGCTTCTTCAACATTGGCTACACTAATTTCTACATTCTCTCCTAGCCCTACACCAGCATTCCGTCTTAAGATTCCATCCATTTGGATCAAATTTTTACCTTTAAACTCATCATGAATTGGCATAATCCTGGCAAGTGCAATGCTTTTTCCTTTTATCGCTACAATACCGCCGATTACTATATTTCGCTTTTGTATCTCGTCTAGATCCACTCTAGCTATACTTTTTCCTACATCCTTACTCAGTGCTTCACAAACTTTAAGCAGCTCCTCCACCAACATTCATCTCCTCTTAGCATGATGATCATTAACCCTCACTATCTAAGGAAGCCTTTCGCTTAGTCTCCTTAAGAGAAAAGCTGATTACTTCCTTCGCACTGTTAACCTCTACCTCATAGAGTTCAACGATGTCTCCAAGTCCGCGTCTTGTAGTATAATCCGGGTCTACGTTTACCTCACACAATGCCTTCCATGACTTATCTCCAGGGGTAACCGTAAGCACTCTGCACTTTTGTTTCATAACATCCTTAAAAAATAATGTGACACTGTCAACTACTTCTGATATATTCATGTTCTACATCCTTTCCCCAGCAGCTGCATATCTTGATTAGCCCATTCTGCAGCTGCCGGAAACAGAAAGAACCTCGTATCTACATAATAGTGCAACTATCTATTAGCAAAGATGAGATCAATTCCCTCATCAACAGCCCGCTCCAGCTCCATCCGCTTTTCATCGGATAATTTGAGTGATATCGTAATGGAATTAAAGATATCCTTACTTACTTGTCGAAATACCACATTACCGGGAACCATCTTAATTCTTGAGGTATGTGCCACCTTTGCAAGCATAATACCTCCCCTGATTGAAACATAATCCATCTCTTTCAGCTTATTCTTGATGTATCTGGATAATTTCATGATTTTAAAAGAATCCTCCATACCTAATCCCGATTTACTCATAATGATATTGCGCTCTGTCTCTTCATCCATATTTTGAACATCTATGGTAATCATACGGTCTGTAAGCGCATTGGGGGAATGATATACCCCTTCATACTCCTCCGGATTACTGGTAAAGATAATTCGAAACTCCGGATGTAACTTTATAAAGGTATTTCCACCCTCACCATAGGGAACATCAATAATCTTTTCCTCGAGAACTGGTAAAAACACATTATTGATTTGTGCCGGCGTCCTTGTAAATTCGTCATAAATTACCGTGTAGCCTTCCTTACAGGCGGTAAGAAGCTTCCCATCATTCCATGTCTTGCGAATCATTTCTTCCTTCTTATAAACCGTAGTAATAAAGTTATCCTCTACATAATATTTTCTTAATCCGGAATACGAACCGATTAAACTTTCACTGTTAACATCCTCACTACCACATATCATTAGAATCGGACGCTCTATTTTTTTTGCAATATGAATTGCCAGGGATGTCTTTCCAACTCCTGCGGGTCCTCTCAAATGAATTGGATAACCGTTATTCATATACATGATTGCTCTGCTGGTAAGGCTTCTTACATAATCCGTTATTACGTAATTGGCAGTACCTATATCAAAATTATTTAATTCGCTCATACTAATCTCCATTCCGTCGTAACGGCTATACATCCCATCCCTTCATTGGAAAATGGTTCCTATATCCGCTTAAATGCGAGGCTCTCACCTCATGGTAAAAGCCTCGCATCTGCATTGACAGTTATAATTTAAAACATTAACTTTGCATATAAATGCTAGGCAAGACCAAATACTTCTTCTTCATGTTCATGATGATTCTGTAATAAACCTACAGCATTTGCATAGCACAGCCATGTTCTAACACTAGCTATAACAATTCTGGCTTCAACAGATAATAGTTCAATACCTACAAGGTTTACTCTTGCCCAGATATCAATAACAATACCTTTATCAAGGATTCTATCAATTACCTCTACCAAACTAGCACTGTCAGTTGACTTCTTCATATATATATTCCTCCTTAATATTTATTACATAATATACTATGCGGATAATTTACTAAGGTGATATTATTAATGTCACATTTTGTTATTTTTTGTAATACTTTATTAATTATTGTCAAGGATAAACCATCACCCAATCTATCATTCACATGGTATGTATGTATTATCTGTCTATGGGCTATACAAAGATATTATATGTTTGAATTTTTCAATCGGCACAACAAAGCAGGTACTTTATTTCTATATATACAAATCCTTAAGGGATGCTAAACTTAAAACAGGCAGTATAAATGAATGTTCCATTAATTCTCTCCCCGGAAATCCATTTAAACTGCCTGTTATGTTTCATTAATCATTAACAATTACCGATACTCCGGTATTAATGTATTGTGGACCTGTACTCTTCCCTAAGATGGCTGCCACTGCTTCCGCCATTCCAAGATACCCCATGGTATAAGGATTTTGAGCAATTATTGCTTTAAGACTTCCTTCTTTTAGTAATTTCATCATAGTATCGGTCTTGTCAAAACCCACCCCAATATAGTTGTTATTATTGGCTTTGTTTGCCCTACCCACACCGATACTTGTACCTTCGCTTGCTCCAAATAACCCTACCAAATCCTTATTTTCAGTAATCATTTGTTCAGTAGCCGGCTGAGTAAACTCCGGTCTGTCACTGTCCGTATATATGGTTTTAGGAAGACTAAACCTTCCATCTTTCTCAATTGTTTCGCGAAAGCCATCCTCCCGTAACTTTGTATTGGCTTTGTCCGCCAAATTGATAATTCCGATTGCTCCGCTATTCTTTCCCATGCTATCCAGAATCGAAAGCATCGTCTGCCCGGCCTTTACCCCTGCTGCATAATTATCCGTCGTCAAGGTTGTGATTGCTTCCTCATAAGCCGGGGAATCCACATAGATTATCTTAACATTTCTGGCTTTTGCATCTTCCACTGCTCCAGATATCTTCTTTGGATCATCTGCAGCAATTAAGATTGCATCTGCACCATCTTCCACTGCTTTATTAATAATATCTATCTGCTCTTTAGTGCTTCTTACCTCTGGTGCATCCCAGATATATTGTACTCCTGCAATACCCGCCATATCTTTCGCTCCCTGATTCAGCATGCCCCAATATTGAAACCCTTTATCCGTTGTGATTAAATAGACTTTATAGTACTTGATATCCGAAACCGAAGTCTGAACAGAATTTAAACAATAGCTTCGATGCCATATAACAAAGAGTAACAACGCAAAGGCGGTTATCATAACTTGTATCAAACTATGTTTCCACTTCATTCTATCCAGCCTTTCCGAAGGAGTATCCCGTCCCTCTTCGTCATAATTTTAATCCTTATGAATTTTATCAATCACCTGAAACCCGGTATTAAAATACTTGGGCCCGGTACTTCTTCCACGTAAGGCTGCAATGGCTTCCGCCATGCCTACATAGCCCATAGTATATGGATTCTGCTCAATAATGATATCCAAACTACCCTGATCAAATAGTTTCATCGTATCAGTTGATTTATCGAACGCAATGCTGATAATCTTATTATTATTTTCTTTATTGGCATTCCCCATACCCACACTAATTCCCTCGTTGGTTCCAAACATCCCGACTAGCTCAGGATTTTGTTTGATTAATTGCTCTGTGGCCTGTTGCGAACTGAACGGCTTTCCATCTGTAAATACAGTTGGTAGTAAGGTATACTTTGAATCCTTAGAAACCGCTTCCCGAAACCCCATTTCCCGTTCCGTTTCCGTCACTTTATCCTTAAAGCTTATCACTCCGATTGACCCTTTCTCTATTCCTTTTGCTTTCAAGCCCCGAATCATTCTTTCTCCGGCGGTATAACCCGCCTCATAATTATCTGTAGCTAATGTTGTTATGGCTTCTTCATTGGCAGGCGCATCCACATAAATCACTTCTATTCCCCTAGCTTTTGCATCCTCGATAACACCGGATATCTTCTTGACATCATCCGCTGAGATGAGTAATGCATCCGCACCATCCCTGATTGCACTTCTTATAACCTCTACTTGTTTTTGAGGATTCCTCTCATATGGAAACTTCCAATAATATTTAACTCCGGTCAACATGGCCATATCGGCTGCTCCCTGGTTAATATACTGCCAGAACTCATCCTGATTGTCAGTGGTGATCAAATAAATATCATAGTTTTTCACATCCTGTGGAACGGTTACCGGTATTGCCCTCTTTATATAGTATTGATCCCATATGATAAACATTAAGAAAGCCAAAGATATTACCAGCATATTGATTATTAACCTACTATGCTTCATTTTTTCTTCTTTCCATTCCCACACATCATTAATCTTGTAATAATATATTCATATGCTTGTGAGTAAAATAACCGAAGACATAAAAAAGCCGCTACAGATTAAATGAATCACTTCATTTAATCTGTAGCGGCTTATATTATACGATTGCTTAATCCATTGTGTAAGGCATTAAAGCGATGTGTCTTGATCTCTTAACAGCTACTGTTAAAGCTCTCTGGTGCTTTGCACAGTTACCTGTAATTCTACGAGGAAGAATCTTACCTCTCTCAGATACATATCTCTTTAACTTGTTTACATCTTTATAATCGATACCTGTGTGATTCTTATCAGCACAGAATACGCAAACTTTTTTTCTTCTACGTCCGAAGGATTTTCTCTTCATCGGAGCATCGCCTCTATCGTCGTTGCTTTTCTTGAATGGCATGAACATGACCTCCTTATCCGAAATTTGAAATTGTAGCGAAGGAGAACCTTCACTTATTTATTCCAGTTAATATAATCTAGTTAAATGGTAATTCTTCGTCAATACCGTCAGGGATATTCATAAATCCATCCCCCATCGCTGTGCTAGGTTCCGGTCTGAATTCTCTTTGGAATCCACCCTGTGAGCCGCTCGTTTCGGAGCTAGCTCCCTTGCTTTCAGCAAATTCAATATCTTCTGCTACCACATCAGTCGTGTATACCTTATTGCCGTCCTTGTTGGTATAACTTCCAGTTTGAATTCTACCTGATACCACCATCTTCATACCTTGCTTGAAGTAACGCTCCACGAATTCCGCCTGCTTGCCGAAAGCAACACAGCCAATAAAATCCGCTTCTTGTGACTCACCCGCTCTTTTGAATCTGCGATCAACTGCTATTGTAAATCTTGCAACTGCAGTAGCATTCTCACCTTGTGAGTATCTAACCTCAGGATCTCTGGTTAAACGTCCAATTAATATAGCTTTATTCATGAGTTAATACCTCCCTTAATAAGTTCGCCTTAGGGTAGTATATCTGCAAGCCCAATCGATGTTCCTACCTCAACGTGTAGTCAAACCCAGGCTTATTATTCATTAAGCATCTTTTCTGATGCACAAATATCTGATTACATTTTCCATAATACGAACTCTCTGCTCGATTTCGCCTGGAACTGTTGAATCAGATTCGAATTGGATGAAATAGTAGAAGCCTTCTTTCATTTTCTGAATTTCATAGGCTAATCTCTTCTTTCCCCAGTCATCAACATTGGTTACTGCTCCACCGAATCTGGTCACAAGCTCTTTCACTGCTTCCAATGTAGCTAATCTGGCTTC
>JAEZLH010000027.1 GCA_023435895.1 Bacillota bacterium
TTGCAGGTTTTTAATTAAAAATTCGACACAAGACAGAACATAAGTTAATTAAATGTAGAAATAGAGCAGAGTATTATAACGGATTTTTAGTATGAAAAAGATTTGCCAACAATTACTTGACTGAAACCACTATATAAAGTACTTCAAAGCACCCTTGACAAAGGTTTGATTACATGCTAGACTTGAAAAAAATTGAAGAATTAAAAGATTCATCAGCAATAAAGAAAAGGCTATGAAGAGAAGAGTAGTTTTATTCATAACAGAAGCAGTCATTAAATGCTTTTGTTTTAAGTTCACAGAGAGTCTGTATATGCTGGGAGCAGATAACTTAGATAAGACGAAACAAGGCTCGGAGCCGCATATGGATCGCCATTTGGCGTGATGCTATGACGTTTGTCCACGTTACAGGACTAGGGTATGAACCATAGTTGGGAGTACTTGATGAGGCTTTTCCGGTGACGGGAAAGTGAAATAGGGTGGCACCGCGAAATTAATCGCCCCTTGGAATATAATACTATATTTCAAGGGGTGTTTTTTATGATTTCAAAACGAATAATGCCGGGAGAACGTCCGAGTTTTCCTAAGAAAGCAGTAATTACAGCAGGTATGCCTTACGGGAATAAGAACCTGCATTTTGGTCATGTGGGAGGCATGTTTGTACATGCGGATATCTTCGCAAGATTTATGCGTGACAGAATTGGTAAAGAGAATGTTATCTTTGTTTCAGGAACGGACTGTTATGGTTCTCCGATTTTGGAAAGCTACCGTAAGTTAAAAGAAGGTGGCTATGAAGGAACCATTCAGGAGTACGTAAAGAGCAATCATGAAAGCCAAACAGAAACCCTTCGTAAATACGAGATTAGCCCGAATCTATTTGGTGCCTCAGCTCTCGGCAGAAGCGGGGAGGTTCATCAGGAGATTTCAAATTGGTTGTTCCAATCTCTATATGAAAAAGGGTATATTAAAAAATATTCTACCCCTCAGTTTTATGATGAAGAATTGGAAGTATACCTAAATGGCCGTCAGGTTATTGGCAAATGTCCAATTGTGGGTTGTACCTCAGAGCATGCCTATGCAGATGAATGTTCTTTAGGTCATCAATATATGCCAAGCGAATTAATCAATCCGATTTCAGTATTATCCGGTAAGAAACCGGCGTATCGTAATGTTACGAATTGGTATTTTGTACTGGATGAATGTATTGAGGAACTTCAGGAACGTATGGAGTTTTTAAAGAGAAATACCAATACTCGTAAATATCAGTTGAATATTATCGATGAGTTTTTAAAGAAGCCCTTGCTCCATGTACCCAGAAAGTATTTTGAAGATTTGGAAGAATTAGAAGCAAAACTTCCCGCTCATACCACCACGGATGAGGAGAAGAAGAAGTCCGTTGCTTTTGAATTTGATACACTTGATTTAAGAGATGAGGCGAAACGCACATTAGATTCTATGGGAATTCACTATACCGCGGGTAAGACCCTTGTTCCCTTCCGTTTATCTGGTAATGTGGAATGGGGTGTGAAGGTTCCGGATACAGAGGATATGAAGGATCTTACCTTCTGGGTATGGCCGGAATCCTTATGGGCACCGATATCCTTTACGAAGACATACTTAGAATCCATCGGACGTCCCGGAGAAGAATGGACCAAGTGGTGGAATGATGAGGATTCCTTAGTATATCAGTTTATCGGAGAAGACAATATTTACTTTTATTCCATTGCTGAAATGGGTATGTTTATCCACCTTCTCTCCGCGCAGGGAGGACTTAAGTTACCTCATGTTATACCAAACCGTCATATTTTATTTATGGATACAAAGGCAAGCAGCAGTTCAGAAATCAAGCCGCCGATGGCAGATGAGTTATTGGAATTCTATACTCCCGAGCAGCTAAGAATGCATTTTATGAGTTTGGGCTTATCCTCTAAGAGTACAGGTTTTAAGCCGCAGGTATATATGAAAGAGGAAGATCGTGTTGGTGTTGATATGGTGCTTAAGGATGGAAATCTGTTAACCAATGTATTCAATCGTTTGATTCGTTCCTGCTTCTATGCTACTCAAACTTATTTTGATGGAAAGATTCCTTCCGGTGAAGTAAGTGAGCGTATTTTAAAATTGGTAGAAGAAAAGGTTCTTGAATATGAAAAGCAAATGTATAATCACGAGTTTCATAGAATTTCCTATGTACTGGATGAATATATTCGTGAAGTAAATAAATACTGGGCAGGTCAGATTCGAATTGCAGATACCAATAACGATGAGGAGCTTCGTAAGCAGACCTTGATTGATTGCTTCTATGCATGTAAAGTTATGGCGATTCTCGTTCACCCCATTGCCCCTACCGGCTGTGAAATGTTCCAGGAGTATCTTAATATTGATGATCGATTATGGAACTGGGAATATATCTTTGAACCAATGGAATACTATCTTGGAGATTTGGATAAGCATGAGCTGAAATTCCTTGAACCAAGGGTGGATTTCTTCTCAAAATTAGAAAGTCAGTATGAGAAATAAAAAAAGATGGATGGAGGCAAATTTCATAGTTGCAATTTGCCTTATCATTACGATCACCTAAGATCAGGGAAAAGTGCTTCCTGTGTTGAGAGTTTGCATTGGTCGGTAAATCATAATGCATTATCTTGCCACTGGGATATCGATGTGTTATAATCATACAGATAAAATGCATGTTATATACGCAGGAGGATTAAAATGGCTTTAGACCAAAGTAAAATCAGAAATTTTTGTATCATTGCTCATATAGATCATGGCAAATCAACACTTGCAGACCGTATTATTGAGATGACCGGATTGCTTACCAGCAGAGAGATGCAGGCACAGGTGCTTGACAATATGGATTTGGAAAGAGAACGAGGCATCACCATTAAAGCACAGACCATTCGTACCGTTTATAAGGCAAAGAATGGGGAGGAGTATATCTTTAACCTGATTGATACCCCCGGACATGTGGACTTTAATTATGAAGTATCTCGAAGCCTTGCTGCCTGTGAGGGAGCAATTCTTGTAGTAGATGCGGCTCAGGGTATCGAAGCACAAACTTTGGCAAATGTATATCTGGCACTTGATCATAATCTGGATATTATGCCGGTTATCAATAAAATCGATCTTCCCAGTGCTGATCCGGAACGAGTAATTAATGAGATTGAGGATATCATTGGCCTGGAAGCGCAGGATGCACCGCTGGTTTCTGCGAAGACAGGCTTAAATGTAGAACAGGTGTTGGAACAGATTGTAACCAAAATTCCTGCCCCTGCAGGTGATCCGGAAGCACCCTTACAGGCGTTGATTTTTGACTCAATCTATGATTCCTATAAAGGGGTTATCGTATTCTGTCGTGTAAAAGAAGGAACAATCCGAAAGGGTACCGAGATTAAAATGATGGCAACCGGTGCTACCGCAGAAGTTGTTGAGCTTGGAATCTTTGGACCCGGACAATTCCTTCCCGCCAGTGAACTCTCAGCCGGAATGGTTGGATACGTAACTGCTAGCTTAAAGAATGTAAAGGATACTCGTGTGGGTGATACCATAACCGATAACAAGCGTCCCTGTAAGGATCCCTTGCCCGGTTATAAGAAGGTAAATCCAATGGTTTATTGTGGTATGTATCCTGCGGATGGTGCCAAATACGGAGACCTTAGAGATGCTCTTGAGAAGCTGCAGCTAAATGATGCATCCCTCCAATTTGAACCGGAGACCTCCGTAGCACTGGGCTTTGGCTTCCGTTGTGGTTTCCTTGGATTGCTTCATCTTGAAATTATTCAGGAGAGATTGGAGCGTGAATACAATCTTGATCTTGTAACCACTGCACCCAGTGTTATTTACAAATGCCATAAGACGGACGGACAAATGATTGATATTACCAACCCCACCAATCTCCCCGATCCTTCCGAGATTGAATATTTGGAAGAACCGATGGTTTCTGCTGAAATTATGGTTACGACCGAGTTCGTAGGCTCCATCATGAGCCTTTGCCAGGAACGTCGTGGTATTTATCTGGGTATGGAATATATGGAACAGACCAGAGCGTTATTAAAATATGAACTTCCTTTAAATGAAATTATTTATGACTTTTTTGATGCCTTAAAGTCCAGATCCAAAGGATATGCATCGTTTGATTATGAATTGAAGGGTTATGTACGCTCCGAATTGGTGAAGCTTGATATTTTGATTAATAAAGAAGAGGTAGATGCATTAACCTTTATCGTACATGCAGAGAGTTCCTATGAACGAGGCAGAAGAATGTGTGAGAAGCTGAAGGAAGAAATTCCGAGACAGCTCTTTGAAATCCCCATTCAGGCAGCAATCGGAAGTAAGGTTATTGCCCGTGAGACAGTTAAGGCAATGCGTAAGGACGTACTTGCAAAGTGTTACGGCGGCGATATCACTCGTAAGAAGAAGCTGCTTGAAAAGCAAAAAGAAGGTAAGAAGAGAATGCGTCAGGTCGGCAATGTAGAAATTCCTCAGAAGGCATTCATGAGTGTGCTTAAGTTGGACGATAATTAAGATGAGTAGTTGTTAAATGAAAGGCTGTTTCGTATTTCACAGCTCTGTACAGGAAAGGTCTTTTCTATAACTTATCCTGTCATGGGCAAAAGATACAAAACAGCCTTTCGTGCATAATGGAGTAACAAAGATGGCGAGAGATAAGGGAATAGAAAAGAAATTAAATACAACAATGTACAAGACATGGAATGCAGATGCGATGGATTTGGGGATATATATCCACATCCCGTTCTGTGCAAAAAAATGTGATTACTGTGATTTTTTATCCGGCCCCTCCACTACTGAGGAGAGGAAGGCTTATTTCGATGCCTTAATTCAGGAAATTAAGCAATATAGGGGGAAAGTGGCCTCTTATCTTGTACGTACCATCTTTATTGGAGGAGGTACGCCTTCCGTGGTAGATTCTTCTTACATTATCAAAATTATGGAATGTATCAAAGAGGTATTTCAGATTGATGAACAGGGGCTGGAGGCAACCATTGAAATCAATCCCGGTACGGTAAATAAAGAGAAACTTCTTGACTATAAGAAAGCTGGTATCAATCGTATCAGCTTTGGCTTGCAGTCAGCGAAGGATGAGGAACTGAAATTATTAGGAAGAATACACAGCTATCAGCAGTTTGTGGAGAACTATAACTTGGCAAGGGAATTGGGCTTTCATAATATCAATATCGATTTGATGTCTGCACTTCCCGGACAAACCTTAATGAGCTGGGAAGAAACCCTGCATAATGTGATAGGATTAAACCCGGAGCATATATCCGCGTATAGTTTGATTATTGAAGAGGGAACCAAATTTTACGAACGTTATCAGGAAGGGTCAGAGGGTAGTAAATGTTTGCCGGATGAGGAAACGGATCGCTTGATTTATCATTCTACAAAGAAAATTCTAAAGAACAATGGTTATGATCGTTATGAGATATCGAATTACTCGAGAGAGGGTTTTGCTTGCAGGCATAATCTTTCATATTGGATTGGGACGGAATATTTGGGTTTTGGGCTTGGTGCCTCTTCTTACTTTAATGGTGCCAGATTCTCCAATGTGGATGAGTTAGGAAGCTATATTGATATAATGGATAAGATTGATCAACACGGAAAGGAAGATTCAATGGAAGAACTTCGCAAGGATTATCGCCCGCTGACGAATGAGGAACGAATGGAGGAATTTATGTTCCTGGGATTGAGAGTGTCTTCCGGAATTAGTATAGAAGAGTTTACGAAACGTTTTTCGATTCCGATTAATGAGATATATGGTAAGGTTTTAGATGAGTTAGCTCAGAAGAAGCTGGTTCACGTAGAAGGTGATCTTATTAAGCTAACCGAGTATGGTGTTGATATCAGTAATTATGTTCTGGCTGAGTTTTTATTAGATTAAGTTATCTGTGAGGTGCGAATGAGAAAATATCAGGTATTATCCGTGGTTTGTGTTATAACGTTAGTAGTAGTACTTGGATTACAATTGTTTTTATTTGCAATTGGAACAAAAATGGGGGTTTTCGGAATTATATTACTGACTTCATTGATTATTCTATCCGTCCTATCCATTGCCTGTGGAAAACAGACCTTGCATTTACGAAAAAAGCATTCGATCTATGCACCTTTATTATTGATTGCTACCTCGTTTCTTGTTTTCATTACTAATATGATTAATTTGGGAAGATTTTTATATGTAGTTAACAAAGATGCGATGGTGGATATCCTTTTATTCTTTATGTTTATTACAGCGGCGATTGCATATTATATCTGGTACTGGTATCGCAATAGCTGGTGGATGTTGATTATCGCCACGAATTCAGAAATTGCAGCATTTAATAATATAAGATCGATGATACCAGAGAAATATATATTGAGAGTTCGAATTATTCATATAGTAGTGTTTCTGTTGATTAATGGTTTCCTACTTTACCATTCGTGGAGTATATATAAGCGCTTAAATAAGTAGTACATAATTTATGCAACGATATAATTTACGAATAGGATTTCCCTACTTTTATATACTAATCAATAATAAATATTGTACTGGAATAGGAGTAAGGAAAATGGATCGTAAATCACAAGAAATCATTAAAAACGAGATAGGTGCAGGAAATATTCGAGGCATTTTGAGAGCAGACACCACCGCACAGGATAAAATTAAGGAAGAGATATTAAATGATGGGAATGAACTGGAAAGTGAACCTGCCGCGAAGGGAGTAATTAAAATTCCCACCGTGGAACTTCAAAAGGATTCCCTGAGCCAAAAGTAAAGTAAATAAAGAAGTATTTAGGTAGAGCCAAACAAAAGGATAAACATTTAGACTTCTTGTTTGGCTCGTTTTATGAGTATTTGGCTCATAATATAATTTTATCGTAATCCAGTAATAACCAGTTCAAAACCTGTTTCTTCTTATAATAAATTGCAAAAGCTATAGAGAAGAATAGAAAGAATAGTCTTCAACAATTTATACTTATGAATGGATAACCTATGTTCAGGAAATAGTCCAATCAGTAGAATATGTTCACCGAATCTTCTTCGAAACCGGAAGGAATGTACCATAAAAAATTCGCAATTTCTTCACAATTTATTATGAAAATGCCTTGACAAAAGAAAATGGTAGTGCTATTTTATATATAGATATTAGCACTCTACTTCAATGAGTGCTAACAACAAACTAAGGTATCTTCACAAGATGGATTGAGGGCTGGTTATGCAAGAATTAGACGAGAGAAAACTAAAAATTTTGCAGGCTATTATTCGTAATTATCTCGAGACCGGAGAGCCTGTGGGTTCCAGAACCATTTCAAAATTTACGGATTTGAATCTTAGCTCCGCAACAATCAGAAATGAGATGGCCGATTTGGAGGAATTGGGTTTTATCGTTCAGCCCCATACCTCAGCAGGACGAATTCCCTCCGATAAGGGATATCGATTATATGTCGATATGCTTTTACATGATAAAGTTCAAGAAGTAGAAGATATGAGAGAAGTGCTAATCCAAAAGGCAGATCGATTGGAGAATCTTTTACAACAGGTAGCAAAGCTTCTCGCGGTGAATACCCAATATACAACACTTGTTACAACACCGCAATATAAGAAGAAAGTAAAATTCATTCAACTTACGGAAATGGAAGAAAATCAACTTCTTGCTGTTATCGTATTTGAACGGAATATCGTGAAGAATAAAATTATCAACATTACATCTACACTAAGTAAGGAAACACTGCTAAAGCTTAATATTATAATTAATACATTTTTACAGGGTCTGGATTTAGGAGAGATAACCTTACCAGTGATTTCACAGATGAAGGATCAGGCAGGGGATAATCGCAATTTGGTTAATGATATTTTGGATGCGATTATGCAGGCGGTATCGGAAGAAGATGATTTTGAGATGTATACCTCAGGTACCACGAACATCCTAAAGTATCCTGAGCTCAGTGATAAAGAGAAAGCAAGTAATCTTCTTTATACCCTGGAAGAAAAGAAAGCACTTTCCGATTTCATTCAAGATAAGATGGAGGATGAAGAGAGCAGAGGAATTCAGGTGTTCATTGGTGATGAAACTCCGGTGGAAGCTATGAAGGAATGCTCCGTAGTAACCGCAACTTATGAAATTGAAGAGGGAGTATACGGCAAGGTGGGAATTATCGGTCCAAAACGGATGGACTATAAGAAGGTAGTGACTACCCTACAGTCCATGATGCAGCAGTTGGATGATATATTTAAGAAAAATAGTTAACGTTAACCATAAGGAAGATGGCTACTAACGGTGGAGGATATGGATAAAGCAATAGAAGTAATGAAAGCGGCGATGGAAAAGGAGAAAGTAATGAAAGAGAATTCGAATGACACAATGGTAAATGAAGCTGGTGATGAAATCATCAATGATGTCACAGACAATAGCACAGAACAAACGGTGGAAGAGCAAGAAGTATTAGATGCGGAAAGCGTAGATGAGCAGGAAGCAGACGAGACTGCAGGTGATAAGGCTGAGAAAGGGATGAAATCCTTTTTTAAAAATAATAAATCCAAAGAAATAGCAGCAAAGGATCAAAAGATTGAAGAATTGACCGACCGACTGATGAGAAACATGGCGGAATTTGATAATTTCCGTAAACGTTCTGAAAAAGAAAAGTCAGCCATGTATGATATGGGTGTTAAGAGCATTATTGAGAAGATCCTTCCCATCGTTGATAATTTTGAACGAGGTTTCAGCACCATAACGGAGAAGGATAAGGAAAGTGCATTTGCTCAGGGCATCGAAATGATTTACAAGCAGCTTGTGACAGCACTGGATGAAATCGGATTAAAAGCCATTGATGCGGTGGGTAAAGAATTTGATCCGAACTTACACAATGCAGTAATGCACGGTGAGGATGAGAGCTTAGGCGAGAATACAGTATCCGATGAATTCCAAAAGGGTTATATGTATCGTGATATGGTGGTTCGTCACAGCATGGTAAAGGTAGTTAATTAATTTATATACACATGATTCACGGAAATCACAAATGAATCAAACATTTCTTTAATCAATTACAGATTAACAAATTATTATCAAATATAGGAGGAATTGAACATGGGTAAAATTATTGGTATTGACTTAGGTACAACAAATTCATGTGTAGCCGTTATGGAAGGCGGAAAACCGGTTGTTATCGCAAATACAGAAGGTGCTAGAACTACACCATCCGTAGTAGCATTTACAAAGACAGGAGAGCGTCTGGTAGGTGAACCTGCAAAGCGTCAGGCAGTAACCAATTCCGACAAGACAATCTCATCCATAAAGAGACATATGGGTACAGATTACAGAGTGAAGATTGACGATAAGAGATATTCTCCTCAGGAAATCTCCGCAATGGTTCTTCAAAAATTAAAGGCAGATGCGGAAAGCTACTTAGGCGAGAAGGTAACCGAAGCTGTTATCACCGTTCCCGCATATTTCAACGATGCACAAAGACAGGCAACCAAGGATGCTGGTAAAATCGCAGGTCTTGATGTAAAGAGAATTATCAACGAGCCTACTGCAGCAGCATTAGCATATGGTCTTGACAATGAGCATGAGCAAAAAATCATGGTATACGATTTGGGTGGCGGTACCTTCGACGTATCCATTATTGATATCGGTGACGGCGTTATCGAAGTATTAGCAACCTCCGGTGATAACAGACTTGGTGGTGATGATTTCGATGATAAGATCACAAGATTTATGATTGAAGAGTTTAAGAAATCTGACGGTGTGGATCTTTCCACAGATAAGATGGCTCTTCAAAGATTAAAGGAAGCAGCAGAGAAGGCTAAGAAGGAATTATCTTCTTCTACAACAACCAACATCAATCTTCCTTTCATCACTGCAACAGCAGAAGGCCCGAAGCATTTTGATTTAAACTTAACTCGTGCTAAATTTGATGAGTTAACTCATGATCTTGTAGAAAGAACCGTAGTTCCGGTTCAGAATGCTCTTCGTGATGCAGGCTTAACACCTTCCGAAATCAAGAAAGTATTATTAGTTGGTGGTTCTACCCGTATTCCTGCAGTTCAGGATAAGGTAAGACAGTTAACCGGTCAGGAACCTTCCAAAACTTTAAATCCTGATGAATGTGTTGCAATCGGTGCTTCCATTCAGGGTGGTAAATTAGCTGGTGATGCAGGCGCAGGAGATATCCTTCTTCTTGATGTAACTCCGTTGTCCCTTTCTATCGAAACCCTTGGCGGTGTAGCTACCAAGTTAATCGAGAGAAACACAACCATTCCTACAAAGAAGAGCCAGGTATTCTCTACCGCAGCAGACAACCAGACTGCAGTTGATATTAATGTAGTACAGGGTGAAAGACAGTTTGCAAAGGACAACAAGAGCCTTGGACAATTCCGTCTGGATGGTATTCCGCCGGCAAGAAGAGGAGTTCCTCAGATCGAAGTTACCTTTGACATTGATGCTAACGGTATCGTTAATGTATCTGCTAAGGATCTTGGTACCGGTAAGGAACAGCGTATCACCATTACTGCAGGCTCCAACCTCTCCGATGCTGACATTGATAAGGCAGTGAAAGAAGCTGCTGAATTCGAAGCTCAGGATAAGAGACGTAAAGAAGCAGTGGATGTAAGAAACGATGCAGACTCCATGGTATTCCAGACAGAGAAGGCCTTAAATGAAGCAGGAGATAAGATTGACGCAGAAGCAAAGGCAACTGTTGAAGCAGATCTTGCAAGATTAAAGGAATTAGTTGAAAAGTCTAATCCTGAGGTAATGTCCGAAGGTGAAGTTGAGGATATTAAGGCAGCGAAGGAAAAATTAATGAATGATGCTCAGGCGTTATTTGCTAAATTATATGAGCAAAGCGGAGCAGCAGGTGCAGGTCCTGATATGTCAGGAGCAGGTGCATCCGGTAATGCAGGCGGCTATAATGATGATGTTGTAGACGGCGATTACCGCGAAGTATAATTCGCGTTTCAATATATGCAAGGCAAAAGGCGGTCATTTATGACTGCCTATTTGCCGATATAAAAGCTTATTGCGGAGGATGATTATTATTTGCCGCAGTTTGAAGTTTATGCCGAGATGGCACGAACTAACAAAAGGGTAAGACATACATTGTTAGTATGAAAGGTGAAGGAAAAGATGGCAGATAAACGCGATTATTATGAGGTCTTAGGTGTCAATAAGGCAGCGACGGATGATGAATTAAAAAAGGCGTATAGACAGATGGCTAAGAAATACCATCCCGATACCAATCCGGGAGACCAAGAAGCAGAAGCGAAATTCAAGGAAGCTTCCGAAGCGTATGCTGTACTCAGCGATGCGGATAAACGCAGACAATATGATCAATTCGGACACGCGGCCTTTGAAGGTGGAGCTGGCGGCGGAGCCGGCGGCTTTGGCTTTGAAGGAATGGATATGGGAGATATCTTTGGAGATATCTTCGGAGATTTATTTGGCGGGGGACGAGGCAGACGTGCCAATAATGGACCGATGCAGGGGGCGAATCTGCGTACATCTGTTAGAATTACATTTGAAGAAGCTGTTTTTGGTACCGAGAAGGAATTGGAATTAACTCTGAAGGATGAGTGTGCTTCCTGTCACGGAAGTGGTGCGAAAGCAGGAACTACCACAGAGACCTGCCACAAATGCGGTGGTAAGGGTCAGGTAGTATATACCCAGCAGTCCTTATTCGGGATGGTTCGTAATGTTCAGACCTGCCCGGATTGTAAGGGAACCGGTAAAATTGTGAAAGAGAAATGTCCGGATTGTTACGGAACCGGCTATGTAAGCAGCAGAAAGAAGATTAAAGTATCCATTCCGGCTGGTATTGATCTCGGTCAGAGTGTTAGAATACGCGGTAAGGGTGAGCCCGGCACGAACGGTGGACCCAGAGGTGACTTATTGGTTGAGGTGGATGTTAGCAGACATCCAATCTTCCAGCGTCAGGATTATGATATCTATTCCACCGCTCCCATCTCATATGCGACAGCAGTACTTGGCGGTGATGTAAGAATTAATACAGTAGATGGTGACGTATTATATACAGTAAAACCCGGCACACAGACCGATACCAAGGTACGTCTTCGTGAGAAGGGTGTACCGAGCCTTCGTAACAAAGCAGTTCGCGGAGACCACTATGTAACCCTTGTGGTTCAGGTTCCAACTGGCTTAAATGCAGAGCAAAAGGACTTATTACGTAAGTTTGATGATGCCATGAGTGGCAGAACTCCTGATGGAACGGAAGGCGAGAAAGAAAAGGGTAAGAAGAAATTCTGGAAATAAGAAGTCTTATGGACAGATGATTAAAAACCACAAAAGTTGATATCCTTATAATGGTTTCAGAAATGAGACGTAGATAGCAAATGGATTATTCGATTCATTTGGATATATTATGAGGATATCAACTTTGTGGTTTCCTTTCGTTAATATAAAGCATGTTTCGAAGGCTATACGTTATATATACGATGCTAATTACAATTTGCACAATATGAAAAGACTCATGCATACTTTGCAAAATAAGAATATCATGAGGTTGAAAAAAATACGTTCAACCACAGAATTTGTGCCTCCGTTATCCTCTGCACAAATTTGGATGCGCAAAATACTTGCGCAGGAATGGAGACAATTATGAAATGGATTAAATTTACGCTGGAAACCACAACAGAAGCAGTTGACCTTGTGAGTGATATGCTAAATGACCTTGGAATTGAAGGAATTGAAGTTACGGATAATCTCGGAATATCGGAGGAAGATAAACAAAAGATGTTTATTGATATCCTTCCGGAGTTGGAGGAAGACGATGGCTCTGCCACCGTTAGCTTCTATATCGACACAGATCAGGATGTAGAACAAGTATTGCATCAGGTGAAAGAAGAATTGCTGGGGCTATCTTCGTATGTCAATATCGGGAAGGGAGAGATAACCGTATCCGAGACAGAAGATAAGGATTGGATTAACAATTGGAAGGAGTTTTTTAAACCCTTTCGTGTGGATGATACCATTGTGATTAAACCAACCTGGGAAGAACTGACGGATGTGAAAGAGGATGATTTGATTATAGAAATTGATCCCGGAACCTCCTTTGGCACCGGAGCCCATGAAACTACAAAGCTTTGTATTATCGGAATAAAGAAACATATCCAACCGGCTTCTATCATTCTTGATGCAGGCAGTGGCAGCGGCATTCTTTCCATTATAGCTAAGAAGCTTGGAGCCAAGGAAGTATTAGGGATTGATATTGATCAGAATGCGACAAATGCGGCCATAGAGAACGCAGAGGTAAATAAGCTTATGATCAAAGAGGGGGACCTAACCTTTGTTACCGGTAATATGATTGAGGATGATGGAATACGTCGTGAACTGGGTAAAGAAAAATACGATATGGTGGTTGCAAATATTCTTGCAGATGTTATCATTCCCCTTTCCGATGTAATCGGAGAGAATTTAAAGCCCGGAGGTATTTTCATCAGCTCAGGAATTATCAATATGAAGGAAGATGCTGTTCGTGAGGCTATATTAAAAAATAAATTTGAAATTCTTGAAGTAAATCGCATGGGCGATTGGGTATCCTTTGTTGCTAAGAAATAAATGATTTGATAACCTTTAATTCGGTTACACTAATATCACAAACCATAAAAGGAGGGATATTATGAGCCGAAACAACAAGAGTTTAATGCCGGAAGAGGAAAAAGAAGAAATCGCAAAAGAACTTGGCGTCTATAATCAAGTGAAAAAAGAAGGCTGGGGCGGTGTATCTTCTAAGGATTGCGGCAACATTGTTAAGAAAGCATTTGAAAAGACGGATCAAGTTATCAAAAATAAATAAAGTGGTTATATCATAAATGTATCACAAATGAGGTGTGGGAAATGAATCCGAAGAAAGCGTGGTTTTACGTTTTAATGATGGAGTTCATCTTTCACACCTTGTTTTTGGGTGAAAATAATAGGTTTACATAGTACAGTGGATGTGGTTTACTTTAAGACGATTTTTTTGAATTTAGGATCTAAGGCATTGTAATAAATCAGTTCCTGTTCACTCCCAGTCAAAGTTGAGGATATGATTACAACATATGTTTCTCGAATCGTAGACGCTTTTGCATAGTTGCATTACGTAGCGGTACATAAGGCTCTAAAAGACAGAGACTAAATACTGACGAATGCAAATACTCCTTGTCGGAAATCATTTATTGTAATCATTATGCCAAGTTCTGGATTTGGAGTGAACAGTAAACATAAAACAAAGAATATAGTATAGATAAATCAAATAAGTGTTGAACATATGTTCTTGATGCTTTATAATGTTTGGTGGGCTACCAAAGGTAGCTAAGGAGACTATAAGCGTTTAAGTAGACTAAATTATCAAATTGCTACCGTATAAACAGGGCTTTTGATCCCAACATCATTATATTAACTTAACAAAAATAAGAAGCTGGCTAGGAGTACTGAGCAAAGAAACTATTATCGTGTATTCTAATCATATACTATAATAGGCGATTTTTTGATGCGGCATCCTAATAATTGATAGATAAAGGAGAAAGAGATGCATCGTTTTTATGTAACACCGGAACAAATCAAAGACGACATTATTACTATAAAGGGAACGGATGTAAATCATATAAAGAATGTTCTGCGGATGAAGCAGGGAGAGGAAATTGTAATTTGTAATGGACACGCAAAAGACTGTTATTGTATAATTAATGAGGTGTCTGATCATGAGATTATTGCTAAAATCCAATCAGAACAGGATACCGAGGCAGAGTTAAAGACAAAAATCACCCTGTTTCAGGGACTTCCAAAGAAAGATAAAATGGAGCTTATTATTCAAAAGGCGGTTGAGCTTGGAGTTTATGAGATTGTTCCGGTTATGACCAAGCGGGTTATCGTGAAGCTGGAGGATAAGAAGAAGGAAGAAAAGAAACTAGAGCGTTGGCAGGCAATTGCAGAAGGGGCAGCAAAACAGTCAGGCAGAGGAATTATTCCAAAGATTTTAGGGGTACATACCTATAAAGAGGCTATGAAGAAGGCGTCCGAAATGTCCCTTGGAATGATACCCTATGAGAATGCCAATGGAATGAACGATACCAGAGAAATAATGAATAATCTGAAAGATAAGAAAGACATTGCGGTATTTATAGGACCGGAAGGTGGATTTGAAGAGAGTGAAATAGAGTTTGCGAAAGAAAATCATATCGTACCGCTTACATTGGGAAGACGAATACTACGTACGGAGACAGCTGGACTCAGCGTATTATCCATGATGGTATTAATGTTGGAAGATTGACAATGTTGGTTGATTTCAGGTATAGGTAGGAGGTAAGTATTATGGAAATACAACTTTGGAGAGAGATACTGGACCCATATTCCTCAGCTGTTGATGAATTAGTGACGAAATTTAACCATGTAATGGATGAATTTAAACATGCCGGAGCATATTCGCCCATAGAACAAGTAACCGGCAGGGTGAAAACAATCTCAAGTATTTTAGAGAAATCACAGAAAAAGGGGATTGATTTAAGAGACTTTGAGAATACCATGGAGGATATAGCAGGAATTCGAATTATCTGCCAATTTGTTGAGGATATCGATAAGGTGGTTGATATTATCAAGAAGCGCTCCGACATGAGAATAAAGAGTGAGAAAGATTATATAAAAAATCGTAAGGAAAGCGGCTATCGCTCCTATCATTTAATCGTATATTACGACGTAGAAACCTTGAAAGGAACCAGAGAGCTGCAGGTGGAAATTCAAATTCGTACCCTTGCAATGAATTTTTGGGCTACAATCGAGCATTCATTACAATATAAATACAAAAAGAATATGCCGGAGCATATAAAAGAACGTTTATCCTCCGCAGCAGAGGCAATCTTAATTCTTGACCACGAGATGTCCATGGTCAGAGGAGAGATTATGGATGCTCAGAACTCCTTTACTGTAAAAGCGAATATTGTTGCGGATATCTTAACCAATATTCAGAACCTTTATAAGGTAGCGAATAAACAGGAAGTCGTAAAAATCCAGGATGAGTTCTTTCGGATTTACCAGAATGGCAGCCAGGAGGAACTGGTTAAATTCAGTGAGGATTTGGATATGATTTCGGCACGCTACCGGGCACAGAGTTTAAGATAGCTTTTCCTTTGGAATGAATAAACATATGGAGTGAAAATATGAATTTACCGAAAAAATTTGAGGACAGAATGAAGGAACTTTTGGGAGAGGAGTATGAAGCGTATTTACAGTGTTATTCCAAGCCGCACTATGGCGGCTTGAGGGTAAATGCCTTAAAATCCAGTCCCGAAGAGTTTGAACAGCTCTGTCCTTATTCTATAAAAAAGATACCTTGGATAAAGAACGGGTATTATTATGATACCAAGGAGCAGCCCTCAAAACATCCCTATTATTATGCGGGTCTCTATTATATTCAGGAGCCTAGTGCAATGACGCCTGCAAGCTTGTTGCCGGTCAAACCGGGAGATAAGGTGCTTGATATCTGTGCTGCACCAGGCGGAAAGAGTACGGAGCTGGGAGCAAAGCTTCAAGGAGAAGGGGTACTGGTATCAAATGATATCAGTAACTCTAGAGCGAAGGCATTGTTAAAGAATGTAGAGCTGTTTGGCATACGTAACGCATTGGTGGTATCGGAAGCACCCAATAAGCTGGTGAACTATTTTCCGGAGTATTTTGATAAGATATTAATTGATGCACCCTGCTCTGGGGAAGGAATGTTTCGTAAGAGTCCTTCCATTATGAGAAATTGGGAACAATATGGTGTGGAATATTATAATAAGCTTCAGAAGGAAATTATTTTGTTCGGAGCCTCTATGTTAAAGCCGGGAGGATATATGCTATATTCCACCTGTACCTTTTCACCGGAAGAGAATGAAGGAACCATATCCTATTTGCTAGAGAACTGTCCTGAATTTCGAGTAGTGAATGCAATCCCGGAGGAAGCGGTATGCAAGGAGTTTGGACTTTCCTATGAAGGATTTGATTTTGGCAAGCCGGAATGGGTAAATGGAAAAGAAGAATTAAAGCATTGCATTCGCCTCTGGCCACACAAAATCAATGGTGAGGGTCATTTTATTACCCTTCTTTATAAGGAAAAAGCCAGTGATAAAGAGATACTGGAAAGAATCCATCAGATGCCTTATGACTTTGATCAACTGGGTGAGGAAGAAGAGGACATTGATCTGCCAAGCATTCAGCCGGGTAGTAGTAAGAAAAAACCCGGAAAGAATAAAGTATTCAATGAGAAAATGACATCAAGGTCTTCCTTAAGCCACAATCCCAATGGGAAGAATGTATCAACTCTCATTTCGGAAGAAGCCAGGGAGTTTTTTAAAGAATTAAATTTTCAGGTGGAGGACAAGCAGCTGGTAGTTCGTGATGAGCGAATCTATCTGTTACCCGAAGGGTTGCCGAACCTTAGCGGACTTCGTATCCTAAGGCAGGGATTATTACTGGGAGAGATGAAAAAGCAGCGCTTTGAACCGTCCCAGGCACTAGCGAATTCCTTAAAGCTGGAGGATTATAATAAGACCATATGCCTTTCTGTAGATGACCCTAATGTAATTCGTTATCTAAAATGTGAATCAATTGATTTGAACGAAGCTTATCCGGATGGCTGGTATTTGGTATGTGTAGAAAAATATCCCCTTGGGTGGCTGAAAGTGGCGAAGAATAATGTGAAAAATAAATATCTTCCCGGTTGGCGCTGGGTGTAAAGTTGGGAGGAGATTATTATGTTGCTTCGTTTGGATAAATACCTCTCTGATATGGGAGTTGGAACCAGAAGTGATTTAAAGAGTTCGATCCGTAAAGGAAGAGCCATGATTAATGGTGAGACCTGCAAGAAACCGGAAACTAAGGTGGATGCAGAGAAGGACGAGATTGTATTTGACGACAGAAGGATTAGTTATGCAAAGCATGTGTATTATATGCTTCATAAGCCTGCAGGGGTAGTATCTGCTACACGGGATAATGTGAGTGAAACAGTTTTGGACTTGATTTTGGACAAACAGGGGAAGGAATTATTCCCCGTTGGAAGGCTGGATAAGGATACGGAAGGGTTGTTAATTATAACCAATGACGGAGATTTGACCCATCAACTGCTTTCCCCCAAGAAACATGTGGATAAAGTATATTTTGCAAAGGTTAATGGAAAAGTCACTTCGGAGGATGAGAAAGCGTTTGAAGAAGGAGTGGACATTGGGGAAGACAAGATAACAATGCCTGCCAAACTAAAAATCCTCTCTTCAGATGACATTTCAGAAGTTGAGTTAACGATTCAGGAAGGGAAATTCCATCAGGTAAAGAGAATGTTTGAGGCGGTTGGGAAGGAAGTAATCTATTTAAAGAGACTTTCCATGGGAGGACTTAAATTGGATGAAAGCTTGGCACCGGGAGAATATAGGGAATTAAGGCCGGAGGAATTAGAATGCTTAAAAGATTTGAATTAACTCTTTGTAACCCGAGATAAGCACTACATTAGAATGGATGTGAAACGATGCTAGAGAATATTGACGCAGTGATTTTTGATTTAGATGGAACCCTGGTTGATTCTATGTGGATGTGGAAGAGCATTGACGAGGAATACCTGGGGCGATACAGCATTGAATTACCGGATGATCTTCAAAAATGTGTGGAGGGAATGAGTTTTTCTGAAACCGCTAATTATTTTAAAGAGAGATTTGATTTACCGGATCCCATTGATCAGATTAAAGAAGATTGGAACAAAATGGCGTGGGATAAATACTTACATGAAGTACCGTTAAAGGAAGGCGTTCTGGAATTTCTCAGGCACCTGAAGGCTAATAATATCCCCGCAGGTATCGCCACAAGCAATTCCAAGGAATTGGTGGCTTTGATTACTGAGAGACTAGGGATTGAGGAATATTTCTCTTCCATTCGAACTTCCTGTGAAGTGGCAAAGGGAAAACCCTCCCCGGATATTTATTTGCTAGTAGCAAAGGATTTGGGGGTAGAGCCCGAACGTTGTCTGGTTTTTGAAGATATTGTGACCGGTGTTATGGCGGGCAGAAATGCCAACATGAAGGTCTGCGCAGTCTATGATAAATATTCAGAGGAAGAGCAGGATGAAAAAATCAGGTTATCTGACTACTATATAACATCTATGAGTGAGATTATAAAGTAGACTAGTATGACGCGGGATTGGAGAATAAATGAAACAAATCAATGTGCAACAAAATGAAGCGGGTCAAAGACTGGACAAGCTTTTAGCCAAAATATTAAATAAAGCACCTAAAAGCTTTATCTATAAAATGCTGCGAAAAAAGAATATCACCTTGAACGGAAAAAAAGCAGATGGCTCAGAAAAGCTGAACTTACAGGATGAAATCAAGCTATTTCTTTCCGATGAAACAATTGCTCAGTTTAGTGAAATGGAAGAAGTAACGGTGGTTGATGAGAAGCTGGATATCATCTACGAGGACAAGCATATTCTAATTGTCAACAAGCCGCTAGGCGTTCTTTCTCAAAAGGCAGAAAAGGATGATATCTCCATGGTGGAATATATCATATCCTATCTGTTGAGTTCAAAGCAGATTACCAGAGAACAGTTAGCTAGCTTTAAACCGGCGATATGTAATCGTTTGGATCGAAATACAGGCGGTATCTTAATTGCAGGCAAATCCTTAGTAGGCTTGCAGGAGATGGCAAGGCTATTAAAGGATCGTACGTTAAACAAATATTATCTTTGTATCGTTAAGGGCAAGGTAGAAGAGAAAAAAAGGATTGAAGGCTATCTGAGTAAGGATGAAGAGAAAAATCAAGTAAAGATTTATTCCAAACAGGCTGAGAATACGGAGTATATCTGTACAGAATATGAGCCGCTAGGTTATTCAGAGCCCATATCCGACGCCACCAGCGATACACTCTTAGGAACTTATACTCTTTTGCAGGTGAAGTTGATTACCGGTCGTTCCCATCAAATTAGGGCACATCTTGCCAGTATCGGTCATCCAATCATCGGAGATTTTAAATACGGCAGTCAAAAGACCAATCATTATTTTAAAAAGAATTATAATTTATCAAGTCAATTGCTCCATTCCCACCGCATGGTTTTTCCGAAAATTGACGGTGAGTTAGCTTATTTGTCTGGTAAAGAATATGTGGCAGAACTACCGGAGCAGTTTAAGAAGGTGAAAGAAGAGCTGTTTACTTTAAAATAGCACTGATTATTTGGGGGAGAGAAGAGTTATCGTTATCCTTTTGGTGTGACAGAGTAGATAGGAATGCTTTTCAACCAGTTGCTTTTATTCTTGTTTCCCATAATTTTAGATGCAAAATCAGTGTTTGAATGGTATGAATAGGGTAAATCTATGAAATATAAGGTAAATTATTATGGATATATTTACAATATGGTTTATTGGTAATAAAATAGAGAATGTATGTATATTCTATGCTGATAAGGGGGTGTACGGATGCCGTCCTGGAATTCAAGAGGATTAAGAGGTTCCATGCTGGAGGAAATAATCAACCTAACCAACAGCAAATACAGGGAGAAGGGATTGGCACTGATTCAAAAAGTACCGACGCCCATTACCCCCATTAATATTGATAAAGAACACCGCCATATTACCCTTGCGTACTTTGAACAAAAAAGTACGGTGGATTATATCGGAGTCGTACAAGGAGTTCCGGTATGCTTTGACGCCAAGGAATGCGCGGTGGATACCTTCAGTATTAATAACATCCATGAACATCAGGTTACTTTCATGAAGGAATTTGAAGAACAGAATGGCATTGCTTTTTTGTTGATTCATTATAAAAAGAATGATAGCTATCACTATCTGACCTTCGAACGCCTATATGAGTTTTGGGAACGCTCAAGACAGGGTGGAAGAAAGAGCTTTCGATATGAGGAGCTGGATGAAGAGTATAAGATTCCGATGACTGGAAATGGGTGTATTCATTATTTGGATGCACTGAAGAAGGATTTGGAACGCAGAGAATACATATAAAATAACATAAGGAAACAGTTGGATAAGTGAGAATGTTTTCAACTGACGAGGTGAACAATGGATTTTGTAGAAATTTTTAAAGCGATTATTTTGGGAATCGTTGAGGGTATTACAGAATGGCTTCCAATCAGCAGTACGGGGCATATGATTTTAGTGAACGAATTCCTTCATTCAAATCTGAGCGAACAGTTTCAGAATGTATTTTTGGTTGTAATTCAGCTGGGTGCGATCCTTGCAGTTGTCCTTCTTTATTGGAAAAAAATCTTTCCTTTTTCATTCAAAAAGGGTGAAATAGTGAAGGTGGATATTATTGTAATGTGGCTTAAAATCGCAGTAGCATGTATTCCGGCAGCGATAGTAGGTGTACTTTGGGATGAAGATATCGATCGTTTATTCTACCATTATCAGACAGTAGCTATCGCTTTAATTGTATTTGGTATTTTATTTATCGTAATTGAGAACAGAAATGCGCATCTTCGCCCAAGAATTAATTCGCTCAGCGAGATAACTTATAAAACAGCAATCCTAATTGGTCTCTTTCAATTAGTTGCAGCAGTATTTCCGGGAGTTTCAAGATCAGGAGCAACCATCATCGGAGCAATTATGATTGGTGTTGCCAGAAGCGTAGCGACAGAGTATACCTTCTTCTTAGCAATTCCGGTTATGCTGGGTGCCAGCCTGTTAAAAGTGGTAAAGTACGAGGGTTCATTTAGCTCAACAGAGTTAATTGTATTGGCAGCAGGTATGTTAACTGCATTTTTGGTTTCTATTGTTATCATTCAGTTCTTAACAGAGTATATTAAAAAGCATAATTTCAAGATTTTTGGATGGTATCGAATCGTTCTCGGTATCGTGGTAATCGGATATTTTCTTGTGAAAAGCTATGTAATGTAAAACTAATTCTATCATTCATACATGATTAAGGGGTCAAAAGAGCCTCTTTCAACAGAGTCCATAGGCAAATTGCATAAAGTAAAAGAATGAGTGCAATTTGCCATTGCCACATTATAAACAGACCTTTTGACAGCTTAATCATAAATTAATAGCCAATGTATTGGCCATAAGTAATGCATTGGCTATAGTGAATGTACTGGAATTATGTCGGAGGAATAGGATGCAGATTAAAATTGATCGAACCATATATAACACAAGACCGGAAGCTTTTACAAGGCTTGATAAGGAATATAAGTCCTATGATGTATTGGAGAAGCTTGGAATAGAGTATATCAGGGTCGATCACGAAGAGGCAAAGAGTATTGAAGACTGCAATGAGATTGATGAACTTTTGGGTATAACAATATGCAAAAACCTGTTTTTGTGCAACGCCCAAAAGACAAAGTTCTTCCTGCTTGTTATGCCCGGTTATAAGAAGTTTATTACAAAAGAAGTGTGTGCACAGATAGCATCTCCAAGACTTTCTTTTGCACCACCCGAATACATGGAACGATTTTTGGATATTACACCTGGGTCAGTGAGTATACTGGGGTTAATGAATGATACGCAGAACCAAGTTCAGCTATTGATTGACAAGGATATCTTATTGGAGGAGTATTTCGGTTGTCATCCATGTATTAATACAACAAGCTTGCGCGTGAGGACTTCCGATATCGTGCATAAATTTCTTCCTTACGTAAATCATGAGCCGGTTCTGGTTGAATTATAACCAGAGCCTTTTTTTATAGATATTTGGTTGACATCATTAGATGAATAAATTATAATGAACAAATATCACTGTGGTAGCGAATTATCACACTACCATACTAAAGTGAATAGGATAAATTATTTAATAGGATTTGTAAGTCAAAGGGATGATATAATTTAGTACTTAATAATGATTTGAATGGCGAAAATCCAGTTAACAGTGGCAATGACAAATTTTCGATGAAGTCTGATTGTTGGGGATTTTCCACATAAATCAATATAGTTCTTTATAAGTTAACATTTGAGTACTGGAATCATTTCCTTAGAATTAAAATAAAGAAAGGCTTGGTATACAACTATGAAGGAAAAGCTCTTACATACACCGGAAGGAGTCAGGGACATTTATAATTCGGAATGCGCAACGAAGCTAACATTACAAAACAATCTTCATCATGTGCTTGAGCATTACGGTTTTCGTGATATACAGACACCCAGTTTTGAGTTTTATGATATATTCAGCCAGGAGAGAGGAACCGTCGCTTCCAAGGATATGTATAAATTCTTTGATCGTGATGGTAATACCTTGGCGTTGCGACCGGATATTACCCCATCCATCGCCAGATGTGCAGCAAAATATTACAGGGATGAGAATTTGCCCATCCGCCTTGGCTATATTGGCAATACCTTCATTAATAACACCAGCTATCAGGGTAAGTTAAAGGAAGTAACCCAATTAGGTGCAGAATTAATTAACGATGACAGTATTGAAGCGGATGCAGAAATGTTGGCTCTTACCATTGATTGTCTTCTTCGGTCCGGTTTGGAGCAATTTACGCTAGAAATCGGAAACGCTGACTTTATGCGTGCACTCATTGAAGAGGCTGGCTTTGAAGAGGATGATGAAGTAGGTAATCTGCGTGAACTGATTGAAAAGAAAAGCGTATTTGGAATGGAAGAGATGATTTCAAATAAAAATCTCAATGTAGGGTTAAAACAAATATTTCTGAAATTACCGGAGTTGTTCGGATCTTTGGAAAAACTGTCCGAAGCTAAGGAACTTACTAAGAACGCCCGTGCGCTAAAAGCCATAGAAAGGCTGGAGAAGCTCTATGAATTAATGACTGAATATGGATATGAAAAATATATCTCCTTTGACCTTGGAAAGCTTAGTAAGTATAACTACTACACCGGTATTATTTTTAAAGCTTATACCTATGGAACTGGGGATGCCGTAGCGACCGGAGGACGTTATGATAATCTGGTGGGGCAGTTTGGCAAGGAAGCTCCCGCGATTGGTCTTGCTATTGTAATCGACCAGCTAATGATTGCATTATTAAGACAGAAGCTTTTAAATCAGCCGGAGGCACAGGATACCCTGATTTTATATAAAGAGGAGTTTCGACGTCAGGCAATTGCACTTGCAAAGCATTTTCGTAAGGACGGCATGAATACTATGCTGCAAAGAAGTCAAAAGGGAATAGAAACTCCAGAATATTTGGCTTATGCGAAAAGAATGAACATCGGTGGAATCTTGTATCTTGAAAGTGATTCTGAGATTAAAGTGATTCATGGGGACGGAACGATTCAAGTTGCACCTATGGAAGGGTTTATGAGTTAGGATGATTGGAAACTTACGTTTTCTCAATCAGTAAGTAGCAATATAGCGGGAAAGGAAAGTAGAATGAGATATATAACAATAGCTCTTCCAAAGGGGCGTTTGGCATTAAAAACCTTAGAGATTCTAGAGAAAATTGGGATTACCTGTGAGGAGCTTAAGGATAAGTCCTCAAGAAAATTAATATTTGTAAACGAAGAATTAAAGCTTAAGTTCTTTTTAGCAAAGGCTACCGATGTACCCACCTATGTGGAATATGGAGCAGCAGATATTGGAGTGGTAGGGAAAGACACAATATTAGAAGAAGGAAGAAAGATGTATGAGGTAGTGGATTTGGGACTTGGAAAATGCAAAATGTGCATTGCAGGACCTTCCTCCGCCAAGGACCTTCTTCAGCATGGTGAATTAATCAGGGTTGCCACCAAATATCCCAATATTGCCAAGGACTATTTCTATAATAAAAAGCATCAGACCGTAGAAATTATTAAATTAAATGGCTCCATAGAATTAGCACCAATTGTAGGCTTGTCGGAAGTGATTGTTGATATTGTAGAGACCGGCTCTACTCTGAGGGAGAATGGCTTGGAGGTATTAGAAGAAATCTGCAATCTGTCCGCGCGTATGGTAGTGAATGAAGTGAGTATGAAGATGGAACATGAACGAATTACAAAGATAATCGGAGCATTGAAGGACGAGATCTCACAACGATAATCACTTGTATATAGGATAGAAACCATTGTAAAAACGTTAAATTTAGATACGAAACTTATTATATTCAAAATAGCAGGAACTATAGGATACCACTAGCTTTTAGAACTTTGGAATAGGCAAGAGAATCTATGATTAGTTAAATATTTATTTGATGCTTTGGTGTTCTAAGAATGACCTATAACAGAAAAGAACAGACAGTATAAACTAATGTTCAGGATAAATTACCCGAAGAAAGGAAGCGTAAATCCATGAGAATTATTGAATTGAATGATCAAACTAAGAAAAATATATTGGAAGATTTATTAAAAAGAAGCCCCAATCAATATGAGGAATATGCGGCTTCTGTTAGTGAAATATTAAATGCAGTGAAAATAGAGAAAGACAAGGCTTTATTTGAATATACCGAGCGCTTTGACAAAACCAAAATAGATGGAACTACAATTCGCGTAACCGAGGAAGAGATCAAGGAAGCATATGAATTGGTTGAATCGAAGGTAATTGAGGTGATTCGTAAAGCAATCACCAATATAGAGACTTATCATGCTAAACAAAAGCAATACAGCTGGTTTGATACCACTGAAGATGGAACCATACTGGGGCAGAAGGTAACTCCCATTGCTGCAGTAGGTGTATATGTACCGGGTGGAAAAGCAGCCTATCCTTCTTCCGTATTAATGAACGTAATCCCGGCTAAGGTTGCCGGAGTATCAAGAATTACTATGACTACTCCTCCCGGAAAGGATGGAAAGGTAAATCCCGGAACCTTAGTAGCAGCAAAGGAAGCCGGAGTAAGCGAAATCTATAAAGTAGGCGGAGCTCAGGCAATAGGCGCACTTGCTTATGGAACGGAGAGTATTCCAAAGGTGGATAAGATTGTGGGACCCGGCAATATCTATGTGGCTTTGGCAAAAAAAGCGGTATATGGTCATGTAAGCATAGATTCCATCGCAGGACCCAGTGAGATTCTGGTACTGGCAGATGAAACCGCGAACCCCAGATATGTTGCGGCGGATTTATTGTCCCAAGCAGAGCATGATGAGCTTGCCTCTGCTATTTTGATTACCACAAGCAAGGATTTAGCTCAGAAGGTATCGGAAGAAGTGGACATATTTACAAGGGAGCTTTCCAGAAAAGAGATTATTGAAAAGTCACTTGAGAATTACGGATATATCCTGGTGGCACAGGATAATCAGGAGATGATAGATACAGCCAATGAGATTGCTTCCGAACATTTGGAAATTATGATGAAGGATGCGTTCATGGTAATGACTAAGATAAAAAATGCGGGAGCAATTTTCATCGGGGAATATTCCAGTGAGCCACTGGGTGATTATATGGCAGGTCCCAATCACGTTCTCCCTACAAATGGAACCGCAAAATTCTTTTCCCCATTAAGTGTGGATGATTTTATTAAGAAATCAAGTATTATATCCTATTCCAGAGAAGCATTGGAGCCAATTTATAAGGATATCGTTGATTTTGCTAATTCAGAGTACCTTACCGCTCATGCCAACTCCATTGCAGTACGTTTTGAATAGTCCCTGCTTTTAAATTTGACTTTTCACTCCGTTATTGTATAATAATACTAATCAACGATAAAAAGATAAAATAGGTAGCTGCGAAACAGGATAACCAAAGGACATAATATGCACAATAGATATAACCCTATGTTATGCTAAGCTGGAAAAGGGCGTTAAAGCGTAGGGTTTTTAACTGTTGTGCATACAATATGAAACATGGGTTTGTTTCGTAATTACTTAATCTGGAATAATAAGGAGAGGGTGAAAAATGAGTTACAGGAATGCAGAGATTACCAGAACCACGAAGGAAACAGATATTACGGTTAATTTTTCGGTGGATGGCAGCGGTGAAGCGAATATCGAAACCGGTATCGGTTTCTTTAATCATATGCTAGAGAGCTTTACAAGACATGGCTTTTTTGATTTAAAGCTTTCGGTAAAAGGAGATTTGTATGTGGATTCCCATCATACGGTGGAGGATACGGGAATTGTTCTTGGCCAGGCAATAAAAAGTGCATTGGGGGAGAAACAGGGTATAAAACGATATGGTTCTTTTATACTTCCCATGGATGAAACATTAGTGCTATGTGCCATAGACTTATCAGGGAGACCTTATCTTTCCTATGATTTGGAATTTAAATCGGAGAAAATCGGTTATCTGGAAACTGACTTGCTGAAGGAATTCTTTTATGCATTATCCTATTCAGCAGGTATGAATCTACATATAAAATTACTGAATGGTGGCAATGACCATCATATCGCCGAAGCAGCATTTAAAGCATTTGCAAAGGCACTGGATCAGGCTTGCGATTATGATGATCGTATTCAAGGCGTGTTATCAACAAAAGGTACAATTGAATAGATAAGAAAGGCATTGGTGTTTTATGAAATTATTTCCGGCAATCGACATAAAGAATGGACAATGTGTAAGACTTAGACAGGGTAGCTTTCAAGATGTTTTAGTATATTCGGATATACCGCTTAAAATTGCAAAGCAATGGGAAGCCGCAGGGGCTTCCTTTATCCATATAGTTGACCTGGACGGTGCATTGGTAGGTCACTCTGTAAATGATGAAGTAATTAAGGAAATCGTATCTGCAGTAAAGATTCCCATCCAGGTAGGCGGTGGAATCCGCACAATCAAGGATATTGAGAATAAATTAAATCTTGGTATCGAACGTGTTATTATCGGCACGAAGGCGGTGAAGGATCCTGCTTTTATTAAAGAAGCAATAGCAACCTTTGGTTCAAAAAGGATTGTAATCGGTATTGATGCAAAGGACGGTATGGTGGCCATTGAAGGCTGGGAGAAGGTAAGCAATTATCAGGCTGTCAGCTTGGCACTTGAGATGAAGAAGTATGGGGTTAAGACCATTGTGTATACGGATATCTCCAAGGACGGAATGTTACAGGGACCCAATATTTCACATACCAAGGAATTGGCAGATGCAACCGGTTTAGATATTATCGCATCAGGAGGAGTATCTTCATTAAAGGATCTTGAAATGCTGGAGGAAACCCAGATATATGGAGCTATTGTTGGTAAAGCTCTATATGAGAATAAGGTGGATCTAAAAAAGGCAGTTAGATTATTCGAACAAAAATAGGAGGGTTCATCCACATGTTATTTAAGAAAATCATCCCTTACATCAATGCAGAAGGGGAGCGTTCAGCCAACGTAATCAAAGCAGCGAAAGCCTATTCTTATGGCGGCGCTGATGTATTGTTTTTATATAATTACTCGAAGGATGAAAAGACAAGGGAAGAGTTCTTTTCACTGGCAAAGGAGCTTTCCAAAGAAATCGATATTCCGTTTGTGATTGGTTGTTATGCCAAGCGATTGGAGGATATAAAGAAAGCAATTTACACCGGAGCATCCTCCGTGATGGTTAAATATGCCATACTTGAGAATAAGTCTTTACTTAAAGAAGCCACGGAACGCTTTGGTTCGGAAAAAGTAAGTGTGGAGCTTGATATTAAGGAATTCCTAGAGAGCTATGAGGAACTGGAGAAAGGCTTATCCAGTGATAAAGTCGGTTTGGTTATGGTGAAACATGTTAACTTAAAGGATCAGGAAAAGGGAAAAATAGAAGCATTCTCGGTACCGATTCTAATACGGGATAGTTTGGTACGTAATGATATGGGAAATATATTATCTGCCGGGAATGTAATAGGCGTCGCCACCAATTTCTTTGAAGATAAGGACATAATGAAAGCGAAAATATCCTTAAAGGCAGCGGGAATTGAAGTAAATTCCTACGATAGCAAAATGTCATTTTCCTCCTTTAAACTTAATGGGGATGGACTGATTCCGGTAATCGTTCAGGATTATCGCACCTCCGAGGTTTTAATGCTTGCGTATATGAATGAGGAAGCATATAATAAGACTATTGCCGGCGGCAAGATGACTTATTATTCGAGAAGCCGTCAGAGCTTGTGGATCAAGGGAGAAACCTCCGGTCATTATCAGTATGTGAAAGAATTAACACTGGACTGCGATAATGATACCATTTTAGCAAAGGTACTTCAAATCGGCCCTGCCTGTCATACAGGGGAGCAATCCTGCTTCCATAAGGAGTTGGTGAAGAAGGAGTACAATAACGAGGATCCGTTGCATGTATTCAATGATGTATTTAACGTGATTTTGGATCGCAGAATTCATCCCAAAGAAGGCTCTTATACCAATTACCTGTTTGATAAGGGAATTGATAAGATTTTGAAAAAATGTGGAGAGGAAGCCACTGAAATTACAATTGCCGCAAAAAATCCCGGAGCGGAAGAGCTTCGTTATGAAATTGCGGACTATTTATATCATTTGATGGTATTGATGGCGGAATGCGGGTTGGATTGGAATGATATCACAAACGAGCTGGCGCATAGAAAATAAAGTCTAGAAAAAAAACATTTTTAATGTTAGTATATTAGTTGCGAATCATACTATTTTTGATTCAAGTACCGAAGGTACTCTGTGAGTAAAACAGATATCACATACCAGATTGTGGGAGCATGTGATTTCTGCTTTGTTCACATATTACGTTTGACACTTGAATCAAACTTATATCTAACATGGATTAATACAATCTAGGAGGCAATTAACGTGCAAGTATATGGTGTAAATGAATTAAGAAAAATGTTCTTGGAATTCTTTGAAAGTAAGGGACATTTGGTGATGAACAGCTTTCCGCTGGTTCCCCATAATGACAATAGCTTATTATTAATCAATTCCGGTATGGCTCCCTTGAAGCCGTATTTTACAGGACAAGAAATACCGCCGAGAAAGAGAGTGGCTACCTGCCAAAAATGTATCCGTACCGGAGATATCGAGAATGTAGGTAAAACTGCAAGACATGGTACCTTCTTCGAGATGCTTGGTAACTTCTCCTTTGGTGATTATTTTAAACATGAAGCAATCGCTTGGTCATGGGAATTTTTAACGGAAGTAGTTGGGCTGGAAGCAAGCCGTCTCTATCCTTCCGTATACGAGAATGATGACGAAGCATTTGAAATATGGGAAAAAGAAATCGGTATCGCACCGGAACGAATTTTCCGTTTTGGTAAGGCAGATAACTTCTGGGAGCATGGCGCAGGTCCCTGCGGTCCCTGTTCTGAGATTTATTATGACCGCGGTGAGAAGTACGGCTGTGGTGAGGAAGGCTGTACCGTAGGCTGTGAGTGTGATCGTTATATCGAAGTATGGAATAATGTATTCACTCAGTTTAACAGTGATGGTAACGGTAATTATACAGAATTAGAGAATAAAAACATTGATACCGGTATGGGTCTTGAGAGACTTGCTGCAGTGGTGCAGGATGTTCCCTCCATATTTGATGTGGATACCATGAAAGCAATCAGAGATAAGGTTTGTGAGCTTGCCCATACAAGCTATCAGGTTGATGCAAAGAAGGACGTATCCATCCGTAAAATTACCGATCATATTCGTTCCACAACCTTTATGGCATCTGACGGTGTTATTCCTTCTAATGAAGGAAGAGGCTATGTATTCCGTCGTCTCCTTCGTGGAGCAGCTCGTCACGGAAGATTGCTGGGAATTGAGGGCGACTTTATGGCAAAGCTTGCCAAGGTTGTAATTGAGGAGCATAAGGATGGTTATCCGGAATTAGAGGAGAAGAAGGAGTATATCCTAAAGCTTCTTACCATTGAAGAAGAAAAATTTAATAAAACCATTGACCAGGGCTTAACTATTCTCGGTGAGATGGAAAAGGATTTAGAGAAGAACCAGAAAAAGACTCTAGCCGGAGAAGATGTATTCAAATTATATGACACCTATGGCTTTCCCTTTGATTTAACGAAGGAAATTCTTGAGGAAAAGGGCTTTGAAGTGGATGAGAAGGGCTTCCGTGAGGCAATGGAGGTTCAGAGAGTAACCGCTAGAACCGCAAGAAAAACAACCAATTACATGGGTGCAGAGGAAACCGTATATCAGCTGATCGATGCAGGCATTACATCTTCCTTTGTAGGTTATGATCATTTAAGCTATGAATCTGAAATAACCGTGTTGACATCTGAAACGGAAATAGTGGAAGAATTAGTAGCTGGACAGGTTGGAACCATTCTGGTGAAGGAAACACCTTTCTATGCAACCAGCGGTGGACAGGCAGCCGATTCTGGTATTATTACTACAGCAGATGCAGAATTTGAAGTAGAAGATACCATTAAGCTTCAAGGCGGTAAAATCGGTCATGTGGGTACGGTAACAAAGGGTATCTTTAAAGTGAACGAGAAGGTTTCCCTTCAGGTAAATACAACGCAGAGAGCAGCGACTGCAAAGAACCACAGTGCAACCCATCTCTTACAGAAGGCATTAAGAACAGTGCTGGGTACTCATGTAGAGCAGGCAGGATCCTTTGTTAATGAAGATCGTTTGCGTTTTGACTTTACTCATTTCTCTGCATTAACTGCTGAGGAATTACAAAAGGTTGAAGAAATCGTAAATGAGCAGATTGCAAACAGCCTTGGTGTTGTGACTAAGGTTATGAATATTGAAGAAGCAAAAAAAGCAGGTGCTATGGCACTCTTTGGTGAAAAATACACTAGCGATGTTCGTGTGGTAACCATGGGTGAATTCAGCAAGGAGCTTTGTGGTGGTACTCATGTATCCAATACCGGAGTAATCAGCGTATTCAAGATCTTATCCGAGACAGGTATTGCAGCAGGGGTAAGAAGAATCGAAGCATTAACTGGCAATGGTGTATTTGCTTATTATAAGGAGCTGGAAAAGGAAGTTGCAGCTTCTGCAAAAGCAGCGAAGACAGAGCCGGCACAGCTTACTTCTAAAATTGAAGGATTGTTAGAAGAAATCAAATCCTTAAAATCAGAGAATGAAAAATTAAAGAGCAAGCTTGCCAATAACGCACTGGGTGATGTAATGAACCAGGTGGTAGAGGTAAAGGGCGTAAAATTACTGGCAGTGAAATTGCCTGATGTAGATATGAACGAGCTTCGTAATCTTGGCGACCAGCTGAAGGAGAAATTGGGAGAAGGTGTGATCCTTCTTGCATCCTCCACAGCAGCGGATAAAGTTAGCTTAATTGCAATGGCAACGGATGGAGCCATGAAGCAGGGAGCACACGCTGGTAATCTGATTAAGGAACTTGCCTCACTGGTTGGCGGTGGCGGCGGCGGAAGACCGAATATGGCACAGGCTGGCGGTAAGAACGCAGCAGGTATTGATGCAGTGATTGAAAAGGCAAAGGATGCTTTGGCTGGACAGATTAAATAATTCAAGAATAGTAAAATGTTTTCTGATAACTGGATAACAAATGTAACGTGGATTTTCAAAGATAACATTAAAATGTAGGTGTAGTTGTGTAATCATGAGACTTTTTGAAGATTGAAAATGGAAATACAAAAGATTTGTATTCGGTTAATGAAAGCTGTTGTGCTTAAATAAAAAACTCAATTTGGCGTAAGCTGAATTGAGTTTTTTTGACTTTCTGTAAGTTCTTTGCTAAAGGCTATGGTAAGGAATTTTGCAATTAAAGAATTTTTCTACAATTTAATTATGAGATTAAACTTAAGCTGTTAAATTAAAATCGTGAGAGTGAGTTATCTTTCACAAAATGAATTGGTAAGTTCTGCCTTGTACAAATAGCCACTTTCACAGGATAAACAGAACATTAACACTTTAGTCATATTTCTATTCACGAAAGAAGTTTCCCCCATATGAAGCCGATTGCAAGTCCGCCTACTAAGCCGATAGCCATATAATCATATTTAGAGTATTTACGGATTAAGTGTCGATTATAGGTATAATGAAATTTTCTGGTATCAATGTAAATAAATATTGTTAAAATAAAAGTTACGGAGATTAGAATAAGAAGTCCCACTACAGGTAAGAAGCCCTCAAGAACGTTTAAAAACATTAATATACACGATATGAAGTGAATCGCCAAAAAGATGATTGACAATGCAAGCATGACTTTTACAGGTTTTGATGGTTTGTATTTTACCATTGGAATGTTACTTGGTTCTAAAGCTGTTGTTTCATTGTCAGACATGGAATGTCCCCCTTATATTCTGATGTTATATCTGAGTTGTATTATATAACATCAGCAAAGAAAAGGCTAGCAATATATGGAATGATGATATAGTATGATTTTGAGTGTTTTAAGAAGATTTTTGAGTTGATTTAATCACTAGCGGAAACTCTATCGGAAGGGATTATGCATACTAAACATATTTAGTAAAGTAATATTGACTGTTAATGTTTGATTGTCAACCTGATGCAAATATAAAGTTGACAATACCCAATCATAATGATATACTCTCCTTATCAAATAAGAGAAAACCGGTTCAAAATAATTTAATTTAAGCATTCATGAAAACCGGACGGAGGACATTATGACAAACAAGAAAAATAAATTGGAAGTAATTGATTTAGTTTATATCGCTATGTTCGCAGTATTAATTGCAATTTGTTCCTGGATCGCCATACCATCTGCAGTGCCATTTACCATGCAGACCTTTGGGGTGTTTTGTACAGTTGGAATTTTGGGTGGTAAACGTGGAACTATAGCTGTTCTTATATACATATTATTGGGTGCAGTGGGAATACCGGTATTTGCACAATTCCACAGCGGCATTGCTACATTGTTTGGAACCACGGGCGGCTATATTATTGGATTTTTATTCGGTGCATTAATCTATTGGTTAATTACCACACTATTAGGAAGTAAGCTTGTTCCTATGGCTGTTGGTATGGTGGCAGGTTTACTTGTATGTTATGCGTTTGGAACCCTTTGGTTTATGCAGGTATATTCCCAGTCCAAAGAAGCGATTGGGGTTGTAACCGCACTGGGCTGGTGTGTTTTCCCTTATATCATACCAGACTTAACCAAAATTGTCCTTGCAATAATTTTATCAAAGAGATTATCAAAGTATGTTAACCGTTAAGCTTCGCCCTCATCATTTATTGTGCCTGACCTTCTTTGAAGGAAAAGGGTACAGTGAGGAATTTGTACAAAGGATGAAATTTATTATTAGTGAGCTAGAAAAGAATCCAATAGTACAATTAGTTGAAGGAACGGATCAAATTTGTGAAGCATGCCCAAACAATTATAATACGCAGTACCAATGTGGTGATAAGGCAGTACGATATGATGAAGCAGTCAGAACCTTCTGTAATTTATCTGCAGATAGCAGAATGGAGTACCAAATCCTTCACAAAATAGTATTGGAGGAAATACTCTATAAAGGCAAACTTTCAATGGTTTGTAGCGATTGTGAATGGAGTTCGATTTGTAAAAATAAAACTTTTTAAGAACGTAATGGAATATTTTGTTGAAACAAAGAAGATTAACAAGATAATCCAAGCTGAGAAACTCGTGCGAAATATCAAAAAGAAGTTGACGAAAATGAAAAATATGCTATAATACTTTTAGTGCTATTCAAAAAATACCCAAACAGTTGTCTACGCACAATACACAACTGGAGGGAGGTTAGGTGTGAGACTATGTCAAATGTTATCGTAAAAGACAATGAAACATTAGATAGTGCTCTCCGCAGATTCAAAAGAAACTGCGCGAAAGCCGGTATCCAGCAGGAGATCCGTAAAAGGGAGCATTATGAGAAGCCAAGCGTAAGACGTAAGAAAAAGTCTGAAGCTGCTAGAAAACGTAAATATTAATTTTACCGGAACTTCCAATGAGAAATCATTGGAAGTTTTTTAGTGCAAAATAATCAGCACAAGAAATGAACTATAGTAATAACATCACTACTTTTTGTGTTTTGATTCTGGTTCGATAGAACTAGTTTGGTTTTAATGTGATATAACATCTCTTCTTAAGCTAAATTTTATTTAAAAATAGAAGTGGCTTTTCCAACTTTACATACTCAATTGTTATTAGTCTACATTTTCAAAAAAATTCATATATTATTACAGTATCTGCGAAGGATTTAGGGGGTCGCGATGAAGGATAACCTGAAATCATCTCATCAAAAATTCAAAAAAGAGAATAAGAACACATTATATAAAGGTCTGCGCAAAAAGAATACGGTCAAGTCAAATCAATCACCCACCTATTTAGAGGAATTATCAAGCAAAATGCATTTACCAGCGGACATTTTAGCCGGTGCACCAATCATAACTGCAACCGGAAGAAACGAGATTTGTCTTGAAAATTATAAAGGCATCATTGAATACAACGGAAGCGTGATTAAAGTACAGACCAAGCTTTGTAAAATATGCATAGAAGGAAAACAATTGAATATTCTTTACTTTACCGAAGATGAAATGAAAATAACCGGATACATACATGCAATATATTATCAATAATCCCATCTGGGGAGAAGGTATTGGATAGAACGAATACCTAAAATGCTTAGAAGGAGCATTGCGTTCAAAAGGGGAGGAGTTTATTGCAGCGGGAGGGATTGTTATGTTAGTTAAACTGCTAAATTGGTTTCGAGGATATCTTCATGTCAGGATTAAAGGGATATCTCCGGAACGATTTATCAACCTTTGTAATAATAAGAAGATTTTTATCTGGAACTTAAAACAGGTGGAGGAGGAATACCGTTTCAATATAACGGTTAAGAATTATAGGAAGCTAAGACCCATAGCCAGAAAGACTGGGTTAATACCCAAAATTACAAGAAAAGTGGGATTTCCATTCTTGCTATATCGCAATCGAAAGCGAAAAGGATTTATCATCGGTATTGGGTTGTGCGCGCTGCTTATCTTCATTATGTCATTATATATATGGGATATCAGCATTGTGGGAGGCTCTAAATATACCTCCGAAGCAATGATTAAGTTTTTGAATAAAAATCAGATACATATCGGAATGTTGCAAAAGAAAGTGGACTGTCAGGAGATTGAAGAAGAAATAAGGTTGGCATATAATGATATCGGATGGGTATCAGCTGAAATCAGAGGTACCAGATTAATTATTAAAATAACGGAAACCAATATGCCCGCACCCGCCAAGGCAGCCATGAAGCCAAGTCATATGGTAGCTACCAAGGATGCCATTGTGCAAAAAATAATAACCAGATCTGGTACGCCCTTAGTGAGGTCCGGGGATGTGGTGAAGAAGGGGGATATCTTAGTATCAGGAATTCTGACAGTTAAGGGAGATTTTGATGAAATATTAAGATATCAACCGGTAGTTGCGGATGCTGATATTATTTGCAAATCCTTCTATCAGTATAAGGACAGCTTTGATTTGACCTATTATGACAAGATTTTCACTGGGAAAATAAAAAAAGGCTATTATTTTGGGTTTTTCGGGAAAAAATTATTTTTATATAATCCTAGAAATTCCTATGAGAAATATGATATAATTGTTAACGAAAATTCGCTTCATTTAACAGATTCCTTTTATCTTCCCTTTTTGTATGGTACAATAACCACAAGGCAATATAAGGAAGAAAAGAAGAATTATACCAAGGAAGAAGCGATTGCGCTTGCGAATCAACACTTAAATCGATATTTTGACAATCTCAATAAGAATAAAGTAAATATCAAAGATAATAATATAAAAACTACAATTGAGAATAACAAGTGTATTACCCAAGGCAGGATTTTTGTTGAAGAACCGGCCTGGGAGTATAAAGCAATACAGGATGACGAGTGGAGGATAGAACAGAAAGATGAGCATAACGGAGACAATAATTGATATCCCAGCAGAACATGAGAAGAATGTATTTGGAAGATTTGATGCATATGCAAAGATAATAGAGCGGTCTTTTAACGTTACTATGATAGCAAGAAACGGTGAGATAAAAGTAGTAGGAGCAGCGGAGGATGTAGCAAGAGCAAAGAGTGTATTCATTCAGCTATTGGAGCTTTCTAAAAGAGGAAACTTAATCACAGAACAGAATGTTAATTACGCAATCTCTCTTTGCTACGAGGATAAAGAAAGAGAAATAGTTGAAATTGACAAGGATTTAATTTGTCATACCATTACAGGAAAGCCGATTAAGCCCAAAACATTGGGTCAGAAATCCTATGTGGATCAGATAAGAAAGAAGATGATTGTATTCGGAGTAGGTCCTGCCGGAACAGGAAAGACCTATCTTGCTATGGCGATGGCAATTACTGCTTTTAAAAATGATGAGGTTAGTAAGATTATTTTAACCCGCCCCGCCATTGAGGCAGGGGAGAAGCTGGGCTTTTTACCCGGTGATTTGCAAAGCAAGGTTGATCCCTACTTAAGACCGCTTTATGATGCACTTCATCAGATTATGGGACCGGAAGCTTTCATCAAGAATACGGAGAAAGGGCTGATTGAGGTAGCACCTCTTGCATATATGAGGGGTAGAACTCTGGATAATGCCTTTATCATACTGGATGAAGCTCAGAATACAACGCCGGCACAGATGAAGATGTTTCTAACAAGAATCGGCTTTGGCTCCAAGGTTGTTATAACCGGTGACCAAACTCAGAAGGATCTTCCGGTTGGGGTAAAGTCCGGTCTGGATGTAGCAATAAAGGTGTTAAGTAAGATTGAAGATATTGGCTTTTCCTATCTGACCAGTCAGGACGTTGTAAGACATCCGTTAGTTCAAAAGATTGTAAAGGCTTATGATTCATATGAGGAAAAGATAAAAAAGGTAGAGGCAAAAGCATGGTCTCAGGAGAAAAATAAACGGGATAGAAAGTTTAACTTTAAATCGGAAAAGATTAAAGGGAACCGTAATTGATAATACCCGTACGGATAGAATCTGACCTCGCAGGAGGGATAAGAAAGTCCAAAAGAACAGGATCAGGAAGGTTAAAAAATGACATATCATATTGAGTATGAAGCATCAAAGGAATTAGAATTTGATTATGAGGAATTACAAAAGAAAGTAATTGAGGCTTGTATGGATTATGAAGATTGTCCCTATGAAGCAGAAATTAGTATCGTATTTACCGATAATGATCGAATTCAAGAGATTAATAAAGAGTTTCGAGGAATTGATAAACCAACTGATGTTCTTTCCTTTCCTTCGGTGGAATATGAAACTCCCGGGGATTTCTCACATCTTGAGGATGACGTAGCAGAATGCTTTCATCCGGAGAGTGGAGAGCTGTTGTTAGGGGATATCGTAATATCAGTTGAACGCGCCCTAGAACAGGCTGAAGAGTACGGGCACTCCATAGAGCGTGAAATTGCATTTCTTACCGCTCACAGTATGTTCCACTTGTTTGGATATGACCATATGGAAGAGGAAGAAAGAATAATCATGGAACAAAAACAAAATCAAGTTTTGGACATGCTTCAAATAAGAAGATAAATTCCAGACATATCAAGGAGGCAAAGGAATGTACAAAAAGAAAATAATATATTATTTCCTTATGACTTTAAGTTTACTAGTTTTACCCGGCTGCGCTAAAAAATCCATTGATTCGGAGAACCTTGTAAGTGTTACTCCAACTGTGACAGAACAACCAACCTTAACACCAACACAGGCAGTAACCCAACCCCCGGAACGTAAGGATGAAATGAAAAGCTACCTGACCGGAATGTGGGTATCGAAAGAAATTGGGACAAAGAGACCCCTTGCATACGTTTTTAATAATTATAAAACGGTTTCCAATCAATGGGGAATCGGACAAGCGGATATCGTATATGAGTGCCTTGCAGAAGGCGGTATTACTAGATTACTTGGTATCGGAGAGAATTTCAGCGGCGACCGCCTTGGTTCTACCAGAAGTGCCAGACAGTATTTTGTAAGTATAGCGGATGAATATGATGCAATATTCGTGCATTTCGGCGGATCAATTTATGGGTATGACAAAATAAAAGAGCTTGGAATTGACGAAATTGACGGTATCACAGGCAAGGGAGGTTCTGTTTTTTACCGTGACAAAACAATGAAAGCTCCCCATAATGCCTTCTCAAGTCAGAAATTGCTACAGGAAGGGATTAAGAAGTTTGGCTTTGAGACAGAGTATCCTTCCGATTATAAATCACACTTTACGTTTTATGAGGAAGATAGTGACTTGACAGATGGAACAGCTGCTGATGGTAAGATATCAGTTCATTTCTCTAATTATAATAAGCCCTATTTTGAATATAATGCAACTGAGAAATTATATTACCGTTATCAGTTCGGGGCTCCTCATGTGGATTCCTTAACAGGGGATCAACTGGCCTTTAAAAATATCATCATACAATTCGTGAAGGAATGGAATCTTGACAAGAAGGGTTATCAAGGGATGGATTTAGAGAATGCCAGCGGTTCTGGTTATTATTTTACCAATGGCAAGAAAATCGACATTACCTGGAAGAAGAACGAGTCAGATCGATTTATGAGATATTATGATAAGGATGGCAAAGAGCTTACCATAAATCCCGGAAAGACCTATGCTGCATTATTCCCGGATAATCGTGTTGACGAAGTGACAATTGATTAAAATGATTTATAAAATACGAAAAGTTTGAGCTAGTAAGTGAATAATCCTAAAAGAAGCATCAACAAGACAAAGTATGGGCGTTTTCTTTGTTTTGTTGATGTTTGGTATGTTTTACAAGATTGTTATAATGTAAAATTTTGCAATATTTGAACTATCTTTTTCTTTTGCAATCAACTATTTCTTGTATAACATGGAAAGTAAGGCTATAATCTTAATTACTTAGGATAAATAAAGGAGTATGTTATGTCGGCAAGAAATAGAAGAAATAATTTTTTAATACAGGGCAGTATCTTGGCAGCAACTTCTCTGATTGTTAGAATTATAGGGTTGGTTTATCGTATTCCGATGACAAATATAATTGGAATTGAAGGGATGGGTATCTATACTAAGACCTTTGAAATATATAATTTTGCGTTAATTTTATCTTCTTATAGCTTGCCGATTGCTGTTTCTAGATTGGTATCTATCAGAAGAATTAATAAAGAATATAAAAATTCTTATCGAATTTTTGTATGTGCTATGCTTTTTGCTTTTGTTGTTGGCATGATTATGATGTTGGGTATATTTTTCGGAGCGGAAAGGATATCAACTTTAATATCTAAGGGTAGTAGTTTGACATTTCCTTTACGTATTCTAGCCCCTACTATATTCATCTTTGCAATTATGGGTGTTTTAAGAGGATACTTTCAGGGAAAGAACACGATGATTCCTACCGCTATGTCCCAATTAATCGAACAGATTGTGAATGCAATTGTAAGTATAGGTGCATCTTATATTTTCGTCATGAATTTCACTGCATCGGTGAATCTTGCATCCTATGGGGCAGCAGGAGGTACATTAGGAACGCTAATCGGAGCATTAATGGGTTTGATTTTTCTTTGTTTTGTATTTATCATTTATCGTCCAGTGCTAAATAAGCAAATTAGAAAAGATAAGGATGAATACCGTGAATCTTATAGTACAATATTTAAGCTGTTACTTATCACCGTAGCACCGATAATCCTAAGTCAAACTGTTTATCAAATTAGCGGTATCCTCGATGTTACCATTTTCTCAAATATAATGAGTACTAAGCATATCAGTAGATTTGATTTAGAAGTACTTGAAAAGACTGTGTTAGGTGCATCATATCAAGAGGGTGATATTAATTTTTTATATGGAATCTACGGAACAGAATATAAATTATTATCTAACGTACCTGTAGCAGTTGCAACTGCAATGGGAGCAACAATCATTACCACGATATCCGCTGCATACTCCAAGGGTATGAGAGATGTAATTATGGAGAAAGTTCATGCAGCTATTAAGTTTAACATGATTGTAGCAATTCCTTCCGCTGTTGGTATGGGTGTGTTGGCTGCTCCGATTTTGAAAATGTTATTTCACGAAGAATACATCCTACCTGCTAATTTATTAATGCTGGGCAGTATAGCTATTGTGTTCTTTGCACTTTCAACCTTATCTTCTTCCGTGTTACAGGGAATTAATCGCTTACGGGTTCCGGTAATAAATTCTGCAATTTCTCTTGGGATTCATGTTGTCTTTTTGGTTTTATTACTGCATTTTACACCCTTAAGTACATATGCACTCGTAATCGGAAATGTAACCTTTGCATTAGTGGTATGTGTATTAAATTGGCTGTCAATAGAAAAATATCTTGGCTATAAGCAAGAAATATTAAAAACCTTTGTTGTGCCGACCATCAGTGCTGGATTTATGGGCATTGTTACGTTCTTTACTTATAAAGGATTAATGTCGTTCTTTACTTATAAAGGATTCATGTCATCACAAGGAAATAACAATATCGCTATTATCGTTACAATTCCAGTAGCTGTGATAGTGTACTTTGCTTTCTTGATTTTCTTAAAGGGAGTGGAAGAGGAAGAATTGAAATCAATTCCAAAGGGTACTGCCCTGGTTCGAATATTAAAAAAATTACATTTGATATAGTAAGGTATCATTCTTTTGGCAAGATATTGCTTGTTTCCATATTTTTAACAGATATGTATAATCATGAAAATAATGGAGATAATTAATGCCGAAGGAGTGGTTTCTATGAAGTTGAAAAAGGCATCGATTTATCTCTTAAGTTTCGTTTTAATATGTGTAATGTTCTCGGTATGTTATTATATAAGTTATATTCGTGCCTTGAACGATTTTAATAGTAAAGCAATTGAACATAAGGAGCAGTTGACTGCGCTGAATAATAAGCCGACACCCACAACAGCGGTGTCACAGACAGACAACGGGGTTCCTGTTATTAACACGGAGGCAATTACCGTTAAACCGTCAACCAAATATACCTTGGAAACCTATGATTTAAAGACGGATACAACACAAACGGAGGAATTAAATCCCCCTGCCTATTTGGTAGGCCTGACCAGGGAAGAGGTATTGAAGTACTTGGATTCCTATATGAATGACTTACCTTTATCGGAGTATAATAAGGGATTAATTTCTTACGAATTGATATCGTTTACTGCCGATCAGATTGTTATTAAGAAAACTTACAATAAGGATTTTGTCCCAAGTATGTTTTATGTAGCCATTAAAGAAGGTAAGGTAATCGTATATAACAGTGATCAAAAGAGTGTGTTTAAGTATACAGAAATTGAAGCACAGAACCTTTCTGAAGAAGATCGTACTGCTTTGACAAAGGGAATTTATGTAAATAGCGAGGAAGAGTTATATTCATTACTAGAAAGTTATTCTAGTTAAGAGCGATACAGTTCAGATGATGACAATTGCAAGAAAAAATATTGGTGTACTCTCCTGATAATTAATCCTGATTTCATATAATTATGAATCGGAAAAGATTATCAGGAGAGTTTTTTGTTTTTGATGGTATCATTTTTAGAGAAGATATTCTTTTAGGAAAAGAATTGCTAATGAACTTTGTTGAATGATCCACCCTAATCAATTATTAAAATTAGTTTAAAAATAAAAAAGAAGCCTAAAGAAATCCTTATAAAAGAAAGAAAGTCTTGAAATAATCCTTTGGGTAAAATATAATGAAACACATATAAAAACGAAACGTACGGAGGCATCAGGGTGGAATATGAAGTGATTGTCATTGGAGCAGGAGCATCCGGCTTGACCGCAGCAATCTCAGCGGCAAGACAGGGAAGCAAGGTTTTGGTGATAGAACGTAAGGAGAAAGCCGGTAAAAAAATATTGGCAACAGGCAACGGTAAATGTAATTTTACCAATATGGTACAAACGCCTGACTGCTATCGCTCGGATGACAGCGCATTTCCTATGAAGGTGCTGTCTTGTTTTGACACCAATCAAACACTTCAATTCTTCAGAGAACTTGGAATCTATCCCAAAAATCGTGATGGATATCTTTATCCTAACTCGGAACAAGCAGCCAGTGTAGTGCAGGTGCTTTTAATGGAATGTGAGCGATTGGGTGTAGAATTTCGATATAATGAATTAGTGAGTCAGATTAAAAGTCCCGACTTCACAGTAATTACTAATATACAAAGTTACAAAGGGAATAAACTAATACTTGCAGCAGGAGGATGTGCTTCGCCCCAGCACGGAACCGATGGAATTGGCTTTCGATTGGCAGAAAGTCTAGGGCATTCCATTATCAAACCGCTCCCGGCCTTGGTGCAGTTAAGATCTTCCGATAAATGTTGTAAAACCGCTTCCGGTGTTCGAACTCAGGCTAAGGTTGAGTTATATTCTAATAATAAGCTGATTGGGGAAGAAAGCGGAGAAGTTCTATTTACGGATTATGGCATATCGGGTATCCCCGTAATGCAAATCAGCCGATATGCTGCTAAGGCATTGGAACGTAAAGAACAGCTGAACTTGCAGCTGGATTTTATGCAGGAATTATCGTTGGAGGAATTAACAGCATTCTTATATGAAAGAATACAGCAAGGTTCTTTTAAAACTGCCGAAGAGCTAATGATAGGATTATTAAATCATAAGCTTTCCTATATCATACTGAATAAGTCCGGTGTGGATATTACGAAAAAGGCAACAAAAGTAACAGATAAGGAAGTAAACGAATTAGCCCGGAATATAAAACGATTTAGTTTATCAATTAATGGCACGAACTCCTTTGAACATGCGCAGGTATGCGCAGGGGGAGTATCAACCTCTGAAATTCACCAAACCACCCTGGAATCCAAGCTTCGCAAGAAGCTTTACCTGACCGGTGAACTAATCGATGTAGATGGAACCTGTGGAGGATATAACCTCCAATGGGCTTGGAGCACCGGATATCTTGCCGGGAAAGCAGCCGGACGGAAGTAATCATAAGTAGTAGACTCATAGTAATAAGCCAATGCATGAACAATTTGTTGAACCCTATAAGGACGGAAGTAATCATAAGTAGTAAGCTCATAGTAATGGTCATTCAAAAATGAGGCTAGAATTGAATTTATATAAATATAGTACTAATAGAAGTATCCGTGATAAGAAACAATCAAAAAGAATAGGAGTACAATGATCCGTATTTCACAAATAAAATTATCAATAAAACATAATGAGAATGATATGCTTCAGGCAATCGCCAAAGCACTCAAAGTACCAGTAAAAAAGATAATAAATTACCAAATCATAAAGAAATCCATAGATGCAAGAAAAGAAGCAGTGAAATTTATCTATACCATAGATGCTACTCTTCAAACAGAAGGAAAGGAAACACAAGCTTCGCTTATCAAGCAATCCCATAATCCCAATATTTCTATCTCTGAGAAAGCAAGCTATTCCTTTGCGCCAAGCGGATCGGAAAAACTGAAACACCGCCCGGTGGTAGTGGGAAGCGGACCTGGGGGATTATTCGCCGGATGGATGCTTGCAAGGAATGGCTATCAACCGCTCATCATTGAGCGAGGGGCACAGATTAATAAGCGAGTTCAGGCTGTAGAGCATTTTTGGAATACAAATGAGTTAAATCCAGAGTGTAATGTACAGTTTGGGGAAGGTGGTGCAGGCACCTTTTCCGATGGTAAATTAAATACAATGGTGAAAGACAGCTTTCTTCGCTATCCGCTTGTAATGGAGACCTTTGTAAAGTTTGGAGCTCCAGCTGAGATTTTATATTTGAATAAACCCCATATCGGCACGGATCAACTTCGTTATGTGGTGGAAAATATGAGAAATGATATCATTAAACTGGGCGGCGAGGTACGCTTTGAGACGAAATTAACTGATTTATTCATAGAAGATGGAAAACTGAAGGCAATCGAACTGGATCATAAGGAAAAGATTGCTTGTGAAGTATTAATACCGGCGATTGGACATAGCGCTAGAGACACTTTTGATATGTTTTATAAAAGAGGATTAAAGCTTACTCCGAAAGCCTTTGCAATCGGGCTTCGCATTGAACATAAACAGAGTTTAATCAGCAAATCTCAATATGGAGCGGATTATATTCATTTACCCTCAGCAGATTATAAGCTTACTCATCAGACCACCTCAGGAAGGGGAGTATATTCCTTCTGTATGTGCCCGGGAGGCTTTGTGGTGAACGCATCTTCTGAAAACGGTTATCTAGCGGTGAACGGAATGAGCAATTACAAACGAGATGAAGAGAATGCCAATAGTGCCATTGTGGTGACGGTACAGCCGGAGGATTTTGGCGGAGAAGGACCCTTACGTGGTGTGGAATTTCAACGAAGATGGGAGCAGGCAGCTTACCTGGCAGGGAAGGGCAGTGTGCCGGTACAGTTACTTGGAGACTTGTTAAGAAACAAGGATAGTGTTACAATCGGTAATATCACGCCGAATATCAAGGGGGCATATCGTTTGACTAATTTAACGGAGTGCCTACCGAATCAGGTAATTGATTCCATTAAAGAAGGTGTTCTTGCTTTTGATAAAAGGATAAAAGGATTTGGAGATGAAGAGGCCATCCTTTCCGGCGTGGAGAGTAGGACTTCTTCACCGGTTCGTATGGAACGAGATGCGAACTTTCAAAGTAATATTCCTGGGATTTACCCATGTGGTGAAGGGGCCGGATATGCGGGCGGAATCACATCGGCAGCCATAGATGGAATTAAGGTTTTTGAAGGAATTGCAAGCAAATATTTACCCTATTGATCATACATCAGAGATACCATTGGAGGAATTTATGCAAACCAGAGAAATGTTAAAGGATAGAAAGAGAATCGTAATAAAAATCGGGTCATCTTCATTAACCCATCAACAAACAGGCAGCCTTGATCTTGATAAAATGGAACGGCTGGTTCGTATTCTTACCGATCTTAGGAATCAGGGTAAGGATGTGATACTGGTTACATCCGGTGCGATTGCTGTGGGAAGAAAATCCCTTGGTTTAAAAGAACGACCCACTCTGCGTTCCATGAAGCAGGCATGTGCAGCGGTTGGTCAGGCCAGTCTGATGATGATTTATCAGAAGCTTTTTGCAGAGTATAATCAAACTGCCGCTCAAATCTTATTAACCAAGTATACCATGATTAATGAGGTTAGCCGAATTAACGCAGCTAACACGTTTAATGAATTGTTTAAGTTAGGGGTAATCCCAATCGTTAATGAGAATGATACCGTATCCACGGAAGAGCTGGATTTGGATTTTGGCGATAATGATACGCTTTCTGCAATTGTTACCGCTTTGGTGGGAGGAGATCTTTTGATCTTATTATCTGATATTGATGGTCTTTATACAGACGACCCAAATAAAAATGAGAATGCAAAGTTAATTCCTTATGTTGAAACCATCAGTGAGGAGTTGAATGCAATGGCAAAGGATTCATCAAGCTCTGTTGGAACCGGCGGCATGGCAACAAAAGTATCCGCAGCAAGGCTTGCCACTGCATCCGGTGCTGATATGGTAATTACCAATGGAGAAAATGTTAGAAATATTATTTCGATTATAACAGGAAAAGAAATTGGCACTCTTTTTCAGTCCAACAAGGTAGAAGATTTTAATATTATGAATTATATTTCATCCAAGCAGTATCAGGACGAAAAGTAGTTCTATGAAATAGAAATATTTGACTGGGTATCAACAGCTTTGTCGATATTATGGCAATGGTAATTTGTATAAAGCAAATACTTTCTATACAGCGTTTTTATATAGGAATTAAGGAATGTATAATATAAAATATAAGTAAATCACTAAAATATAAGTAAATACTGAAATATAATTATGACGGAGGAATCATGGACGATACAAGAATTGCAAGAATTAATGAATTATATCATAAGTCACAAGCCGAGGGATTAAGCGAAGCGGAGAAGGAAGAGCAGGTCACACTTCGAAAGGAGTATGTGGCATCTATTCGCAGAAATCTTAGAGGAACCTTGGAACAGGTATCCTTAGTAAATCCGGACGGTACTGTTGTAAATGCGTCTGATTTAAGAAAAAAGGATAAATAAATGACAAAAGATGAAATCAGGGTCACAAAACGGAGACAACGGGATGAACTGAGTAAGAAAGAACAAGAACAATTGGGAGTTTTAATCCGTGACCGATTATTTCAAAGTGAAGAGTATAGGAAAAGTAATTCAGTTTTTACCTATGTATCCTTTCGAAATGAAGTAGATACGAAGATAATTATCAATCAGTCGTTGAAAGACCATAAGAAAGTATTTGTTCCCAGAGTAGAACAAGAGCGGATGAATTTTTATGAGATAAAAAGTATCAACGAACTATCACCCAGTTCCATGGGGATACTGGAACCCACTGGAAAGAATGAATTAAGATATCAGAATAAGGAACAGGGTGAAGCGCAGGAAAACCTTTTGATGCTTTTGCCGGGTCTTGCTTTTGACTACAAGGGAAATCGTATTGGTTATGGTGCTGGATATTACGACCGTTACCTCAGTGAAGTTGGAGTAGAGCGATTTAATAAAATAGCGCTAGGCTATGATTTTCAGATGGAAGAAGGTATTATATTCGATAAATTTGATATCAAGGTGGATGGAATTATTACACCTACTGGGTATATAGATTGTCATAAAGTGCTTTAAAATAAATTAATGTTCTTCTTATTTAACAATAACATGCTATTTATCGCAAATATTTCGCCGAAGGCGAAAGAATGGAGGTTCAAATGGGATATTTAGAGGATATCGGACGCAGGTCAAGAAAGGCTTCCACTTCCTTGGGACTGATGTTACAGGAAGAAAAAAATGATGCATTAAGAAAGTGTGCCAATGCACTTTTGACGTCGACAAATGAAATTCTGAAAGCGAATGAGTTGGATGTTAACAAAGCTGTTGAGAACGGAATGAAAAGTTCTCTGATTGACAGATTGAAATTGACAGAGGACAGGATTCAGGATATGGCAGAGGGCTTAAAGCAAATCTGTGCTCTGCCGGATCCCATTGGAGAGGTGCTTGGAATGACCGTTCGCCCTAATGGATTAACTATTGGACAGAAAGTGGTACCATTGGGAGTAATCGGAATTATCTATGAATCCAGACCTAATGTTACGGCAGATGCCTTCGGACTCTGCTTTAAGACAGGTAATGCAGTTATCTTAAGAGGTGGTAGTGATGCAATTCACTCAAATCTTGCTATCGTCAAGGCATTAAGAAGCGGTTTGAAAAGCTGTGGGATTAATGAGGATGTTCTGATTTTAATTGAGGATACCTCAAGAGAAGTGGCAAAAGAGTTCATGCGTCTGAATCGTTACATAGATGTCTTGATTCCGCGAGGAGGAGAGGGGTTAATTAAAACAGTCGTAGAAAACAGTACTGTACCGGTAATCGAAACAGGTACCGGAAATTGTCATGTTTATGTAGATGAATATGCAGATTTCCAAATTGCCTTAGATATCATTGTAAATGCTAAAACTCAGCGCCTTGGGGTGTGCAATGCTTGTGAATCCCTTGTGATTCATGAAAAAATTGCTGAGGAATTCCTTCCGCTGCTTTATGAGTGCCTTAAGGAGAAAGAAGTAGAGATGAGAGCGGATGAGAGAGCCTGTGAAATCTGTAAAGGGTTTGAACGAGCATCGGAGCAGGATTATGGAACCGAATATTTGGATAAGATTATCTCGATTAAAGTGGTAAATAGTATAGAAGCAGCCATAGAACATATTAATTTCTATAGTACCAAGCATTCAGAAGCAATTATCACAAAGGATTATGATCATTCCATGAAATTTCTCAATGAGATTGACTCTGCTGCAGTTTATGTAAATGCATCAACCAGGTTCACAGACGGAAATGAATTTGGCTTTGGTGCAGAGATTGGAATTAGTACTCAAAAGCTCCATGCCAGAGGACCAATGGGCTTAAAGGCACTTACAACAACAAAATACATTATATTTGGAAATGGCCAGATTAGAAAATAGGAGGATATTTAATGGCAGACAAGATCTATGATTTTCCATCAGGATTTAATTTTAAGAAATTTATGAGTCGATTTAGTAAAATATTTGGACTTATTGTTGCAATTATAGTAATTGCAATAATCGCATTCGGTTCCTTTTACACAATTAAGGAACAGGAGCAGGCAGTCGTTACTACTTTTGGTAAAGCAAAAACAGTAGGAACAGCAGGATTGCATTTTAAGATACCGGTTATTCAACAGGTTCATAAGGTTGATACCACAATTCAAGGTATTTCAATTGGATATGATAAGGATACTCAAAAAACAGTAGAAGCTGAATCCATGATGATCACAAAAGACTTTAACTTTGTTAATGTGGATTTCTTCTTAGAGTATAAAGTATCTGATCCGATAAAGGCTCTGTATGCATCGGACAAGCCAGAAACTATATTAAAGAGTATTGCTCAGAGCAGTATTCGTATGGTGGTGGGCAGCTATGGTGTAGACAGTGTAATTACAAATGGTAAAAATGAGATTCAGGCAGCCATAAAGGAATTAATTCTTGAAAAACTTTCAAAGCAGGATATTGGTATACAGTTGGTTAATATCACAATTCAGGATGCAGAACCCCCGACAGATAATGTTATGAAGGCATTTAAATCCGTAGAAACTGCGAAGCAGGGTGCTGATACCGCAATAAATAACGCGAATAAATATCAGAACGAGCAGCTGCCGAAAGCAGATGCCGAGGTGGATAAGATTTTACAAGAGGCAGAATCTACAAAGGCAGAACGTATCAATGAGGCGAATGCAGAAGTATCAAAGTTTAATAAAATGTATGAAGAGTATAAAAAATACCCTACCATAACGAAGCAACGTATGTTCTATGAGGCAATGGAGGATGTTCTTCCTACGTTGAAGGTGGTAATCGATGACGGTGGTTCTGGAGTTCAAAAGCTGTTACCGTTAGATAAATTGATGGAAGGAGTGAAGGCAGAATGAAAAAAGTAAAAAGAGTGTCAGGTGTATTTTTATTTGTAGTAATCATAGGTGTTGTGATTTTGTTGTTTTCTTCCATTGTCATCACTAAGGAAAATCAATTTAGCGTAATCAAACGCTTTGGCAAGATAGAGAGTGTCAAAAGCACTGCAGGAATATCCTTTAAGTCCCCTTTTGTGGAAGAAGTATATACCATACCAAAAAGCATTCAGTTCTATGATATGCCGGAATCCGATATTATCACCATGGATAAGAAAACAATGGTAGCGGACAGTTACGTGCTTTGGAAAGTTGAAAATCCAATTGTATTTGCACAGACTTTGAGTTCCTCCGTCGCAAAAGCAGAGGGAAGAATTGATACTACAGTATACAATTCCATCAAACTCGTTATTGGTAGATTGACCCAAACAGAAGTCATCAGCGGCCGCGATGGAGCACTAAATGATGCATTTATGGAGAACATCGGTAACACTATGGAGCAATACGGAATTAAACTGATTTCTGTAGAGACAAAGCATTTGGATCTGCCAAGTGATAATAAAGTTGCAGTATTTGATCGTATGATTTCGGAACGTGCACAGATAGCTGCAACCTATACCGCAGAAGGTGCATCACAGGCTCAAAAGATTCAGAATGAGACTGATAAGGAAGTTGCAATCAGCATTTCCAATGCAAAAGCAAATGCAGCCAAAATAACGGCAGAAGGTGAAGCGGAATACATGAAAATCCTTTCCGCTGCTTATTCCGATCAATCCAGAAGTGATTTTTATGTGTTTATCAGATCGTTGGATGCTGCAAAAACTTCTTTGAAGGGTGACAATAAGACCTTAATCCTTTCTCCTAATTCACCCATAGCTCAGATTTTTTATAATGTAAAGTAAGTTTATAAAGTCAAAAGTGAGGACAAAACAGACCTCATTTCAAAAAGAATTCTCTTATTGCTTAAGGATTTTATTATCTGAGGTATAGGAGAATTCTGCTCCTTTCACAAGAGTCAATAGTTATTCAAACAGAAATGTGGGTCTTCGCTTAATGCTGAAATATTTATTTGCAAAAAACTTGATTTTTGATTAAAATATAAATCATATAACTAATCTTTCGTCATAAAATGATATGATTATAATTACTGACGGAGCTGATTGTATGATCGTTGATAGGAACGATATTTTTTATTCATATGATAATTTGGTGACAGACGCTAGAAAACTAACAAAACAATACGAAAGTATCCTACAATATGTCACGATTGGCATCTCCCATGACAATCGTGACATCGTTATGCTCAAATTAGGGTGCGGACAGCATCATATCCTTTGCTGCGGTGGTGTACATGGCAGGGAGTCCGTTAATCCCATCGTACTGATGCAGATTATAGAATACTATGCTGATTTATATATGAATCATAAGCAGGATAAGAATAATCTAAAAAAGAAAATGAGAAATTTTTCTCATAATCTTGTGGAAGAGTATGAACAGATGGTCTATGGAAGATGTATTTATGAACTTTTACAAACCTTTACCATCCTATTTGTTCCTCTTTTAAACCCGGATGGTTATATGGTATCATTAAAAGGCTTTCAAGAAATAAAAGAACCGTATTTGCGAAAGCTCTGTATGGAAAAAGGGGTTCCCCATAAGGAATGGAAGCTAAATGCCAGAGCAGTGGATATTAATCGGAATTTTCCCAGCAGGCTTTGGAGACCAAAAGCAGAGGATGATTTTGCTGCAAGCGAAAACGAAACTCTAACGTTGATTAAAGTATTTCAGGAATATCGATTGAAGGGATTTTTAGACTTTCACTCAAGAGGAAAACAGATTTATTATTATCGAAGTCTGATGACGGAAAGCTATAACGAAAAACAGCTTGAAATAGCAGAACGTTTAAAGGAAATCACGAATTATGAGCTAGTAGAGCCGGAGAATGAGATTGATACCGGAGATAGCGGCGGCAACACCGTGCATTTCTTTTCAGAGAACTTTTATAAGCCGGCACTTACCATCGAAACAGTAGAAGAAGAAGCGCAATTTCCGCTTGATTATAAATACAGACAGCCAACCTTTGAAGAAATGAAGTTAGTTATCTTTGAATTTGGAAGAATGGTACTAACGTGAAAACGAATATGCAATAGAAACTGGAGGACAGAATGGATAACAGAGATACCAATGTAAATGAGCTTGAGGCAGCACATCAATTGCAAATTATTAATGAGCTCAAAGTGAACTTTGATCTGGAATATGAGAAAACCGGAAAGAGAAAGACCTATCATATAGCAACCTTCGGATGTCAGATGAATTCGAGGGACTCAGAAAAGATATCCGGTATTCTCAAACAGATTGGATATGAAGAGACAGATTCTGAACAAGCGGATTTTGTTCTTTACAATACCTGTACTGTAAGAGAAAATGCCAATAACCGGGTGTATGGACGTTTGGGCTATTTGGGAAAACTAAAGAAGAGCAATCCCAATATGTTGATTGCTATTTGCGGTTGCATGATGCAGGAAGCATCCGCAGTAGAAAAAATAAAGACAAGCTATCGCTTTGTGGATATTATTTTCGGAACTCATAATATTTTTAAACTGGCGGAATTATTACAGATTAGACTGGATTCTAGGCGTATGGTTATTGATTTATGGAAGAATACAGATATGATTGTTGAAAACCTGCCCAATGATAGAAAATATAACTTTAAGGCTGGCGTTAATATCATGTTTGGCTGCAATAATTTTTGTAGTTACTGTATCGTTCCCTATGTAAGAGGAAGGGAAAGAAGCAGAAACCCTCAGGATATCTTGGATGAAATCAAAAGTCTGGCGGATGATGGTGTGGTTGAGATTATGCTGCTAGGTCAGAATGTAAACTCGTATGGCAAAAATCTGGAGTCTCCCATGAGCTTTGCGAAACTCCTAACAGAGATTGAGAAGATAGATGGAATTGATAGAATCCGTTTCATGACCTCCCACCCGAAGGATTTATCCGATGAATTAATTGAAGTGATGAAACATAGTAAAAAAATCTGTAAGCATCTTCATCTTCCAGTTCAGTCGGGAAGCACAAGATTACTGGGTTTAATGAATCGTCGTTATACCAAAGAAAGTTATTTAGAGCTGGTGGATAAGATTCGTGCTGCAGTACCGGATATTTCCCTCACCACAGATATTATTGTTGGTTTCCCCGGAGAGACGGAAGAGGACTTCCTTGATACAATGGACGTAGTGAAAAAAGTAGGCTATGATAGTGCATTCACCTTTATTTATTCTAAACGTACTGGCACACCGGCAGCTACCATGGAAGATCAAGTGGAAGAGTCGGTTGCAGCTGAGCGATTTGAACGATTGTTAAAAGAGGTTCAGAGCAGTTCTGCAAAATCTGCGGGTAAGGAAGAACACACTGTTCAGAAGGTTCTGGTAGAAGAAGTGAATTCTCAGGATGCAACTCTATTAACAGGAAGATTAAGCAACAATTTATTGGTGCATTTTCCGGGGGATGAGAGCTTGATCGGTAAGATTGTAGAAGTATATCTGAATGAAAGCAAGGGCTTTTATTATATGGGGAGCTTAGTATAAGATTAGGTTATGTCACACTTAGATATAAATTCATGTTTTAATATAAGCTCTGTTAGACAATAATATTGGCATATGAAAATAAGAAGAAGGGTATTACCCTCCTTCTTATTTTCGCTTGGAAAGGATAAATATATCAATTTCTGAAGATAAAATACTTACCAATACGGAAAAAGTTAACTTATCATTTATCAATAGACTTGATATTTCCTCTAATGATTGATTTTCGTACATCTCTATGATTTTCACCTCAATTTCAATATTATTCCTTTATCTTATTGGGGATAAAATATTAAATGATCTTCCAGATTGTCTCCGGAAGCTTCATTAATAATTTTTGGAGAAGAGGACTCTTTTTTCTGAAAAATAAGTTTGTCCCCGTCTATTAGAAATACATAATGCCTCTGGCTATCCTTTGTTTTCATCGTTAAAACATTGTTGTTTATGGAATAAGAACCGTTTGTTCCTGATAGAGCTTGACTATTTAATACGTCAGAAAACGAAATACTTCCGTTGTTAATGGATACAACGGGTAGCATTCCCGATTTACAATCCTTTGCATAATAAGCTCCATCTTTTACGAGTGGAATATGATTAATCGAATTGCTGCATCCCGATAGCAGTAGAAAAATTAGTGATAGGATAATGGGAATAAATGATTTCTTCATTGTAACGACCTCCTTTCTTATGATATGTGAATGAGATAAGTAAAAATATACTTAGTTTTACAGTTCCGTAATTACCTTGAGTTGTTAATAGGAAGTTAATGCAAAGGTGAGTTACATATTATACAAATTTTACGACAAATTACTTATTATTTCTATATTGGTTTTGGATATTTATGGATAGTTTTAAAATCCGTGAATTAATACAGTTTAAAGGCAAAACGATGAAAGCAAAACACTGAAAATAATATACGCATGCTCTACTATACAATCCCATGTATAAGGAATATAAATTTTTATGTTTTGGGAGTATAATCAGCAGTTTTTTGTGAATAATTAATCATAATGCAAGGATTATTATCGTATAAATTTGATTATATAGTGGTTGTATTGGTTGGAAAATCTATATATTGGTACTATATTTTGTCAGAATAGTTAATTTGGCAGCACGAATACTTGACATATTAGTAAAAACAGTATAAAATTTATATGTTGTATTAAATCAAAATACGTGAATTATAGGAAAGTGGTACAAGTTTTCTATCATTTTATGAAAATTCACTTTGTTATGTACAATGAAAACTAAATAAGGAGGTGCTCCTGTGCATCCAGCAGAGGTTATAGGAATCGTAATTGCGGTTGTAATTACCTTGGTTATTGTAATAGCTCTCACTTGGAAGTTTGCTGTTGCCTATCGCATCAAAGTGTATGAAGCGAAAATTGGCAATGCAGATGAAAAAGCAAGAGAAATTATAGATGAAGCCCTAAAAACAGCTGAAACTAAGAAGCGTGAAGCTTTGCTCGAAGCGAAGGAAGAGTCTTTGAAAAATAAGAACGAATTCGACAGAGAGACAAAGGAACGCAGAGCCGAGTTACAACGTTATGAAAAGCGTGTTCTAACTAAAGAAGAAACTTTAGATAGAAAGACCGAAGCACTGGAAAAGAAAGAATCCAGACTCTCTGTTAAAGAAGCTGAGCTTGACAAAGTTAAGCATGAAGTGGAAGAATTCCACGCAAGACAGCTGCAGGAACTTGAGAAAATCTCAGGGTTAACCTCCGAACAAGCTAAGGAATATCTGATTAAGACTGTTGAAGAAGAAGTAAAACATGAAACTGCTTTGCTTATAAAGGATTTAGAAAGCAAAGCAAAAGAGGAAGCGGATAAGAAAGCAAAGGATTATGTAGTTACTGCAATTCAAAGATGTGCTGCAGATCATGTTGCTGAAACAACGATTTCTGTAGTTCAACTCCCCAATGATGAGATGAAGGGTAGAATTATTGGTAGAGAAGGACGTAATATCAGAACTTTGGAAACGATGACAGGTGTTGATTTGATAATTGATGATACACCGGAAGCTGTTATCTTATCAGCCTTCGATCCGATTAGAAGAGAAGTTGCAAGAATTGCTCTTGAAAAACTGATTGTGGATGGTAGAATTCATCCTGCTCGTATCGAAGAGATGGTAGAAAAGGCTCAAAAAGAAGTAGAAGTTATGATTAGGGAGTCGGGAGAGGCTGCAACCTTAGAGGTTGGAGTTCACGGAATTCATCCAGAACTTGTTAAGCTTCTTGGCAAGATGAAATTTAGGACAAGTTACGGACAGAATGCATTAAAGCATTCAATTGAGGTAGCTATTTTATCCGGTCTTTTAGCCGGAGAAATTGGTGTTGATGTTCGACTTGCAAAACGTGCCGGTTTATTGCATGATATCGGTAAGTCAGTGGATCATGAGATGGAGGGAACCCATGTTCAGATCGGTGTTGATCTTTGTAGAAAATACAAGGAGTCTCCGATTGTTATCAATTCAGTAGAAGCGCATCATGGTGATACTGAATTCCAATCATTGATTGCCTGTATCGTTCAGGCGGCTGATACCATTTCAGCGGCAAGACCCGGTGCAAGACGTGAAACTTTAGAAACATATACCAACAGACTAAAACAACTTGAAGATATTACCAATAGCTTTAAGGGGGTAGACAAATCATTTGCAATACAAGCAGGTAGAGAAGTAAGAGTTATGGTTGTACCTGATCAAATCGGCGATGCTGAGATGATATTGTTAGCACGTGATTTATCCAAGAAGATTGAGAGTGAACTCGAATATCCTGGACAGATTAAAGTAAATGTAATTAGGGAATCAAGAGTTACTGATTACGCAAAATAAGTTTTTTTGAATGATAAGTAAATGGTTGTAATCCATAGAACAGTAATGTTTTATAGGAATGCAGCCATTTTTCTTTTTTGTTTGCTTGGTATAAGTATCATAGCTTGTTGTAAATTTATGCAAATAAAAATGTGTAATATTTTATGGAGATCCCCAAGATTAGATATTATTCTTTTACCATTAGTATAGATTTACAAACAGAATTCATTTCTTCTCATTATTGTGCCGATTAACAGTTTTATGAATAATAGTCTTTCAGATAATAATACTCCTTGTGTTTTCTGTTTAAAAGGTCTAGCCATGAAATCTCAATTTTATAATCGCCAAAAAAATTGCAAACTTTTTCATCAGTCAAACCATCTAAATAAATATCAACTCCATCTATTGAATGGTGATTACTGTCTGTGAAATAATAACTTCCTAAGGTGTAGAATTCATCGGCTGTTTTATCAGAATATAGTTTATCATCCAAGTATTCATTAAGATTGTCTTTGTGTATATTAACATTTCGTACTTGAAGGAGAGGGCTATTAATCTTTAATTCCACGGTTAATAATCTACAATTTTCACGTGTTCTACATTCTAAAGGAGCATTACCCCCATAGCCATTTTGTGAATATTGTAAAAATAGATTATAGTCTTTTTCTGTCACCGGATTAATTCGAGCCGTTAAATATACTTTAGGTTGAGTGTATATGGTGAGATAAAATATAAGAGCAGTCAAAAGCAAAATAATGTAAATCCATTTTCTGGTATCTTTATTAAAAATGTTTCTAAAATAATTGGTAGAATTAGCTTTCATATGTATTAATCCTTTCTTTGTAAATTAGCTTTTACAAGTCAATTGCTGATGAATTACATGGTAATATTATACATTGCTTTGTTTCTTAAAATCAACGCATTTGTGAAATTATAAAATTCTAGAATTGGCTGAGAGAAAAGCACAACTGGGTTTATTTGAAAAATTTATTAAATAATTGCCATATTATAACATGTGACGTATAATTGCACTAAATGATATGAAAGGTGGAGGATTAATGAAAAGAAGAATAAGCCTTATCACAGTCTGCATGGTATTTAGTGTCATTATGTTGAGTGGATGTACAAAAAGTAATGCTTCTGATAATAAGGGAGAAGCAGGTAAAAATCCTACTAGAACAGTGACGAGCACACTGGTTCCAACTATAGCGATTCTGCCCGCAAAAACTTCAAATAAGGAAGAAATAGAACAAAAAGATAAGGAACAAAAGTCAAAGGAACTCAGAGCAGAGGCATACCAAGTGATTGAGGATTATTTTATCGCTGTCAAAGAACATGACAAAAAAGATCCTCATCAATATTTGGCAGAGCGTTTAAAGCATGTTGATTTCTCGAATGTAAAAGATGCTGAATTGATATCGGCAAGCGATAAGGACGGGAAACTACAAAGCTTAGCTTATAGAGGCGGAACAGGTGCTGAAACAAGTCCTTATAAGGTGCTTAGTTTTGAAGTAACGTATAGAATTATAAATAAGGATGACAGGAAAGGCAGTGAACCGGGTGGGAAATTCACACAGTGGTTTACTTTAGTAAAGGACAAAGAAACCTCCCCTTGGCTTATAGCAGAGGTTGGGTATTAATTAAACAATGGCAAGAACTTTCACCATGGAGTCTGAACTAGTTTTGGGTAAAACCCCAAAAATATTTATTTGAATAGTTTGCCCTTTTTTGGATACCGTTTTATTTTTCTTTGTAAGAGAAATAATTCCTTTTTGTAGATAACTCCATACAAATCCGTCTGATGCGCACATATGATTGCGTCACAAAAATAATTTCTGTAAAAATATTTATTATTTTTGTTGCATAATCCATAGTAATATATTACAATGATTTAAGATTTAAGTTGTATACAATAATACAGATATTCAATTTCGACAATATAAACGTATCAACTTTAAAAATGAAAGGTTAAGGATGGTATAGTATATGGCATTAACGTTATCAAAGAAAGCGCAAGCGGTAAAACCTTCTTCTACATTAGCGATTACAGCAAAAGCAAAAGAATTAATGAGCAAGGGCATTGATGTGGTGGGCTTCGGAGCTGGAGAACCTGATTTCAATACACCGGAGAATATTTGTGATGCAGCAATTAAGGCAATTCATGATGGTTTTACCAAGTACACTCCAGCAGAAGGTACCTTGGAGCTTAGGAAGGCAGTATGCGAAAAGTTTTCAAACTTTAATAAAGTAAAGTATGAGCCGAACCAAATTGTAGTAAGCAATGGTGGAAAGCACTCTTTAACTAACATTTTTGAAGCAATATTAAATCCAGGGGATGAGGTGATTATCCTAGCACCCTACTGGTTAAGCTATCCGGAGATTGTGAAACTAGCGGACGGTGTACCGGTAGTTATAAAAGGGGAGAAGCAGAATGGCTATAAAGTTACGGCAGCTCAAATCGAAGCAGTCTGTACGGATAAAACAAAGGCTTTAATCCTTAACTCTCCAAGCAACCCTTCCGGTATGATTTATACCAGAGAAGAGTTAGAGGCAATCGCAGAGGTTGCAGTAAGAAAAGACTTTTATGTAGTATCGGATGAAATGTATGAGCATTTAATCTATGAAGGTGAAGCAATCAGCATTGCATCCTTTAATGAAGAAATTTATAATCGTACCATTACTTGTAGCGGTGTGGCAAAAAGCTATTCCATGACTGGTTGGAGAATTGGATTTACCGGATCACCGGCACCCATTGCGAAGCTTATGGGCAGTTTGCAGAGTCATCAAACCTCCAATCCGAATTCCATCGCACAGAAGGCAGCTATGGAGGCATTGGTCGGTTCTCAGGAGTCCGTTTATAAGATGCATGCGGAGTTCAAAAAGAGAAGAGACTATATGTATGAGAGAGTATCCGGCATGAAGCTGATTTCCTGCTTAAAGCCTCAGGGTGCGTTCTATATGTTTATCGATGTCAGTGAGCTTTTGACCATGGATTATAATGGCGCAAAAGTAGGTGATGTTGATCACTTAGCTAAAATTTTAATTGAAGATTTTAATGTGGCGGTAATTCCTTGTGCTGATTTTGGTTGTGCAGACCATATTCGTTTATCCTATGCAATCTCATCAGAACAGATTAAAAAGGGTCTTGATCGTATTGAAGATTTCCTTGCCAAATTAGTATAAATAACGGTAAGCTGACCACTTGCCAAATAAATGGGTAGTATATTTCCAAAAGGGATATACTACCCATTTATTTGGTAAAGGTGGTGTAGGAAAGGAATATCTGCAACTATATTCGTTGGCTGCAGTAGACGAAAGGGAATCGGGGGATATACGAGACGCAATAATCGAAATAGAATTATGGGAATCGAATATCTGCAACAATATATGCTGACGCAATAGACGAAATAGAATTAAGGGAATCGAATATCTGCAACAATATACGTTGACAAAAAAATCGAAATAGGATCAAGGGAATCGAATATCTGCAACAATATACGTAGACGCAATAATCGAATTAGGATCAAGAGAATCGAGTAATTTGCAACGATATTCGCTTACAGTAATAAATTAAATTAAATCAAAGTAATTGAATACTGTAAGATGAAATAAGCAGATTGAAGTGGAGAGTATACCCATATCAAAAACTAAAAGGGTATATAAGGAGACATAAATGGAGGACATAAATAAATTATGGATACCATAATTTAGATTTTGCTATAGCTTTTTATCAAGAATATGATAAAATATCATCAGAACAGATTGTTGGAAAGTATTTCGCCTAAAGTTAAAAATTGAGATTGATAAACCATTGATACTCCAATCATAGGTTTAAGTATTAAAGAACACAGGTTTTTTTGGCAACGGCAACTGATTAGGTATAGACTCTGATTCAGAATATATTTATCAATCTTTATATCAAGAACTGGCTGGTGAGTAAACAGCAACAATACATTGATAAAAATAAATAAGAGGTTCTATTATCAATTAAATTAATCACAAAAAATATATAATAAATCACAGAAAGAAGGAGCATCATGGCATTATTTGGTTTTATTGGAGCAGGTAATATGGGATATCCGCTGTTAAAAGCTGCAGCATCCACTTTTGGTAGCGATGAAGTTGTGTTTACGGACGTATCAAGGGAGCGTTGTGAATATGTTACCAAGGAAACAGGGGTTTCCTATAAGGACAATAATATAGAGGTGGTAAAAGCTTGCAAATTCCTGGTACTTGCAATCAAACCTCAGTTTTTTGGTCAGGTTCTTCACGAGATTAAGGATGAGGTGAATGAGGATCAGGTAATAATCTCGATTGCTGCAGGAATTACCATTGAAACAATGAAGGAAGTGCTTTCAGAGAAGATTCGAATTGTTCGCGCTATGCCAAACACTCCTGCAATGGTGTTGAAGGGAATGACCGGTATCAGCTATTCAAAGGATAGTTACTCACAAGAGGAACTAGAGGTTGTAGATCGTTTCTTTTGTTCCTTTGGAAAATATGAAGTATTCGATGAAAGTCTTATGAATGCGGTAGTGTGCGCTAACGGCAGTTCGCCAGCTTATGTCTATATGTTCATTGAGGCTTTGGCTGACAGTGTTGTAAGTTATGGTATTCCTAGGGACAAGGCATATACCCTTGTGGCTCAGACGGTGATGGGTGCAGCAGCAATGGTATTGGAGAGCGGGGAACACCCCGGTCGTCTGAAAGATAATGTATGCTCTCCCGGAGGGACTACAATTGCAGCAGTGAAGGCTTTAGAGGAATTCGGACTTCGAAGTGCGGTTATGAAAGCCTCGGATGCTTGTTATGAAAAGGCAGTAGCCTTAAGTAAAAAGAAATAGTTGATAATATAAATCTTCTTATAGAGAACAGTTAGGAGTAATCATATGAGTCCATACAAGAGAATTAACAGAGAATTGGTACATCCGGGACATATCATCAGTCTTTATCATGATACGATTGAGGTAAACGGGGAAAGAGAAGTCGTATATGATTTTATTCATCATAATGGTGCATCCGCGATGATCCCGGTTGATGATGACGGCAAAATATATATGGTGCGTCAATATCGTAACGCAGTCGATCAATATACTTTAGAAATCCCTGCCGGTGGACTGAATTCCGGCGAAGACCCCTTAACCTGTGCAATTCGTGAATGTGAGGAGGAGACAGGTCACAAGGCGGGCGAAGTACATCATTTGGTGGATCTGTTTACCACTGTTGCTTTTTGTAATGAGAAAATCAGTATCTATTACACAACCGGCATCACGCCCTCCGCTCAAAACTTGGATGATGATGAGTTTGTCACAGTGGAAAAATATTCTCTTGAAGAGTTAACCCAGATGATTTTAAACGGCAAAATTGTGGACGCCAAAACCATAGCAGGGTTGCTCGCATATAAAGCAAAGATAGAAAAATAATCAGCCTAGAAACATATTCAACAGTGAAATAGCTTGTTCTATTTTTCTGTTCCTATCATATCTATTTATATAAGAAAATGATGGGTGGGTGATAAGATGAAACCATTAAAGGTTCAATTGCATAAACTAAGTGTATTCCAAATAGCCATATTTTTGATCATTGTCGGTGCATTCTTTGGGGTTCTATGCTCCAACATTTTTAAAACGGATTACTCTTCACAAATGCAGACCTTTGAGTCGAATGTTTTTAACAAAATTGTGGACAACGATATCGATCATATGGGGCTATTTCAATATGTGTTAGGCAAGAATCTGAACAGCTTTATTGTGTTTTGGCTGTTAAGCCTCACGATTCTCGGTATTCCTTATATGGCATTGAAAGTGACCTCCTTTGGTTTTTTTACCGGGTTCTTCATCTCGGCAATTACCATGCAGTATGGCGCAAAAGGGCTGGTGCTAATTGCGGTTTATCTGTTTCCACAAGGGTTATTGTATTTGCCCATAGCGTTGGTTTGCCTATTCAAGGGATTTGCCATATGCAGAACCATATATAGCGAAAATCGAAATAATTTCGGCGGCATAGTAAAGTTAATAAAATCAAATTTATTTTTAATATTCTTATTGGCATTGGCATTGGTAGCTGCAAGCTTTTTGGAAGCTTATCCGGGTGCTTATTTACTTAAAAAGGTATTAGTTACTTTTATCTCATAACATAATCATGATTCACAATACGGTACAATACTTCAAAACTGATTTTTGAGAAAACCAGGGAGGTAGGAATGGAACAGTATATCAATGATTTTATTAAGTATTTGCAGGAAATTAGACATGCTTCAAAAAATACGTTGCAGGCTTATCAGAACGACCTACGGAAATTACAAAATTTCTTGGAGAACCAAGGCATTAATTCTGTTTTAAAAATTAGTGAAACCTGTTTGAATTCCTATGTCCTAACATTGGAAAAAGAAGGACTGTCAGCTTCTTCCGTATCAAGAAATATCGCCGCTATGAAAGCGTTTATCTTGTATTTGATGAAGAACGGTATCATTCAAGGAGATCCTTCCGAACGAATTAAGCCACCGAAGGTTCAAAAAAGGACACCCCAAATTCTTGATACGAAAATGATGGACAAGCTTTTGCATCAACCGGATTTAAAAACCAAGAAAGGAATTCGTGACCGCGCAATTCTTGAGTTGCTTTATGCCACAGGAATCAAGGTAACGGAATTGATTTCAATTAAAGTAACTGATGTAAATATGAAGGCTGGTTTTATAACCTGTGGAGAGCGAAGGGAACGAAATATCCCTTTTGGTAAATCTGCCAAGAACGCATTACAAGAGTATTTAAAGGTACGACCTGAGAATTTTGACAGGACGAACAGTGAGATCCTTTTTCTTAACACCTCAGGGGAACAGCTAAGCAGACAGGGATTGTGGAAAATATTAAAGACCTATGCAAAGGCAGCAGGGATAGAGACGATTAACCCTAATGCAATCAGACATTCCTTTGCGGCACATCTGATTGACAATGGTGCAGACATTGGAAGTGTTCAAGAGTTCTTAGGTCATTCCGATATTACAACAACCCAGCTCTACTTGCCACAAAGCTATAAGAACAGTAGGGAAGTGTATATGAATACTCACCCAAGAGCATAGGGAAGTGTATATGAAATACTCATCCAAGAGAGTAGGGGAATGTATATGAAATACTCATCCAAGAGCATAGGGAAATGTATAATGCAAATATTGAATGATTTGAACATCTTATGCATTTTCATCTATGCATGAGTCCTATGTGTAAATTATCAGTGCTTCAGCATAGGCGCATTCATTCTATTGCTTTATGCAATTTGCCAACTGTGTAGAAAGGCTATTTGACCCCAACATCATCAATAATGGGTGTTTGAAAGACAACGAAAAGCAGAGGGTAATAAATAGAAAGCATTGTCACTTTCATAGAACCATAAACGATGATTTAAAGGAATTATTTTCATGGTAATTTGTTAATTCAAGAGAGAGATAGCTTGAATTGGATAAGGATTATTGTGAAAATAATTCCTTTTTATGTCGGTAAATGCTCTACTAAGTAAAATAAGTAAAATACGTGAAAACGTAATTTCTTTGGTCGATTTTAAGTGACATTTTTAATAATCAATGGTGTTGAGGAAGAAACTTCAAAACCCAAATGGGTATAGAATTCAATCTTATCCTCTTTTTCTGCCATAAGAATCAAATATAGATAATTCTTATAATGATCTTTTATTCTGGATACCAGTTCCCTCCCAATTCCTAATCCTTGGTAGGAAGGATTAACCAGTACATAATGAACATAGGCTGTCATCTCACTGTCATCTAAGGCGTTAATTAAGCCGATTAGCTTGCTTCCATCCCAGGCGGAAATAACGGTGGAAGAATGATTCATCGCCTGTTCAAGGCGGGAGGGGTATTTGGCAGAGAGCCAGTTGACGGAAAGAAATAAATCTTCTAAATCGGTTGCCTGAAAATTCAGTGCATTCTTATAGGTAATATCCATATAGACTGCATCCTTTCTGGTTGATGACAATAGGATCTTATGCTAAATTCTATATCCTAAAAACAGTGGTTGTTATAAATTTAATTTCATGCACACAGATTCCTCCATGTTTTCATAGGGAGGATAATTTGGTATGACTACGAAGCCAGTGCTTTTATATAAAGCAACAGCTCTGGCTAAAAAGTTTCCTGTCTCCAGTAATAAGCTTTGATAACCGCGTTCCTTTGCATTGTGAATGAGTTCTTCCAGTATGGTTTTGCCAAAATGCTGACCACGGTATTCCTCTTTCACAAACATTCTCTTGATTTCTGCCGTATTCTGATCATATCTTCGTATCGCTCCACAAGCAATGGGAGTACTGTCCTTATATAATATTACAACAAGATCCATAGTTTTTGCCTGATTAAAGGGGACAAATTTCTTTCGATTCTCAAAACCTCCCATTGCTACATTCAGTGAATGGTCAAGTGCATCACAAAGTGATATAAATTCCGGGTCATTTCCATCCGTGTATTTCAAGTTCATATTGAAGCTCCTTTTCATAATTTTTAGGTAATTGCGAAACAAGATTATTGCTAGCATTGTATGTGCTACAGATAAGGTTTTCTCCTCTCCAATGCTTCTTCGACTTAACATCCTCCGAAATTAAATCTACCATGCATGTAATAGTTATTATTGAGATCCACAATTACTAATTCATGCTATTGTTTGACTAAATTATAATTCAAAACTATACTATTTGTAAAATAGATAAGACAAATGATTATCATTCGATAATCGAATAGGAGACTATATGGATATTTTGAATTTAAAAACCTTTCTATTGGCAGCACAACGAAAAAATTTTACTCAGACTGCCGAGGAATTATTTGTTGCCCAGTCTACAGTAACAAATCGAATTGCGGAGCTTGAACGAGAATTAGGAAAGAAATTGTTTAATAGGGAGCGTAAAAAAGTTGAACTGACGCAGGAAGGAAAGCTCTTTCTATCCTACGCAAAAAGAATAGCTGAGCTGGAAGAGGCGGCTTTCTTGAAGATTAATACCACATCCCGTTACCAGAATAGCTTACGCGTTGGTACCACGAATACGATTTATGAAACCGGTCTTTTCAGTGAATTGAAAGAGTATAAGAGTAAAAATCCAGGGGTTGCCCTAAAGGTAATATTAGGTCATTCCCAGGAATTATTACAGCAGCTTCAGGATGGAATTATAGATATTGCATATACGTATATACCTTTGAATAAAAACGGTTATCGGTGTGAAATCTTTCAGGAGGATCGTCTGGTTTTGGTCACAGATTATCACAATGAAGAATATAAAGACGGTATGCAAAAATCAGATTTAATCAGTATAGATTATTTAATGTGTAACTTTATGCTGCAGGGAATCGGAGAATTTATACGAGAGCTGTTTCCTCCCTATTATCAGTTTTCCTTTGAAATAGACAATAGTACAAAATTAATTTCATACTTGATAGGGGAGAAAAGTTATAGTTTCTTGCCGGAGAAGCTAATCGAATCCTATGTGAAGAAAAAGGTGCTGAGGCAGATTAAGTTGATAGACTTTCAAACACCGTTTATTATCAGTTACATAGTTCAAGAAGATAATAGTTCAAGAAGCTGATAGATGTGAATGTTTATGTGTAAAGGTAAGGTTAGTACCAACACAGTGTGTAATGTATAACTACGGATAAAAGAGAGAGAAGTAATGATATGCTCCCTACTAGGTAAATTTCATTAAGTTAAGCAATTCATCCATACTGCTATAAAGTAGTATGGATGAATTGCTTACTTGACAGACTTCATATATATGTACGGCCCCCTTACGATTCAATGATTAGTAAGGGGGCTTTTGTAAAAGATAAAGGTATATGCTAGAGGGTGCTTAAATTTTAAGGTATAGCAAGTTAGATGAACTCAATGGAAGAAACTTAAGACGAAGTTGAGAACCTATTAATACTTGGCATATAAAACGACTAGCAGTCGAAGAGGTCATTGGTTTGTGATACTAAAAAAGAATATTATGGTAAGACTTTAAAAAGAGCAATCCTTCCGGATTGTACATGAATTGTCGGATGGGACCATTTTATTTGTGCTATCCTTGTGATGAAATGGAGGTTATATAAATGAATGCATTAGACAAATTGAATGGTTCTTTAGTGTATATTGAAGAAAATTTGGAAAACAATATTGATTTCAAGGAAGTAGCTAGGCTGGCATCTTGCTCGGAGAGATATTTCAGAAGAATTTTCTCTATTATTGCTGGAATTAACCTTTCAGAGTACATCCGTCGCAGACGACTTACTATTGCGGCATTTGAGCTTAGTAATTTGAGTGTGAGGATTTTAGATATTGCCACTAAATATGGATATAGCTCACCAGACTCTTTTACAAAGGCTTTTCAAGCATTTCATGGCATAACACCGTCAAAAGCCAGAGGTTATGGACAATGGTTAAAAGTTTATTCAAGAATAACTTTCCTGCAAGTAGTCGATAAGGAGGATACTTATGAAGCCAAAGACAATGAAGATAATAACGGAAAACAATGAATTTCAGCATATCGAGGTTCTCAAGCGAAATAGAGAGAAAAGAAGTAAATATAAAGAGTTTTTTATTGAAGGCGTTAAATCCATAAATTATGCGATTCAATATAATTGGAATATCAAAACTTATGTATATTCAAGGGAGAAGCCACTCTCAAAATGGGCGGAGAATGTATTATCAAATTCAAAAGCAGAATTACATTTAGAGTTACCTTTAAATCTAATGAAAAAATTGAGTGATAAGGATGAGGAACTATCTGAAATACTAGCAGTTATTAGTATGCCGGAAAATGATGTGTCAAGAATCAAGATAAAAGATGACATGCTGGTTGTCGTATTTGACAGGCCTTCAAGTCATGGAAATTTAGGCACGCTAATACGATCCTGTGAAGCATTAAAAGTTGATGGAATAATTATTACCGGGCATGCAATTGATTTATATGACCCTAAAACGATAAGGTCTAGTATGGGTACCTTCTTTTCTGTTCCTACTATTAGGTTACAGTCGCATAACGACTTGTTATTATGGTTTGATCATATTAAAAGTAGTATGAAGAATTTTAAGGTTATTGGTTCGACCTCAAAAGCAGATAAATCTGTCATTGATGCTGATTTAATTAATCCGATGGCTTTACTTATTGGAAATGAAACGAATGGATTGAGTAATAACTATAAAGCAATCTGTGATTTGCTTATAAAGATACCAATGGGCGGGAATATAACTTCGTTTAATGTTGCATGTGCCGCATCTATAATATTATATGAAATTGGGAGGCAACGCAAAAATATAATATAATAGAACGTTCGAGATGTTTTACCATGTGCTTACAAAAAGAGTAATTGTAGCTAAAGAGAATAATTTGAGAGCCAGGAAAGGGATAAGGTACTATGAATTATAGATTTGCTACAGAAAATTTAAATTATGAAGACTACTCAAGTGGTAGGGTATTTTACAGCCAGAAAGGAACAACTTCGTTTCCAGTCAGGTTAGCAAGTGAAATTTATCATTTATGTAAAACCATTTTGATTAATCAGGGGGTTGATAAGCCCTATGTATTATATGACCCATGCTGTGGTGGTGCATACCTATTAACGTCGATTGGATTTCTGTATGGAGAAGAAATAATAAAAATTATTGCTTCGGATGTTGATGAAACAATTGTGCCCTTGGCTAAAAGAAATTTGAATCTAATATCAAAAGATGGTATCGATTCTCGCATAAGAGAAATTCAAGAAATGATTGCTGACTTTGGGAAGGAGTCTCACTCTGATGCACTGAAAAGTGCTTTGAATTTAAGAGCTACACTTGAAAAAATGGATAAATCTATAGAAATTAAATGCTTTGTTTCAGATGTTACCCAAAACAGAAATTTAATTAACGATGCTCATAATGTCAATATTATTATTGCTGATTTACCCTATGGAGACATGGTTAATTGGACTAGTATGCAGGACGAAAAAAAAGCTGTAGAGAATTTACTGGATAATGTGCTTCAGATTATTTCAAAGAAGTCAGTTGTTGCAATAATTTCAAAGAGTAAGACTAAGATAAGACATAAAGATTATAAACAAGTGGAAAGGTTTGTGATCGGGAAACGGCAGATAACAATTCTGCAGGCTATATAATTAAACTTGATTATAGAATGGAGATATGAACGAAAAGAGGCCTCTCAGTTCAATCCGAAGTTAATAATACTTCATAATGATTTTTAAGAAAGCCTCTTGTCACTTATGAATTGTTATAGAATACTGTCTGCAATGGTGTAGATCAGCTTCTCAGAATCAGCCCATCCAAGGCAGGGGTCGGTAATGGATTTGCCATAAATATGTTCGGATACCTTTTGACTGCCACCTTCAATATAACTTTCAATCATAACACCCTTTACCATGCCGGAAATATCGGCGGATAATTTGCGGCTATGAAGGACTTCTTTTACAATACGGATTTGTTCCCTGTATTGCTTGTTGGAGTTGGAATGGTTGGCGTCAACGATAATGGCGGAGTTTAACAGGTCACGTTCATTGTACATGGAAGCGAGTAAAGTCAGATCCTCATAATGGTAGTTGGGGATGCATTGACCGTGTTTGTTGACTGCACCTCTTAAGATGGTATGTGCTAGGGGATTGCCGGAGGTTTCCACTTCCCAGGTACGATAGAGGAAGGTGTGACTTGCCTGAGCAGCTACCACGGAATTTAGCATTACAGAGAAATCACCGCTGGTTGGGTTCTTCATTCCTGCTGGGACATCCATTCCACTAATCGTAAGTCGATGCTGCTGATCTTCAACAGAACGGGCACCTACTGCTACATAAGAAAGGATATCTTCCACATAGGGCCAATTTTCGGGATAGAGCATTTCGTCAGCAGCAGTAAGTCCGCTTTCTGCGATAGCACGAAGATGCATCTTTCTCATTGCAATCAGACCCTCTTGTAAATCAGGTTCCTTCTCAGGGTCAGGCTGATGAACAATACCCTTATAACCTTCTCCGGTAGTACGTGGCTTATTGGTATAGATTCTGGGAATCAGGATGAGCTTGTCCTCCACTTTCTCCTGAACCTTGGCAAGACGGGAAATATAATCACATACTGCATCTTCATTATCAGCAGAGCAAGGTCCGATGATTACCAGGAACTTATTGGAGTCTCCGGTAAATACATCTTTAATCTGTTTATCTCTATCCTTCTTACGAAGAACATCTTTGGCAGGCAATGGATATGCCTTCACGAGTTCTTCCGGAGTTATTACTTCTTTTACAAATTTGAAACTCATTTTATCATTCTCCCTTATTTCACAATTTCATATATTTTATCCTTTTTTAATAGGTTAGTCAATCAAATTCCATGGAAAGTATTTGATATTATGCCAAAAGTCTGCATAATAATACGTAATGAGTCGAAAAAGAAAAGTTCATATTCTTTTCATATGAATTGGTATATAATAGTAGATAAATGAAACATACTAACAGGAGAATAAATAGCGGAGGATTTTATCATGAAGATGTATGATTTGATTAATAAAAAAAAGAATAAGGAACGATTAAATACACAGGAAATAGATTATATAATTGAAGGGTTTACCAATGGGACTATTCCCGATTATCAAATGTCTGCATTTTTGATGGCGGTCTGTTTGAATGGAATGGATCAGGAAGAGACGGCGGCACTTACAATTGCTATGGCAAACAGCGGAGATCTATTAGATTTGTCAAAAATTCATGGGATAAAGGTAGATAAGCACAGTACAGGTGGGGTGGGGGATAAAACTTCCCTGGTGTTAGGACCCATGGTTGCTTCACTAGGAGTTCCTGTTGCGAAAATGTCTGGGAGAGGTCTTGGGCATACCGGAGGAACCATAGATAAATTGGAGAGCTTCACCGGATTTTCTACCACCATAACCACCGAGCAATTTATTGAGAATGTGAATACGATAAAGATGGCGATTGTTGGTCAGACCGCCAATCTTGCACCTGCGGATAAAAAGATTTATGCGCTGCGAGATGTAACAGCAACCGTTGATAATATCTCACTGATTGCCAGCAGTATTATGAGTAAGAAGATTGCATCCGGCTCCGATGTCATTGTACTGGATGTTAAGACGGGAAGCGGTGCATTTATGAAGAGCTTTGAGGATTCCTTGGCACTTGCCAAAGAGATGGTACAGATTGGAACCATTGCAGGCAGAAAGACTTATGCGGTGATTACGGATATGAATCAGCCCCTGGGTTCTGCGGTAGGGAATACCTTAGAGGTGATGGAAGCCATCGATGCATTAAACGGAACAGCACCCAGCGATCTTTTTGAGGTGAGTATTACCCTAGCGGCATTTATGCTTGTAGGAGCGGAGAAAGCTTCTACTGTAACAGAAGCGAAAGTAATGCTGAACAAAACCATAGAAGATAAGTCTGCACTGGATAAATTTGCACAATTTATCAAAGCACAGGGAGGTAACAGCGATGCCATATATCATACAGAGCTTTTTGAAAAAGCAAAGCTGGAAGATACTGTGGTAGCCCCAGAAGATGGTTATATTACATCCATCCATACGGACGAAGTGGGCATGACTTCCCTGATACTTGGAGGAGGAAGAGAGACAAAGGATAGCATAATTGATCTTTCTGTGGGATTGAAAATCCAAAAGAAGCTTGGAGAGTATGTATCAAAGGGTGATATTCTTGCAACGCTTTATGCCAATGATCAGAATAAGCTGAAGGAAGGCAAGGAGCGCCTTCAGGGAGCGTATGTTATCGGGAAAGAAAAGCCAGCTCCTACAAAGTATGTGTATGCGATCGTAACAAAGGATGGCGTAGAAATGATGTAGGATATTTGGTGAGTTTGATATTGTCACAGTAATTAATGTTTTGCTATTGAGGTGTCTAAGGATCAAGAAAAAAGAACATTTAATATATTTCCATTGACCAAGATAAAAGAATATCCAATACATTTCCATAGGTGTGTTCATTCTTTTGCTTTATGTAAATTGGCAATGAACTTTGTTAGAAGACCTTTGACTCTTTAATCCTTTGATAATAATATAAAATCATTTTGATAAGCTAATCCAAATTCATGGCGAAATGATGAGAAGGTATAAAAAGCAGATTTCTTTCCTTTGGCTGTATAAATCTTTATAGTTATGAGAAAAATTTTTTGGGCAGCTATAAATCGACCGCTTTCGGACTATTATATAGCTGCCTTTTAGGTACGTCACTTTGAACGAAATGAATCAAAAAGAACTAATTGGATGTGATTTGTAGCATACATATTATAATTCTAAATAACCTTCTGCCAACGAAGCAATATTCTATTCAATATTTGTAGTATTACTCATAAGATGTAATAGATCATGGAAAGAAGGCAGGTATTTGCCATCATGAAGCGTCCGATTCTTTCAACCTTCTACAAATACATAGCCATAATCATTATAGCCCTGTTGGTGGTTCGATATATCATCATGAATTCTTCCGTATATTATAAAGAAACAATTATGCTGCCATTTTCACTTCATCTTACCAAACAGGAGATTTATATGGTGAAAGGGGAAGAAAGTCATTTAGGTGTCTATGCGATAAATAAAAGAGTTACGTTTTCTTCCACCAATTTTCGGGTGGTGGGTGTGAATTTTAATGGCAGGCTTTATGCCTATAATACAGGGATGGCATTTATCATAGCAAAGGTAGGGAAGAAGGAATTAAAGTGCAGAGTACATGTAATTGATATCAGCAAGAGTAAAATAACAATAAAAAAAGGGCGAAGCTATGACCTGGATATCAAAGGAGGCTCGGAGATGGTAAGCTGGAAAAGTTCCAATAAATCCGTGGTTAAGGTGTCTATGTTTGGCAATGTAAAAGCAGTTGGAAAAGGTAATGCCGTGATTAGTGCAAAAATCAAAGGTAAAACCTTAAAGTGTTCTGTAGCTGTAAATTAACGATTTAGGGTTCATTAGGCGCATTCCTTCTTTTGCTTTATGAAAATTGCCAATGAACTATGTCGAAAGAGCATTTGACCCGAATCTATAACAGAAAAAATATTAAAAAATCGGATAGATTGGTCTAAAACCCGATAGCATGGATTAAAATAGTAATAATGCATTTTTGCCCGTAATGGCAGAATTGAGGTCGAGTTGAAAAAGACAATTTCAATCTTCTTACTATGTTCTTTAATGCTTCTTTTACTTTATCCTAGTTCGTCAAGTGCTCAAACAAATGAATGGAAGACTGGGAAAAACGGAGATATCGCTGTCACTGCGGCCGCAGATACGCAATTACAGCTGTCATCTCCTTCCGTCGTACTAATGGAGGGTTCAACCGGTAAGATTATCTATGATAAAAATAAGGACGAACGGCTAAAACCCGCCAGCATCACTAAAATCATGACCCTGTTGTTAATTTTTGAAGCCATTGATTCCGGTCAGATCAAATTAACGGATCAGGTTTCTGTCAGTGAACATGCTGCATCTATGGGAGGTTCCCAAGTGTTCTTGGAGCCCAACGAAACACAGGATGTTAACACCATGATTAAATGTATTAGTATCGCAAGTGCGAATGATGCATGTGTGTCTATGGCGGAATATATAGCGGGTTCCGAAGAAGAATTTGTAACAAGGATGAACCAAAAAGCACAGGAGTTAGGAATGAAAAATACGCACTTTGTCAATAGCTGTGGGCTGGATACGGATGATCACTATTCCTCCGCATATGATGTTGCATTGATGTCAAGAGCGTTGATTACAAAACATCCTGAAATCAGCAATTATTCCACCGTTTGGATGGATAACATTACTCATACCACCAAAAAAGGAACCACAGAATTTGGTTTGACCAATACGAATAAGCTGGTTCGATTCTACAATGGAATCACCGGATTAAAAACTGGTTCTACCGGGCTTGCAAAGTATTGTTTATCTGCCACTGCCAAAAGAAATAATATGAATCTGATTGCAGTCATTATGGCGGCACCGGATACCAAGACCAGATTTGCGGAAGCTTCCAAGCTACTGAATTATGGATTTGCTAATTATAGCATTTATACGGATAAGAATGATCCAAAAAGTATTGCTCCTGTAAAGGTTACAAAAGGGGTAAATGATACGGTGCAAGGGAAGGCAAGCAAAGATTTTTCCTATCTTTGTACCAAAGGAAAGAGTTCGGATAAAATTCATAAAGAAGTAAAATTATTTGATCAGGTACCTGCTCCCGTAACGAAAAATGATAAGATAGGCGAAATCGTTTATTACTATGATAAAGAGAAAATAGGGACAGTGGATATTCTGGCAAGCGATTCTGTAATGAAGGCAAAATATAAGGATTTCTTTATGAAGCTGCTGCAGAAATATTTTATGGGACCACAAAAATAAAGGAAAACATTGAAGGAAAAGAATAGATAGGATAGTCATAATTAGGCGGGGGTTCGAGATTCAATGGAACCTCCGCTTACTTATATGTAGCCAAATTTATGTTAGCATTTGGAAATCCCAAAGCTATCAGTTGACACAAGAAAGCCGACCTAGTATATTATAATAGATATGGGCATTGGATTCCAAAGGAAGGACATGCCCTTAAAGGAGTTTTTATGCAGAATTTTATAATTACACTAGGAGTATTCTTGTTTTTTGTCATTTGGACATTAATCGAACAAAAGCAGCTTGTTATAAAAAAGTATGATATAACATCAAAGGAACTGCCTGCCAGTTTTCATAATACAAGCTTTGTAGTATTGGCCGACCTTCATAATCATACCTTTGGAAAGCATAATGAGAAGCTGGTTCAAAGAATTGATAAACTAAACCCAGAATTTATTATACTTGCGGGAGATATGATAACCAAACGGATACCCTGCTATCCCAGTAATGCTTATGTCCTGTTGGAACAGCTTTCAAAACGATATAAAATATATTATGCATACGGTAACCATGAGCAAAAAATAGAATGGATATTGAAAGAAAGTATGGAGAATCGCAACGGTCAAAGAGGTGAAATGACGGAAGCCGAAGAGGAATGTATTGATATTACCTGGAATGAATACAAGAAAAGAGTGAGCCTGTTAGGGGTTACCTTCCTTGACAATGAAAGTGTTAACATGAGCAAAGGGAAGGAAAGCATACGTATTACCGGGCTATCCATCGGTAAGGAATTCTTTGAACGAGGTAATTTTCCTGTAATGGAAATGGAATATCCGGATTCTTTAATTGGAAGAAAGCCACAGGATCAATATCAGATACTCATTGCACACAATCCTATTCATTTTAAGCAATATGCCAATTGGGGGGCAAACCTGACCATTGCGGGGCATATGCATGGAGGCTTAGCAAGAATACCAGGAATTGGTGGGGTAATCTCACCTCAGGTGAAGTTCTTTCCCAAGTTTACCGGTGGAAAATACACGGAGAATGAGAAGGTTATGATTGTGTCCAGAGGACTGGGAACTCATTCTTCCATGCCAAGATATTTTAATGTGCCGGAGATCGTATCCATTACTTTAAAAAGTATGGACAAGTAATCGGTTCATCCAATAATTGAAAAGACAATATTTACGGAGGGTAATATGGGGATTCCCGTTAAACTAGAAGCATTTGAAGGACCATTGGATCTCTTGCTTCATTTGATTGATAAAAATAAAGTTAATATCTATGACATTCCAATCATCGAGATTACAGAGCAATATCTGGATTATATTAAGAGAATGGATCGCAAAGATCTGGATTTGATGAGTGAGTTTCTGGTAATGGCAGCAACTCTTCTCAATATTAAATCCAAAATGCTGCTGCCGGTGGAGGAAAGCGAGGATGAGGAAGTAGTTGACCCTCGTCAGGAGCTGGTAGCGCGTTTGCTAGAATATAAGATGTACAAATATGCCTCCGAGGAGCTTAAGGATATGCAGATGGGAGCTTCCCAGGTATTATATAAATCCGCCTCAATCCCCCCGGAGATTTCGGGCTATAAAGAGGAAATAGATGTACAGGGACTTTTGTCGGAGGTAACGTTAATAAAGCTTCATAATATATTTCAGTCCATCGTGAAGAAGCAGGCGGACAAAATTGATCCTATACGAAGCAAATTTGGTAAAATCGAGAGAGAAGAAATCAACCTTTCCGTTAAATTCACTCAGATACAGCAGTATGGGCTGATCCATAGAACATTTTCATTCCGAAGTCTACTGGAAGCTCAGCATACGAAGATGGAAGTAATCGTGACCTTCCTCAGTGTATTGGAGCTGATTAAAATTGGAAGAATTAATATTGAACAGGAAGAATTATTTGATGACTTCACTATCACTTATCTTGCGGAGGATGTCATTCAAATGGAGGAGGATAGCTTTTAATGGAATTAAAGCGTATAGAAGCACAAGTGGAGGCAATTTTATTCACCATGGGGGAAGCAGTGGAGCTTGACCGCATTGCCGCCGCCCTTGACCAGGATGAAGATACAATGAGAAAATTAATACATAATATGATGGATCGTTATGAGGGGGAGGAAAGAGGAATTCAGATTATTGAGCTGGACGGAGCCTTTCAGCTTTGCACCAAGCCCACCATGTATGAGTCCATAATTAAGATTACCCATGTTCCAAAGAAGCATGTGTTAACCGATGTTCTTCTGGAAACATTGTCGATCATTGCCTACAAGCAGCCAATTACTAAGCTTCAGATTGAAGCAATCCGTGGTGTGAAATCAGACCATGCAGTCAATAAGTTGGTAGAATATAATCTTGTCAGCGAGATGGGAAGAATGGATGCACCTGGTAGACCGATTTTGTTTGGAACTACAGAAGAATTTTTAAGATGCTTTGGACTACAGACCTTGGATGCACTACCGATAGTAAATCCCGATAAGATAGAGGATTTTAAGCTGGAAGCGGAAGAGGAAATGCAGTTGAAGTTGGATATTTAGAGGCAGGATTTCAATAAATGATAATGGAATAAGGAATATAATGACAGAGGCAGTAATCACAGAAAAGCGGGCAGCAAAATCTTTGATTACTGCCTTTTAAAACATGATGAGATAGGAATTTATCGATTATAATGGATAAAAAGATTAGGCTAATGATTACTTATGGATTTATGAAAAATGAAACTTCATCCGATGTTAGCTGGTGAATATCGTAATGATTTGAAAGCAGAAACTTCTTATGAGGTCAGTTGGTGAATATCGTAATCATCAAAAATTGAATCTTCTTCTGAAGTTAGCCGGTGAATATCACGATAATTAAAAGTTTGAACAAAATGTCTACATGATGGGATTACGGGTTTTTAATTCAATTCAGTAATGGAGGGAAAAATATGAAGAGGAAACTAAATTCAAGTTGGAGATGGTATGCAGTAAAACTATTATTTCTAAGTACGATATCAGGAGAGCCTAATAAAGATAAAATTGACGAGCATTACGATAATAAATACAAAGTATATGAAGAACAAATCATTGTGGTTAAAGCTCAATCCTCTGATCACGCATACAGAAAAGCTGATGAGGTGGCAAAAAAAGATGAAATGGAGTATTGCAATCCTTATGGCCAATTAGTTAAGCATGTATTTGTTGATTCATTAAATTGTCAACGTCTATTTGATGCTGAAATTAAGTCCGGAACTGAAATATATTCAAGATTATTTAAGGTACCTGTAGAAGTGGATACTGAGAAGGTCATTGAAACAAACATACCAGAAGTGGTTAAGGAGTATCCCATCCCTTATTATAATTTTTTGATAGGTAAAAGGTGAAATGACCCGGGTATATATTCCGGATGTAATGTTTTTATTGTCGATTAATGGTAAGTATCTAGTGAGTCGGTGTATATCAATCTTGTTAGAATATAAATTTTACAACTCTGTACGATTAAAAGAATTATGAGGTATAGAAATCACATAGGTCTAATATAAAGGAGAATTATTATGAAAAAATTTAATATAGTTTTCGTGCTGCTTATAGTATTTGCGTTAGTATTCAATTTTTCGTCCATGCTATCAAAAGCAATAGCTTCAACTGTAAAAACAACAGTTTCATCAACCAAAACACCTACTAAAATGCCAGCTCCAAGTAAAACACCTACTAAGGCACCAACTAAAAAGCCTACAAAAACGCCAACACCCGCTCCCACTCCTACTATATCTCCAACAAAATCAATTGCTTGGGCGTTTGAGCCAAGTGTTGATCATAAAACGCCAAAAATACCAACACAAACAAAAGAATTATTTAAAAAGTATGGGGCTTATTACGTTAATAACACAAAATCAAAAGTGGTTTACTTGACTTTTGATTTGGGTTACGAAAATGGTTACACAACAAAAATACTTGATGTTTTAAAGAAACATAAAATAAAAGCCGCTTTTTTTATTTGTAAAGGAGTGATAAGCAAAAATCCGGACGGAATAAAAAGAATGGTAAAAGAGGGTCATATTGTGGCAAACCATACTGTAAATCACTTAAATCTTGCAACATTAAAGGAAAGTAAAATAAAAAGTGAACTGGAAGGTGTATCAAAGGCGTATAAGAAACTTACCGGCAAAGAGATGGTAAAAATAGTAAGGCCACCGTCTGGAAATTATAGTGAAAATTCATTAGCGACTCTTAAAAAATTAGGTTACACACCTGTATTTTGGAGTCTGAGCTTACATAACGACTGGAATATGAAAAAACAACCATCTAAAGCAGAGGCTTTAGCTTTATTCCCAGAATACAGCCATAACGGAGCGATAATTCTATTACATGCGGTATCTCCCACAGTTGCAAATAACTTAGATACGATGTTAACCCAACTAGAAAAACAGGGTTATGCATTTAGATCGATTTTAGATCTTAAATAGTTGGTATTTATCATACTAGTTTTAATAATAATTAGCGCATAATTAAAAAAAAGAGAGCGAAAGCACTAAATGGTATTAAGTTATAGTGGATAGAATTATTTTGTATTTATGGTGCAAACTTTAAATATGTAAAAAAGAGATTGACAAATCATATAATAGATATCGGTGCTCATTTAATTTAATAAATGGTGATAAAAGGACTTATGATATGAATTCATAAGATTTAATGAGCAATAATACAAGGTCAAATGAAGTAGTAGTTAAAATAAAATGTGAATACTCATCTTAATAGCTGCTCCTAAAACTATGAAAAGTGTCTCAAATATAAGTATTACTATAATATTTGAGACATTTCATGGATAATGGAGCCGCTATTTTTTGTTAGATAAGAATACTTAATAAAAGGTGTTGTATATATGTACCTTTTATATTTATGTTTTACGTTATTTATTAAGCATTATTTAGATGTGTATATGTTGTTGAAAATCATATATATGTGTGTATTGCCTAATTTTTTTGTTGAAATATGAAAATATTTGTTGACATTTACAAATGGAAGAATATAATAAAAATCACATATAATACCATAAAATTATAAAAATTGGGGGTAATTATGACGTTTATGTCAAAAAAGTGGTGTACTAATATTAAAAAAGTGATAGCATTAATACTTATTGTGGCTTTAGTAGTTACAACCTTGCCAAATGAGCTTATAGCAAGAGCGGATGAAACCAATGATTCTCAGCAGAATCCGCCAGCAACAGTAGAAAATCCAGCAGATAATAATACGCTGAATGAGGAGCCAGCATCTAGTGAGGAGCCAGCATCTAGTGAGGAGCCTCAGATAATTGGAGAGGATACATCGAAGAGAACCTTGGATTCAAAGACTTTTTTGATGAGTGATCATTCTTATATGGCGGTCATTTATGATGAAAATGTACATTATTACAAAGATGGAGAGTATAAAGACATCGATAACTCTCTCCAAAGTCAAGAACCCGACGATACTTCGGATATAAGCGGATTGGAGAATCAGGAGAACGAATTCAAAGTAAAGTTTGCCAAGAATACAGCTCAAAAAGCTTTGGTACGAATTAAGGATGACAATTATTCCATTGCCTGGGATTACTTGAATAAGGAAGAAATAGTAAGGAATGCCTCACTTTCAGCTAAGGCACAGGATAAGAAATCATCAAAGCTGGAACAATTTAAGATAGAAAAGAACGATGCTGGCATTACATATACAGAAATTGAAAAGGGAGTCGATCTGCAATATCTGTTAAGTGGAACAAATATTAAAGAGAATATTTTGGTAAAACAACCAAGAGAAGATTATTCTTTTCCGTTTTCATTAAAATTAAAGAATCTGGAAGCAAAGAAAAACGAGGATGGAAGTATCAGTATTTATGATCCGAAAACAGATGCTTTAAAATATAGTATTCCTGCACCATACGTGGTTGATGCAAATGGTGTAAATTCGAGCGCAGTTCAGTATGAACTGTCAAAGACAAAAAAAGGATATACCCTGTCGGTAGTAGCAGATAAAGATAGCATGAGTACCCTTTCCTTCCCTGTTACGATTGATCCGATGATAACAACCGAACTGGATCAAGGTGCAATCAGCTGTACCTATGTGGATAAGAATCATACATCGGCGAACCGTAACGAGGAATTAGAACTATTGATTGGTAATGATAGTTATTATTACGGGAGTTCCAGATCATATGTTAAATTTGCATTACCAACCCTGAACAAGGGAGATATAGTTGTTGATGCATATTTAAATCTGTGTCAATATAGTCAAAGCTTTTATGCAACAGGAGTGGACGACCTTCAAATCAATGCCTATACTGTAAACGACAGTTGGAGCCCTAGCTCATTGACTTGGGGAACTCAGCCTTCCTATAGTGGTACCATTTTGGATTATGATTATGTTACCAGATCAGCTGATTGGAAGTCTTGGAATATTACCAAGGCGGTGAAGAGCTGGTATGATGGTGATGTAGCTAATAATGGTATTATGTTAAGGGCGAATAATGAGAGCACAAGCTGGGCTACTTACGGAGCATATGGAAGATTCTGGTCGGATAAATATAATTCCACAGAAGGGTTATATCCCCGTATCAGTATTAATTACCGTAACAATAAAGGTCTCGAGGATTATTGGACCTATCATAACGTAAGTGCAGGCAGTGCAGGGACAGCATATATTAATGATTACACTGGTAATCTGGTCATGATTCATGATGATGTTAACTCTGGAAGTAATTTAATGCCGGTTACCATACAGCATGTATATAATGGATATATGGCAGGCTATAAATTTACGGACATGCAACCCTTTATAGGACATGGGTGGAGGCTGAATATTGAGCGTACAGTAAGAGACTCTTCCGATTATGGACTGAGTGGTTCAGCACATACGACATATCCATATGTTTATACCGATGGAGATGGTACGGAGCACTATTTTATTAAAAATAGTGATGGTTCGTTAACGGATGAAGATGGACTTGGCTTAACACTGGTTAAGAATACATCCAGTTATACCATAAAGGATAAAAAAGATAATGTCATGACATTTAACTCCAGTGGAAATCTTTCTTCCATGAAAGACGTAAATGGCAATACCATGACAATAACCTATAGTGATAATCAGATAACAAAGGTAACAGATGGTGGTGGAAATGTAATTACGTTGACGGAATCTACCTCAGGCTCTAATTATTTGAGTTACATGACAGATGCAGCTGGTCGCAAAACTACCTTTATTTTTACCGATGGTTTATTGATGGAAGTAAGATATCCGGATGGTAGCAGTTCGACCTATACCTATGGAGATAATGAGGAACTGTTATCTGCTACAAGTACGGGGGGACAGTCCCTTTCCTTTGGATATACCAGCAAGAGCAAGGGATTAAGAGTATTCAGTGTGAAAGAAAAAGGTAGCTCAGGGTCGGCGGGACAGCAGATGAGCATGGACTATTCAAAGTACAATGAGACCGTCTTTAAAACGGCTGGTAAGGATGATATCTTTGGTAATGACGACGATCTTATAACCACATATCAGTTTGATGATATGGGAAGGACGGATTCAGTTAAAGAGGATACCGTAGAAAACTCATCCCTCGGGGCTGCGAAATATAATTATACTTCGACTAGTACTACTAACACAAAAAGTAATAACAAACTACAAAGTCAATTATCACTCAATAGAAGTACGCGCAATTATGTTACCAATGGTAATATGGAAGCGTCCAGTTCATGGACATCCGTCCAATGGGTAGATGACTGTACCTTTGCAACCTCCTTTGCAACGGATCAAAGCTACTATGGCAATAAGTCTTTAAAGATGAGTGTAACCTCGGTTACCGGAGATGGCAGAGGAAGAAGCTATCAGGATTTTAGCAGCAGTGAGCTTGTTCCGGGAGGAACCTATACATTATCTGCCTATGTGAAGACTTCCGGCATAACTGGAACAGAGAGTGGAAAATACGGTGCCATGCTTGGGCATATAGTTTTACTACGTCAGGAGATGACGTCTCTACCTATTCAGATTACATAACTGGAACAACGAATACAGCGATTAATAATGGATGGAGAAGGCTGACCATTACATTTACTGTTCCGGATGATGTTACCTATACAAGAATTAATCTTGCAGTCAGAAAGTCAACGGGTACTGCTTGGTTTGATGCAATCCAGCTGGAGACTGGCAGTACAATGAATACCTTCAACATGTTAGAAAATGCCAGTATGGAGAAGTTATCGTCTTCCGATATGCCAATTAGCTGGCATGGGGAGGATCTGGAAGCCAGTGATATTGCAACAGTTGATGCAGACCGAGTAGGAGATTATGGTTTTAAGATGGCTGGAAAACCCCAACTGGACAAGCAATTAATTCAGGATGTAACGATTAAGGGAACAGAAGCAGATACCTACATCGTTAGCGGTTGGGCGAAAGCGAATGCTGTACCGGATGATGCAAAAGATACCAAGAAGTTCAAGATATCCATATTGGTCACCTATTCCGATGGATCATCAAAGTGGAAGCTGACCGCAAACTTTAATAATAGTGTTAGCGACTGGCAATACTCAGCACAAGCCTTTGATTTATCGGACGGCTCATCTACCGGAAAAACGCCGGTAAAAATATCGGTATATCTGCGTTATAACAAGCAGGCCAATACCGCATATTTTGATGATATTCAGCTGGTAAAGCAAAATGTGGCTACCTATACTTACGATTCAAACGGTAATCTTAATCTGGTGAAGGACTCTGAAGCGTCAAAGGCGGATATAGACTATACAAATCCGGATACCAAAAAAGAGACCAATGATATCTATGTCCAAACGGATGCAAAAGGCTATAAAACGAAGTATGACTATGACGATAAGCATAATGTAACCCAATCCATTAGCCAGACGGGAATGATATCTGATTTTACGTATAACAGTGATGGCTTGTGTACTAAAACTATAATAAGAAATAATGATGCCTCTATGAAGTTAACAACTTCTTCAATCATTGACGGTAAGGGATTTACGACAGCAACAACCGATGCGAATGGTTATAGTGATAAATCCTCTTATGATGAAGCGAAAGGTGTATTAAAGAGTTATACGGATAAAGCAGGTAATGTAACCTCATATACTTTAGATCCGGATAATGATTTATTAACGAAGGTTAGTACTACGGTCAAAAATCCTCTTGATTCCAGCAGCTTCACTGCCAGTAACTCATATACATACGATAATAACGATAAAATTAAAACCATAAACCAGAACGGGTTTAATTATACCTTTAATTATGATCAGTATGGAAATAACAGCTCTGTATTCGTGGGAAGTACAAAGTTGGTATCGAACACCTATAATCCAGCGGATGGTAGGTTGATAACCTCTACCTATGGTAATGGGAATACGAAATCCTATGTTTATAATGACATGGATCTTATCTCTCAACTGAAATACAATGATGCCGTGAAGTTTAAATGGACCTATGACAGTTCAGGAGCTGTTACAAAAGAAGAGGATCTTACGAATCATTTGTTATCATATTATGACTATGATAAATCCGGTCGTATGTTGGGAATGTCAACAATCGATACCAGCCAGAGTGCTTCGATTGACCGAAATATCTATAGCACAGAATATGGTTATGATCTCAAAGACAACGTAACAAGTATCGTTGATTATGCAAACGGCAGAACGGTTAAGCACCAATTTGACTATGGAGAAGATAATCTTTTAAGTAAATATACCATGCCTTCTGGTAGAACAGTGACAAGGTCATATGATAGCATCAACCGTTTAAATAAGCAAATCATCAGCACGGATACACCACTGGAAATGAGCTATGTTTATTGGCTGTCAGCATCAGGAAGTGGAGACCGTACCTTACAGGTAAGACATGAAACCATTGACGGTGTGGTGTATGATTTTGCTTATGATAAGCTAGGAAATATTACGGGAATAACGAAAGCGGGAAAAGATTATTTAAATTATACTTACAATTCGTTAAGCGAACTGGTTCGTGTAGACAGCGTACCTGAAAATGTAACAAGGGTTTATACCTATGATGATGGAGGGAATATAACCTCAGTTAAGAAATACAATTACAAGTTAGGAACCTTAGGAACATTTCAAAGCACAATAAGTTACGGTTATAGCACAAGCAACTGGATGGATATGCTAATATCTTATAATGGTAAAACAATTAAATACGATGAAATCGGAAATCCTGTTTCAGTTGGAGATGATATTTACACCTGGCAGAATGGAAGAGAGCTTGCAAGTGCAACCATTGGAGGTAAGAAGAGCACCTACACCTATGATTCGAATGGGTTGCGTGTAAGCAAGACTACAGGTGGGGTTACCACAAAGTATCTATATAATGGTGATCAGTTGGTATATGAGCGAAGAGGATCGAATGATATCTTCTACTTCTATAATGCAGATGGACAAGTAACCGGAATACAGTATAATGGGGCAAATTATTATTTTACATTCAATCTCAAAGGAGATATAATTGGGGTATACAATAGTTATGGAGATTTAAAAGGCTCCTATGAATACAACGAGTGGGGCGATATTGTATCCATAACTGACAGTGCTGGAAATGCGATTACGGATACAAGTAGTATTGTCTTAATTAATCCAATTCGTTATAGAGGATATTATTATGATAGCGAGACTGGATTATATTATTTGCAGAGTAGGTATTATAATCCGGAGTGGGGCAGGTTTTTGAATGCGTATTCACAAGTAAAATCGGGCGGCGACTTAACAGGAATGAATTTATTTGCGTACTGCGGAAATAATCCAATCATGCGCACAGATTCTACAGGTCATGCTTGGTGGCACTGGGCAATTGCAGCCGCAGTCGTTGTAGCTTGCGCTGCGGCAGTGGTTGCTACAGCAGGTGGTGCTGCACCCGCATTGATGGCATTAGCTTGTGTAGGGAGTGGTGCGGCTGCGGCTACAACTACATCTACAATAGCTGCAGGGGCATTTATGGCGTCAGCGTCGTACCTTGCATATGCAGCATTCCATGCGTCAACATACTCAAGTTCACCACAAGAATTTGCCTCGCAAGGTAATTGGGGGACGGTTGCAGGAACTGCTGGCTCTGCTGTAATAGGTGCGGGGCTGTCTAAATTAAGTAGTCCTAAAACTCCTAAAAGCAATCCTGGAGTTCCCTTTAAACCTGGGCAGCAAGTGGGTAAGACTCAAGAAGGAGTAGATCCAAACACATTAATACCTCAGAAAGTATTAAGTTCATTAGATTCTAGACGTATAAAAGACGCGGTTAAGTTTGCTGGGGACCAAGCAATTGAAGTTAGTACAATTGGAGTCATTCAACAAGGGCATCATAGGGTTGCTGATGCAATAGCAAATGGAAGAGCTGTTGATGTTGTTATTACAATTTTTGGAGGTTGATATGGATAATTTTTCTATTGCAAAAATACTGAAAGTATCCACATTTATTATGGCTAAAATAAGATTTCAGCCAAAGGAAAATAATACACGTTATATCATGCATATACTTGGTGATTTCTATATGCAAGATATAGATAAGTGGAATTATGAAGTTTTCATACAAAAATTTGAGGTAAACAACTCATTTGGAAGTTTAAACACATTTCAAGAGTCAACCAATGTAATAATTAGGGATATACAACCTACAAATAATATTCAACAAATTGAAAAATATGCAATACTGGTATCAAAAATTTGTGAATTGAGTTGCAAACTGTATGATGCTTCAAAATACGATCAATTATCAGACCTTATTGATTTACTGCATGCCTTACCAGAAGCTTTGCTGATTAAAGAGGTTTGGAACCCTAAATCCTTTTGGAAAACATATATTAATTCGTATCGGAAAAAATGGGATAGTAACTTTATGAAAAAAGAACAAAAGTCTTATTTAAGAAATTGAATTAAAAAGAGGATTTTTGCTAAATAAATTATTGAATTAAGAATTGTCGGTTTAACAACTGCTCCACTGTTTTGGATGGAGCAGTTGTTTTTATAAAGGCAATTGATAAACATATGTGTTCAAAAATACGTTAGGAAAAGAATGTTGTAAAAGCCATTTCATAACGGAAAAGTATAATGAAAATAGTAAAGTATAACGGTTTTCTATAATGATATATAAATATCAGGGGCTTCAGGGGAGTTTACTCCTCTGACAGGGTGCTGTCGAGGATTATCCAGGAGGTGACACGTGCCTGAGGATGTTGCTGGAATACGCCGTATAGTCCTTGCCTGTGGAACTGTAGATCTGAGAAAAAGCATCGACGGACTCTCGATGATTATCGGCGGTAAATATAATCAAACCCCATTTGAGAAAGGAATCTTATTTCTCTTTTGCGGCAGGAAATTCGATCGTATGAAAGGATTGCTCTGGATGGGAAATGGATTCTTACTTTTGTATAAAAGATTTGAAGACGGTAGTCTATCCTGGCCCCGCACAACGGAAGAAGCCGCTGAACTTACAGAAGATCAGTATAATTATCTGATGCTTGGTTTGAATCCGTTAGATCCGAAAATTAAGGAGGTAACTCCAACAAAAAGCTAGTATGGTTGTGCAAAGCGGAGAAAATATCTATCCGTTTTTGAACATAAAATCAGGCTGAAATGGAAGATTTTTTAGCCATTGCAGAAGCCACTCAGAGTCTTCATATGGCTTTTACACAAGCTTTTTGAACCTTGAAAACTCTATATTTCCAACGCCTCAGACAGGGAATGACAAGTTCAAGCAAGGTGGCAAAATGGCCAAATATTAAGATTGTTCCTATGGAACCATCTTTAAAAAAGTAGACAATAGGCACGTTGAAGCATTAAGGCATTTGGGATACAGCACTATTAATATTTTCATAACAAAATAAAGGAGAGGGATATATGGGAGCTGAGAGCTTTTTCTTTAATATAATTTGTGAACGTATAAATGTAAAGCAATCTATTCTTGAAAGGCTTGATAAAATTAGAGAAATAAATCAATATTATGCATATTCTTCTGCCTTGTTTTTTAAAAGAAAATTAATGGATGATAATAGGTATACTTATGGAAAAGCATTAGTACTAGATATTGTAACAAATTCAGATGTGACAATTATTTCTGTAGAGGCTTGTTTTGCAAACTATAGATGTAATATGAAACTTTCATATGAGTTATATGCAGAGATAAAGAGTACATATAATAATGTATTTTTAAAGTTTGGAGATTCTATAACTGATATTCCAATATCAATAAAATCCGCTGAGGTTTTTGATACATGGCTTTCAAGTACACATAAAGAGAAATATGAGGCTTTTGTAGACAGGTATGGGGAGCTTAACATTAATATATTACCTAGTGAATTTTACGAATATATCAAAAAAAGATTTAAGCGGTAAACCTAAATTACTTATATCGCTTTAAACTGTATTATACTGGTTTAATTCTGATTTTAATTTTTACTTGAAAAGTGGAACATAATTAAATTGAAAAAAGCTTTTTCTATTGGGAACAACCAGTGCTTGACACCATGAATTATTTTAAAACGAGCTAGGCCATTGGTCAGCTCGTTTTACTTAGCAACAAATTGAGAAACCTAGTAGGAGATTACGGTTTTAATTCTGTTTGAAAACCTAAAATAATCAAGCAATTAATTCAGGATGTAGTGATACAAAAATACTGGATAAATTATCGCATAAATCTGGTACAACAGGCCGGTTAATACCGCATATATTGACTATATTCAGCTGGTAAAGCAGAATGTGGTGTTTGAAATAGTGATCCAACTGGATGTTTTAAAATAAGAAGGTGGATGGTTTCCACTCCTCTAGACATTATCGCTATGGCGTTTGGGTAAGGTCTATTATTTGCTCCGCTTAAGCAATTAGCAAAGTCATTTGGGCAGGCAGCTGTGAGATCAAAAGTCAAAAACGTGGTGTTTGATTTGCTTAAGTGTATCGCAAGAAATGCCTATAAAATAACTTATGGAGTAAAAGATGCGGTTAGAGTCATCCCTTTGGTTGGAAAGGGGCTTGCTAGCATAATTCCTATAAATAGTTGATATGATTGCTGGTGCATCGAGCTCTTTAATAGTAAATACGTTTACTAGTATAACATTATCCAACATAGATATTGTTACATCTGTTGGAGGAATTGCCGCTGGATTCCTTGATTATTTATATGATGGCAAAGTGAATAACGTTGTTTGGGAGATATGATAATGAAATTATTAGTCAATTGTGATGTTCCTTTTCAAGATGATTTTTTAATAGTATTTAATGGCAAAAGTCAAATGGTAAATGAGGACATTACGTACATTTCTTTCGATTTTGTTGAAAGTGGAGAATATTTTTTAGATTTTAAGCATAAACCAACTCAAAGAGCAATTACATTTATAAACATAATAATATATATATTAACTTGTATAATACAAGGCATATTCAATATTATTTTGATGAATACTGACTCAAATTGGCATGAGATGATAATTCCATATTGCTTGAATAGTAAAATAAAACTTGAATTAAATGAAGATAAGACGATTTACCTAAAATATCGATATTATGGAGGCTTTCCGCCAAAGTTATTTATTGATAACCGTGAAATATGTGAGGTTCAATATATTCCAAATAGTCAAGATTTCATCAGTAAGTATCTGGGATATTGCAAGAAACTTATATCAATATTGACGGTGAACTTATTTGTCTTAAATTTAATTCTTTTTAGTTGCTTAAAAACTAAAGGGTTTACAGTATTGAGCTTAAGTATAATTTGCCTTGAATCTATTCTGATACTTGCAACTATGTTTATCTTAATAAGGGAATACAAGAGAATGAGAAAGCTTAAGGAAGATTTTAAACAAAACATGATTTGAAAAACAAAAATGTTCTTGGTTTAGGTTATCGGGCTACATAGATGAATCCAGTCGAAACCGGGTTTGCAGAGTAGATATTATAATCCGGAGTGGGGAAGATTTTTGAATGCGGACTCACAAGTGAAATCGGGAAGTGATTTGACAGGAATGAATTTAATCTCGTACTGTGGTAATAATCCTGTAAATAGGTTGGAGCCAACTGGTCATTCGTGGTTGCATTGGGTTATTGCTGCGGTAGTTGTAGTAGTTTGTGCCGTTGCAGTTGTTGCTACAGCAGGTGGTGTTGCACCCGCATTGATGGCATTAGCATGCGTAGGGAGTGGTGCGGATGCGGCTACAACAGATGGGAGCGTCAATTGTTTCAGTGTTGGTAGTAAGTTCATTGATCCCTGGCGCTGGATGGGGAATTGCATTAGGAATAGGTGCGGGTATTCTTATTGGTGGGGGTATTAATTATGGAGCGCAGGCTTGGAAGGATGAGTGGATAGATAATGGTAAGTAATTATTTTCTTTTTTTAGTTGGGGTAGGAGCAATATTAATCGGCATATTTAAGATTAAAAATGAAGTCTCATTTAGATTATTTGGAATCTTATCAGGAATAGAAGGGATTCTTATTAGTTTAGCTGGATTAACACAATTTAAGCAAGTTTTGAATTACCCAATAGCAGCAATTGGAGTAATCATATTTATAATTTTAACTTACAAGGCGTGGAAAATAAGAAAAATACCAGGAAAAAGGGTTGGAGCATATTATTGGTTAATTGGTATGCCTACCATTGCAATATTTGCACTCATTATGTATTTACTTATTGAGTCAGGAGTGTTTGGCGAATAAAGTACATAGTTTATTATAGGCATTCATAAATTCACAATTTTATATTTTATAATGAAAAATCTTATTACTGGAGCAGAAAATATAGGTCTGTATTACCAGTGATGGCTATATAAATAAAAAGCAAGGATTGCCCATATGTGGGATGATTTGGGCTTTTTGTGGTTTGTTAAAAAGTGAGCTGGCATATGAACAATTTGTAGCTCTGTCAGTGTTAATAGGTAAATAATACAACCCTGTCTCGCTATCATAATAATATCCTCTATAACGAATTGGGTTATGGCTCTTTACTATTCTCTGGATCAAAAACATATCTAAATTCCTTATCAGTACAATAAGATTCACCTGCCACACTAAATAACTTGACTATGTACAATGTATAATTACCCTTTGGCGGATTAAACCTAGTATCCGCATAAGAAACACCACAGGCGAATAGACCCAAAGCAAAGCTGAACAATCCTACAGTTTCAACTAAAATCGTATCAATGTTCCCCATTATCATCATACAAAATTTCATATTCAACTAAGTGCAGGTATTATAATCCGGAGTGGGGCAGGTTTTTGAATGCGGATGGAGTAGTATCAACTAACCAAGGTATGATTGATAAAAATATGTTTGCTTACTGTGAAAATGAGCCTAATAGAAGGAGTGATGCAACTGGCAATAGATGGTGCTATGATGAATATGCTAAATCAGGATCAAGCAAATCTTATACAGCAGTAGATGGATTACAAGATTTTGGTTAAAATTTAGCTTCAAGTGTAGCCGACAATGCATTAGGATCCCGCATAGCAAGATTACCAATAAGAGCGCCTATAAAACCACGTGTTATTGATGGATTTACAGTGTCATCTTGGCATAGTACATATAAATCTGTAAGAGTATTAAAAGGCGTATCGAAAAAGGTAGGATTGATATCAGCAGGATGTTTAGCTTGGGATTTGGGTAGTGATTATAAAAAATACAAAGGTTTTAATAAGAATTTTGGAATAGCTGCAGCAGCTGATATTGCATCAACTGTTGCAGGTGTGTTGATTGGAACACTTGCGGTAGCATTTCTGCCTGTAGAAGCCCCTGTATTAGTAGTTGGCTTAGTATTTGTTGCAGGTGTAGGGGCAAGTACGTACGTCTCACATTCAATTGATGCTATAAAGGAAGAAATTATAGGATACTAAGGAGGTTTTATGACTAATATCTCGTTACAAAGTTTTGTGCTCATTAATGTAATTGTAATAATTATAATGGTATATGGGATTTATAAATTGCGTAATACACAGTATAAATATTTTTCCTTTTCATTTGCTATAATTATATTAGCAAGCATGATATCAATAATTGAGTCATATTTACGTCATTATGAAAAAAATTCTGACATATATAAAATATTTCATCGATTACAATTCATTATGACTATTCTGTCACTTTTGTCATTACCGATTGTGCGACTTAATGAATATAGAAAAGGTAGAGTTCCTGAGTATGAGGTAAAGCGATTATGGCTAGGTGTAGGTATAGCAATTTTTTTAGTAAGCTCCTTAATTATAATGGAGATTTTACTCTAAATAAGATATTATGATGTAATTGTTTGATGTCAGAAGTCGCTGCAAAACTGTGTATAGACTGACTGCTTTTCTGTAGCAGGTGTGTAGTGAAAAGGTGAAAGATAATCACTATACGGTATTGCGGAAAAATGACTTGTGTGAAACTGACTTCATTATTCGAATAATGTTGATTATGCATGTAAGAATGGCTTAACTGTTGATGTTTACATTCAGATGTTTACGGGGAGATAATTATGATATGTGATCAAGAATTGTTTGATATTCCTGCTTGTTTTTCTAGAATTAGATGGGATGTTAATAATAGTAATAATAAAGAAGTTGTTAATAAAATAATTAATGTTTTGTCTATTTAAAAATAAATGAGGTGTTATAATTTGAAGAAAAAATACTGTACTAATTATTTATATCATTACATTATTTATGGAATTATGGCTCTGATTATATTTCTATTAAGTCTTATAATAAAAATATCATCTATTCTTATTGCATTTTTTATGATTACTTCTTGGATATACGTTATAATTCTGAATATAAGTGAAGATAGAAAAACCAACGCTTATATGAATCTGTATCATAAAGATTATTGGAATAAAATAGAGCTAAATGGTTTTGCAGCAAATATAAATTATAAAAGAAAAAATATGCGTATTGATTTAAATGATCCATTTGTTATAGAACTTATAAATAGTTATAAGAAATGGAACACATTTGCAGTATTTGTCCTCTTGTGTAATGGAGTCGGTTTTCTGATTGCATATATGATTAATTGAATATGAAATTAATCAATATTTTTTCTGAATTACTGATGATTAAATAGCTATTTAGAAATAATTGATATAAAGTTCTAATGCCTTCACCACCCAAAAAAGTCTGAATTTCCTCCCTCACCACATCAGGAAATTCAGACTTTTTTATTGTTTATCTATTTTCAACCCCAAAGTAACACCAATACTAAACTTGTGGTTTAATAATAGTAAAAATAATGCTTGCATATTAGAATAGTTTTGTATATAATAGTCCATGCTGTTAATGTCTAGGGGCGTTTTTTGAGTGCTCCAAATGATGGGAGCAGTATATGGTTCTTACATATATGAGGAGCTTTTTAGACCCCATATACATACATCTTGAAAAGAAAGGTTGTGATAGGTTTGGATAGTAAAAAGCTCAAATTATATGGTTTTAACAACCTCACAAAAACACTTAGCTTTAACATCTATGATGTCTGTTATGCTAAGAGCGAGAGAGAACAAAAGGATTATATCGCTTATATTGATGAACAATATAATTCGGAGCGTTTAACAAAAATTCTTGTGGATGTTACCGAGATGATCGGAGCCCACATCCTTAATATATCCAAACAGGATTATGATCCCCAGGGAGCTTCCGTTAATATTTTGATTGCGGAAGGTACTTTGACCTCGGATCATATTGATGAGTCCTGCAATCAGGGCAAATTTTTATTGGATTCAAGAGACTCTGTGCATGCTCATCTGGATAAAAGTCACGTTACGGTGCACACCTTTCCCGAGCATCATCCGGACAACTCGATTTCTACCTTCCGTGTAGATATTGATGTATCCACTTGTGGCGAGATATCTCCGTTGAATGCCTTAGATTATCTCATCGGAAGCTTTGATTCCGATATTATCACAATCGATTACCGTGTAAGAGGCTTTACACGTGACCTTCACGGTATGAAATATTTTATCGATCACGATATTACCTCTATTCAGGACTATATTGATGACGAAACCCTGACCAGATATGATGCGATTGATGTGAATGTATATCAATCCAATATTTTTCATACAAAAATGCTGATTAAAGAAATCGAATTACAGAATTATCTCTTTAATAAGGATGTATATGAATTGCCTCCGAAGCAAAGACTGGATATTACCAATAGTCTTCGTAAGGAAATGATTGAAATATTCAGCGGAATGAACATTTATTAATCAGAATGGAGTAATTTATGAAATACACGCAAGAAAATTCACCCATTCATGAGGCATTACTACAACATAAGAAAAACCGTGTCGTACCCTTTGATGTCCCGGGACATAAGGGCGGACGAGGAATTCCTGAGCTAACTGAATTTTTGGGAGCGGACTGCATGAAAGTGGATGTCAACTCCATGAAGCCCTTGGATAATCTCATCCATCCGGTTTCTGTAATAAAAGCTGCTGAGGAACTTGCCGCTGAGGCATTTGGTGCGAACGCAGCTTTTTTTATGATTAATGGAACCACAGCGGCGGTACAGGCAATGATTATGTCCACCTGCAAAGCAGGGGAGAAGATTATTATGCCCCGTAATGTACACCGAAGCTCCATTAATGCACTGGTAGTATGTGGCGCGATTCCGGTCTATGTGAATCCGGGAGTCAATCATGAACTGGGTATCCCACTAGGTATGTCCGTTGAGGATATTAAAAATGCAATTATTGAGAACCCGGATGCGAAAGCAATCCTTATTAACAATCCTACCTATTACGGTATATGCTCCAATCTGAAAGAGATTGTGAGACTGGCTCATGAGCATGATATTAAAGTGTTGGTGGATGAAGCCCACGGAACTCATTTTTATTTTGGTGAAAATATGCCCATCAACGGTATGGCAGCAGGAGCAGATATGTCCGCTGTCAGCATGCACAAAACTGGCGGTTCCCTAACTCAAAGCTCCTTCCTCTTATGCGGGAAAGATATCGAGCCGGGCTATGTTCGTCAGATCATCAACCTAACCCAGACTACAAGCGCCTCTTACCTGCTACTATCTTCCCTGGATCTTGCCAGAAAGAACATGGTGATTAACGGCAAGGAGATGGTGAAGAAAACTGTGGATCTTGCAGAATATGCAAGGGAGGAAATTAATAAAATAGGCGGCTATTATGCCTTTTCCGCTGAGCTAATCGACGGTGATACCATCTATGATTTTGACCGAACCAAATTGTCAGTACACACCGCAGAGATCGGTCTTGCTGGAGTCGAAGTGTATGACCTGCTTCGCGATGAATACGATATCCAGATTGAATTTGGTGATATCGGCAACATACTTGCCATCATCTCTGCCGGAGACAGACCTTTTGAGATAGAACGTTTAGTAGGCTCCCTATCTGAAATCAAGAGAATCTTCAGTAAGGATAAGGTAGGTATGCTCAACCATGAATACATTGACCCTGATGTGGCATTTACTCCACAGAAGGCCTTCTATCATGAGAAGAAATCCGTTCTCTTAGACGAGAGCATTGGTCATATTGCAGGAGAATTCGTTATGTGCTATCCTCCCGGAATACCCATTCTTGCACCAGGAGAGAGGGTAACCAAGGACATCATAGAATATATCAAGTACGCCAAAGAAAAGGGAAGCTCCCTAACCGGTCCCCAGGATATGAAGGTGGAACGGTTGAATATTATAGACTTTTGATAAATTAAAGATCTAGAAGATCAGTCAATCCGCCCAATACGTACCCAGAAAAGAATGCAGCACATCTTTTCATAAGCAACTGTTATGAAGTCGTCGGTGCTTAGACCACGTATTCTGTGGTCTAAGCACCGCTACGTACTTCATCCAAGCGGGAGCGTGTTGCGTTGGAAAGATGTGCTGCATTCTTTTTATTAAAACCTATACGGATTGACGTACCTCGATCTATAGTTTTTACCTTAACAAATCAGTCGCAATATTAATATAAAATTCACTACAGAAAGGGCAGGTGATGCATATGGAATTATGGTATTCCGAGCTGCATACGGAACATGTTCGTTTTTCGCTGAAGGTAAAGGAACAGCTTTTTAGTAAAAAGAGCGATTTTCAACAGGTGGACATCCTGGAAACCTATGAATTCGGTCGAATTCTTACCTTGGACGGATGTCTGATGGTAACGGAGAAAGATGAGTTCATCTATCACGACATGATCGTACATGTTCCAATGGCAACGAACCTGAATATTAAGAAGGTTCTGGTTATTGGCGCCGGTGATGGCGGAACAATCAGGGAACTGACCAGATATCCATCCATAGAGCACATTGATATGGTGGAAATTGATGAAGTTGTGGTAGATGCATGTCAGAAATTCCTGCCACAGACAGCCTGCAGTCTGGAAGATCCCAGAGTACACATCCATTATGAGGATGGGTTAAAGTTCGTAAGAAGGAAAAAGGATGAGTACGATTTGATTCTTGTAGATTCCACTGATCCTTTTGGACCGGGTGAAGGGCTTTTCACAAAGGAGTTTTACGGTAATTGCTTCAAGGCACTGACCGATCAGGGAATTCTTGTGAATCAGCATGAAAGCACCTATTATGATGCCTATGTAGAGGCAATGAAGAGGGCTCACCGCCGGATTAAAGAGACCTTTCCCATTGCAAAAGTGTATCAGGCACATATTCCTACCTATCCTTCCGGACATTGGCTCTTTGGTTATGCTTCCAAGCATTTCGACCCCATTGAGCATCTGAATGAAAAGGGATGGAATGAACTGGGAATCAAAACGAAATACTATAATACAGAGCTACACAGGGGATGCTTTGCACTTCCCAATTATGTAAAGGAGCAATTGAACGAAAATGAATAGAAATATCCATACCTTTATCGCCTGTGATCATGAGTATGAAGAGAGCGATATCGTATTATTTGGTGCTCCCTTTGACGGTACCACTTCTTATCGCCCCGGAACGAGATTTGCCAGCGCGGCGATTCGTAATGAAAGCTATGGGATTGAAACCTATAGTCCCTATCTTGATTTGGATTTATTAGATAAGAAGATTTTTGATGGAGGGGACTTGGAATTTGGCTTTGGCAATACCAAGCGGGTTTTAGAAACCATTGAAGAGATGACAGCGCAAATTCTTGATGATCATAAAAAGCCCTTAATGATTGGCGGTGAGCATCTTGTAACCCTTGGAAGTGTGAAGGCAGTCGCAGAGCGATATCCCGAGCTGCATATCATCCATTTTGATGCGCATGCAGATCTTCGGGATGATTATCTGGGGGAAACCCTATCCCATGCCACAGTAATGAGAAGATGTCACGAGCTTGTAGGAGATAATAGGATTTTCCAGTTTGGCATCAGAAGTGGTGACAGGGAGGAATTTCTTTGGGCGAAGGATCATGTGTTTACCCAGAAGTTTAACTTGGACGGAATTGAGAAGGTAGTGGAGAAGCTTCAGGGCAAGCCTGTTTATCTCACCATTGATTTGGATGTTCTTGACCCTTCTGTATTCCCGGGAACTGGAACACAGGAAGCCGGTGGCGTTACCTTTATGGAACTGATTGGAGCATTAAAGGAAGTCTTCAAGCTCAATATCGTAGCCATGGATATGAATGAGCTATCCCCGGTTTATGATCAGAGCGGTGCATCTACGGCGTTAGCTTGTAAGCTGCTTCGAGAGCTTCTATTGCAATTATAAGTAGGATTTTGAACCAGTTAGATATCAGTTAACAAGCTAACTCGTTAAACTAAAACTGAAAAAATATAATAATAGTAATTATGAGACAATAAATCAAGTGATTTATAGTTTGTAATTATCTATCATATCAATAATCTAAGGAGGATTTACAATGAGCAAAGCATTAATCATTGGTGCCGGTGGAGTTGCTGGCGTAGTAGTTCATAAATGTTGTCAAAATCATGAGGTGTTTGAAGAAATTTGTATCGCCAGCAGAACCGTGTCCAAATGTGAAGCATTAAAGGCACAGGTGGAAGCAAAGGGTTATAAAACAAAGGTATCCACAGCACAGGTGGATGCAGATAAAACAGAGGAATTAATTGCATTAATTGAGGCGTATAAGCCAGATATCGTAATCAATGTGGCGCTTCCTTATCAGGATCTTACCATTATGGACGCCTGCCTTGCAACCAAGGTGGATTATCTGGATACCGCCAACTACGAACCGCTTGATACTGCTAAGTTTGAATACAAATGGCAGTGGGATTATCGTGAACGTTTTGAGAAAGCAGGAATTACTGCTGTTCTTGGCTGTGGCTTTGACCCAGGTGTAACTGGTGTGTTCTCCGCTTATGCATTAAAGCATTATTTTGATGAGATTCATACCATTGATATCTTGGATGCAAATGCAGGCGATCATGGATATCCCTTTGCAACCAACTTTAATCCTGAAATCAACATCCGTGAGATTACAGCTAACGGAAGCTATTTTGAGAATGGCGAGTTTTTTGAGACAGAGCCATTGTCCATTAAGAGAGTATATAATTTCCCCGAAATCGGTGAGAAGGATATGTATCTGCTTCACCACGAAGAGATGGAGTCCCTTGCGATTAATATGCCAGGAATTAAGAAAATTCGCTTCTTTATGACCTTCTCTGAGCGTTATCTAACTCATCTGAGAGTACTTGAGAACGTGGGCATGACTTCCATTGAACCCATTGAGTTCGAAGGTCAGAAGATCGTTCCGTTGCAGTTTTTGAAAGCAGTTCTTCCTGATCCTGCATCCTTAGGTCCCAGAACCAAGGGCAAGACGAATATTGGCTGTATCTATACCGGTGTAAAGGACGGCAAGGAAGTAAAATATTATGTATACAATGTATGTGATCATGAGGAGTGCTACCGTGAGGTTGGCTCTCAGGCAATCTCTTATACAACCGGTGTTCCGGCTATGATTGGTGCGATGATGGTACTTACCGGACAGTGGAAGAAACCCGGTGTATATAATGTAGAGGAATTTAATCCTGATCCGTTCATGGATAAGTTAAATACCTGTGGTTTACCTTGGAAAGAAAGCTTCAATCCCGATATGGTTGAGTAATGGAGATTACAATGAATTTTGATATTAATAAAGTACCTACCCCCTGTTATGTAACCGAGGAAAGCCTACTTCGTAAGAATTGCGAGATTATTAAATCCGTAATGGATCAAACCGGCTGCGAGATTTTATTGGCACAGAAGGCATTTTCCATGTATTCTACCTATCCGGTCATCGGGGAATATCTGAGCGGCACCACCGCCAGCTCTCTCTTTGAAGCAAAGCTAGGTCATGAGGAAATGGGCAACGAAGTGCATATCTTTTCTCCGGCATACCGTGAGGATGAATTCGAAGAAATTATGTTTCTTTGTGATCATATAGTGTTCAACTCCATACAGCAGTGGGAGAAATTCAAAGACAGGATTTTCACATACCCGAAGAAGATTTCCTGTGGGTTACGCATTAACCCGGAATATTCAGAGATTGAGACAGACCTTTATAACCCCTGCTTTGAGAACTCCCGGTTTGGTATTACACTGGATAAACTGGAGAAAGCGGATCTTACCGGAGTTGACGGACTTCACTTTCATACCATGTGTGAGCAAAACTCTGATGTACTGGAACGAACCCTTAAGATAGTGGAAGAGAAATTTGGAAGCTATATGAGGGGAATGAAATGGATTAATTTCGGCGGAGGACATCATATTACCAGGGAGGATTATGACCTTGACACGCTGGTACGCTGTATTAATCATGTGAAGGAAACCTATCAGGTTCAGGTATATCTTGAGCCCGGTGAGGCAGTTGCATTAAATGCCGGATTTTTGGTAAGTACAGTGCTGGAATTAAATGAAAATGGCATGCAATTAGCTATTATGGATACCTCTGCGGCTTGCCACATGCCGGATGTACTGGAGATGCCTTATCGACCTAATATTATTGGATCCGGTACACCGGGAGAATATCTCTATACCTACCGTCTGGGAGGACCCACCTGTTTGTCGGGTGATGTAATCGGAGACTATTCCTTTCCTGAACCTTTAGAGGTAGGAGACAGGCTGGTATTCTGTGATATGGCGATTTACTCCATGGTAAAGAATAATACCTTTAATGGGGTGAATCTTCCGTCAATCCTTCTAAATACAGAGAAGGAAGGGTTAAAACTGATTAAGAAATTCGGATATGAGGATTTTAAAAGCAGATTATAGAATTTAATAGAAAGCCATCTCCTATATGCTTGCACGGGAGATGGTTTTTTTTGTGGAGCAATAGAGGCAATCAGGTTGGTAAGTGTCAGTCGATGTTGAATTATTAGCAACTAATCGAGACGTACTTCTACTTCAATGAATACTATTTTTTTCCGAATAATTATTAAACATAAATCTACACGTATTCCATTAAAGGCCAACTCTATGGAAGTATCTCGCTGGCAATCACAAATTAACAGGTGCATTAATCAATATTTCGTAGATATGTATAACATATGTAATATATAAATTGGGATTTGGTGGAAAAGTGATGTTTATTATGATAGAATAAACATAGTATGAAAAGATAACGGAACTTATGATGTGAGCATAAATAACGTTAACCAAATAAACAGTAAAGGAGAATGATTTATGAAAAAGAAGCTATTATATTTGATATTATCTATCGCAATGGTTGTTGGGTTTTGTTTACCAATCAATGCTTCGGCAAAATCGGTTTCAGTAACCTATCAAGCATATGCTAATAATGCGGGCTGGTTATCCAATGTTACCGACCTGAACGATTTCGCAGGGAACTTTGGTTCTCCAATGAGTGGTCTATATATTAATCTTTCTGAAGGCAATGTTTATTATCAAGCACATATACAAGGTGGTGGTTGGCTATCAGAAATTACGAATCGCACTGATTTTTCTGGAAATCTTGGGCAACCTATGGATGCAATAAGGATAAAGACTGACACTGGATTGCAGATAAATTATCGGGTACATATTTTAGGCGAGGGCTGGCTGCCCTATGTAACGGGTTACGATACGAATGATTCGATAAATGGTTATGCTGGCAATATGGGGCAAACAATAGATGGCATACAAATGTATTTAACAAGTGATTCACCTCAAAGTACTACACTCCAAGCACCTTTAAATGGACAGCGGATAATTACTTCGCTTTTTAATGATTATCGACAAGAAGATAACAGCTATCACAATGGTGTAGATATAAGCGCTAGCGTTGGTGAGCCTGTCTATCCAATCCAATCGGGGACTGTAATTAGAGTGTCCTATCATCAAAATCTTGGAAATTTTATTGATATACAACACAGTGATTCTCTCTACACACGTTGCCAACATCTTAATTCTGTTAACGTAGTAGTTGGTCAATCAGTAAATAAAAATACCATAATAGGTACTACCGGTAATACTGGTTATAGTTCTGGACCTCATTTGCACATAGAATTTCGAACATCTAGTGACTTTAGATATGGCGAAAAATCATGGAACGAATCTAACTGGAACTTTGATGTTGCCAATAAAGTTGTTCAAATGCTGACTTCCCCGGGTAACGTAGCGCCAGCTCCTGATTACTATACTCTTTCATTTGATACAAGAGACGGATCGACGATATCTCCCATTACAGCCGTGTCAGGCTCTCTTATTACTGCTCCGGCCAATCCATCAAAGACAGGTTACACCTTTGCAGGTTGGTTTAAAAATAGCACACTGACAACGCCGTGGAACTTTACAACAGATAGATTAACAGAGAATACAACACTCTATGCTAAATGGAATGCGAAAACCTATACTGTGACCTTTGACTCAAAGGGTGGAAGTACTGTTAAATCTAAAACAGCAAAATATAACACTACCATCACAGCACCAACAGTACCAACGAAGCTAGGTTACGCCTTTGGAGGCTGGTATACGAGTAGCAGTTTGAAAACGCCGTGGAATTTTGCAACAAGCAAGTTAAAAGGGAATACTACCCTTTATGCTAAATGGAAAGCTGCGACACCATCGACGCCAACAAGCTTGAAAGCTGTTTCTACCAACTATAAAACAATCACAATAAGCTGGGCTAAGTCGGCTAATGCAAACCAATACAAGATTTATCGTTCTACAAGCAGTAGGGGAAAATACTCGTTAGTTAAAACCACCACCTCACGGTCCTATGCAAATACAGGCCTCACAGCAGGCAAGACCTATTATTACAAGGTGGTTGCTGTGTTCTCCTCAACCGGCAAAGCAAGTGGTTATTCAGCAGTTATTTCTGCAAGGGTAGTTCCAGGAAAAGTATCAACACCAGTAGTGAAAAAAGCATCGTCCACAAGTATAAAAGTGAGCTACACAGCAGTTGCCGGTGCCAGTGGTTATGAAGTGTATTATTCCACATCCTCAGCAGGCACATATGTAAAAGCAACAACAACCTCAGCCACATCATATACCAAAAAAGGACTTTCAAGAGGTAAAACTTATTTCTTCAAGGTTCGTGCTTATCGCACAGTGAATGGCGTGAAAATATATGGCTCATTTTCAGGGATTAAGTCGGTAAAGTTGTAAAGTGTAGTATTATGGGTATTCATAAAGGCTTTTCTGATAGTCGCTTAGGACAAGAAAATAGATACTATGGATGATGAATGATTTATCAGGCATACCAAGAAAATGATATTTAAAGCTCTTTGTCAAGGCATGGGGTAAAATTATGGCTCTTTGTCAAGAGTTGGGGTAAAATGATTTTTAGTAATCGGAGGAGTTTTCCTCCGGTTACTTTTATGTTAAGGTTAACATAATTCTGTTACTAAAGTTCTGAAAATTTCTAAATTCAAGAGTATTTTTCTTTATAACTTTAATTGCATACTTACTTCCTCCAGTAAAATCATAATGAGTCAAAGTGACACAAAAAATTATAATAGAGCGATAGTGTAATTAATATAAGCGTAAAAAATAAGCTTTATTACTTTACAAAACAGAAAAGAATGAGTACTATGTTGTTATAGATTGATACGAAAGAGTGGAGGTTATATTATGTATACCAATTATGAAATTAAATCAGATATATTCTGGATCGGTGGCAATGATAGAAGACTGGAGCGTTTTGAGAATATGTTCCCGATACCTAACGGAGTGTCTTATAATTCCTATCTCATAATGGATGAAAAAACAGTGGTAATGGATACAGTGGATAGCTCAATCAGCGCGTTATATCTTGAAAATATCACACATACCTTAGGCGGTCGAACTCTTGATTATTTGGTGATTAATCACATGGAACCGGATCACTGTGCGAACATTGAAGAACTTGTAAGAAGATATCCTGAGGTGAAAGTAGTGGGCAATAAGAAGACTTTTCAGTTCATGGAACAGTATTACTCTCTTGACATGTCCTCGAATTATTTTGAGGTAAAAGAAGGGGACGAGCTTTCACTTGGCAAACATACACTACGTTTTTACTTTGCACCCATGGTACATTGGCCGGAGGTTATGTTTACCTATGAAGTATCGGAAGGGATTTTATTCTCAGCGGATGCGTTTGGTTCCTTTGGCGCATTATCTGGCAATGTTTTTGCGGATGAAGTGGAATACGATAATGTCTTTTTAGATGAAGCAAGACGTTATTATACGAATATTGTTGGGCGCTATGGTACACAGGTACAAGCAATACTTAAGAAGGTTTCTACTCTTGAGATTAACATGATCTGTTCGCTTCACGGGTTTATTTGGCGTAATCAGGGAGTGGGTTATATCGTTGAAAAATATAAGGAATGGAGCAGTTATCAGCCGGAGAAGAAGGGCGTAGTGCTGGCCTATGCCTCTATGTATGGCAATACGGAGAATGTAGTAAATGCTCTAGCAGTAAAGTTAGCACAAAGAGGAATTAAGGATATGAGGGTATATGATGTATCAAAAACACACCCCTCCTATATTATATCGGACGTCTTCAAATACAGTAATGTAGTGTTCGCTTCCTGTACCTATAACATGAATTTATATTTTATGATGGATTCTTTATTAAAGGAACTTTCCGTACTGGGAATCAAAGACCGTAAAGTTACATTAATCGGCAACCATAGCTGGGCTTCTGCTGCGCTGAAAGAAATGACCGGGCTTATTAATTCTATGAAGGGAATGGAATATGTAGGAACACCTATTGATGTAAAATCAACCTTAAAGCCTGAGAGGGAACCTGAGCTGGATGAAATAGCAGATGCGATTGTTAAATCTCTTGAGAATAATGAAATATAATAATCATGTTGGGGTAAAATAGCTCTGTTTATACTGCAACTATGACAATTTGCACAAAGCCCAAGATTCATGCTTCGATGATAAAGTATAAGATAAAAGAACATCTAATACATTTTCTTAGGCGAATTCATACTTATGCTTTAGGCAAATTGCCAATGAACTCTATGGAAAGTGCTTTTTACAACAGAATTAAGTTGAATTTTAAGACATGGCGAGCCAAAGTGTTATAAATAACACTTTAGCTCGCTTTTCCCATACGCTGCCATTGAAATTGCCACTATAGTTAGGGTTTTATACATGGATAAGGTGAGTTTTGCTTTCCTGCTTAACAATGGTGAAAACACTGGAATTACAGTAAAAACCCACGAATTTTAGGTCTAAATACTTCTTTACGGATAAGAGAAAAAAGAGTAATCTAGAAGTGAGGAAGATGAAATTATAACGATTAAATTTGGACATACTAAGGGAAACAAATTCATAATTTGGTGTATGCATGAATAAAATCATACATAAAAGCTACTAATAATTAGTATTTCCGATATTACGAAATGCGCTGAATAATCGAAAGGGATGTAAACATGAGAATAACGGATAAATCGAAATTCATAGATCAAAGCATGGAAGCTCTTGAGGGGATACTTGATGTGTTATATAAAGCACCGGATGTCGCCTTGAATTCCCTTCCGACTGAGCAAACTGTTCTGATTCTGGTGGATATGATTAATGGTTTTGCCAGAGAAGGAGCATTGATGAGTCCTGAGGTTGAGAAGATCATACCTGATATTCTGGATTTAATGAAAAAGTGTAAAAAACTAGATATACCTACCCTAGCATTTGCAGACTGTCATAATGATGCGTCCCCTGAATTTACTTCCTATCCGGTTCATTGTTTAAAGGATACCAGTGAGAGTGAGATTGTGGAGGAGATAAAGGAATTTGGTAATTATGAATTAATCTATAAGAATTCTACCAATGGATTTTTAGAGGAGACCTTCCAAAAGTGGATGATTAATAATCAGAAGGTTAATAATTTTATTATTACCGGAGATTGTACGGACATTTGTGTGCAGCAATTTGCAATTACCTTAAAGACCTGGTTCAATATGCAGAATAAGGCTTGCAGAGTTATTGTACCCATGAATGCGGTAGCAACCTATGATTTTGGGTTGCATAGCGGTAATTTAACACATGTCATGGCTCTTTATAATATGATGATTAATGGAGTTGAGGTTGTAGTTGAAGCAAAATAAAGAATAGGAACAACGGTTGACAGATGTATTAAAATAAAGAATAGGAACAATGGTTGACAGATGTATTAAAATAATGAATGGGAACAACAGTTGACAGGTATATTAGCAAGACGGTTGTTCCTTGATGCATTATAATTCGTGGTTTAAATATTAAATTAGTCCGCACATTAGGATGGATAAGTCTGATGTGCGGACTTTTTGTGATTTATTTGTTTTTGTACCATGAAATTAAACCTTGATTGAGAGCCTCTTCAAAAGTAGCCGGAAGATTTGGAACTTGTTTGTGGTACTTTTCATAAAAGAGCTTTGGATAAACAGGAGAAGGATTTTCTGTAATTTCTTCTGGATTTATATCAGAAGTTTCTCCCGGTCGTTCTTTTCGAGCCACAACAACCAAACGGTAGTCCTTTAACTCATAAGTACAGGTGGAAAGGGTGACCAACTGGTCATTTTCATTAATATCAACAGAGTCAATATTGTAGAGAGAGCGAATTTTTAACTGATATACAAAATTTAAAAATTCACTGGAATTACGAAAGTTTGATTTCGTATATTCAAAAAAGGGTTCTTGATGGTCGGAGCCATTGGTAATAAATACGGAAATGATTTTCCATCTTCCGGTTTGATAGATGGTATCAAAGTTAATGGTAGTATGCTTTTTAAAATAATCAAGATCTTTCATAAATTCTAAATAGTGAAACATGTTATTGGTGGATCTCATATTGTGTCCATGAATTACAACATTCTTTGGGGTGTTCTCAATAGTTGATTTTTTATCAATAAAAACACAGCCGGATTTTTGATACTCTTTATTGAAATCTCTGTGAAGATAGTATTCAGGGTCAGTAGCATTTTGCATGACCACATAATCAATATTGCTGTCAGGAATTTGTATCCACCCCTTGGTGTCAGGATTTTCCTTCAGTAATTCCTGAAAATAAATCAGCCGACCTTGGTCATCGCGAGCCGTATTGTCAGCTTGTCCGTTATGTTCTGATGGGAAGGAGGTCGGATAGGTGTTAGTGGGGGCATCGCTTGGTTTATGATATAATTCCTTTGTTAAATCATTGGTCTTGTCCATACGATAGGGTTGGTAGAACATCTCGTTTATCAACAATCCTAAAAACACGAAAAATCCCATAGCAAAAAAGATACGTAGATATTTTCTAATCTTTTGTTTATTCATTATTATACCGAGCCTTTCTAGGGTGTATCTATATAGTCTAAGGTTTTCATATTTGATTCGAGAATAAATAAGGTTCAATCAAAGTTCATGGTTTATTTGCACTAATTACTAGTGCTACAGCTTATCAGGACTTTTGCTATCCAAATTATAATTTCGACAGTAGATTTACTTATATTAATAGTTTCATGAAGCTGATTCACAGTACTTCTAGCCTTATTATACAACGCTGAAAAATTCGAGTAAAGCAGAACAAAATAATATTGATTAGTTGTACAAATAATATGAATAATCTGGCACATTCACAATAGATTTAATATGAAGACAAAGTTAGGATGGTTTACGTGAAAAAGAAATTATTACATTCTTTGCCGGGCACTGCAATCGTTGTTTTGTTCGGATTGTTCCGGGTGTTTGGGATTAATGAGGATTATAATGCATTATTGAATTCCTCTGGATTAGTGACGGAGGACATTGACAAAAAGGTCGACCTTGAGAATGCGCGCGCGCTTCAGGATAAAAAGGAGTATAACGAGATGTTGATTGAGTCCGGAGATGCGGACCAAATAAATGAGAATACTCCATCAGATCAGAGCAAGAACAGTGCTGTTTTTAAAAAGCTATCTTTACACTCCAGAGGTGCTCTTTTAATGGATGCTTCTAATAACCGTGTATTATATCAGGAAAACGGTTATAAGGAATTGCCAATGGCAAGTACCACAAAAATTATGACTTGTATCGTGGCTTTAGAAAATTCCAAGCCGGATGAAGTAGTTACCTTTTCTGCACATGCTTCCTCCATGCCCGATGTACAGTTGAAGGCAAAAAGTGGTGAGAAGTTTTATCTGGGCGATTTATTATATTCTTTAATGTTGGAAAGCCATAATGATACCGCAGTGGCAATTGCAGAGCATGTGGGCGGTTCAGTGGAAGGTTTTGCTACTATGATGAATGATAAAGCCAGACAGCTGGGATGTGAACACACGAATTTTATAACACCCAACGGACTGGATGCCCCCGGGCACCATACAACTGCAAGGGACTTGGCGGTAATTGCAAGCTATGCGATTAAAAACCCCAAATTTATTGAAATAACCAATGCGGCTTCCCATGAATTTAAAGAGATGAAGACCGGCAAAAAATATTTTGTTACCAATAAAGACCGCTTTCTGTATATGATGGATGGTGCAATCGGGGTAAAGACAGGTTTTACTAATGGTGCTGGCTATTGTTTTGTAGGGGCAGTCAAAAAAACGGATCGTACTTTGATTTCGGTGGTTCTTGGTTGCGGATGGCCGCCCAGTAAAAACCTCAAGTGGAATGATACCAAAGAACTAATGGGTTATGGGGTAAATAATTTTAAAGTGAAGCAAATTTTTCAGAATAAAAAGTTGGACCCGTTGGTGGTAAAGGATGGTCAGGAAAAATATGAAACACTGACTGTAAAGGGAGATTTGTCCCTGTTGCTAAGAGATGATGAGAAGGTTCGGGTGGAATATGAACTGCCACAGATGCTGAAAGCCCCAGTAAAAGCTTCTACTGAAGTCGGTAAGGTAAAATATTATATTGATGATGCTCTCTATCAGGAAATCCCCATCTACGCGACGAAGGATATTTCAAGGATTGATTGGAAGTATTGCTTTAAGAAAATCATTCGTTATTGGAGTGGGAAGGATTGACAGAGATGGCACCTGGGTCACAGGGTCAACAAAAGGATAGGATATGACAGTTGAAGTCAGTCGATTTAAAAGAGATAAAAGTAATCCGTAAGGGACGTTGTTTCTATAAAACAACTGCCTTACGGATTTTTTGAGCAGAATTATTTGTTCATTATATAAATCATCCAGTTTAAATAGCCTGCAAAAGTAACCCACAAAAGGTAAGGGATTTGCAGTAATGCCGCCTTTTTGGAAATGGGGTAATAGGCCAATATCATAGCAATTATCAATAACCATAATATAACCAGCCATACAAAGGCAAGTAAATAATTCCCCATGTTAAAGAAAATGAAGGACCATAAGAAATTAACCCCAAGCTGCAAGGAGTAAATTCTTAGTGCCTCTTCTTTTTCTGTCAGGGATGCATCCGAGGAAAATATTAAATAAGATGAAATACCCATCAATATGTATAAAATAGTCCACACCACAGGGAAAATTGATGCTGGCGGAGTAATGGATGGTTTCTCGATGGTATTGTACAGCTCCATATTTCCTGCAGATAAAAAGGCGGATATTCCTCCCACTGCAAGGGGAATTAACAGATTAATCAGCAGTGCTTTCCATTTAATTTTCAAAGCAATTCACCTCCTATATTATCATATGAAATGGTTGTTAGGAGTAGACTATTCCCTCCAAATAGAACAAGTACTTTAGAAGATTAACGATTTAAAACTTTATTGTTGTGCTGTAAATGATAAAATAAGTCTTGATTATTTCTAATATTCCGATTATCATTAAGATTGTTAAAAAAGTCAGGGTTATGAAACATTAGGACAAACTCTTTAGATACCAGCGCAAGGTTATTATGCGCATGCAACGGATTTAATGTTATCGTGAAAAACGCCGTAAGGGCGGTAGAATGGAGAGCAGAGCATGATAAAATTATTTGACAAGGGCATTTATTTGTTGGGCAGCACGGAGATTATAGAAGACTCCGGTGAAGCATTAGGAGCCATAAAGGCGAAAACCGGGATTGAAACAGCGAAGGAGGATGCAAAGCAGGGAACCATCGCTTATAACATCTTAAGTAATCATAACACCTCCGGCGATAATAAAAAATTAAAGGTTAAATTTGATAAATTAACTTCACATGATATTACTTTTGTAGGAATTATACAAACAGCAAGAGCCAGCGGACTGGAGAAATTCCCGGTTCCTTATGTATTAACGAACTGCCATAACAGCTTATGTGCGGTAGGCGGAACCATCAATGAGGATGACCATATGTTTGGTCTTTCTTGTGCAAAAAAATATGGCGGTGTATATGTACCTCCTCATCAGGCGGTAATTCATCAATATGCCAGAGAAATGTTAGCAGCAGGGGGAAATATGATTCTTGGCTCTGACAGCCATACACGTTATGGTGCTCTTGGTACCATGGCAATCGGCGAAGGCGGACCGGAGATTGTAAAGCAGTTACTGGATAAAACCTATGACATTAATATGCCTGAGGTTGTAGCAATCTATTTAACCGGAACACCAAGAAAGGGCGTTGGACCCCAGGACGTGGCGCTGGCGATTATCGGTAAGGTATTTGCCAATGGATATGTAAATAACAAGGTAATGGAATTCGTGGGAGATGGTATCAAGAACTTAAGCGTTGACTTTAGAATTGGTGTGGATGTAATGACCACCGAAACCACCTGCTTATCTTCTATATGGGTAACGGATGATAAGGTGAAGGAATTCTATGATATTCATCGCAGATCAGAGGCTTACAAAGAATTACAGCCGGAGAAGGTAGCATATTATGATGGTTTAGTGTATGTGGATCTTTCAGAAATCAAACCGATGATTGCAATGCCGTTCCATCCTAGTAATGTTTATACCATTGATGAGTTAAACGAAAATCTTTATGATGTTCTTGATGAAGTAGAGAAGAAGGCCTTAATCAGTCTTGGTACCGATAAGGTGAAATATTCCCTGAAGGATAAGGTTCGTAACGGTAGGCTTTATGTGGATCAGGGAACCATTGCAGGATGTGCAGGCGGTGGATTTGAGAATATATGTGATGCAACCGATATCCTGGATGGTAAATACATCGGAGCTGATGAATTCTCCTTAAGCGTTTATCCCGCAAGCCAGCCTGTCTTTATGGAGTTGGTGAAGAACGGCTCTGTTGCAAAGCTTATGTCTACTGGTGCTACGATTCGTACCGCATTTTGCGGACCATGCTTTGGTGCGGGCGATGTGCCTGCCAATAATGGCTTCAGTATTCGCCATACGACCAGAAACTTCCCCAATAGAGAGGGTTCAAAGATTACAAGCGGTCAAGTTGCATCGGTCGCGTTAATGGATGCCAGATCAATCGCGGCTACTGCGGCGAATAAGGGATATTTAACTTCTGCAGAGCATATTGATGTAACCTATAAAAATCCCAAGTATTACTTTGATGGTGCAATTTATGAGAATCGTGTATATGACGGTGTGGGCAAAGCTGATCCATCCGTTGATATTAAGTTTGGACCGGGCATTGTGGATTGGCCTTCCATGACAGAACTGAGTGAGGATATGATTCTTAAGGTGGTATCAGAAATTCATGATCCGGTAACTACCACGGATGAATTGATTCCTTCCGGAGAGACTTCCTCCTACCGTTCCAATCCTCTTGGACTGGCAGAGTTCACCTTATCCCGTAAAGATCCTGCTTATGTGGGACGTGCGAAAGAGGTTCAAAAGGCAGAAAAAGCAAGAATTGCAGAAGAAGATATAATTTCAGCTAATGCAGAGCTAAAAGAGGTTTATGATAACATTGCAACGAAATTCTCAATCGATCAGAAGAACACTCAGATTGGTTCCACCATCTTTGCAGTGAAACCGGGGGATGGTTCCGCCAGAGAGCAGGCAGCAAGCTGTCAGAAGGTGCTTGGAGGTTTTGCCAATATTGCAAATGAATATGCAACCAAGCGTTATCGCTCCAACCTGATTAACTGGGGTATGCTTCCTTTCCTATTTAAAGGTGAGCTTCCGTTTGAAAACGGAGATTATATCTTTGTGAAAGACCTTAAAAAAGCAGTCAGCGAAAAGATTTCTGAAGTAAAAGCATATGTTGTAAATAAGGATATGCAGGAATTCACAATGACTTTGGGTGAGTTGACAGAGGATGAAAGAAAAATTATTTTAAAGGGATGTTTAATTAATTATTATAGAGGGTAATAGATCAAGATGCAGCCGTTACTAGGGTATAACTCAGGTAGTAACGGCTGTTTTTAATTTGTTTTTTTATTTTGATTTAATTTGACAATACAAGATCCAAAATGATAATATATTAGATATATTTGGAAGAACTAGACATTATGTAAGGGGAATGCTATTAGATTTTATTTGCTTGGTTAATTGGAAGGTACAATTTAATCTGATATTACATTGAGGGGGATATGGGGGATATTTATGAAAAAATCAATTTCTATTTTTGCACTTTTTATTATGCTCTTGATGATGGTTTCATGCAGTAAGGAAGAAGCAAAAACAAAAATTACTATTATATATGCCGAAAAAGATCTTGTAATTGATACGATCGAAAAGACGATTACTTATAATAATGAATTATATCATTACGATATATCTGGAAACAGTACAACAATAGAATATCCTGATGGGTCAAGTTATTGGCAGGAAAAAGATTCACAATCAGTCCTGTTAAAGGTGGGCTATAGCGATAATTATGTTAGCTGGAAGTATATAGCGGGAGAAAAATTGATTAAGCTGCTCCCCAAGGAAGAAGAACGTGCGGATTCTAAAAATATTTTACTTATTATATTGATATTCGGGTTAGGCATTTGGAATGTGGCTATGCCATACCAGTCTTGGTATTTGAGTTATGGCTGGAGATATAAAAATTCTGAGCCATCGGAAGCAGCTCTGTTTTCTCGTAGGTTTATTGGAGTTGTGGCGATTATATTTGGATTTCTTTATTTGCTTCATTAATTAAAGTTAGGTTCAAAGCAATAAATGAAAATTGTATGTACTATAGATACAATACAGGAATGAAAGTTTGCCTGAAGGAAGTATGGAAAGAAGAAACAAACCTATGGATGAATAGGTTTGAAATATGAATGGAGAACAAAGGAGGGTTTAGGAATGAATTCTTATGAGAAGGCATTGGAGGTTATGGTTGATTTGTTTCAAAAGGATTGTCAATTTGCTTTGGCAACAGCGAAGGATAATGTTCCATCTGTGCGCTATATTGATACCTATTATCAGGACGAAGCATTTTACGTTGTATCCTATGGATTATCCCAAAAGGTTCAGGAAATCATCAGCAACAGTAAAGTGTCCTTATGCCATCAGCTATACCGTTTTCGAGGGAACGCTTATAACATAGGACACCCGCTGAAAGAGGAAAATCTTTCGATTAGGGGGAAGCTGGTAGAAGTGTTTAAGCCTTGGTACTTTGCACATAACAATGAAGCGGATGAAAATATGTGCTATGTAAAGATTGAACTTGAGGAAGGTTTTTTATTTAAAGATGGAACCGGCTATAAAGTGAATTTTAAGGAAAGATCAGCAGAGGAATTTCCTTTTGAAATTGATTTGGTATTAGCAGATTGATTTTATATAAGAATATAGGCAATATGAAAGTAAAAATTCAGGGGAAGGGCTGCTTTGTTGATATGGAAGCAGTCCTTCCCCTGAAATGATAGTTCGTAAAAAATGATAGTTAGTAAAAAGTGATAGTTCGTAAAAATGATAGTTCGTAAAAATGATAGTTCGTAAAAAGCGATAGTTCGTAAAAAGCAATAATACATAAAAGGCAATAATACATAATGAATTAAAGTTCATAAGAAAGTATAATTAACTATTCATAAGGTACGATGATTCAGATAATTGCCTCACTATCGTAATCAGCGAAGATAGTGCTTTCCACCCAAACAATCGTCAGATAAAAGACAGCTAGATCAATTACTGCAAGATGAAAGACAAAACATAACATTACAAAACCTAGAATATAAATGGATATTGCAACCACTTTTCGTGCTGTTTGATAGAGGGCTAAATTAACTGTTACCAACCCGAGTATTAATATAATTTCTACTGCGATGGAACTCAGTAAAAGCGGGCTGTCTTTAAATAATTCGGCTTGATTAAGCATCACATAACGGTAGATAACCTTTGATAGGATTGAAAATAAATTGTATAATATTAGGAAGAAAATACTGCTTAATAATGTATTTTTATAGTCTTCTTGAAGATTCTTTTCAAAGTTCTTAGTTTGCTTCATAATAATTCCCCTTTCTTTCTGCTGCCTGCAATACAACTTGCAGGTATTTTTTGTGTAAGAAACAGGTAGGTCTGTTTTAACTAAAAGACAATCAATCGCTTTTATAACTTAATAAAACTATTCCGAAGGTCTTTCCCTATAATAAGAGAAACGAATCTTTTACGCTAGGATTTATGTAAAATGAAAGTATATGTTCTATAATCAGTATATAATACACGGAAGGTGGTTATCTATCATGTATTTCCAAAATGTAGGTGATGATTAATTGAATTCTTTGTAAAATCTAATACAAATTGATTCGATGAACGCTCGTATTATTAATGATAATTGAATCGTAAGGCTATTTGAAAAATTGAGTAGAATGAAGGTGCTAATCCTTAATTATATGAATTACGTGCGGAACTGGTGTTAAAAATTTGCAAACTTCTAATCAAAATTCTAATACGTTTAAAATTGATTACAAAAATTAATTCTTATTTATGAATCCAAGAAAAGTACAACAAATATAATCAAATATTGACATTCCTAACAGTACAAATCGGCTCACCTTTTATTATAATAAAGTTAGAGTTATGGAGTGGGCATAGGTTGTTTTGCGTTTATGGAAGCTTATAATTCTTCAAAAAACCTGGAGGTGCAGCTTATCATGAGATATGGATATTTTGATAATGATAAAAGAGAATACATCATTGAACGTGTTGATCTTCCCACATCGTGGACGAACTACTTAGGCGTAAAGGATATGTGCGCTGTAGTGAACCATACTGCGGGAGGATATATTTTTTATAAGTCACCAGAGTATCATCGCATTACACGATTTCGCGCCAATAGTGTGCCGATGGATCGTCCGGGACATTATGTGTATTTGCGGGATGATGAGAGCGGAGACTATTGGAGCATATCCTGGCAGCCTGTGGGAAAATCCCTGGATGAGGCGAAGTATCAATGCAGCCACGGACTATCCTATACAAAATATTCTTGTGAATACAGCAATATTGAGGCAGAACAAACGCTGTTCATACCAATCGACGACCCGGTAGAACTATGGGATGTAAAAATCAAAAATAAAGATAATAAACCCAGAGAAATCAGTATATTCTCCTACCTGGAATTCTCCTACCACCATATTGATATGGATAACCGCAACTTTCAAATGAGCAATTATGCAGCAGGCTCCTCCTATGAGGACGGAATTATTGAGCATGATTTGTTTTATGAGGAGTTTGGCTATCAGTTCTTTACCTCGAACTTTGAACCGGATGGCTTTGATTGTTTAAGAGATAAGTTCATTGGACTTTACAGAACAGAAACCAATCCCGTTGCAGTAGAAAAAGGGGAATGCCAGGGTAGTTTTGAGAAAGGGAACAATCATTGCGGTTCTTTACATAAAAAGCTTGTTCTTCTGCCCGGTGAAGAGATGAGAATTATCTTTATGCTGGGAGAAGGAAGCCGCGAGGACGGAAAGAAATACCGTGCAAAATATTCGGAATTTGAGAATGTTGATCAGGAACGAAATGCATTAAAGGAATTTTGGAAAGAAAAAATAGACAAACTACAAATAGATACGCCAAATGAAGGAATGAATACCTTAATCAATACTTGGACATTATACCAGGCTGAGATTAATGTTATGTTTTCTAGATTTGCCTCCTTCATCGAGGTGGGCGGACGAACGGGTCTGGGCTATCGTGATACCTCCCAAGATGCCATGACGGTGCCTCATTCCAATCCTTTAAAATGCCGTCAAAGAATTGTGGAGTTATTGCGCGCATTGGTGAAACAAGGCTATGGTCTACATTTGTTTCAACCGGAATGGTTTGAGCCGAATCGCGATATAAAACCCTTCAAATCTCCCACGGTAATCCCCACCCCCAATAAAGATGATATGATTCATGGGATTGAAGATGCTTGCTCCGATGACGCACTTTGGTTGGTAAGCTCTATTACAGAATATGTAAAAGAAACAGGAGAGTTTTCTTTCTTAGATGAAGTGATAACCTATGCTGACGGCGGAAGTGGTTCTGTGTATGAACATATGACAAAAATACTGGATTTTTCAGCCGAGCAAATTGGTCAAACCGGCATATGCAAAGGACTTCGCGCAGACTGGAATGATTGCTTGAATCTAGGCGGTGGAGAGAGCGCAATGGTATCCTTCCTGCATTACTGGGCATTGGAAAACTTCCTTCAGATTGCAAAATACCTTGGCAGGACGGACGATGTTGAAAAATATACCTTAATAAAGAATAAGGTTAAGAAGGTGTCGGAACAACAACTTTGGGATAAAGAGTGGTATATAAGGGGAATAACAAAGAACGGCAAGAAGATTGGTACCAGTGAGGATAAGGAAGGGAAAATCCATTTGGAGTCCAATGCTTGGGCAGTGTTATCCGGGGTGGCAGGACAAGAAAAGGGTGAAAGAGCCATGGATTCCATTGATAAGTATCTTTATACCCCCTATGGCATTATGTTAAATGGTCCCTCCTATACCATACCGGATGAAGATATCGGTTTTGTAACAAGAGTATATCCTGGCTTAAAGGAGAACGGTGCAATCTTTAGCCATCCAAATCCCTGGGCTTGGGCCGCAGAGTGTGTGCTAGGCAGAGGTGACAGAGCAATGAAATTCTATGATGCACTTTCTCCCTATAATCAAAATGATATGATTGAGCTTCGTGAGGCAGAACCGTACTCCTACTGTCAGTTTGTGGTTGGTAAAGAGCATACCGCACACGGTAGGGCAAGACATCCATTTATGACAGGGACCGGAGGATGGGCATATTTTTCAGCAACCAGATATATTCTAGGGGTTCGCCCGCAATTTGAGGAACTGCTCGTAGATCCCTGCATTCCTGCTGATTGGGAGAAGTTCACCATAAATCGTGAGTGGAGGGGAGCGAAATACCAAATCACCGTATTAAATCCGGATAAGGTGATGAAAGGTGTTAGATCCATAACTTTAAATGGTGAGCAAGTGGAACGAATTCCGGTAAGACCACAAGGTACCATCAATGAAGTGAAGATTATTATGGGGAATTGTTAATACAAAGACAGAATTGATTACATGTATTGTCACAAGGTGGTGATTGATCAAAGATATATTGTACCACCTTGAACAGAATGGAGGAAATAATGATTAAATTCGGTACGGGTGGATGGAGAGCGATTATCGGTGATGAATTTACCAAAGCCAATATTCAAAAATTGTCCAAAGGCTTGGCTCAGAAGATGAAGGATGAAGGGGTTGCGGATAAAGGAATTGTGCTCGGTTACGATCGAAGATTTCTTTCGAAAGAAGCGATGAAATGGGCAGCTGAGGTATTTGCAGCCGAGGAGATTAAATCCTATTTAATTAATCGCTCCTCGCCGACTCCGTTGATTATGTTCTATGTAATGAAATATGAATTTCATTATGGAATGATGATAACAGCAAGCCACAACCCGGCTATTTATAATGGTGTCAAAGTATTTACTTACGGCGGAAGAGATGCGGATGAATTTCAGACACAGGAGATTGAGAATTACATTCAAGGTGTGGAAGAGGAAGAAGTAGAAATAATCGATTACGATATTGCACTAGAAGAACAGCTGGTTTTTGAACTGAACCCTCTGAATGAGTATATTGATAATATAATCAATGAGATTAACATGAAAGCCATCAGGGACAGAGGACTACGTATTGCGCTAGATCCAATGTATGGCGTAAGTGAAACCTCCTTACGAACAATTTTATTGACTGCAAGATGTGATGTTTCAATTATTCATGACAGACATGATACTTTATTTGGCGGCAAATTACCTTCACCATCTGCTCATACTTTGAGAAGTCTCCAAAACTATGTACTGGATCGCAATTGTGATCTTGGAATCGCTACGGACGGAGATGCGGATCGTATCGGCGTAATTGATGATAACGGAAAGTTCCTTCATCCAAACGATATACTTGTTCTGCTTTATTATTATCTGGTGAAATATAAGGGATGGCATGGTTCCTGTGTCAGAAATCTTGCAACTACCCATTTGCTGGATAAGGTGGCGGAAAGCTTTGGAGAGAAATGCTATGAAGTACCCGTAGGGTTTAAGCATATTTCCTCTAAAATGAATGAAACCAATGCCGTTATCGGCGGGGAATCCTCTGGAGGATTAACCGTTCGTGGTCATATTAAAGGCAAGGACGGTGTATATGCGGCAGCGCTGTTAGTGGAAATGATAGCCGTTGTAGGCAAAAAGTTATCCGAAATCATGGAGGATATCTATGAAGAATACGGGCACTATTATATGGAAGAAAGGGATTATCGTTTCAGTATGGATAAGAAGAACGAAATTCTTCATACGGTAATGGGTGATAAATTAATACCGGAACTCCCTTTTGAACTGGATCGCATCTCCTATTTGGATGGCTGTAAAATCTACTTTGATAACGGAGGGTGGGTAGCCGTTCGTTTCTCCGGCACGGAACCGCTGCTAAGGATATTTTGTGAAATGCCTCACGGTGAGGAAGCAGTACAGGTTTGCAATATCTACGAAGAGTTTCTTGGTCTAAATAAAAAAGTAACGGTAGGGGTATAATTTATTGGTTTTTCAAGGTTAATTCAGCTTTTGAGTTTAAACAAGTAAAAATATAGCAATGCAATCCTTCCATTAATATGATATAATATACAAAAAGAATGGGTTATCCTTTAAAGATAGCCCATTTTGACATATGGAGATATATAGAATAAGGGGTAAGGTTGTATTTTTCTGACCTTAATAAATAAGTTTACGGAGGAATTTCTAATGTATAAGAAGATATCCTTGCGAAGAAGATTGCTGGTGATGGTTCTTGCTATCTGGCTGGTTCCGGTTTTGATTATCTACGCTTTTCTAACCATATCCTACCGAAATGACATAATAGACAGAACCACAGTGCTGATGCAGGAGAGCATAAAGAACTTTACATATTTTAATGCACAGCGAATCAGTGAGGCAATTGTCATCTCTAAGAAGACTTCCTACGAGCGGATTATTGAAAGAGCTTGGTCGGACTATAAAAAGGATTATATAAATAAATCAGATTTATACCGCATTATAACCGGTAATCTAACCAGCAAATACTATAATGACAGCAGATTTGAGATTGCAGTTTTTTATCTAACCAATGATTTGGATAATATTTATTATACAAAACAAAAGGAAAGCAATCATCTTGAGATTTATAAGAATGAAGTGGCAAAGGAAGCTCATCTGATCTCCAGCCTGGATAACTCGGATGCCCATGTAAAGATTATTAATGGAAGGATTTATATTATCCGAAATCTATATACCACTACCAATTACACCAAGTTCGGTACCTTGGTCTTGGAGCTGAATAAAAGCAAGCTAATGGACGGAATATCTGTCAATCGTGATTATGAGGTTGCTTTTTATATTAATGATACGACTTCTAACATCATGTTTGATAAGCGATTAGAGGATGAAAAGCAATCAGGAATTATTGAGCTTTTGTCAAGGGACTATTCTCTTGGCGCCAATAGAATAATTAAACAGGAATCCTATCATTCCTATACGGGTTTTATCTATCAGCAAAAGTACAGCGATTTTCATCTTGGTGCGATTTTGGTGGCAGATAAGAATGTAATCTACTCAAATTTAAAGAAATTATATATCGTTATGTTTACAATTATGGTAATTGTAATACCGGTATTTATCTACATGATATATTTTATTTCCCATCATATCAGAAAGCCTATGAGTAGGATGATATCTGCCTCAAAATCCCTGGAGCTTGGTGACATTGGTACTCAGATTGAAGGAGATATGATGCCAAATGTGGAATTTGATGTGTTGCAGAATTCCTTTAATAAGATGTCTTCCGAGATTAAATACCTCTTTGATTATGCATATCAAGAGAAGCTGGCAAGAAAAGATGCAAAAATTATAGCACTACAATCCCAGATTAACCCGCATTTTTTGAATAATACGCTGGAGATGATGAACTGGCAGGCCAGAATGGCGGGGGATGTGGCGGTATCCAAGATGATTGAAGCCCTGGGAACTTTATTGAATTATAGTATGGATCGCTCGAATAAGAAATTAATTCCTCTTTCCGATGAGTTGAGATGTGTGGATGCCTACTTCTATATTATATCCATGCGTTTTGGGAAAAGGCTTAAAGTGGAAAAAGAAGTGGATGAGAGCTTGCTACAGCTTCAAGTCCCTCAATTAATCCTGCAACCTTTGATAGAAAATGCAGTGGTACATGGGGTGGAAACCATTAAGAGCGGAACCATACAAGTGAAAATATACAGGGAAGTGGAAGAAGCGGTACTGCAAATTCAAAATACCGGAAAACCTATGGCGGAGTCAGATTGTAAGCGGGTCAATGATATTTTGAACGGAACCTATCAACGTACTGAGGATGAAAAGGACAAGCATGAATCCCTTGGCATTTTCAATGTAAATCAAAGAATTAAATTGATTTATGGTGATAATTATGGGCTCACCATCGAACCAATAGAAGGAGATATGACTGTATCAACTATTCGAATTCCATTCCGGGACAATCCTTTTGAAAATGAGACAGTTTTACCAAAGGAGAATCCTAGGATGTTATAATTGGTATCAATAATAACTAAATTATTTTGTATTTTTTTGCAACTAAGAAGGCAAGATTAAACAAATAATGTCAAGTTGGACTAAAGCTTTTTGGGGTTGATGTAATTATAATAATACTATACCAAGCAGAGGATACCAATAGGTACCTAGTTGCTTGTGAATTACATTAAAACTTTTAAGGAGGAGCAATTCATGAAAAAATTTCAGAAAGTATTGTCACTCATTCTTACGTTTACATTGGTGATGACAATGTTAGCAGCATGTGGATCAAAAAATGAACCTACCAGTAGCGACAAACCAAGCACTACAACGGCACCGACTGATACTGCGACAAAAGCACCGGAGAAGAAAAACCCGGTTACTCTGTCAACCGTATCAATGTTTGGGGGAACAGACCCGAATGCAGCTACCTATCAGGCAATCAATGAGCAGTTCATGAAAGATAACGATTACATAACCATCGAAGACGAATCACAGTCATCCGACCAGGATTGGAAAACAAAAATCGCAGCAGCATTTTCTGTAGGCGATGAACCGGATGTTATTCAGTATTTTACTGATGCTAATGCAAGCGATGTTTTAGCAGCTAATAAGTTTGTTGATCTTGCTACCATCAAAGCAGCATATCCCGATTATGCAAAGGATACTCTTGATACCGCACTTGCAGCTTCTGCAAATCCCGATGGTGTTCAAAGAGCAGTTCCTACAACCGGTTACTGGGAAGGTTTATTCTGTAACAAGGATTTATTTGATAAGTACAACCTTGAACTCCCCTCCGATTGGGATAAGTTAACAAAGGCAGTCGATACCTTTAAGAAGAACAAGATCGTTCCGATTGCAGTTTCCTTAAATCAGGTTCCTCATTACTGGATTGAGTTCTTAATGCTTTCTGCAGCTGGTCCTGATGGCTACAAGCAAGTTCCCAAGACTGCTCCAGAAGACTGGGCAAAGGGACTTGGACTATTTAAGACTTTAAGAGATATGGGTGCATTCCCGGTTGATACTGATACAATTGATAATGATTTCGCAGGCGAATTATTTAAGACAAAGAAAGCCGCTATGCAATTAGATGGTTCCTGGTATGCAGGTGGTGTAAAAGATCAGGATAACACAGTTGTTGTCAGCTTCCCTGTAGTACCAGGTGGCAAGGCTCAGCCAGGCTTCTTGGTAGGCGGTATCTCTTCCGGCTTTTATATTACAAAGAAGGCTTGGGATGATCCCGATAAGAAAGATGCAGCAGTTAAGTTTGTAATGGCTCATACCAATGCAGCATCCGTAGCAAAATACTGGAATGGTAATGGTCAGGCAGCAACAAAGGTTGATCCGATTGCGAACATGACAAAACTTGGTGTATCCGGTATGGAATACAGCCAGGCAGCAACTAGCATCTCTTCTCCTACAGACTCAAGAATCAGCCAAGAAGCTTACAATACTTTAGTAGCTGGTATCGTTGATGTATCCACAGGTAAGAAGACTCCACAGAAATTATTAGAAGAAGTTTTAGCGATTAACGCAAAATAACATTACTCCGAAAGGGAGAGGGGTTCCTTCACCGCCCCTCTCCTTTTTTTCATGAAAGGAAGAGGCAAATGCTATATAAGAAAAAGCTACCTTTACTCATATTCTTACTTCCCGGTTTATTGTTGATGTTTATCTTCTTATATGAGCCGTTTTTGGAAAACATAATGAACAGCTTTTATGACATGAGATCCGTGGTAAAGATGCCGGGGAAGGATTTCCCTTTTATCGGTTTTGATAACTATAAGGTATTATTTTCAGATCCGAAGGTTAAGATTGCTATTGTAAACTCCCTGAAAATGATGGGACTGGTTATTATTTTTCAGGTGGGGATCGGCTTTGTTCTGGCTGTATTGGTTAACCAAATTAAACGAGGGCAGCAGGTGTTTCGAACAATTTTCTTCTTCCCCATTGTAATCTCAGCCACAGCAATTGGTCTATTATTCAAATTATTTTATAATTATAACGGGGGTATGTTAAACCAGATATTACTTGCCTTTGGGAAAGAGCCGGTAAACTGGCTGGGAGTAAAAACTGCATTTGCAATGATTTCAATACCGACATTGTGGAGTTATGTAGGTTTTTACTTTGTAATCATGCTAACCGGATTAAGTGCGATTTCGGAAGATATTTATGAAGCCGCTGCAATCGATGGATGTTCAAAATTCAAACAGGTATTTTCTATTACAATTCCAATGCTTCGAGGAGTACTCTGCACTTGTATCACATTGGCAGTAACAGGAGCGTTGAAAGTCTTCGACCTACCATGGGTTATTGCACCCAAGGGAGCTCCACAGGGAACAACGAACTTTTTGGGCACCTATATGTATGAACAGACCTTTGCAATCGGAAATATAGATTATGGCTCAACGTTGGCATTTTTAATCGTTATTCTTGGTGTTGGGATATCCATTCTGATATCAAAATTACTTAGACCTGATGATAATCTGTAAGGGGGCGGAAGAATGAAAGCAAAAATTCATATTAAAAAACAAGTTAAGATTTCGACTGTATTCATATATCTTATATTGATATTATGGGGACTTACTACCATATTTCCGTTTCTGTGGATTATCAATAACTCCTTTAAACCATCTACGGATGTACTTAATTCCTCCTTTGCACTTCCAAAAAGCTTCTGGCTAGATAATTATAGGAATGCCTTTGATAACCTGAATATTTTAGCGGCATATAAGAACAGTTTGATTATCTCTGGTACGGTAACCGTATGTGTTATGCTGTTATCTACAATGATGGCGTTTGCAATGACTAGATATCAGTTCAAGGGAAAAGGAATTATAACCAGCCTTATTATGGCAAGCCTTATGTTCCCTGTATTCTCTACCATCATTCCGGTTTATAAGATGATGGCTCAGCTGAGCTGGCTGAATAAACCGATCGCGGTAATTCTTCCCCAGATAGCCGGTAACTTGAGTTTTGCAGCGGTGGTTATGATGGGTTTTCTTCGCAGTTTGCCTCTTGAGATGGAAGAAGCAGCTTATATGGAAGGTGCCGGTGTAACAAAAGTATTTACCAGAATTATTATTCCGCTTTCCAGACCATCCTTAGCGACGGTAGCAATCTTTTGCTTTTTGTGGTCCTATAATGATTTGTTTACGCAGCTTATTATGATTAGCAGACGTACCAAATTTCCAATCAGTGCTTTGCTTAACGACATCAGCTCCAAATATGGAACGGATTTCGGTTTAATGGCATCTTCAATCGTAATTATCATAGTACCGGTGCTAATTGTTTATATTTTCCTTCAAAAGAATATTATTAAGGGTTTGACAGCAGGCGCATTAAAAGGGTAGAATCAGATTCAGAATATAAATTGCGTTTGGAGAGTGTGATTTATGTACAAGGTTGTTATTATTGATGATGAACCGATAATTGTTGAGGGCATATCCAGAATGATTACTTGGGATAATTATGATTGTAAAATCATCGGTACAGCAAATGATGGGTTGGAAGGAACTGATATTATTCGCAGATTCCAGCCGAATATCATTATAACGGATATCTCAATGCCTGATTTGGATGGTCTTTCCATGATAGCAGGAATTAAATCGGAATTTCCTGACATTGAGGTCAGCATACTAACCGGATATCGCAAATTTGAATATGCACAAAAAGCTATAACCCTCGGCGTAACCAGGTTGTTATTAAAGCCTTCTGATTTAAAAGAAATCGAGGAAGCAATTCTAGTAATGGTACAAAACCTAAAACACAAAGGTATTCTTTCAACATGTGAGAGCAAAGATGACCAGCTGTGTGAAAAGCTGGATAATGAGGCAAGTAATTTTATCGTAAACAATGCGATTAAATATATAGAACATAATTATCCCCATAAAATATCCCTGTCCGAGGTAGCAGAAAAAACCTATGTCAGCCAGTGGCATTTGAGTAAGCTGTTAAATCGGAATCTGGGACTGAATTTTTCGGAAATTTTGAATAATATTCGAATTAAAGAGGCTCAAAAGTTGTTAAGAGACCCTTCTCTTCGGATCGGTGATATTGCGGAACGTGTGGGGTTCGTAGATATGGCACATTTTTCAAGAGTTTTTAAAAAGAATATCGGAATCTCAGCGAATGAATACAGGAATAAAATTGCACAGAGAGACATTGCGTCGCAATAGAATAGAATAATGGAATTGCAAGAACCAAATCTTAATACTATGTTAATCAAAAGGAGCAACCTATAAACTTACTCAGGCATCGGAGGATTTAATAAACCGGAGCAAGTTTATAAGTCATGCTCCCTTCTGGTTTTTGAAGGTTCATATGCCTTGCTTGACAAAAAATACCTTGTGATATCTGCGGGAATATATTAGAATAGATTAGTAATGAAATATTGATGCGGGTAACAAAGCTAGTTTATACTGTGGCAGTGAAAATCGCCGATGAAGTCTGCTACAAAGGACTTTTGGTACCAAAATCAATATTGATAAAATGAAATTTTGATATATTGATGGGAGATAGACACAATGGCAATGATAATAGACGGCAAAAAAATATCCGCAGAGATTAAAGATGAATTAAAGGAAAAGGTAAGCAAATTAAAATCGGAGGGTACTGAGATTACGTTAGCAGTAGTCCAGGTAGGAGAAGACCCTGCTTCCACAGTTTATGTGGGGAATAAGAAGAAGGCTTGCGAATATATCGGCATTAGATCATTGGCTTATGAGCTCCCGGAATCAACTACACAGGAGGAACTGCTTACACTTGTTCAAAAGCTTAATCAGGATAGTTCAGTGAATGGAATACTGGTGCAGTTGCCTCTACCAAAACAGATTGACGAGGATCTAGTGATTAAAACAATAGACCCTGCTAAGGATGTGGATGGCTTTCATCCTCAAAGTGTTGGTGCATTAAGCATCGGTCAAAAAGGCTTTGTGTCCTGTACGCCAGCGGGAGTGATTCAACTATGCAAGCGTTCCGGTATTGAAATAGAGGGAAAAGAGTGTGTTATCATTGGTCGTAGTAATATTGTCGGAAAACCTATGGCTCTGTTAATGCTGCAGGAGAACGCAACGGTTACTATCTGCCACTCTAGGACAAAGAATTTGAAAGAGGTAACAAAGCGTGCAGATATTTTGATTGTTGCAATTGGAAAACCCAAATTCGTAAAGAGGGATTTTATAAAAGAAGGTGCCGTTGTTATCGATGTAGGCATTCATAGAGATGAAAATAATAAGCTTTGTGGAGATGTGGATTATAACGATGTAATAGAGCATGTGTCTGCAATTACCCCGGTGCCCGGTGGTGTAGGACCTATGACGATTGCAATGCTTATGAACAATTGTGTGGAGTCTGTATTAAAATAATCATTATGGGGAAAGAGGTTTGTTTTCATGAATATCGAACAACAAATAATATATAAGGATAAATTGTTTCAAACACTTGGTACAGAGCAGGAGTTTATCATTCACCCGTCTGCCTTCGGTTTGATGCCCCTTAATAAAAATGCTTTACAGTTACCTTTCCAATGTGAATTTTATTTGGAGGATTATCAACTGACTTTAAGAAATCTTCAGGTTTGCGATGAGGAGAGTTTGATTGCCTGCAGCTATGAAGATAAGCCGGAGTATGAGGGAATTAAGGTGATGTATTCCGGAGCAGTATTAATTGGTGCAGACTTGGTGAAGGAATATTATATAAAGGATAAACTGGCTTGTTTCTCCTATCAAAAGGTATATGAACTTGTTTTTGATAATGGAAGGTTAACTACAACCATTGACCAAAGTAAAGCCATGCTTAAAATAAGAAAAAATATTGATACAGGACTTAGAACCCTATCAAAAGGTCGTGATTTACGTTGCATCAAACGTTTTTTGAACTCCTCTTTAATTGGTGATTATAACGCATTTTTCCTTCCATTCAGAAGAATGAAATATTTAAAGGTGATGCAGGAGGACTATCAATAAGTGAAGGAATCTCCACTTTGAGAACCATTTACCTGAATCATATTCTCATCTTTGAATGGGAGTGACTAGTACGCAGTAAAAACGTTTTCCGTATCATTTCAGTAAAAACGGTTTCTTTTTTTGATAAAAGCTGTTACAATGTGTGATGCAACAAAGTTACGAATTTGAAAGGCATGTGCAAAAGAATGAATATTTATTTTATATCACTTGGTTGTGATAAAAACCTGGTAGACAGTGAGAATATGCTTGGAATCCTGAATGAGGATGGATACCGCATTATCGATAATGAAAAGGACGCCGATATCATCATCGTAAATACCTGCTGCTTTATTAATGATGCTAAACAGGAAAGTATTAATACGATTTTAGAGATGGCTGAATATAAGAAATCAGGCAGTGCAAAGGCGTTGATTGTGGCAGGCTGCTTGGCTGAACGCTACAAGGATGAGATTCTGTCAGAGATTCCTGAGGTTGATGCATTACTTGGAACAACTAGCTTTCAGGATATCTTAAAGGCGATTGATACAATTTTTGAAGGAGAGAAACATATCGAATTCGAAAATTTGGATATCTTGCCAAAGGTAAGTAGCAAGAGAATGCTAACCTCAGGGGCTTATTCCACTTATATGAAGATTGCAGAGGGTTGTGATAAACATTGTACTTATTGCATTATTCCAAAGGTAAGGGGCAACTACCGAAGTGTTCCTATGGAGGAGTTAATCAATGAGGCCAATTATCTTGCTTCTCAAGGTGTTAAGGAACTAATTCTGGTTGCACAAGAGACAACCTTATATGGAGTAGATTTGTATGGAGAAAAATCCCTTCCGAAGCTTTTAAAGGAACTGTGTAAAGTAGAAGGCATTGAATGGATAAGGATTCTCTATTGTTATCCGGAAGAGATTACTGATGAGCTGATTGAAGTGATGAAGGAAGAACCGAAGATATGCAGATATCTTGATTTACCTATTCAGCATGCTTCCGATCGAATCTTGAAATTAATGGGTAGAAGAACTTCCAGACAGGATCTGATTGATATTATAGCAAAGTTACGTGCGAATATGCCTGATATTGCTCTTCGAACCACCTTGATTACAGGCTTCCCTACAGAAACCGAAGAGGAGCATAAAGAGCTGCTGGAATTTGTAGAAATGATGAAGTTTGACCGTCTGGGTGTATTCACTTATTCTAAGGAAGACAATACACCTGCATCTACATTAAAGCCACAGGTAACGGCTAGAGTAAAGAAGCAAAGACAGAAAGAAATTATGAAGCTTCAGCAGGGAATTGTATTTGAGAAGAATTCTGAACTTGAAGGAAATGTCTATCAGGTGCTGATAGAGGGCAGAATTGCGGAAGAGGAGAATGTATACATTGGAAGAACGTATATGGATGCTCCTCAGGTGGATGGATTTATATTCATAAGATCATATCGAGAACTAATCTCCGGCGAGATGGTAAGGGCTTATGTAAGCGGAGCAAAGGGTTATGATTTGATCGGTGAATTAATGGTAGAATAAAAACATTGCCGGATAAAAGGCAGAATGGAGAGTAACATGAATTTGCCCAATAAAATTACAATTTTCAGAGTTATTATGATTCCTTTCTTTTTAGTGTTTCTGTTGATGCCGGAGATTCCGTATAACAGAGCAATTGCTGCGGGGATATTTATCATAGCGGCTTTATCAGACTTGGCGGACGGTTATATTGCTAGAAAGTACAAGCTAATCACCAACTTTGGTAAATTTATGGATCCATTGGCTGATAAACTATTGGTTAGCAGTGCATTGATTTGCTTTGTAGAATTAAAGCAGCTGGCAGCTTGGATTGTTATTGTTATTATATCCAGAGAGTTTATCATCAGCGGTTTTCGTTTGATTGCATCGGATAAGGGTATTGTAATTGCTGCCGGATGGTGGGGCAAAATCAAGACCAATGTCCAGATGATTATGAGTGTTATGTTAATTGTTGATTTAAATTATGGCTGGATGAATGTACTTGAGCAAATTGCCATTTATCTTTCAGTAATATTAACAATCATATCCTTAGTTGATTATATGATTAAGAATAAAAATGTTTTAAGCGAGAAAACAATATAATAAGAAGGCATAGAAGAACACGATTGCATTAAGAGATCTCCTCAAGGATGCAATGGTGTTCTTTCATTAGAAAGAGAGGAATTAAGTATGACAATAGAATTGATTAGTGTAGGAACAGAATTACTGCTTGGTAATATCGTGAATACCAATGCAAACTATTTATCAAAAAAATGTGCAGAGTTAGGCTACTCCTTATATTATCAAATTACCGTGGGGGACAACGAAGGAAGACTTTGTGATGCATTAAAGGAAGCCCTCGGTCGTTCCGATGTAGTTATATTGACAGGGGGACTTGGTCCCACTCAGGATGATATGACCAAAGAGACAGTGGCGAAGGTGCTTGGCAGAGAGTTGATTATGGATGATCACTCAAAAGAGAGAATTGCATCCTTCTTTCAATTCCGCTTTGGGGGAAATCAGGTTCCACCGGTTATTACAGAGAATAACTGGAAGCAAGCACTAAAAATTGAAGACTGTATTGTACTTGATAATGACAATGGAACCGCTCCTGCTTATATCGTAGAAGAAGGAGAAAAGGTTGTGATACTCCTTCCGGGACCTCCCTCTGAGATGGTTCCCCTATTTGATCATAAAGTATATCCTTATTTAAGAAAGAAACAGAATAGAATATTTCTATCTAAGATGGTCAAGATCTGTGGAGTGGGCGAAAGCAGAGCAGAAACAGAAATACTTGATCTGATTGAAGGTCAGAGTAACCCCACGGTGGCACCCTATGCCAAGGATGCGGAAGTGCATTTTCGAGTTACTGCTGCGGCTGATAGCGTAGAAGAAGGAGAACAGCTGATAGCACCTGTAGTGGAGGAATTATATCGCCGCTTTGGAGATAACATCTATTCCACCGATGAGGGAGAAATGCTGGAGGATGTGGTTGTCAAGTTGCTTGTAGAAAAGAAATATACGCTAGCTACAGCGGAATCTTGCACCGGAGGGTTGTTGACTGGACGTTTGGTGAATGTGCCCGGTGTATCCGAAGTTTTAAAGGAAGGCTTCATCACCTATTCTAACGAAGCCAAGATGAAATATCTAGGCGTGAAAGAAGAAAGTTTAAAGCAATTCGGTGCGGTAAGTGCTGAGGTTGCAAAAGAAATGGCAATCGGAGTTGCACAAAACACTTCTTCAAACGTAGGTCTTGGCATTACCGGAATTGCAGGCCCTGATGGAGGTACGCCGGAGAAACCGGTAGGATTGGTGTATATTGGTTGTTCAGTGGAAGGTAAGGTTCAGGTCAGGGAACTAAGACTTGGTGGAAATCGTCAAAGAGTAAGGGATCAGAGTATTATACATGCTTTGGATTTGTTGCGAAGATGTTTAATTAGCTAAAAGGCTTAGTTTAGCATTGGATATGTCTTTTTCATAAGAAAAGAGGAATATGCATCCAAGCTGAGTATTTAACTTTGATGGTAGTTATATTTTGGATGTTACGTTTATGGGGTAAGAAAAGACAGTTTATAAGTTTTTTATTCGACATTTCGCCAATCTTATGTTATGTTAAATGTAAACCTTATTAAGTTAGTAGGAAATAAAGGAATAATAAGGTGGAAAAACAAGCGCAAATTCTAAGATGAATATTATTTTAAGGAATTTGCATACGCTTTATAATGTTAATAAATAGAGTGATAAAAGAAATTTAGATTAATGGAAGGCATTATTAATAGATGAGCAAGGTTTTTGTAATTGGAGGCGGTGCTGCCGGAATGCTTGCAGCTATCGTGGCAGCAAGAAATGGTCATAAGGTTGTATTGTTAGAAAAGAATGAGAAATTAGGAAAGAAATTATTTATCACCGGAAAGGGTAGATGTAATATTACAAATGCCTGTGATAGAGAAGAGTTTTTTGAGCAAATTGTAACGAATCCAAAATTTCTGTTTGGTGCGTATCACACTTTTAATAACTATGATGCGATGGATTTTTTTGAACAGATCGGTTTGAAGGTTAAAACGGAAAGAGGAAATCGAGTATTCCCTGAATCGGATAAATCATCCGATGTAATCGCGGTACTAAAGCGAGAACTGGAGCGTCAAGGGGTTATGATTCGTTATCACAGCGAGGTAACTGAGATTTTGACGGAAGAAGATCACTTTAAGGGACTTAAAGTGAAAAACTCAAATGAAGTATTTCAAGGAGACGCGGTGATTATTGCGACAGGAGGACTTTCCTATGCCACTACCGGTTCCACTGGAGATGGCTATGAGTTTGCAAAAAGAATGGGACACACCATAACGGATTTAAATCCCTCCCTAGTTCCTCTTCATACAAAGGAAACTTTTGTGAAAGAACTGATGGGTCTATCCCTTCGTAATATAGAAGTGTCCATCAGCGTTGGTGAAAAGCAGGTGTATCGTGATTTTGGAGAGTTGTTATTCACACATTTTGGAGTGAGTGGTCCGGTAATACTCAGCGCCAGCAGTTATCTGATTCCTTTTTTGAAAAAGGGTTCTCAGCCAAAATTGACCATTGATTTAAAGCCTGCATTGACAATAGAACAGCTGGATGCGCGAATATTAAGGGATTTTGATGAATTTAAGAATAAACAATTTAAGAATTCCCTTGACCACCTATTGCCAAATAAATTAATAGATGTTATCATTCGACTAAGCTTGATTGATCCTGAAAAAAAGGTCAATTCCATAACAAAAGAAGAACGATTAAGGCTTGTTGGACTTCTTAAGAACTTAACATTGAATATCACTAAACTTAGTGATTATAATCAGGCCGTGGTTACCAAAGGCGGTATCAATGTTAAAGAGATAAATCCATCGACGATGGAATCGAAGCATATGAAAAATGTGTATTTTGTGGGCGAGGTACTGGATTTGGATGCGTTGACCGGAGGATTTAATTTGCAAATTGCTTGGTCGACCGCATATCTGGCTGCTCTTTCACTTCATTAATACAAAAAAAGTAACTCGGAGGTAATTGCCATGAAGGTTTTTAATCTTGCAATTGACGGACCGGCCGGAGCCGGTAAAAGTACAATAGCCAAACGAATTGCAAAGCAACTTGGTTACATCTATGTGGATACGGGTGCAATGTACCGTGCCATGGCACTATATTTTATAAGAAATAACATTCAGGCATCGGAGACGGATAAAATTGAAGAGGCCTGTAAAGACGTAAAGGTTTCCATTGAATACAAAGACGGCGAGCAGCTGGTTGTATTAAACGGTGAGAATGTAAATTCCCTCATTCGAACCGAAGAAGTTGGTAACATGGCAAGCACTACTTCTATAAATAAGGCAGTTAGATTAAAGCTGGTAGAATTACAGCAAGAACTTGCCAAAAAAGAAAGTGTAGTCATGGACGGAAGGGATATTGGGACTTATGTCCTTCCCAATGCAGATTTAAAGATTTATCTGACTGCTAGTTCGAAGGAACGGGCAAGAAGAAGATGGGCAGAATTACTGGAACGAGAAATACAGGCAGATATTAACGAGATCGAAAAGGACATCATTGAGCGTGATGAGCGTGATATGAGCCGTGAGTTTGCACCCTTAAAACAGGCAGAAGACGCTGTGTATCTTGATACCTCCAATATGCCCATCGATGAAGTGGTTCAGACAATCATCGATCTTTGCAAACAAAAATAATGAAGTAAGGAAGCTGAATTAAGTTGAAAATAACAACCGCAAAAAGTGCAGGTTTTTGCTTTGGTGTAAAAAGAGCTGTTGATTTGGTCTATAAAGAGGTTCAAAGTAAAGAAGCAGTTTATACCTTTGGTCCGATTATTCACAATGAAGAAGTTGTTTCTGATTTGTGCAGTAAAGGTGTTAAAGTGATTGAACACCCGGAAGAATTAAAAGCATTGCCAAAGGGTACAATAATCATACGTTCCCACGGCATATCCTCAGAAATCCAAGAAGAACTGTCTTCTTACGGACATAAAGTGATTGATGCAACCTGTCCCTATGTGAAGAAAATTCATCGTGTGGTAAAAGAAAAAAATGCGGACGGTCAACATATCCTTATTATCGGTAATCGTACTCACCCAGAGGTGGAAGGCATTGTTGGTTGGTGTGGCACACCATCGGATTGTACGGTAATTGAAGAGGAAGAGGAAGCAGAAAGATTTCAGGTCTCAAAGGACAAAAAAATCTGTATTGTCGCACAGACGACATTTAATTACAAGAAATTTCAAGATTTAGTTGAAATTATATCAAAAAAGGGTTATGATATACTTGTTTTAAATACAATTTGCAATGCCACGGAAGAACGGCAAGCAGAAGCTTATCAACTGGCAAAGCATTCCGATGCTATGATAGTGGTAGGCTCGGAACATAGCTCGAATACGAGAAAGCTATATGAAATATGCAAAAAAGAATGTGAAAATACTTACTATATACAGAAACTCGTAGACCTGGATTTAAATTTGTTTAAATCTTATCGGAATGTAGGTATTACAGCAGGGGCTTCTACCCCAAACAATATTATCAAGGAGGTTCATACTGTCATGTCAGAAAAGAGTTTTGAACAATTATTGGAAGAAGAAAAGGTAGTGCAAATAAACAACGGTGATGTTGTAGAAGGAATTGTCTTGGGTGTAAAAGAAGATGAAATCATCTTAAATATAGGCTACAAGTCGGAAGGTTATATCACAAGAAACGAATACACCAATACAGCCGGTCTTGATTTAAGAACCGTTGTAAGCATTGGCGATGTTATGCAAGCTAAAATTTTAAAGACCAATGACGGCGAAGGACAAGTTGCATTAACTTATAAGAGACTTGCTGCTGAAAAGGGCAATAAGAGATTAGAAGAAGCATTTGAGAATCACGAAGTACTTACCGCTAAGGTTGCAGCTGTATTAAACGGCGGCTTAAGCGTAATCGTAGATGAAGCAAGAGTATTTATTCCTGCAAGCTTAATCTCTGATGCATATGAGAAAGATCTTACCAAATACAACGGCGAGACAATTGATTTCGTTATTACAGAATTCAATCCGAAGAAGAGAAGAATCATCGGCGATCGCAAGCAATTAATCGTTGCTAAGAAAGACGCTTTAAAGAAAGACCTGTTTGAGAAAATTCAGGTTGGAGCAACCGTAGAGGGAACAGTTAAGAATATTACAGACTTTGGTGCATTCATCGATCTTGGTGGTGCAGACGGTCTTCTTCACATCTCTGAGATGTCTTGGGGAAGAGTTGAGAATCCTAAGAAGATCTTTAAAGTTGGCGATGCAGTAAAAGCCTTTGTTAAAGATATTCAGGGAGAAAAGATTGCGCTTAGCTTAAAATTTGAGGGTGAGAATCCTTGGATAAGTGCTGAGACAAAATATGCAGTAGGCAATGTGGTTACAGGTTATGTTGCTCGTATGACAGATTTCGGTGCTTTTGTTGAATTAGAACCCGGTATTGATGCACTGTTACATGTATCTCAGATTTCAAGAGATCATGTTGAAAAACCTTCTGACGCATTAAAGATTGGTCAGGAAGTAACTGCAAAGGTTGTTGAGTTCAATAGAGAAGATAAGAAGATCAGCTTAAGTGTAAAAGCACTGGAAGCACCTGAGAAGGAAGTAGAAGCAGCTGAAGTGACAGAATAATCTATACATCATATGATAAAGGAGATTTGAGTTTGTTCGGTGATTATGAAGCATTTAAAAAATCCATTTATGATATGACGAAAATTGATTTGAATTCTTATAAAGAACGACAGATGAAGCGACGGATTGAAGCATTGATTACCAAACACGGAATCACTACGTATACCGACTATATTCAGAAACTAAAGACCGACCGAGCAGCCTACGAGGAATTCATCAATTACATTACAATCAATGTATCCGAATTTTTTCGTAACCCGGAGCAATGGGGTGTTTTAGAAAAGCAGGTATTCCCGTATTTAATGGAGCGCTTTGGTAAGAGTCTTAAAATCTGGAGTGCTGCCTGTTCAACCGGTGACGAACCTTATTCTCTTGCAATGTTGCTTTCTAAGTTTGTTCCGCTTAATCAGATTAAGATTATTGCCACAGACATAGACAAGCAGGTAATGGAGAAAGCAAGAATTGGTCTTTACCATGAGAAGAGTCTGAAGGATTTACCGGAAGAATTTCTTAAGAAGTATTTTACGAGGATTAATGATCGTACTTATCAAATTTCGGATGCTATTAAATCCTGTGTAGAGTTTAAACATCATGACTTGTTGAGAGAACCATATCCAACTAATTGTGATTTGATTGTATGCCGTAATGTATTAATTTATTTTACGGATGAGGCAAAGAATAAAATCTATATGGATTTTAACAATGCTCTCAAAAAAGATGCGTTATTATTTGTAGGCAGTACAGAACAAATAATACAATCACAGCAGATTGGATTTCAAACCTACAAATCATTCTTTTATAAAAAAGCATAGTGAATCTTATTTGGCATATCCTAGCAAAAAGCTGTTAGGATATGCCAATTGCTTTGAGAATGGAACATGGCTTAATTTTCAAAAATGTGGTTGATTTTTAGAATGATATCGAGTATATTGTTAAATAGATTAGCTAACGGAGGGTGTTATGCAAAAGATGATTACAGTTGTAGTTGATGCTATGGGCGGCGATAACGCTCCTGTAGAGATCATCAAGGGAGCAGTTCTTGCAATTCAAGAGAATAGTGATATTAAAGTTGTTTTAACGGGTGAAGAATCAATCATTCAAAAAGAGCTTAGTGAGTATACTTATGACAAGGATAGAATTGCCATCGTGCATGCACCGGAGCTAATTACTAATTGTGAGGCACCGGTTATGGCAATTCGCCGTAAGAAAAATTCCTCAATCGTAGTAGCGCTCAATATGCTTAAGAACAGAGAAGCGGATGCCTTCGTATCAGCCGGAAGCACAGGAGCAGTGTTAGCCGGAGGACAATTGGTTGTCGGTCGAATCGAAGGAGTGGAACGACCGCCGCTTGCACCCCTCTTACCTACGATGACAGGCGTTTCCTTGTTGATTGACTGTGGTGCGAATGTTGATGCAAGACCGTCCCATTTGGTACAGTTTGCGCAGATGGGTTCAATTTATATGGAGAATGTAATCGGTATAAAGAATCCCAGAGTAGCAATTGTCAATAACGGCGCAGAAGAAGAAAAAGGTAATCTATTAGTAAAAGAAACCTTTCCGTTATTAAAGAATTGTACTGATATAAATTTTATCGGAAGTATTGAAGCTAGAGAGATTCCCAATGGCGGAGCAGACGTTATTGTTTGCGAAGCATTTGTGGGAAATGTTATTCTTAAGCTGTACGAGGGACTAGGATCTGCATTGATTAGTAAGGTGAAAGCTGGACTTATGACCTCTTTAAGAAGTAAAATTGGTGCTTTGCTAGTGAAACCTGCTTTAAAAGAGACCTTCAAGGACTTTGATGCTTCAAGATATGGTGGTGCTCCTTTACTTGGCTTGAAGGGACTTGTTGTTAAAACACACGGAAGTGCAAAAAGTGTTGAAGTTCGCAACTCTATTATGCAATGTGTTGCATTTACCAAACAGGGAATCAATGAGAAGATTAAAAACAATTTGAGCAAAGCGGAAAAATCAGGCGATTGAGGTAAGGCGTTGTTATAACATACTTAGTTGTATGTGTTAGGTGCATTCTTGAAATTCGAGTGAATTTCTTGGGAATACGGAATAAACATCAACAAATAATAAAAAGAAGGGTGAAAGATTATGGAATTTGAAAAATTACAAAAAATTATCAGCGAAGTATTAAATGTTGACGAAGACGAGATTACAATGGAGACTACATTTGTGGATGATTTAGGTGCAGATTCACTTGACGTATTCCAGATCATTATGGGAATCGAAGAAGAATTCGATATTGAAATCGCAAATGAAGAAGCAGAAAATATCGTTACGGTTGCTGATGCACTTGAGCAGATTAAGAGCGCATTGAATTCCTAATTACAAAGGATTTGCAATATCAAAAAACTGTTTAGCTGCTAATAAATATGTGTTATGAAAAGCCCTGTGAATAAGGCTTGCCTTATTTATGGGCTTTTCGTATAAATTTTCTATTAAAAGTTGTAATCAATACATTATACTATGATAAATTCATTGGATTATATAATTTATGGCATCAGGATTTATCCGGTGTAAAGGGAGGGCTGCAGGTTATATGAAAGTGCGTAAAAAGGTTGAAGAAAAAATTTTATTACTGGAAAATAAAATAAAGTATCATTTTTCAGATCCATCCATTTTAATTCATGCATTAACTCATAGTTCTTATGCGAATGAGATGCGATTGGAAAAGGAAAAGAATAATGAAAGACTGGAATTCTTAGGGGATGCAGTGCTGGAACTTGTAACCAGTGAGGCGGTATTCAAGGAATATAAAAACCTGTCAGAAGGGGATTTGACAAAGTTAAGAGCCAGCATTGTTTGCGAACAAACTCTATCAACCTGTGCCAGGGATTTAAATATCGGTGAGTATTTATTGCTTGGTAAGGGAGAAGATATCTCAGGGGGAAGAAAAAGAGATTCCATTCTGTCGGATTCGCTGGAAGCTATTATCGGTGCAATCTATCTGGACGGTGGTTTTACTAATGCAAAAGAGTTTATTAACAGCTACATACTGGCTGGTGTAAAGAATAAGGAGCTCTTTTTCGATAGCAAGACTATCTTGCAAGAAATCATTCAAAATGAGAATCATAAGCAGGCATTGCGCTATAAACTAATCTCTGAAGAAGGGCCTGATCATAATAAGACCTTCCGGGTTGCGGTATGTATTGGTAATAATGAGATTGGTTATGGGACAGGCAGAACAAAGAAGGCAGCTGAACAGGAAGCTGCAAATCAGGCAATTCAAACTCTGCGAAAGAATTAGTTAGATGGGAGACTATGCATGTATTTAAAGAGTATTGAGGTTCACGGTTTTAAATCGTTTGCAAATAAAATGGTTTTGGAGTTCCATGATGGAATAACCGGAATTGTCGGTCCCAACGGAAGTGGTAAAAGTAACGTTGCGGATGCGGTACGCTGGGTACTTGGAGAGCAGAGCGCGAAACAGCTTCGTGGTGCAAGGATGGAGGATGTCATATTTTCCGGAACGCAAACACGTAAGCCCTTGGGATATGCTTATGTAGCAATTACACTAGACAATTCGGATCATAAGCTTCCAATTGATTATGAACAAGTGACCATAGCCAGAAGAGTATATCGTTCCGGTGAAAGTGAATATTTGATTAACGGTGCATCCTGTAGATTGAAGGATGTGAATGAACTGTTTTTAGATACCGGTATTGGCAAAGAGGGCTATTCGATAATCGGTCAGGGACAAATTGATAAGATACTAAGCGGTAAGCCGGAGGATCGAAGAGAACTTTTTGATGAGGCTGCCGGTATCGTAAAATTCAAAAGAAGAAAAGCAACAGCTGAGAAGAACCTTGAAGAAGAAAAACTGAATCTATCCCGAGTTACAGATATTATCAGGGAGATTGAGAAGCAGCTTTCTCCGTTAGAGAAGCAGTCTTCAACTGCAAAAGTCTTCTTAAAGTATAAGGAAGAACTGAAAAGCTTTGAAATCAATATGTTCTTGAAAGAATATGACAGACTGAGAACGGCGAAGGATCAGCTGGAAGAAAAATTAACCATTGCAAGTGGTGATTTAGAGCTCTCAAAGAATGAATATGATAATACCAAAGAGGAATACTATCGCCTAGAGCAGGAGCTTGAAGAATGTAACACATCCATTGAACAGGATAAAAATCAGTTTAATGAAATGAAGTTAAAGAATCAGCAGGCAGAAGGTGAAATCAAAGTCCTACAGGAACAAATTGCTGCTGCATTACAAAACGATGAATATATTCATAACCGTTTACACAGCAATAATCATGATATCCAAGTAAAAAAAGAAGAAGAAAGTGCTTATATTTCTCAAAAAACCGAGATTGACCAAAAGCTTACACTTGTAGATGACAGGCTGAATGGGGCACTGGAAGAACTAAATCGAATTCGGGATAATATTAACCGCTATACAAGGGAAATAGAAGAGTGTAATAATGGCATATTTGAACATTTGAATGTAATGTCCGGTATTAAAAGCAATATGCAGCGTTATGAAATGATGCTAGAGCAAAATGTTCTTCGTAAATCAGAGCTGAATCAAAGGATTTTAAGAAATAAAAGTGAAGACTCCCTGTTTGAGGAATCAATTACATCCTTCACTGACCAATTGAAAGAAGTTCAGGATTTCATTCGCACAAACACTCTAGAAATTTCAACAATTGAAGAAGATATTACAAAAGCTCAAAAAACCATAGAGAGTCTTAATCAGGAATATAATCAGGTACAGACTACCTATTTGGGTGAAAAATCCCGCTTTGAATCCTTGCTAAATCTAACGGAGCGTTATGAAGGCTATGGAATAAGCATTAAAAAGGTAATGGAACAAAAGTCAAGAATGCCCGGTATTGTGGGTGTTGTTGCCGATATTATAAAGGTAGAGAAATCCTATGAAACTGCCATTGAGACAGCACTTGGAGGAACCATTCAAAATATCGTAACGGAGGATGATTCGACCGCAAAAGAATTAATTACTTATTTAAAGAAGAATAAATTCGGTCGTGCGACCTTCCTGCCATTAACCAATATGTCCTCGAATAACGGAAATACCCAGGATAAGGTTTTAAAGGAAGAGGGTGTTATTGGTTATGCGAATACTCTTGTGGAAAGTGATAAAAGATTTCAGGCTTTAATGGGTTATCTGTTAGGCAAGGTTATTGTGGTAGATCATATGGAGCATGCTGCAATAATTGCTAAAAAATATAATTATAGCTTGAGAATCGTTACCTTAGAGGGTGAATTATTAACGCCTGGCGGTGCCATATCCGGTGGTGCTTACAAAAATTCAAGTAATCTTTTGGGAAGAAGACGTGAAATCGATGAAATGGAGGAAGGAATCGCTTCACTCCATAGACAGTTAGACGATATATTAACCAAAAGAGAGGAACAAAAGGAAATCCGCTCCTCCCTTCGTATAAGAATAGAGGAACGAAAAGCTTCTCTACAGGAGAAGTACCTGGAACAAAATACCATTAAGATGAATCTGGATAGTGAGCTTGCTAAGAAAGAGGAGGCTAAAGAGGTATTTAGTGAGTATGTGAACGAACTGCAGGAGATTGATAATCAGGCAAAGGATTTGAAAGATAATTTGGCTGAGCTGGAAGATACCTTAGCGCAGAACGCATTATTAAACAGACAAAATGATAACCGAATCGAAGAACTTTCAAAGCATTTGGAAGCAGAACGAGGGTTGGAGCAAAGTGCATCTGACCAGGTCGCTCAGTTAAAATTAGAACTGTCTGCTTTGGAACAGAGTAATCAATTCCTGATGGAGAATGTAAAGCGTGTCAAACGAGACATTGAAAGGCTTTATGAGGAAGAAAGAACTTTAAAAACCGATATCTCAAAGACCTCACAGGCAATTGAAGAGAAAAAGCATGGGATAAGTCAAACAGAAACCATTATCATGGCATATCAGTTGGAATTAAAGAATTTGGAAGCTAGAATTGGAGAGCTAACCACTAAGAAAGAGCAGATTACAGCCATTCATAAACGTTTCTTTGATAAAAGAGAAGAACTTTCCGTTCGAATGAATGAATTAGATAAGGAGTGCTTCAGACTTAGCGGACAGAAGGATAAGTTAATAGAACAGACTGACCAGCAGATGAGTTATATGTGGGAAGAGTATAAACTTACTTATACCACTGCTCTAGAGTATCCCGTAGATCAAGAAATCAGTCCAGCTCATATTAAGAAAACAATTAGTGAGATAAAACAAAAGATAAAAGAACTTGGCGATGTCAATGTAAATGCAATTGAGGACTTCAAAAATTTATCCGAACGATATGTATTCTTAAGCGGTCAGAAGGAAGATCTTATTAGGGCTGAGGAGGCCTTACTTCAAATTATCAATGAACTTGATGAAGAGATGAGAACACAGTTTAGTGAGAAATTCAAGGCAATCAATGAACAGTTTGATATCGTTTTTAAAGAATTATTCGGTGGTGGTAAAGCAGATCTGGAATTAACAGAGAGTGATGATATTTTGGAGGCGGGAATTCGAATCAATGCACAGCCCCCGGGTAAGAAGCTTCAAAACATGATGCAGCTATCCGGTGGAGAGAAAGCGTTGACAGCAATTTCATTATTATTTGCAATTCAAAACCTTAAGCCTTCCCCATTCTGCTTGTTAGATGAGATTGAGGCGGCACTAGATGATTCAAATGTAAATCGTTTTGCAAAATATTTGCATAAATTAACGCAAGATACACAATTTATTATTATTACCCATCGAAGGGGAACGATGGCGGCATCAGATATATTATATGGTATTACCATGCAGGAGAAGGGTGTTTCAACATTAGTATCCGTTAATCTTATCGAAAATGAACTCGATAAGTAAAGAATAAATTAGAGGGTTTAATGTGCTGGGGTAGAAATAATATATGGTTAACAAGTCTATTGAGAGAGTGCCTTCATCGGTAAGAGGATGGTTGGCAGAAGGAGTGTTATATGAGCGAAAATAAAACAGGCTTTTTTGGGAGACTGGTTCAAGGCCTATCAAAAACCAGAAATAGTATTGCAAATGGGTTTGATGCTATTTTTAGCGGCTTTTCCAGTATTGACAGCGATTTCTACGAAGAGTTGGAAGAGATTCTAATCATGGCGGATATTGGTATTAATACCACTAATGCAATCATTGAGGATTTAAAGCAGAAGGTGAAAGAAAATAAAATCAAAGATCCGGGTGAATGCAGACAAATTCTGATTAATAGTATGAAGGATCAGATGAAGCTGGAAGAAACGGCCTATGATTTTGAAAACCAAAAATCTGTTGTATTGCTTATCGGAGTAAACGGAGTAGGAAAAACAACATCTGTTGGAAAATTGGCAGGTCAGCTAAAGGATCAAGGTAAGAAAGTCATGGTTGCGGCAGCGGATACCTTCCGTGCTGCAGCAATCGAACAGCTTACCGAATGGGCGAACAGAGCCAGTGTGGGTATTATTGCACAAAAGGAAGGCTCCGATCCTGCAGCAGTTATCTATGATGCGGTGACGGCAGCAAAGGCAAGGGATATCGATGTTCTGCTCTGTGATACAGCAGGACGTCTTCATAATAAGAAAAACCTGATGGAAGAATTAAAGAAAATTGATCGTGTAATAGAACGAGAATATCCGGAAGCATATCGTGAGACGTTGGTGGTATTAGACGGAACCACCGGTCAGAACGCACTTGCTCAGGCAAAAGAGTTTAACGAGGTAGCAGATATCACCGGTATTGTTCTGACAAAGCTTGATGGTACAGCAAAAGGTGGCATCGCAATTGCGATTCAGGCTGAGCTTGGTATTCCCGTGAAATACATTGGTATTGGGGAGAAAATTGACGATTTACAAAAATTCAACGCGAATGACTTTGTAAATGCATTGTTTCAGAGGAACGAGTAGTACGAAACAGTTCGATTAACCCGGACCGATTATTTCGTATTCATTTTAAACCGTATAGATGGGAAATTCACCTGATACGGAGATGGAGGGATAATATCATGATGACATTAGACAGGTTTGAGGAAGCGACAGAAGCTGTGAAGAAGGTAATTCTTCGCACGGAACTGGTTTACAGCGATTATTTTTCGAATGCTACAGGTAATAAAGTATATTTAAAACCTGAGAATATGCAGTTTACCGGTGCCTATAAGGTAAGAGGTGCTTATTATAAAATTAGTACCCTCTCCAAGGAAGAGAGAAAGCGGGGCTTGATTACTGCTTCAGCAGGAAATCACGCACAGGGAGTGGCATATGCCGCAAAACTGTATAACGTAAAGGCTGTTATCGTTATGCCGTCCACAACACCGTTAATTAAAGTGAACCGTACCAAAAGCTATGGCGCAGAGGTAATTCTTCACGGTAATGTATATGATGACGCCTGTCAGTATGCAATGAAATTGGCCGAAGAGAACGGTTACACCTTCATCCATCCGTTTAACGATGAAATCGTGGCAACCGGTCAGGGTACCATCGCAATGGAAATCTTTAAGGATTTGCCTACCGTCGATATTATCCTTGCGCCAATCGGAGGTGGCGGACTTCTGTCCGGTGTGGCAACCTTAGCTAAGATGTTAAACCCCAATGTAAAGATAATCGGTGTGGAACCGGCTGGTGCAGCTTGTATGAAAGCATCCCTGGAAGCAGGTCATGTAGTGACATTGCCGACGGTAGATACCATTGCTGACGGTACCGCGGTTAAAACGCCCGGAGATGTGGTGTTCCCCTATATCCAACAGTATGTGGATGAAATTATTACCGTGGAAGATAAGGAATTAATCGTAAATTTCCTGGATATGATCGAGAATCATAAAATGGTTGTAGAGAACTCCGGTTTATTAACTGTTGCTGCACTAAAACATCTGAATTGTGAGAATAAAAAAGTGGTATCCATTCTTAGTGGAGGAAATATGGACATCATCACAGTTTCTTCCATTGTTCAGCATGGTTTAATTCAAAGAGGTCGTGTCTTCACTGTATCTGTGCTTTTGCCCGACAGACCGGGCGAACTGGTTAACGTAGCCTCCATCATCGCCAAAGCCCAGGGTAATGTTATTAGGCTGGATCACAACCAGTTTGTAAGCATTAACCGTAATAGTGCTGTGGAACTTACTATTACCATGGAAACCTTTGGTGAAGAACACAAAGGGCTTATCGTAAAGGCATTGATCGATAATGGTTATGATCCTAAAATTTGTGCACCCAATAAGGTATATTAATATTGTGTAATATACATAAATTTTGATAAGAAATTCGGCATTTTAATAAGTGCTGCAGTTATTTACAAAGATTGGACAACTTGGTATAATGGAACTATCTTAAATTCTATTATTTCTTATTGAGTGAAACAATATCTTTGATGACTGCAGCATTTTTTGATGTATGACTTCATCCATCAGATCGATCATAGCAGTACTTTTCGCAGTTAACATCCCATATTCTTAGTGATTCCGTAAAGGGTTTCTATTTCAAATGATTCGATGGATTTATTTTAAAAATATTTTAAATAGGTCATAGGGTGTCTGGGTGTCATGGTATCATAGTTTTATCACGAAATAAGAAGTAGAGATAACAGGAATAGAATAAAAGAAAGAGAAGGTTATACTCACTAAAGGTTTTAATATGTTTTATGTATTGACAATGTTTCGGAAATACGTTAATATGTATACAAGAACATAAGTTCGTATTTTGGAAGCGAAACTTCATAAAAAGGGAGATTAGATATGGCAAAGGATGATAAGATTAAAGCATTAGAATCTGCACTGGCGCAGATTGAGAAACAATATGGCAAGGGTTCCGTAATGAAGCTTGGTGATACAAACGCGAACATGAATATTGAAACAATACCCACCGGTTCTATCAGCTTGGATGTAGCATTAGGGCTAGGTGGTGTACCCAGAGGAAGAATCATAGAGATATACGGACCGGAATCAAGTGGTAAGACAACAGTAGCTTTGCATATGGTAGCTGAGGTACAAAAGATTGGCGGAATTGCAGGCTTTATCGATGCGGAGCATGCTCTTGACCCGGTATATGCTAAGAATATCGGTGTTGATATTGATAATTTGTATATTTCCCAGCCGGATAACGGTGAACAGGCACTGGAGATTACAGAGACGATGGTACGTTCCGGTGCGGTTGATATCATTATTGTTGACTCGGTTGCTGCTCTAGTTCCAAAAGCAGAAATTGATGGCGAGATGGGTGATTCCCATGTGGGTCTTCAGGCGAGATTAATGTCCCAGGCACTGCGTAAACTGACTGCAGTAATTAGCAAGTCCAATTGTATTGTAGTATTTATTAACCAGCTTCGTGAGAAGGTTGGTGTTATGTTTGGTAGTCCGGAGACAACTACCGGTGGTCGTGCATTAAAGTTCTATGCTTCAATCCGTATGGATGTAAGAAGAATAGAGGCTTTAAAGCAAGGCGGAGAGGTTGTCGGCAACAGAACCAGAGTGAAGGTAGTTAAGAATAAAATCGCACCTCCTTTTAAAGAAGCAGAATTTGATATTATGTTTGGTAAGGGTATTTCCAGAGAAGGTGACGTACTTGATTTGGCAGCTGATGCAGGAATTGTAATTAAAAGTGGTGCATGGTATGCGTATAATGATAGCAAGATTGGACAGGGTAGAGAGAATGCCAAGCAATATCTTGGAGATAATCCGGTTATATTTGGTGAGATTGAGCGTAAGGTTAGAGAAAAGTTCGCTCTTGTACCAGTGAAGGAAACACCAGAAGAAGTAGAGAAATTAGATTAATTATATTTCGTCAATCATAAATTAGCTGTCTGCAAATGTGACAGGACATAGGGTGATGTTTGTAGTGCCTGATGTCAGCACATTTTCAGGCAGCTTTTATATAATGTTATATTTACAGGACTGTTTGCTTCCAGGAAGGTTAGATCATGCCATATAATCAATGAGTGTTTCATTTTTTACAATCATCATAGATTAACTCCTATATAATATAGTTAATGGAAGTTACATAATTAATATGGAGTAATAAGAGATTGACTAGATGATGATACTATTATTAGGATGAGCTAATAGGAAGAACTTTTTAAACATATAATTTTCATATAATTTATAATACATATAGATTATACCCACTACTCTTTAGAGTGTGTTATAATCAAATAAGCAAAAGTTGGTACAAGGGGGTACGGATATGGTTATTACCAGCTTGGTGGAGATAGATAAGAATAAGTATAAAGTATATATTGATCATAATTATGCGTTCTTACTTTATCAAAAAGATATTGATGTCTATGGTTTAAAAGAAGAGGAAGAAATATCGGATTATGATTTTAATAAAATTATAGAAGATACTGTATTTCGAAGAGCTAAGCAGAAAGCGTTGGCAGTATTGAAATTTAAAGATAGAACCGAGCAGGAATTACGAGGAAAACTATCGGAAACCGGATATCCTCCTGAGATAATTGACAGGACAATTAACTATGTGACCGAATACGGTTATCTAAATGACGAACGATTCGTCGGAGCATTTATAAGAGAGAGAAAGAACATAAAAAGTAAAATGGTAATTCGTATGCAGCTTGTTCAAAAAGGAGCTGAGAAGGAATTAATTGATCGCATGATGAGATTGGAATATGAAGAATCCGAAGATAATCAAGATGCGGAATTAATTGCAATTCAAAAAGCTATAGCAAAGAAGACAAAAAATACCAAGGAATTGAATTTTGAGGAAAAACAAAAGCTATTAGCATCACTTTATCACAAAGGGTTTAGTATAGAAAAAATTAAGAGGGAATTGAAATAATTGTCACAAAAATGTTAAAATAAGGCTTAATTGATCAATTTATCCTTGCCTTTTAAATACAAGTATTATACAATTATAATTGGCAGAAATTCTGATTTGCACGTTGGGATTCATGCTTTGTGCATTTGGGAATCATGCTTCATAAAAATATAGAAGCATATTTCTTCCGGTTTATATATATTGAAATTAAGGAAAATGGAGGGCTGAGAATGGGCAATACGGCACAACTGTCAGCAAGGGAAAGAATCGTTTCATTGCTTGACGACAATAGTTTTGTTGAGGTCGGCGCTTTCGTGACAAAAAGAAGTACGGACTTTAATCTTGGACAAAAGGAAGCTCCTGGTGACGGTGTAATTACCGGCTATGGTGTGATTGAAGGAAATCTGGTTTATGTCTATAGTCAAGATGCTTCATCTTTGGGCGGATCTGTCGGTGAAATGCACGCAAAAAAAATTGCACATATTTATGATTTGGCACTTAAAGTAGGGGCACCTGTGGTGGGGTTGATTGATTCGACTGGTCTAAGGTTACAGGAAGCTACCGATGCTTTGAACGGCTTTGGGGAGATTTACGCGAAGCAAGCAATTGCTTCTGGTATTATCCCGCAAGTAACCGCAATCTTTGGTAATTGTGGCGGTGGCTTAGCTGTACTAGCATCTTTAAGTGATTTTTCATTTATGGAGAAGAAACAAGCCAGATTATTTGTGAATTCACCGAATGCATTATCAGGCAATTATAAGGACAAGTTGGACACTGCAAAGGCTGACTATCAAGCAAAGGCTGGTATCGTGGATTGCCTTGGTGAGACAGAAGAGGAAGTTCTTGAAAAAGTGCGGGAGTTGATTGTAATTCTTCCCTCCAATAGTGAAGATAATGATTCTTATGATGAATGTACGGATGATTTGAATCGTCTGATTCCAGACTTTGATGCATGTATTAATGATTCTGTGAAAGCGTTGGAAGCAATTTCTGATAATCAATATTTCTATGAAATCAAAACAGAATATGCGAAAGAAATGGTAACCGGTTTTATTCGTTTGAATGGGGCTACTGTGGGTGCAATCGCAAACCGCCTGGAAGTAACCGATGAAGAAGGCAAGGTTGTTGAGAAATTTGATGGAACCTTGACCACTGCTGGTTGCTACAAAGCAGAGGACTTTGTGAATTTCTGTGATGCGTTCAATATTCCTGTACTTACACTGACCAATGTCACTGGCTTTAAAGCAACCATGGAAGAAGAAAAATCCATCGCGATTGCATCGGCTAAGCTTACTTATGCATTTGCAAATGCAACCGTGCCGAAGGTTAATATTATTGTTGGTAAGGCGTTTGGATCTGCTTCTATTACCATGAATTCGAAACATATCGGAGCGGATATGGTCTTTGCATTACCGAATACTTTAATCGGAACCATGGAGCCGGATTTAGCGGCACAAATAATTTATGACGGTGAAAGCGGAGTGGAACTTAAGGATAAGGCTGCAGAGTATGGAAGTTTACAAGCTAGTGCAGAGTCCGCTGCAAAGAGAGGATATGTGGATAGTATCATTGAAGCACAGTCCGTTCGAAAGCATGCCATCTACTCTTTTGAGATGTTATTCACCAAGAGAGAAACCCGCCCTGCTAAAAAGCATGGCACCATATAGAATGAGGTGAGATAATGGGATTATTTCAAATAGCATTAATCGGTCGACCAGCTATTCTCACCAGTGATTCCTCAAGCGAATTTATAAATATTAATACTTTGTTTTGGGTGGTTGTCATTTTGGCAGTCCTAATAATCATAGTATTAGCATATTTAATAAGTATAAAATCACAATTAACGAATAGCTCGCCCGTTGAGGTAAAAAGCATCAGCCCGGTTGACAATGTGATAGCTCAAATTGTAAAAAGCGAAGAAGAAGAGCTTGCGAATAACCTTGAGTTAGTAGCGGTTATTACAGCGGCAATTCAAGCTTCCATGGGTGATGACGTACCAGCCGGAGGATTTGTAGTCCGTTCCATTCGTAAAGCGAGATAAGAAGTTTAATAAAATATATCATGATTCCTAGGAAGATAGAATCAGTTGAGAAATGGGTAAGCTTAAGTTGAAAGATAGGTTGGAAAACAAAGTTTTCACATTTCACAGGAAGAAATTGAGTTAATGAACAAGGAGGATTTTAATATGAAATATTATACAATAACCGTTAATGGAAATACTTATAATGTATCTGTTCAAGAAGGTATCGCAGCTCCTGCACCGGTATATGCAGCACCTGTAGCACCGGTTACTCCTGTGGCTCCCGTAGCGTCTGCACCTGTGGCACCTGTAGCACCGGTTGCTCCGGCTCCGGCACCTTCAGCGGGAGGTGTGGCAGGCAGTGTAAAAGTGAATGCTCCGATGCCAGGAAAAATTGTTGCTGTAAAGGCTTCTGTTGGTCAAGCAGTGAAAAAAGGTGATGTTATCCTGATTCTTGAAGCAATGAAGATGGAAAATGAAATTGTATCTCCTCAAGATGGTGTTCTTGCAACAATTGATGTAGTTGCTGGACAATCCGTGGAAGCCGGTGCGTTATTGGCTACCTTAAACTAATTAATAAAAGTTTAAATTTAATTAAAATTAGGAGGTAGAGTAATGGAGGAAAAAAGACCGGTTAAAATAACCGAAACCATATTGCGTGATGCGCATCAATCTTTGATAGCTACCAGAATGACTACAGAAGAGATGCTTCCCATTCTGGAAACCATGGACAAAGTAGGTTATCATGCTGTAGAATGTTGGGGCGGTGCAACCTTTGATGCATCTTTGCGTTTCTTAAAGGAAGACCCATGGGAAAGACTTAGAAAGATTAGAAAAGGATTTAAGAACACAAAGCTTCAGATGCTGTTTCGTGGACAGAATATCCTTGGATACCGTCATTATGCAGATGATGTAGTAGAATATTTTGTTCAAAAATCAATTGCAAACGGTATCGACATCATTCGTATCTTCGATGCTTTGAACGATCTTCGCAATCTGGAAAGCGCAGTAAAGGCTACAAATAAGGAAAATGGTCATGCTCAGGTGGCGATTTCCTATACATTGGGTGATGCCTATACACCGGAATACTATATAAATATGGCAAAGAGAATCGAGGCACTTGGAGCATCTTCCATCTGTATCAAAGATATGGCTGGATTATTGGTTCCCTATGAGGCAACCAATCTCATCACTGCATTAAAGTCAGCGGTTAGTATTCCGATTGACCTTCATACCCACTATACCAGTGGTGTAGGCGGTATGACTTACCTGAAAGCAGTGGAAGCTGGCTGTGATATCATTGATACTGCAATGTCTCCGTTTGCTATGGGAACCAGCCAGCCGGCTACCGAGGTTATGGTTGAGACCTTTAAGGGTACGCCCTATGATACAGGCTATGATCAGAACTTGCTTGCTGAAATCGCAGATTATTTCCGTCCTCTACGTGATAAGGCATTATCTTCCGGCTTGCTTAATCCGAAGGTGATGGGTGTAGATATTAAGACACTGTTGTATCAGGTACCCGGCGGTATGTTATCTAATCTTGTATCCCAATTGAAGGAAGCAAAGCAAGAAGATAAATACTACGAAGTATTAAAAGAAGTTCCAAGAGTTCGTAAGGATTTTGGTGAGCCACCGTTAGTTACACCATCCAGTCAGATTGTAGGTACACAGGCAGTATTGAATGTACTTGCAGGGGAGCGTTATAAGATGGTAACGAAGGAGACAAAGGCGATACTTGCCGGTGAATACGGACAGACCGTAAAGCCATTTGATCCCGAAGTTCAAAAGAAAGTAATTGGAGATAAGCAGCCAATTACCTGTCGTCCGGCTGATTTAATTGAGCCAGAGCTTCACAAGATTGAAGCAGAAATTGGTGACTGGAAGGAGCAGGATGAAGATGTATTATCCTACGCATTATTCCCTCAGGTAGCAATGGATTTCTTCAAGTATAGAAGAGCTCAAAGAACTGGTGTGGATGTAACTTTGGCAGATTCAGCAAATAAGGCTTATCCAGTGTAAGTAGGGATAGAAGGAAGCTGTTATTATAACAATAAAATGATACAATTGATATAATTAAGTATAATTAAAGATGTGAAACCTAATTACTGTGAACGCATTTCGCAGATAAATTGGGTTTCGCATTTTTTAAATAATTCGGAATTGTCCACAATTGACTACTTGGTTATTATAAAACTATCTTTGTTGAAAACACAATATAACCAGGAGATTAAGGATATTAATGTCGGTTTTTGCAGAGTGTGTATTTTTGAACAGTACATTAAAATGAATGCTATTAGGGTTAATTGAAATAAAAGTTATGTTTCTACCTATCAAGAAAATTACTTGACAACCATCTTTAAATCGTATATACTAACAGCTGTAAAGAAAAATCCTTTACAGGTGGTGAATTTTATGGGGCTAAGTGAAACGCAAATCGAAAAGCTGGATGAGATTGTTCTACAATCCATTCTTTATGATTTTTATGGTGATTTATTGAGCGATCATAAAAGACAAATATTTGAGGACTATGTATTAAACGACATGTCACTTAGCGAAATTGCTTCGGAACAGGGGATTAGCCGCCAGGGTGTTTATGATATTGTGAAGCGCTGTACCAATGAGATGAAAGCGTATGAAGAAAAATTATCCTTAGTTCGTAAGTTTCAATCAATTAAAGATAAAATCAATACAATGAAAGCGATTGTATCCGATACAACCAATACCGGAGATATCACACAGATCAGTACCATTACTATATTGGCAGATGATATTTTAAAGGAGTTGTAATAAATATGGCATTTGAGAATTTATCCGATAAACTTCAGAATATATTTAAGAATTTAAGAGGAAAGGGAAGACTTTCCGAGGCAGATGTAAAAGCTGCATTAAAAGAAGTTAAGATGGCATTATTAGAAGCCGATGTTAACTTTAAGGTAGTAAAAAACTTTATTAATACCGTTCAAGAACGTGCGGTTGGTCAGGATGTAATGAACAGTTTGACCCCTGGTCAGATGGTAATTAAGATTGTTAATGAAGAGATGGTCAAATTACTTGGAGAAAATACAGTGGAGCTGGAGTTAAGACCCTCCAATGAGATTACTGTTCTTATGATGTGTGGTCTTCAAGGTGCAGGTAAGACAACTACCGTTGCAAAATTAGCAGGACAATTAAAGTCAAAGGGCAGAAAACCTTTGCTGGTTGCCTGTGATATCTATCGTCCCGCGGCGATTGACCAATTACAAATTAATGGTGATAAACAGGGCGTTCCCGTATTCTCAATGGGAGATAAGCATAAGCCTGTGAATATAGCAAAGGCAGCGTTAGAGCATGCAGCAAAGAACAGCTATAATGTGGTGATTTTAGATACCGCCGGTCGACTTCATATTGATGAAGCGATGATGGAAGAACTTCAAGAAATTAAGCAGAACATCAAAGTGAATCAGACAATTCTGGTTGTTGATGCAATGACCGGTCAGGATGCGGTTAATGTATCCGAGATGTTTAATAATAAGTTAACCATTGATGGTGTTATTTTAACAAAGCTTGATGGTGATACCAGAGGTGGTGCGGCTCTATCTATCAGAGCAGTAACCGGAAGACCTATCTTATATGTAGGTATGGGTGAAAAGCTTTCAGATTTGGAGCAATTTTATCCGGATCGTATGGCATCACGTATCCTTGGAATGGGGGATATTCTTACATTAATTGATAAAGCACAGGCACAGTTTGATGAGGATAAGGCAAAAGAATTAGAGAAGAAGATGCGTAAGGCAGAGTTTGACTTTAATGATTTCCTTGATCAGATGCAACAGGTTAAAAAGATGGGTGGTCTTTCTGATTTACTTGGTATGATTCCCGGCATGGGCAAACAGCTTAAGGATGTGGAAATTGATGAAAATGCACTTTCTTCTACCGAAGCTATTATTTATTCCATGACAAAGAAGGAACGTTCCCATCCTGAAATCATTAATCCTTCCCGTAAGAAGAGAATTGCAGCAGGTGCTGGTGTTGATATCAGTGAAGTGAATGCATTGATGAAGCAGTTTGAACAATCCAAGAAAATGATGAAGCAATTTTCCGGCATGATGGGTGGAAAAGGCAAGGGTAATCGATTTAAAATGCCGTTTGGTTTTTAGTTTGTAATTGTTTTGCTGACTAAGGTTGGCATTTACATTATAGATTTATATCCTGTCAGGGTAACTTGGTAGGATATAGAATTCGGTTTAATCCTAGAATTAGACCGAAGGATCAGTCAACATAGTTTATTCTCAGCACGGACTTATGTTGATATTAATTAAAGGAGGTGAAATACATGGCAGTTAAGATTAGATTAAAGAGAATGGGTCAGAAAAAGGCTCCTTTCTATAGAATCGTTGTTTCTGATTCCAGAACACCTAGAGATGGTAGATTCATCGAAGAAATCGGTACTTATGATCCTACACAGAATCCTAGCGCTTTCAACGTTAACGAAGAAGCAGCTAAGAAGTGGTTATCAAACGGTGCTCAGCCTACCGATACAGTAGGTAAGATTTTTAAGAATGCAGGCATTCTATAATTAACATCATTGGTGAATATGTTCCTATGGAGGTAGTAGAAATGAAGGAGTTAGTCGAAGTAATCGCTAAATCACTCGTGGATCATCCCGATGAGGTTGTAGTTACGGAAAAAGAAACCGATAAGGCAATTGTTGTGGAGTTAAAAGTTGCTTCCGATGATATGGGAAAAGTAATCGGCAAACAAGGTCGAATTGCAAAATCCATACGTACTGTAGTGAAAGCAGCCGCAACAAAGGATGACAAAAAGGTAGTAGTTGAAATTCTGCAATAAGCAGCAATTCAATTGCAGTTTTTCCTGTACTGAATTTAAGGGAGCTGTCTGTTATGTCCATGAAAAGAGTGATAAGAACAAAGCATGGGAGTAGCTGTTTTTGAAACATTAGTTTTATAAACAGTTATTCCTTATCTTGTGCGCAAGAAAAGGCTTTGTGCTGTCTCTAGAAGGATATAATAGAACAGCTTCTTTTTGTAAATAATTTTACGTAGAGAATAATATCATAAGATATTTCATATAGAAGGAGTAACCGCGAAGCACTATTATTTGGAACGTGTAAGCAATAGATATTGTGGTTACCTGTCAATAAAATAATCAAAGGATGGATTTATATGGATAATTATTTGAGAGTCGGAGTTATTTCTACCACCCATGGAATTAAAGGTGAAGTGAAGGTATTCCCGACAACAGACGATCCCAAACGTTTTAATGATTTAAAAAGCATAATTCTTGATACAGGTAAGGAATATATTACGCTGGAGATTGAGAATGTAAAATATTTTAAACAGATGGTAATTCTTAAGTTCAAGGGAATTAATGATATTAATGATATTGAAAAATACCGTGGTAAGGATCTCTTGATATCCAGAGAAGATGCTGTTCAATTGGAAGAAGGAGAATATTTCATTTATGATTTAATTGACTCCGACGTAATTACCGACGAAGGCGAGGCATTAGGGACGTTATCTGAAATTATGGCTACCGGTGCAAATGATGTCTATGTGGTAAAAACACCGGAAGGAAAAGAAATCTTGATTCCTTCTATTAAAGATTGTATTTTGGATGTGGATGTGGAGAACAAAAAAATTCTGGTACATCTTTTGAATGGTATGCGGTAATTTGAGCACTTGTTATCGACTAAGTTGCTTGAAATGAACATCATTGTGAGAAAATATTTCTTTGATGCATTGGTGCTTAACTGAATTACAATACAACGTCCAGTAAGATAAATATTACGAGCTTATTATAATGAGCGTTCAAGAATGGAGTTAGGAATGAATTTTCATATACTTACGCTATTTCCGGAGATGATAAGGCAGGGGTTAGGAACCAGTATTACCGGCAGAGCAATGGAGAAGGGGCTGATTTCAGTAAATCCCGTAAATATCAGAGACTTCAGCTCGGATAAACATAACCGTGTGGATGATTATCCTTATGGTGGAGGTGCGGGTATGGTTATTCAGGCGGAGCCCGTATTTAAGGCATATCAAGATCTTGAGGATCAGATTAAAAGGTCAAAAACAGATGTAGAGAAACAGGAGCAAGAGAAAGATAAAAAATTAAGGGTTATCTATGTAACCCCTCAGGGACCCGTATTCAATCAAAATATGGCAAAAGAATTATCAAAAGAAGAGGAACTTATCTTCTTGTGCGGACACTATGAAGGAATTGATGAACGCGTCTTGGATATGATTGTAACAGATTACATTTCCATAGGAGATTATGTTCTGACCGGAGGCGAATTGCCAGCGATGGTTATGGTGGATGCAATCGCTAGACTTGTCCCCGGGGTATTAAATAATGATGTAAGTGCGGAGTTTGAATCGTTAGAGGACAATCTTTTGGAGTATCCTCAGTATACCCGCCCAGAGAATTTTATGGGTGAGAAGGTTCCTGAAGTACTGCTTAGCGGGCATCACGCGAATATAGATGCGTGGAGAAGGGAACAATCCATAGTAAGAACCTATCAAAGACGTCCTGATTTGCTGGAAGATGCTGTGTTGACTCAAAAAGAGAGAGAATATTTAAAGAAACTTATGAGTTTGGATCAATAAATGATCTGTCTATAAAAAAGACTTGCAATAAGTGACAGTTTGTGCTAAAGTAATTGGGTGTGAAATGGGATGGTCCTCTGATGCATGGTTGAAACCGAAGCGTGTCAAGAACATCTAAATATTAGGAGGTCACAAAATGAACGATATTATTAAGAGTATTGAAGCTGAACAGCTCAAAGCAGAAATTACACCTTTTAACGTAGGCGATACAGTAAAAGTATACGCTAAAGTTAAGGAAGGTAACCGTGAAAGATTACAGGTATTTGAAGGCACTGTTATCAAGAGACAGAACGGTAGCAACAGAGAAACTTTCACAGTAAGAAAAGCATCCAATGGTATTGGTGTTGAAAAAACTTGGCCACTTCACAGCCCGAGCATCGATAGAATCGAAGTTGTAAGAAGAGGTAAAGTAAGAAAAGCGAAGCTTTTCTACTTACGTGATAGAGTTGGTAAGAAGGCTAAGGTTAAAGAGATAATCAGATAAATACAACAAAGGGACAATACTTAAGAGATTGTCCCTTTTTTACACTTTAATGAACAAGTATTAAGGAAGGGGTTGTTGGCTGCAATGATGTACGATTTTGATAGGGATGAAAAGAGAACCTTAAGAAAAAAGCTTTTCATAAAAATTTTGATCTGGGTAGTTGAAATTATTGCGGTAATTTTTTTGGCTTATTTTATCGTGTATTATGCATTGGAAAAGACCAATGTAGTCGGTGCCTCAATGGAAACCACTTTAAAAAACAATGACTCTATCATTGTAAATAAATTTACCTATCGATTTATGGATCCCAAGCGCTTTGATGTAATCGTCTTCAAGCAAAGTGGCAGGGAGCATAGTTATTATAATGTAAAACGTATTATTGGCCTTCCGGGAGAAACAATCCAAATTAAGGACGGAGAGTTTTATATTAATGATGTATTGGTGAAAGATCCAATTAATGCGGAAACCATGTCGAATTACGGATTAGCATCGGAACCGATTAAATTAGAGGAAAATGAGTATTTTGTACTTGGCGATAATCGCAATAATAGTGAAGACAGCCGATTTGCTAGTGTAGGAATGATATCAAGAAATGATATTGTCGGACAAGCCTTTATTTTATTGAAACCATTCAGTATTGTGGGGAAATTGAATTTAAAAGGGAGTCATCCAACGGTAAGTGCAACACCGACCCCATAAAGTTGTTGGTACAAAAACTTAATGATATAGAAATAGAATTTTGGAGGAATATATGAATTTTCAATGGTATCCTGGTCATATGGTGAAAGCAAAGCGTATGATGCAGGAAGATATGAAACTGATTGATGTTGTGATTGAACTGGTGGATGCGAGAATTCCATTATCCAGTAAAAATCCAGACATCGATTCATTAGCTAAAAATAAGTCAAGAGTCATCCTTTTAAATAAAAGTGATATGTCTGATCAGCGACATAATAATGCCTGGAAGGAGTATTTTGAAGCGAAAGGATATTTTGTTGCTTTGGTTAATTCGAAATCAGGCAGTGGAGTAAAACAGGTTCAAAATATTATTAATGAAGCATGTGCAGCAAAGATTGAGCGTGATCGAAAAAGAGGAATTCTATATAGACCGGTTCGAGCCATGATTGTTGGTATCCCCAATGTAGGAAAATCAACCTTTATTAACAGCTTTGTTGGGAAAGCTACAGCAAAAACAGGTAATAAACCGGGTGTTACGAAGGGAAAACAATGGATCAGGTTAAATAAGAATACAGAACTCTTGGATACACCAGGAATTCTCTGGCCAAAATTTGAAGATCAAGCAGTAGGATTAAGGCTCGCGTTAATAGGATCGATTAACGATAATATCATTAATACCTCAGATCTTGCGCTGGAGCTGATTTTGATATTAAATCGTTATTACCCAGGGGTATTAACAACTCGTTATGGAATTGATACGGAGGAAGCAGCTGATTTGCAAGGTGCGTCAAAGATTTTGGAGAAAATTGCAATTAAGCGAGCTTGTATGTTAAAAGGCGGAGAGCCAGATCATGAGAGAGCGGCGGTATTTCTGATGGACGATTTCAGGAGTACGAAGCTTGGTAATCTCACGCTGGAGTTTGTGGAAGATCAAACTGTGTAGATATGTGTGGAGCGAAACCGCGTAGGTAGTGAATTTATCGAAGCATGAATACGAATTTTACCGCTTCCGTTGCCCTGCGGTCAAGAGTCAGCGTTAAAATTGTATGCAAGCTTCGATAAATAGTCGAAGTGGATGAGGTTTCGCGGTGCAGGTATTAAAAAAGTTGGATTGATTTAGTTTGATAGGTGGTGGAGCGAAACCGCGTAGGTAGTGAATTTATCAAAGCATGAATACGAATTTTACCGCTTCCGTTGCCCTGCGGTCAAGAGTCAGCGTTAAAATTGTATGCAAGCTTCGATAAATAGCTGAGGTGGATGAGGTTTCGCAGTTCAGGTATTGGAAAAGTAGGATTGATTTAGTTTGATAGGTGGTGGAGCGAAACCGCGTGGGTAGTGAATTTATCAAAGCATGAATACAAATTTTATCGCTTCCGTTGCCCTACGGTCAAGAGTCAGCGTTAAAATTGTATGCAAGCATCGATAAATAGCTGAGGTGGATGAGGTTTCGCGGTTCAGTCAATAGATAGTTGACATATTTAAGTAAGGAGAGGTTTCCATGCAGTATGAGGAAATGAAAGAAGAAAGTACGGTTAAGAAGATTGCGTTGATTAAGTTAGAGTTTATGCAGGCAAAAGAAGATGCAATTCCTGAGTTATTAGATAAGTATGAGACAGATGAACGAAGTGGTGTAATTACTATTTGTAATCAATATCGTAATAAAATTGTATCCATGCAGAATGAGATGGAACGACTTGAGAATATGAAGAAATATGAGAAGGAATACAGTGAATATCAATATATTTGCGGTATTGATGAAGTGGGAAGAGGACCTTTTGCGGGACCGGTGATTGCTAGTGCGGTTATTTTGCCGAAGGATTGCGATATCTTGTATATCAATGATTCTAAGCAATTATCAGAAAAGAAGAGGGAAGAGCTGTATGACGAGATTATTTCCAAGGCAGTAGCTTTTGGTGTTGGAAGTGTTCCTCCAGAACAAATTGATGAGATGAATATTTTGCAGGCAACTTATGAAGCAATGAGAAAAGCTATTATCAATATGAAGGTTCATCCCGATATATTATTAAATGATGCAGTTACGATTCCGGGAGTAGATATTAAACAGGTTCCGATTATTAAGGGAGATGCAAAGAGTATCAGCATTGCTGCAGCAAGTATTGTGGCAAAGGTGACTAGGGATAGAATGATGATTGCATATGATAAGATCTTTCCGGGCTATGATTTGGCATCTAATAAAGGATATGGCTCACCAAAGCATATCGAAGCGATTAAGAAGTTGGGGTTAACGCCTATTCATCGTAAAAGTTTCGTTAAGAATTTTGTATAAACACAAAAGCAAGAAGATATAAAGTATAATGCGAAAAAGTCTAATTTGTAAAAGTCTAATTTGTAAAAGTCTAATTCGTAAAAGTAAGATACATATACAATGTAATTACAAGTTATAAACCTAAGCTAATAAGCAGAGGGTATTCAAATTGCAAAATTGACACACCTTATTCATTTCTCAGATAGGAGGGACTAATCTTGGCTGATCAAAAGGAACAAGAACCTAAGCCACGTACGGCGGTGGCAATATCGTATGATCCAAAGGATGCTGCACCAAAGGTTCTTGCCTCCGGTAAAGGATATCTGGCGGATAGAATAATTGAGCGAGCAAAGGAAGCGGATGTCCCGCTCCATAAGGATGAGAAACTGGCGAGTACATTATCGAAGATTGAAATTGGAGATATGATCCCTCCTGAGTTGTATCATGTAGTTGCTGAAATTTTAGTGTTTGTTGATAGGATGGATCGAATCAAAGGCAAGCTTGAGGACTAATATGAATAATAGAGCAGTCGGAACAGAGTATGAAGTAAAAGCCTCCGAATATTTAATAAACCAAGGGTATCAGATTATTGGAAAGAATTTTCGATGCAGAATTGGGGAGATAGACCTTATCGCAAGGGATGAAGAGTATCTCTGCTTTATAGAGGTCAAATATCGCTCGGGCTCCACAAAGGGTTATCCGGCAGAAGCAATTAACTATAATAAAATCAGAAGAATTACAAGAACAGCGGAGTATTATATGCTAACATACCAGATTGCACAAAATACTCCATGTCGATTTGATGCTGTGGTCATACTGAATCATGAAATTACCTTGATTAAAAATGCGTTTGATGGAATAGGATAGTAATAAACGCTGACTTAGGAAGGTAGCGACTGATAGACGTATCTTAATTATGATATACGAAATGAGCCTTTTCAAATGCATAAAAGTTATTTAGGAATCATAAGACCTTTCAAAAGACTTTATCGAAGAATGGGTCAAGTGAATCATTTCATTTCGTGAAAACTGCAACTGATATGTCTAAACAGAGTATTTAGCACAATAACAATTTATCTTTAAAGATAGTAACAAGAAAAGCTTATATACAATAGATTAATGGATGGTCAAAAGACTTGATATGAACAAAGGTCATCCACTTATCAAATTTGGAAAGGTTTGAGGTTATGAAATTTAAGAACAGTAACTCAGCACAGATTGATTTTGAGGCTAAGGTACCGCATATTACCTTCCCGGTTCTTAGTGAATTGCCTTATATAAAGCACGGTTTTTCTACCAGATTGGGTGGTGTAAGTGAAGGTATCTTCTCCAGTATGAATTTTGGAATTGATTCCAGCCCTTACCCGGATCTGAAAGAAAATATTATCGAAAATTATAAACGTTTTGCTATCACCATAGGAGTAGATCCAAATTCTTTGGTGATATCGAAGCAAGTTCATAAAACCAATATACGTGTAGTAGAGAAAGACGATTTAGGAAAGGGTCTTTATGTTCCAGCCGATTATTCTGAAATCGACGGCTTGATAACCAATCAACCGGGAATTACCTTGGTGACGAAGTATGCAGATTGTGTTCCTCTTTATTTTGTAGATACCAAGAAGAAAGCAATTGGCTTGACTCATTCCGGTTGGCGTGGAACTGTAAAGAAAATTGGCAAGATAACCGTTGAAGAAATGACGAAGCATTTTGGAACTAATCCAGAAGATATTATTGCCGTAGTTGGACCTTCTATTTGCAAGGATTGTTATGAAATAGGGGAAGAAGTAGCCAGAGAGTTTGAAGTAGCTTTCGAGGGTGCCTATAAAAAAGGAATACTGCAAAGATTGGATAACGGAAAATATCTCTGTGATTTATGGGCAGCAAATAGGGAAGTATTTATAGAAGCCGGAATAAAGGGGAATAATATCCATATTAGCAGTGTTTGTACCTGCTGTAACAGCGATTTTATGTTCTCCCACAGAGTTACGGGAACCAGCAGGGGCAGTCTTGCGGCTTTCTTGGCACTGAGTGAATAAGAAAACAATGCGATTTTGCTAAAAGATGTATAGAAGAACACAATCACAAGCAGATTCTCATTGAATGAGATAACAATGTGATTTTGCTAAAGGATGTATAGGAGAAGAACACAATCACAAGCAGATTATCATTGAATAAGAGAACAACGTGATTTTGTTAAAAGATGTATAGGAGAAGAACAATCACAAGCGGATTCTCTGTGAAAAAGAGAATAATGCAATTTGGTTAAAAGGGTATCTATTCGATTTGTGTATTTTGATATTTACCTGAGCAAAACCTCCCACACAAATCATGATACTTATTCATCCTAATACTTATTATAGAAAGAAACGATGCATGATATGAAGAAAAAAGCACACATTATTAAAGAAATTGAACAGGGTAGTATAGCAGAAGAATTAGAGCTTGCTTCCGGAGATGAATTGATCTCGATTAATGGAAATGAGATTAAGGATGTTCTGGACTATCACTATTTAATCAAGGATGATTTTTTGACCGTATTGATTAAAAAGCCTGATGGTGAAGAATGGGAATTAGAAATTGAAAAGGATTTTGATGAGGATCTGGGCATTGAATTTGAGGAAGGATTGATGGATGAATATCGTTCCTGTCGTAATAAATGCATTTTCTGCTTTATTGATCAGATGCCTCCCGGAATGAGAGAAACGCTGTATTTTAAAGATGATGATGCAAGGCTCTCCTTTTTACAGGGCAATTATATTACCTTAACGAATTTAAGTGAGGAAGAGATTGACCGAATCATTTATTATAAATTATCACCGATTAATATCTCCATTCACACCATGAATGAAGAACTGCGCTGCAAAATGCTTCATAACCGTTTTGCGGGAAGTGCACTGGAGAAGTTAAAGAAGTTAAAAGATGGTGGCATTGTGATGAATGGTCAAATCGTCTTATGTAAGGGCTGGAATGATGGGGAAGAACTAGAAAGAACCATACATGATCTGGCGGCCTTTCTTCCTGAGATGGAGAGTGTTTCAGTGGTACCGGTGGGGTTAACTAAGTATCGTGATGGACTGGAGCAGCTGGAAGTCTTTACAAAGGAGGATTCTATTAAAGTATTGGAGCAAATCCACCGTTGGCAGAATATTCTGTTGGAGCACTATGGAACACGATTTATTTATGCAAGCGATGAATGGTATATTAAAGCGGAGCTTCCCATACCGGAGGAAGATTCCTATGAAGGATATCCTCAGATTGAAAACGGAGTAGGCATGGTTCGTTCTTTGAAGAGAGAATTCGAAGATGCTTATGAAGAATTAGAAGGAGATAATCGTACCAGAACTCTTTCCATTGCCACAGGAGTTTTGGCAGCACCGATTATAGATAAACTAGCAAAACAAGTTACGGATAAATTTCCGAACATAATAATCAATACGTATACCATCATCAATGATTTTTTTGGAAATCAAATTACGGTGGCAGGCTTGCTTACCGGAGGTGATATTATCGCCCAGTTAAAGGACAAGCAATTGGGAGATGCACTTCTCTTACCCGAGGCTTTGCTTCGCAGCGGAGAGGAAATTCTACTGGATGATGTCACGGTGCAAGAGATGGAAAGTGCTTTACAAACCAATATACGTATTGTACAATCAGATGGAAAGTCCTTTATTGATTCCATTATACAGTAAATAAAGGATTAGTTGGAGGAAAATATGAGCAGACCGATAGTAGCCATTGTTGGCAGACCAAATGTGGGAAAATCCACATTATTTAATTCGCTTGCGGGTGAACGTATATCAATCGTAAAAGATTACCCGGGTGTAACAAGGGATCGAATTTATGCCGATGTCACATGGTTAAATACACAATTTACGATGATCGATACCGGTGGTATAGAACCGGACAGCAAGGATATGATGTTATCCTATATGAGAGAGCAGGCGCAGATTGCCATAGATACGGCCGATGTGATTATCTTTTTGGCTGATGTTAGACAGGGACTGGTGGATGCGGATTCTAAGGTAGCTGATATGTTAAGACGCTCCGGGAAGCCGGTTGTACTTGTAGTGAACAAGGTTGATAGTTTTGAAAAATTTATGGCGGATGTTTACGAGTTTTACAACCTTGGAATTGGGGAGCCATTTCCGATTTCTGCATCCGGTAAACTTGGCTTCGGAGAAATGCTAGACGAAGTAGTAAAACACTTTACTAAAGGCACAACCGAGGAAGTAGAAGACGAAAGACCGAGAATTGCTATAGTTGGAAAGCCCAATGTAGGCAAATCCTCTATCATAAACAAATTATTGGGACAAAACAGAGTGATTGTATCCGATATTGCCGGAACAACCCGTGATGCAATTGATACTCCCATTCGAAGAAACGGCAAAGAGTATGTTTTAATTGATACCGCCGGACTTCGGAGAAAGAGTAAAATCAAAGAGGAATTAGAACGCTTTAGTATTATTCGTACGGTTACTGCGGTGGAACGTGCCGACGTTGTCGTTCTTGTGATTGATGCTAATGAGGGAATTACCGAGCAGGATGCTAAGATAGCAGGAATTGCACATGATAGGGGCAGAGGTGTTATCATTGTAGTAAATAAGTGGGACCTTGTGGAAAAGGACAACAAGACTGTCAAAGAATATACCAATAACGTAAGACAAACCTTGTCCTATATGCCTTACGCAGAGATCTTATTTATCTCAGCTGAAACAGGACAGAGAATGCATCGCTTGTTTGAATCCATTGAGGTGGTTATTCAAAATCAAAACTTAAGAATCGCAACCGGTGTACTGAATGAAATCCTTATGGAAGCAACCGCACTTCAGCAGCCGCCGTCGGATAAAGGAAAGCGCTTGAAGCTTTATTATATCACGCAGGTTTCTATTAAGCCGCCGACCTTCGTCATATTTGTTAACAATAAGGAATTAATGCATTATTCCTATACCAGATATATTGAAAATAAGATTAGAGAGGCCTTTGGTTTCTCCGGTACTTCATTAAAGTTTATAATCAGGGAACGAAAGGAGAACGAATAAATGCTTCTAAAAATCATTTTATGTTTGATTTTCGGATATTTATTTGGATGTTTTTCTACCGGTTACTTTATTGGCAAGATGAATAAGGTGGACATCAGAGATTATGGAAGTGGTAATGTAGGAACCACGAATGCCCTTCGTACACTTGGTGCAAAAGCAGGTGCGTTAACCTTGGTTGGAGATGCACTAAAGGCAGTCATTCCCATTGTTATTGTGAAGGTTTTTATTTTTCCAAAGGTTGATTATGTTCAGTTACTAGCTTTATATACCGGGCTTGGTGTGGTTCTCGGACACAATTATCCGGTATGGTTAAAATTTAAAGGAGGAAAGGGGATTGCGGCTACCGGAGGTGTTCTGGCAGCGTTTGATCCGCTTATTATTCCTATTGGCTTACCGATCTTTATTGTAATTGTGGCAATTACGAGATATGTATCCGTGGGCTCCATGTTTATTGCACTATTGTGTCCGGTATGGATTATGATCAGATATCCAGGCCAGATACATATGCTAATTGTGGCATTGGTATTCATGACACTGGCATTTATCAAACACCGTACGAATATTGGGCGTTTAATGAATGGGACGGAGAATAAGATAGGGCACAAAGTAAAAGTAGAGAATAAATAATGCCATTTCAGTGAATTGATGGTATAATATATCATATCGATGCTTGAACAAACAGCTCAGATAATTGCGATAAAGGATTACTTATATTATTGTATTTATATTGCACATAATATAAGTAAAATCGATCTTCACAATTAATAAGAAGATTCGAGTATCAGAAGCACTGTCTAAACGGGTGATAACAATTTACGCAAAGCTTAGAATGGACTTTTGACACTCGAATCCTAACAAAAACTGCAACGTAAAAGGAGGAGCTATGAGTAAGGTTAGCATATTGGGAGCCGGAACTTGGGGAACTGCACTTGCAATTTTATTAGCAAACAAAGGGAATGACGTAACAATCTGGACAAAGATTGAACATGAAGCAAAAGCATTGAGTGAGAATAGAACTGCAATTAAAAATTTGCCTGGAGCACAATTGCCGGAGCAGGTTAAAATTACATTGGATTTAGAAGAAGCCTGTACAGATCAGGATGTAATTGTTATGGCGGTTGCATCTCCTTATGTAAGAGCTACTGCACACATCGCCGCACCCTATATCAAAGAGGGACAAATTGTTGTTAATGTATCAAAGGGTATTGAGGATGGAACACTTCATACCTTATCAGAAGTAATCAAAGAAGAAATCCCTCAGGGTGATATCGCTGTTCTCTCTGGTCCCAGCCATGCGGAGGAGGTTAGCAGAGGAATTCCTACCACAATCGTAGTGGGAGCCGAAACGCAGCATACCGCAAAGCTAATTCAGGACACCTTTATGACTGATGTATTCAGAGTATATATCAGCCCTGATATTATCGGTATTGAACTTGGCGCTTCACTTAAAAATGTTATCGCTTTGGCAGCCGGAATTGTTGACGGACTTGGTTTTGGCGATAATACAAAGGCAGCACTTATGACCAGAGGAATTGCAGAAATCAGTCGTTTGGGAATGACCATGGGCGGAAAACTGGAAACCTTTGCTGGGTTATCCGGAATCGGGGATCTCTTAGTAACCTGTACCAGTGTTCATAGTCGTAACTGGAGAGCAGGTAATCTAATGGGACAGGGCAAAACCATGGAAGAAGCTATGGAGGAAGTAAATCAGGTGGTTGAAGGTGTAAATTCTGCAAAAGCAGCAAGAGCGCTTGCAAGAAAGTACAATGTGGAAATGCCGATTGTAGAACAAATTAATATGGTTCTGTTTGAAGGTAAGACAACCAAGGAAGCTGTAGCAGATCTATTAATGAGAGATCGAACCATAGAACATAACTCCCTTGATTGGGATTAATTAGATAAGTAGGGCAGCTATGATTAAGTAGCTGCTCTCTTGTCGTATAAAATAGAAAGTGAAACAAAACAAATTCATTGTGTGACTTCGTATAATTAGAAATTGAATTATACGTTATAATATTTCAGGAGGTAGGTATGTTAACAACTATTCAAGAAATCGTAAGAGAAGCAGGAAAAATAGTTTTAAGCGCTAGAAACATTCACGAGGGAATTGAGAGCAAGCAGGGCAGAGCAAACTTTGTAACTCAATATGATGTGGAGGTACAAACCTTTCTGATCAATGAACTGTCCAAGAAATTTCCTGAGGCAGGATTTATCGGGGAAGAGGGAGATAATGAAGAGGTAAAGTCAGATTATTGCTTTATTATTGATCCCATTGACGGCACCACGAACTTTATCTATGACTATCATCACAGTGCAATATCTGTGGGATTGCAATATAAAGGAGAAATGATTCTTGGGGTAGTGTTCAATCCTTACTTGGATGAAATGTTCCATGCGGAGAAAGGAAAAGGAGCGTTCCTGAATGGAGGACCAATTAAGGTATTAGACGAAGGTCTAGCAGATGGAATTGTTGGATTTGGAACTGCCCCGTATTACAGGGATAAAGCAGATGAAACCTTTGAACTGGTAAGAAAACTCTTTGACAAATGCTTGGATATTCGTCGCTCCGGGTCAGCGGCTCTGGATTTATGCTATGTGGCAGCAGGACGTTTTGTTCTCTTTTGCGAAAAGGTAGTGTGTACTTGGGATTATGCAGCAGCTTCTTTAATTATTACTGAGGCCGGCGGCAAAATATCAACCATTGAGGGAGAGAAAATGCCATTTTCCATACCCACGTCTGTTCTTGCGGCAGGCAGCAAGGCCTTCGAAGAGTTCTTTCAACTCTAATAGATGGAAAGTAGTATTATGTTCACTCCATAGCCGAGGTTGAAAATATGATTTCGACAAATGTTTTCCGAATCGGAGCCTCTTTCGCTTAGTTGCATTACGTATCGGCACATAAAGCTCTAAAAAGCAGAGCCTAAATACCGACGAATGCAAATGCTCCTTGTGGAAATTATTTATCGGAATCATTATGATAAGTTATGAAGAGGGAGTGAACAATAAAAAACATTAAACGGTAAAAAATAACTTTTTATGGTTGACTCCTTTGGTCTAATGCGTTAGAATTATAATATAAATTCTAATACATTAGACCAAAGGTTTTTTGTTATTGGCAGCGTATTTTGTAAGATGGGGTTTTTGACATACGAATTAATCTTATTAGGGAAAGAGACTATTTCAAAATAAGGTTAGGTGCAATGTTTTGGTTATTTAAAAAATGGTGTAGGAGCATTATGTAAGAAGTAAAACAGAAGATAAATTATTAGGGGGCGAAGAATGGAGACTTTTCTATTAAAGCTATGCAATATGAGCATCTCAGCAAGCTATTTGATTGTGGCAGTGATTATGGTACGAATATTATTAAAAAAGGTACCGAGGAAAATGATAGTACTTCTTTGGGGGTTAGTTGCCCTACGCTTGATGATCCCTTTCAGCTATGAGAGTATGATCAGTTTGATACCACAATCAACATTGATAACGATGGATTCTCTGAAACAAGAACAACCACAAATTAATCAAAGCACAGCAGAAGAGAATTCATTGGAGAATCCAACAATAAAGCATCCTAACAACCATTCGTCCTCGGTTTTACCCACGAAAAATAGCGCTATTGATAATTCTTCAGATGAGAAAGCGCATCAAACGATTACAGATAATCATGTTCTAAGTAGCATAAACATCCTATTTATTTTATGGATAATAGGTATGATTAGTTTAGTTGCATATGGAGCGTTCACAATAATAAAACTGAACTACTTGCTTTCAACTGCTATACCTATGTGTGATAATATATATTTTTGTGACAGAATATCAACCTCCTTTATATTTGGTGTATTAAGACCGAGAATTTATCTTCCGTATATAAAAGAGGATGGAGATCTTTACTTTATTATGGAGCATGAGAAAGCTCATATTCAAAGGAAGGATCATATTATAAAGGTATTAGGGTATGTACTATTAATTATATATTGGTTTAATCCTTTGGTATGGTTAGGGTATACTTTGTTTTGCAGGGATATTGAATTAGCTTGTGATGAGAAAGTAATAAAAAACATGGGAGTTTTAGATCGTAAGTCTTATTCATCTACTCTTTTAACCTATTCAGTAAACCGGTACAGCGGACTGATTTATCCGCTGGCCTTTGGGGAAGTGGGGGTAAAACAAAGGGTGAAAAATATTCTTCACTACAAAAAACCCACCCTTTGGGTTGTACTTGTTGCCGTTATTATCATAATCACAATGGGCTTATGCTTTTTGTCCGATCCCATCCCAAAACAGAAAGAAATAAAGGGAAATTCCCAGGGAGACCATTCTAAAATCAGTATAACCCCATCCCCGGAACCCACCAAGAAGGTCATTAAGGAACCTACGAATATTCCGGTAAAAATGTCTGCAGAGGAACAATTTTTAGAGGAAAATTATCCGTATCTGGAAGATGACTTCAAAACTTTGAATTCAGAAGCAGGTCAGAATGGGTTGATACGAAGTTATAAGATGGAAGATAATAAGCTCTATTATATATTTAAAAAGGATAATGTTACTTTGACCTTTCCAGATCAAGAAGGAGGGGAATATACCCTAGAGGTGGGGAGTAAGAAGGGAACCTATCATTGGCCTATTACGTATTATCCGGGATCAAAACAATGGTTTAAAGCAGAACTGATTGATGTGACAAAGGATGGAATCAAGGATCTTTGTGTGAGTCTCTATTTAGGAAGTGGCACAGGGGTGAATGTTTCTGGTCTGTATATTGTGAACTTAAGGAATATGAAGGAAGTAAGATTATTGGATGTAGATAATAATCTAAGAATGGTGGATGCAAAGAAACTAAATCAGTTTTTAATCCAACAAAAAAAGAAATATGATTATTTGGATTGGGTAACATCAACGCCGAAAACGAATTGGAACATAATGGATTTTAGTATAACGTCCAAAGGTGATATATCAATTGGGTTGGGAATATTCAAGGATGATGGTATGGGTGATTACATGGGCATTCTATCCGGTAGCTATGAATATCAAAATGGCGAATTTGCTTTGAAGAATATTAAGTATGAGCCAGAACTCATTGATATATATGATGGATATGAGCCGGAAATGAAAGATGTTGTAGAATATTATGGCAACGAAAACATTACTTCTCAAGAATATACCCTAATTGGGATACAGGAAATAAAACGAATTCTGAAGACTTCTCAACTTGGTGAAGGGAATATAATAATATATGAAGGAAATGATTTTAAGATATATGCAGGATATCAAATGAATAACAAAATTTATAGGATGGATTTATTGGAGGATCCTAATCAATACAATCAGAAAATAATTAGGGATGGTTTTATCGATGAGTTTGTATTTCCGGATAGTATTACAAAGTATTCCGATATTCTTGGGACAACAGGAGCGATATTAAAGGTTGGCCATGATGACTGGGAAAACTCCTATTATTATTATGACATAAACAACCATAGACCTGTCAAATTAGTTAAAGTGACTTCTAGTTGGGATGCCATCGATTTGGATGAGAACGGAACAAAGGAATTGGTATCAAAGGATTATGATGGTGTCTATAGCTATGCTTTCATTATTCATACAGTGAACGGACTCAAGGCAGTAGAAATTGATAAATACGGTCTTCATTATGATGCTGATCAAAAATGTTTTGTGAGGGATGAGGACAAGAAAAGATTTAAGTTTGACGGAAAGAGATTTTTGTTAATAGGCAAGAAAGGATAATTTTGATACATAAATCAATTAAAAATATAACAATTATTAAGTAGAATATAAAACATACTATGAAACTGCCCTGCATATCTTTAACTATAACCATAAGGAGGTTGCTATATGTTAGGGCAGTTTGATGTTTATAATGATATTCAGGCTAGGACAGGCGGTGAAATATACATAGGTGTGGTGGGGCCGGTCAGAACAGGAAAATCTACCTTTATTAAGAGATTTATGGATCTCTTAGTTATACCAAGTATTGCGGATGTCCATAGCAAGGAAAGGGCAATTGATGAATTGCCACAGTCGGCAGCTGGTAAGATGATCATGACAACCGAGCCAAAGTTTATTCCTAAGGAAGCTGCTGAGATTACGTTTGACGATGATACAAAAGTAAAGATCCGTTTGATTGATTGCGTTGGCTACATGGTTGAAGGAGCTGCAGGTCATATTGAAGACCAGCATGAGAGAATGGTAAAAACACCTTGGTATGATTACGAAATTCCGTTTACCCAAGCCGCTGAACTTGGAACAAAGAAGGTTATTAATGACCATTCTACGATTGGAATTGTTGTTACTGCGGATGGCAGCTTTGGCGAACTTCCAAGAGCCAGCTATAAAGCGCCGGAGGAGAAGACGATTCATGAATTGAAGAATCTTGGAAAGCCGTTCATCGTGTTGTTAAACACAACAAAGCCGTATTCGGTGGAAACCATTAAGGCAGCAGAAGAAATGTCACAGGAATATGATGTTCCGGTTATGCCGGTAAATGCTGAGCAGCTTAAGAAGGATGATATCACCAAGATAATGGAGAATATCCTTTCTGTCTTCCCGGTTTCTGAGGTTGATTTCTATATGCCAAAATGGGCTGAGATGCTTCCTGCTGATCATTGGCTGAAGGTGGATTTAATTCAGGCAGTTAAGGAACTGTTTGATAACTTTACCCAGGTGAAGGATGCAAGAACCAATAATTTTGACACCAATAGCGAATACGTAAAGCGTTTTAAAGTCGACAATGTGGATATGCAGGACGGTACTGTTCGGGTGGACGTGGAATTTGATGATATGTATTATTATAAGATTTTAAGTGACCTGATTGGTGTTCCGATTACCGGAGAGTATCAGTTGATTTCTACGTTAAAGGATCTTGCATCAAAGAAATCAGAATTCGAGAAGGTAGCTAATGCAACGGATCAGGTCAAGGCAAAAGGTTACGGAATTGTATGCCCGGTTAAGGAAGAAATATCGATTGATGAACCGGAGATTATGAAGCATGGTAATAAATATGGTGTTAAAATTAAAGCCACAGCGCCATCTGTTCATATGATTAAAGCAGATATCCTTACCGAAGTAGCGCCAATTGTAGGCTCGGAGGAGCAGGCAAAGGATTTGATTAATTACATCAATGAAAATGCGAAAGAGAATCCGGAAGGAATTTGGGAAACAAATATTTTCGGAAAAACAGTTCGCCAGCTGGTGGATGACGGAATTAATGCGAAGATCAGTAAATTAACCGATGAAAGCCAATTAAAGCTTCAGGAGACAATGCAACGAATTATTAATGACAGCAACGGAGGGCTCGTTTGCATTATTATTTAACAATCACATAAAATGCTGCCCGGTGTTATCATAACCTCCCGCGGCAGCTTTAACTTTTAACATGGAAGTATGAGAAAAGGGAGCAGTTAAGATTTTTCTTATGAAGAGTATTTCTATAAGGACGGATTTTTTGCTTCAAAGGGGGAACCATTTACCTCTTTGTGATAATCGGTTAAATAAATATTATGGTAATAAATTGGACAAGCCTGTTGAGGGTAAAAATCGTAGTATTTTGTGGATTTAACAAGAATAATCTCGACAGAAGTTAGAATTCATGATTTATTTGTACAATTCGCCATATTCTGAAATAATTGTTACATAGAGTTGACATTATTTATAGGGTTTGTTATAATAATGACGTAACAATTTTAATATTTATGTAATAATTATGTTACAAATATGAAAGAGCACATTACATCTTGTATACTTTTGATGACATATGGGATGACATAATGTTCGAGCATTATCAAATATGATTTGGAGGACGTAATATGAGGAAACTCTTAAAGATTTCCTTGGTATGTGCGGTAGGAGTCTTCGTTATCGCAGCCAATCCCAAAACAGCATTCGCTTATGAAGAAGGTGTCGCCGGTTTTATATATGATAAGGATACCAGCGTAGCAGATGATAAATCGAATAGCACAACATTAATTAGTATGTCAGACAGTGAATTACCGATTCCCGGCTATAATAACTTGGCAGTTGCGGATGTTGATACGAATTTAATGATTCGTTCTGGCGCTGGTGAAAATTACAAGTTGATTGGTAAGCTGCCTAAGAATGGTGGTTGTGAGGTTTTAGGTAACAAGGATGGCTGGACAAAGATTTCAGCACGAACCTCAGGCGGGAAGATAGAAGGATATGTAAAGAGTGACTTTTTACTGACTGGAGATGAGGCGCTTCGTAAAGCAAAAGAAGTAGGCAGCTATGTAGCTACTGCGATTGCGAATGGGCTGAATATCAGAGATACTGCTTCAACGGATGCTAAGGTCATTGACCAAATGGCAAAAGGGGAAGAATTAATCGTACTTGACTCTAAGGTTTCAACAGAGGATAATGAGCATAGTGACTGGGTAAAGGTTGCAATTGATAGTGATGATGCGGATAATGACACCGCATATGTTGCGAAAGAGTATGTAAAGATAACCTTTGAACTTGTTCGAGCGGTTAATGTTCAGGAAGTGAAAGTTGCTAATGGTGTTTCCTCTGTCAGAGGAACTTTGATTAATCTTGCGAAAGATCATCTTGGGGAAGCATATGTATGGGGCGGAACTAGATTAGGCAGAGGCGTGGATTGTTCAGGATTTACCCAGGCACTTTATCGAAAGATGGGATATAGCATCCCACGTACTTCAAGAAGTCAGGCAGCTTCGGGTCATAGGATTTCAGCTTCGGAATTAAAACCTGGTGATTTGGTGTTTTACGGAAGTTCAAGCTACATTAATCATGTTGCTATGTACATTGGCAATGGACGAATTATTCATGCTAGTAATAAGAGAGATGGAATTAAGATTTCTTACATGTACTACAGATCTCCTGTAAAATATGTACGCTATATAAAATAGTATTATCTCATATGAAGGTACCATAGTTAGAGAGTGAAATGGCTGAGCCTGTAAGGGTTCAGCCATTATTTATGGTGTGCTCGGCTGGCGCAAGTTCTAATTTGTGAAAGTCCGAGATCCGTCCGGGAATAGCGGGAAGGATAATATAGCCAAAGGCAAGGGGTACATCGTGAGGTGGAATCTGAAGGAAGCAAAGGAAGCTGGATACTGGGAACATAGTACAAAGTTGGCATAATTTAGAAGAGTCATAAAACGTACGATGTAACCGACATAGTGGCTAGTATGATATTATCATAGATGAATTATAACGATGGAACCGTAATAGTGGTTAGTATTGACAGTTCGTACTGGGAAAACTATAATAGCCATATTGGAAAAGATTATTAAATGAATGGAGACGAAGGGATGATTTATCTTTTTATTATATTAATCGTTATATTAGCATTGGTCATTATGAGCATTGTAAGTGAGTACAGCTTGATCAAGAAACTTAAGATTAAGTTGAAGGAAGAATGGGGAGATGTTCCGCAACAGGAGTATACCTCAGAGAAGCTGGAGTCCATAAAAGCTTATTATTTATCTAAAAAAGATAATGTTTCCGATGTGGATGATATCACCTGGAATGACATTGATATGGATGAGATTTATATGATGATGAACAACACACAGTGTTCCATCGGAGAGGAATATCTGTATGCATTACTCAGAAAACCATGTTTGGAGAAAGAAGAACTGATTGAACGAAATCGGTTGATGAACTTCTTTGAAAAGAAGGAAGAGGAAAGAGTTAGTGTTCAAACCAAGCTTCGACTGGTGGGAAAATTAAGTAGGATATCAGTGTATGAGTACATCAATCGTCTGAATGATTTGGATGCGAAAAGTAATTTGGGTCATTTTCTGATGAACCTTGGCTTGCTTCTTTCAATTGGACTAATCTTTATTAGTCCGGGTATTGGTGGGATTTGCACAGTAGTGATGGTAGTGAATAATATTCTTCAATATTATAAAGAAAAGCCTACAATTGAAAATTATTTGACCATATTTGCATTTATCTTTCGATTGCTCGATCAAAGTAAAGAACTTTATAAACTGGATATACAGGAGATTAAACCATATACGGACATGATAAAGCAAGATTCCGAGCGGTTTAATCGTTATAGAAGAAGTGCTATTTTATTAACACCGAAGCAGACCAGCGGAAATCTGGCTGATTTGATTCTTGATTATGTTCGTATGTTTACCCATATAGATTTGATTATGTATAATTCCATGGTGAGGTTTTTTAAGAATCACCGTGAGACATTGAATCGTATTTATGAGAACATAGGACTTCTTGACAGTATGGCAGCCGGAGCTTCCTTTCGAGCGCTTATTCATGATTATTGCGAGCCGGAGTTAGTTAATACCTCACACGCCTTCCTTTATGTAAATGATTTATACCATCCCTTAATAGATGAACCAGTAGTGAATTCCATTGCGGAAGATGGTTCCGTATTGCTAACCGGTTCCAACGCATCAGGTAAATCCACTTTTATTAAAACACTGGCGATTAATGCAATTCTATCCCAAACCATATATACATCAACCTCAAAAAGCTATAAGAGTAGTTTCTTTAAGATCTATTCTTCCATGGCCTTAAGGGATAATGTACTAAGCAAAGAGAGTTATTATATTGTGGAGATTAAATCCTTAAAGAGAATCCTTAATCAGGTAAAAGAGGGTGTACCGACCCTATGCTTCATTGATGAGGTGTTAAGGGGAACCAATACCTTAGAGAGAATTGCAGCTTCATCTAGAATTTTATCTTCCCTGGCACACAAGAATGCAATGGTATTTGCTGCCACCCATGATATTGAATTAACGCATATTCTTGAGAAGGACTTTTCAAATTATCATTTTCAGGAACGTATTGAAGAGAATAATATTATTTTTGACTATAAATTATACAAAGGAAAAGCAGTTTCAAAGAATGCAATCAAATTGTTAAATATGCTTGGTTATCCAAAGGAGATTATTGATTCGGCAGAAGGAGCTGCGGAGGATTTCTTGAATAAAGGCGAGTGGAGTCGGGTGAATTAAAAAGGCAATAAAGGAGCATAATAAAATGAATATCACAATATATACGGACGGAGCTGCAAGGGGGAACCCGGATGGTCCCGGAGGCTATGGCACCATATTAGTTTATGTGGATTCCAAGGGAGTTACGCATGAGAAGGAATTAAGTGCCGGATATAAAAAGACCACCAATAATCGAATGGAGCTTCTGGCAGCGGTGGTTGGTCTGGAAGCATTGAATAAACCCTGTAATGTGGAGATCTATTCTGACTCCCAGTATCTAGTGAAGGCATTTAATGAACACTGGATTGATGGTTGGATGAAAAAGGGCTGGAAGAGGGGAAAGAATGAGCCGGTTAAAAACATTGACCTATGGAAACGATTGTTAAAGGCAATGGAACCACATAAAGTAACCTATCAATGGGTGAGAGGTCATAACGGACATCCCATGAACGAGCGATGTGATGTACTGGCTACAACAGCCGCAGATGGAACAAATTTACTGGACGATGTTCAAACTGAATAGAGAAATATACGATTCAAACCGTTGCAATCAACTATCTTTATGATATAATTGTAATGGTTTTGTTCATTATACAAAGGAAAGGAATTACACCATGACTCAATTAACCCCGCTGATGCAGCAATATATGCAAATCAAAGAACAATATAAGGATTGTGTTTTGTTCTACCGATTGGGTGACTTTTATGAGATGTTTTTTGAAGATGCTCACACCTGTTCCAAAGAGCTTGAGATTGCTTTAACAGGAAAGAGTATCGGCCAGGAGGAGCGTGCTCCTATGTGCGGTGTGCCTTTCCATTCCGTGGAAGGTTATTTAAGTAAATTAGTAAGCAGAGGTTATCGTGTTGCAATATGCGAACAGGTGGAAGACCCGAAGCAGGCAAAGGGAATTGTAAAGCGTGAGGTTGTTCGTATTGTTACGCCGGGAACCAATTTAAATACGCAAATACTTGATGAAACGAAAAATAATTATTTGATGGCAGTGGTACATACAACCAATGCATACGGTATCTCGATTGTTGATATTACAACAGGAGATTATTATGTGACAGAGGTTGACTCAGAACGTAAGTTATTGGATGAAATTTATAAATGGGCTCCATCCGAAATTATATGCAATGATACCTTTTTTGTATCAGGAATTAATATTGAAGCAATCAAAAGTTATGGTAATACCACCTTATCACCGGTGGAGCCGTGGTATTTTGATGATGAGTTATGTGTTCGAGCCTTGAAGGAACATTTTCAGGTGGCTACACTGGATGGACTGGGCTTAAAGGATTATTCCATCGGAGTAATTGCTGCAGGATGTGTTATGCAGTTTTTGAGGGAAACACAGAAAAACTCCCTATCCCATATTACCAGACTATCTCCTTACACCTATGAGAAATATATGCTGTTAGATAGTTCCACAGTTCGTAATTTGGAGCTAACCGAGACCATGAGAGAAAAACAGAAGAAGGGCTCTTTGTTATGGGTACTGGATAAGACCAAAACTGCAATGGGTGCCAGACTTCTTCGAAGCTATATGGAACAGCCTTTGATTGATTATGATATGATTGAGCAACGACTCGAAGCAGTCAGCCAGTTAAAAGATAATATGATAACTAGGGAGGAGATCAGGGAATATCTGAACCCGATCTATGACTTGGAGCGTCTGATGAGTAAAATCAGTTACAAAAGTGCGAATCCTAGGGATTTGATTGCGTTTCGTTCTTCCTTATCCATGCTCCCTCATATTAAGATGTTAATGCAATCATTGGATGCAACGCTTTTACAGGGAATTTATGAAGAATTAGATCCCCTAGAGGATATCTTTGAATTGATTGAACAGGCAATTGAGGAGGAGCCTCCTTTGAATATGAAGGAAGGCGGTATCATCAAGGAAGGGTATCATGAGGAGGTTGACCGTTTGCGTAAAGCCAAGACAGAGGGTAAGGATTGGCTTATGGACTTGGAGAGCAAGGAGCGCGAAGCAACCGGAATCAAGAACTTAAAAATTAAATATAATCGTGTATTTGGCTATTATCTGGAGGTTACTAATTCTTATCAGAGTTTGGTGCCGGAGAACTGGGTCAGAAAGCAGACCCTTGCCAATGCGGAACGATATACCACACCGGAGCTGAAAGAGCTGGAAGATATTATTCTGGGTGCAGAGGACAAGCTTTTTTCACTGGAATATGATTTGTTCAGCGAGGTCAGAGAACGAATATCCACAGAAGTGAGAAGAATACAACAATCTGCAAAAGCAATTGCTAGAATTGATGTATTTGCGTCGCTTGCTCTTGTTGCAGAACGAAATAATTATATCAGACCGGAGATGAACACCAGCGGATCAATCCATATAAAAAACGGTAGGCATCCGGTGGTGGAGCGAATGATTTCCCATGATATGTTCGTATCCAACGACACCTTACTTGATAATAAGCAAAATCGTGTATCCATTATTACAGGACCTAATATGGCAGGTAAATCCACTTATATGAGACAGACTGCTTTGATTGTATTAATGGCGCAGCTGGGAAGTTTTGTACCTGCTGACAGTGCACAGATTGGCATTGTTGATCGCATTTTTACCCGCGTAGGTGCTTCGGATGATCTGGCAAGTGGTCAGAGTACCTTTATGGTGGAGATGACAGAAGTAGCGAATATCCTAAGAAATGCATCAAAGAACAGCTTGTTGATCCTTGATGAAATCGGAAGGGGAACCAGTACCTTTGACGGGCTAAGTATCGCTTGGGCAGTGGTAGAGCACATTACGAATCTTTCTGTTCTTGGGGCAAAGACCTTGTTCGCTACCCATTATCATGAGCTGACCGAGCTGGAGGGACGGCTGGAAGGTGTAAATAATTATTGTATCGCTGTGAAGGAGCAGGGAGAAGACATTGTGTTCCTGCGTAAAATCGTGAAAGGCGGTGCAGATAAGAGTTATGGTATTCAGGTGGCGAAGCTTGCAGGAGTTCCGGCAAGTGTATTAAAAAGAGCCGGCGAAATAGTAACAGAATTATCTGGGAATGACCTAGCTTTGAAGGCGAGAAACCTGGCAGTGCCGGAAGCTGCTGCTACACAGGAAGAACCTCTTCAAGAGGAAATTAATCTGGAAGCTTTGTTAGCGGAAACACATAGGGCAGATTCTTACCACTCTAAGAAAGGGAAGAAGGGGAAGGATACTGATCAATTTTCCTTGTTCTCCATGAGTGGAAATGAGGATATTATAACAGAACTTCGAGACATTGATATTGCTTTATTAACCCCCATTGATGCAATTAATAAATTATATCATATTCAAAAAAAGATTAAGGATCGTATTTAAGTAGGAAAGAATTAAAGGATAGTTTTTAATATCAGTCAGGTAATTGATTGCAATATCAGGAAATGTATGTTTGGATACATCGATACGGAGGTCGCTATGCCACAAATTCATATATTAGATGAAGCCACGATTAATCAGATCGCTGCCGGAGAAGTAGTAGAGCGTCCCAGCGCGGTGGTGAAAGAGCTTATCGAGAACGCCATGGATGCGGGAGCCACTGCCATAACGGCAGAGATTAAAGAAGGCGGACTCAGTTTTATAAGAATAACGGATAATGGTGCAGGCATCGCTAGGGAGGATATCCCCCTGGCGTTTCTTCGCCATGCCACCAGTAAGATAAAAACCGCACAGGATTTGCTGTCAGTGGTGAGCTTGGGTTTTCGCGGGGAAGCACTTTCCAGTATTTCATCGGTTGCACAGGTTGAATTGATTACAAAAAACCCATCTTCTCTAAATGGGTACCGTTATTTAATTGAGGGTGGTGAAGAAAAGTCCTTTGAAGATATTGGCTGTCCCGGTGGAACAACAATTATTATCAGAAATCTTTTCTTTAATACACCAGCCAGAAGAAAATTCTTAAAATCCCCCACAACTGAGGGGGGATACATCAGTGATTTGATGGAGCGGTTAATGGTATCCCATCCTGAGGTTTCTTTCAAATATATTGTGAATAATCAAGTTAAGCTTCAATCTGCTGGGAATAATAATAGTAAGGATATCCTTTATAATGTTTATGGCAGGGATGTGGCAAAGGAGCTTTTGCCCCTAGAATTCAAAACGCAGAACTTTAAGATATCCGGTTATATCGGTAAGCCCATCATTAACAGGGGTAATCGCAATTACGAGAATTATTTTATTAACGGAAGATATATTAAGAGCAATGTGATAACTAGGGCGATTGAAGAAGCGTATAAACCTTTTATGATGCAGCACAAGTATCCGTTTACCTCCCTTTATCTTGAGATTAATCCTGAGCTGATTGATGTTAATGTGCATCCACAAAAGATGGAGATACGGCTTAAGAATGGGGAAGAGGTCTATCAGTTCATCATGGAAGCAATTCGATCTACGCTATCCGGTAAAGAGTTAATTCCTAAGGTGATATTAACGCCACAACAGGAAGAAGTGAAAAAACCGGATATTATTCCTGAGCCTTTTGAACAAAATAGAAGGAAAGAATTTCAAAATACCCAAGGTTCATTTAATAATTACAAAGATTTTTTGCCCAGACAAAAAGACTTTTCTAAGGACAATCAAAGAAGTTTTCAAAACCATTCACAGAAGAGTCAATACACGTATGTGAATAACCCCCTTGTTGAGCATACCGTTCAAGAAAAGCTTGAAGAATCGAAAGCCTTTTATCAGAGTGAGCAGAGGAACAAGAAAGAAGATCAGCATTCAGGAACAGAACATATATCTGTTGGTATAAAAGAACGAGCAGACATAACTAAATCATCTGTAGCAGAGCAAGGAATGATAGCAGAGAATTCCGATATAACAAAGCCATCATCCGATGCTGAGCAAGGAATGATAGCAGAGCATTCCGATATAACAAAACTATCATCTGAGGAAAAACAAGTAACCGAACAGTCGGATATGGTACAATCAACCCTAGCAGCACAATCAGTACTAACAGAAAAGTCCTCTTTATCATCCGCTCAAACACCATCAGAGGAGAGACAGGTAATCACTATAAAAGAACAGATGAATTTGTTTGAGAAGGATTCACAAGAGAACCCCCAATTTCTTTCCAAGCAAGCCTTGGAGGAGCATAGAATCATCGGACAGGTTTTCTCGACCTATTGGCTGGTGGAATACAAGAAGGAACTCTATATCATAGATCAACATGCGGCACATGAGAAGGTATTATATGAAAGAATGATAGCAGGTGCCAAATCAAAAGGCTTTCATTCCCAACAACTCCTTCCTCCGATCGTATTATCCCTAACACTCAGGGAACAGCAGGTTTTGCAAAAGCATGAGGAAGCACTTCAATGCTTGGGGTATGAGATTGAGCATTTTGGTGGCAACGAATTCTCAGTACGGGCGGTACCGGCTGATCTGTACGGAATATCAGAGAAGGGATTATTGCTGGAATTTATCGATGAACTTTCAGAAGATACAACGATTGCAGTTTCAGATAACAACACTATACTAGAGAAAATAGCATCCATGTCTTGTAAGGCAGCGGTCAAAGCAAATCATTCCTTTTCTACACAGGAGGCCTTCGAGTTAATCAAAGAACTATTGACCCTTGATAATCCCTATCATTGTCCACATGGCAGACCAGTCATTGTATCCATGAGTCAGTCAGAGTTGGAGAGAAAATTTAAGCGAATATTATAGTAGGTATTTGCGAAACTTGAGTAGCATAGTTATTGTAGGTATAACAGATACAATTCCGGAGCGGAAGCTAAGACCGAAGGAGCGTTGTAGCGGAGGAATTCGTATCTGTTATACCTACAGACAAGGAATAAAGTGTTTCGCAACCTAGAATGCTATAGAATTGAGAGGAAAACCATGAACAAGCAACCATTAATTATATTAACTGGACCAACCTCGGTGGGGAAAACAGCCTTATCCATTGCTCTTGCGAAAGCAATCGGAGGAGAGATTATTTCGGCGGATTCCATGCAGGTGTATAAGTTCATGGATATTGGTACGGCAAAAATCTCAAAATCAGAAATGCAAGGAGTTCCTCATTATTTAATCGATGAATTGGAGCCTGACGAGGAGTTCAATGTAGTGCGTTTTCAACAACTGGCAAAACATTATATGCAGGAAATCTATGAGAGAAATAAAATCCCAATTTTGGTGGGGGGTACCGGCTTTTACATCCAGGCAGTTCTGAATGATATCGATTTTACAGAGAATGAAAATGATTATGCATATCGTACAGAACTAGAGGAGTTATATGAGGAGAAGGGTGCCTCGTATCTATACCATAGGTTGGAGGATATTGATCCCGAAAGTGCCAAAGCAATACATCCGAATAATATTAAAAAAGTAATCCGTGCACTGGAATATGCAAAGCAAACTGGGGAGAGAATCTCTGAACACAACAAGGAGCAGAAGGAGAAAGAATCACCATATGAGTTTTGCTATTTTGTTCTAAACAGAGAACGTTCAAAATTATATGAAACCATAAATTGCAGGGTTGATAAAATGCTTCAGGACGGTTTAGTGGATGAAGTAAAAGAATTGGCAGAGCGCGGATATAACAGAGAGATGGTATCCATGCAGGGGCTTGGCTATAAAGAAATTTTATCCTATCTTAACGGTGAATTAAGTTATGAAGAGGCAATCGATATTCTGAAACGAGATACCAGACATTTTGCAAAGCGTCAGATTACTTGGTTTAAGAGAGAAAAGGAAGTAAACTGGGTAAATCGTGAAGAGTATGCATCGGAACAAGAAATATTGCGTCATATGATAGATTGTCTGAAAGAGAAGAAAATAATCAGTTGCATATAACAAATATATTATGTAAACTATAACGGAGGATGAACCATTGGACATAAATGAATTATTCGAAACTTATCGTTCCTTAGGAATTGATGATAAGGTAATTACTTATTGTGAAAAGATAGCACAGGAGCTTGAACCAAGATTTAAAGAGATTGACCGAGTTGCCGAGTTAAATCAGATGAAGGTGTTAAAGGCTATGCAGGAGAATCGCTTAAGCGATGTGCATTTTGCTGCTACAACAGGTTATGGGTACAATGATATGGGAAGGGATACGCTGGAGAAGGTTTATGCAGATATCTTTCGAACAGAGGATGCCTTGGTCAGACCACAGTTGATCAGCGGAACTCATGCTCTTACCATTGCATTGTCCGGTAATTTAAGGCCGGGTGATGAAATCTTGTCGCCGGTAGGTAAGCCATATGATACTTTGGAGGGCGTCATAGGAATCACTCCATCTAAGGGCTCACTGGCGGAATATGGCATTACGTATTCACAGGTGGATCTTCTTTCGGACGGAGGTTTTGATTGGGAGGGCATTAAAGCAGCGATTAATTCCAGGACAAAACTTGTAACAATACAGCGTTCCAAGGGCTATGCAAGCAGACCCACTTTATCAGTAAAACGAATCGGAGAGTTAATCTCATTTATTAAAGCAATAAAGCCCGAAGTAATCTGTATGGTGGACAATTGCTATGGTGAATTTGTGGATACGATAGAACCGACTCAGGTAGGTGCGGATTTATGCGTTGGTTCATTGATTAAGAATCCCGGTGGTGGTTTGGCTCCCATAGGCGGATATATTGTAGGAAAGCAGGAATATGTTGAAAATGCTTCCTATCGTTTGACAGCACCAGGTTTAGGGAAAGAAGTAGGAGCAACCCTAGGGTTAAATGCACTTCTTTTTCAAGGATTATTCCTATCTCCACAGGTTGTATCAGGAGCTTTAAAAGGAGCAATTTTTGCGGCAAATATTTATGAAAGACTGGGATATAGCGTACATCCCAATTCTACGGAGGAACGTTTTGATATCATTCAGGCTATTACTTTGAATGCACCGGAAGCGGTGATTGCATTCTGTAAAGGCATTCAGGCAGCGGCACCGGTGGATAGTTATGTATCTCCTGAGCCATGGGCTATGCCTGGATATACCTGTGATGTTATCATGGCAGCTGGAGCGTTTGTACAGGGATCTTCCATCGAGTTATCCGCAGATGCCCCGATTAAGCCGCCCTATACAGTGTTCTTTCAGGGAGGTTTGACTTGGTATCATGCGAAGTTCGGTATATTGATGTCAGTTCAAAAACTTTATGAAGCTGGAATACTGAAGCTATAGATTATGAACAATCATGAATGTTACAACGTGAATATGCTACAACATATAGAATTAAACCCGTTGTTTCAAATAGATATGGTGTGAATTTGAAAATAAAAGACGATTTTTGGGATTAAAAACTTAGTCTATTAGCACCATAAAAATTAGTTTCAAGTATACAAAATTATCTCATTATGGTAATATATTATATATTAATGATGTAATACGTAATAAATGTGGATTTATTCACCATAGAAAGAGGCGATAAAATCCAATACGAAAGGAGACAAACTTATGGCCAAAAATTCACGGTCTTTTGGCAAAAATTATTGGGCGTTGTTTCTTTTATTGTTGCTTGGAATTGTCCTTGGTGGGTTTCTTGGACAGCTGACAAAAAGTATCGATGTATTAAAGTGGTTGAATTATGGCAAGGACTTTTCAATTGGCGGAGCAAAGAACAATGTAATGACGCTTGATCTTGCAGTTCTTGTTATTCATTTTGGATTACAGATTAAAATAACGATCGGAAGTGTAATCGGTGCAGCATTGGCCGTTTTCATTTATAAAAAGCTTTGATAATTTAATAATCATCCGACTGATTTCTTGGAGAGAAACAAAGTGTAAGAAGTGTAATCTTCTTTATACTTTGAATGGAGGATGACAATGAAAGAAAGTTATTTAACAGTTAAGGAATTACCAGCTTCAGAACGACCTTATGAAAAATGCGAAAAATATGGGACAGAATCATTATCCGATGCAGAATTGCTAGCAGTAATACTTCGTACCGGCTCAAAGCATTTAAGAGCAATTGACTTGGCAATGAATATACTCAATTATTCACCCTCCCACAAAGGATTAAAGGGACTGAATTACCTGACAATGAAAGATTTGGTTAAGGTCAAGGGGATTGGGCGTGTGAAAGCAATTGAACTGCAATGCCTTACTGAAATCACAAAACGAATGGCGAAAGAAATCCATCTGGAGCAATTTAAACTGGTGACTCCAAAGAGTGTTGCGGATTATTACATGCAGGATATGAGGCACCTGACTAGAGAACAGGTGCTGCTTTTAATGATGGACTCGAAGAATAAATTAATAAGGGATATGATTATATCCGAAGGAACCGTCAATACTTCCATTATGCCAATACGAGAAATCATGGTGAATGCGGTAAGACATGACGCAGTGAATATCATTCTGCTTCATAATCATCCAAGCGGAGATCCAACACCAAGCGCGGAAGATATCAGAGTAACCAAGAGGATTACCGAGGCATCGAATTTAATCGGTGTAACGCTTATGGATCACATAATAATTGGTGATAATAGATATATCAGTTTTAAAGAACAAGGGATCATATAAATAACGATTAGATGAAAAGTGGACCATTCTTATGAGCTACATAACATAATTGATGAAACTTAGCAGGAGGGAAAAATGGCGTCAAAAGTATATGGTATAGATTTTGGAACAAGTACATTAAAGATTTATAAGAAGGGACAGGGGATTATTCTCAATGAGCGAAATGTCATAGCAGTTACGGATAAGAAAAGCGTAAAGGCATGTGGTGACGACGCGTATGAAATGTATGAGAAGGCGCCTTCCAATATATTGGTTACCTATCCGGTACGTAACGGAGTAATTGCCGATGTGGCAAATATGATGGCTTTGTTAACTAGTTTTATGAGTAAGAGCAACGGATTAAAGAAGCTCGGTGCGGCGGATTATATTGTTGCAACCCCTACGGATATCACCGAAGTGGAACGTAGATCATTTTACGATTTGATTGCCAGCTCAGGATTAAAGGTAGGCCGAATTAAAATAGTGGAGAAACCCATAGCAGATGCGTTAGGCGCAGGACTTGAAGTAATGACTGCAAGAGGAGTTATGATTGTGGATATCGGTGCAGATACAACGGAAGTTTCCATACTTTCTTTGGGCGGTATTGTATTGAGTAAATTGATACCTGTTGGTGGTAATAAGCTGGATGAAGCAATCAAGAATATTGTTAAGAAAAAATACAATTTATATATTGGTGATAAGACAGCTGAGAATATCAAGAAGAAACTTGCATCAGCATTTCCAACTTTACAGGCTTCTGTAAAAGTATATGGACGTGATGTGGTAAACGGACTTCCCAGTGAGATGGAGATTAACTCTACCGATGTATTTGAAGCCATATCAGAATATCTGTATTCAATCATTGATGCAATTCGCATTATATTGGAGAGAACGCCACCTGAGATTTCCTCCGATATCATCGAAAGTGGTATTTATATTACGGGAGGCTCTGCAAAGATATTTGCACTGGATGAACTTCTTCATAAAGAAACAGATTTAAAGATTAATATTTGTCCTGAACCGGCGAATACGGTAGTGAACGGTCTGGGTAAGATTATTGAAGACAATAAGCTGTCCGTATTGGCAGATGCGATAAAAACAAAGAATTATGTATGATGGAATACAAAACCGATCTTTTATAGGAATGGTATTATAAAATATGAAGGGGCTGGAACCATTTGACCGTTCATATCAGTAAGGTGGAGATAAAAATGAGGCGAAAAACCAAGATTAAATTAAATCCGAAGCATGTGGTGATAACATGTGCTATCCTATTACTAGGGTTGATTGTTTTTTCTTTTAAATTCGGAGAACAATTATCTCCGGTGAAGGATGCAGTCGGAACGGTTGTAACTCCTATGCAAAAGGGAATTAATTCAATTGGCTCTTATATTTCAAGCGGAATTAATAATTTGAAAAGTATACAGGTGCTTCAGGAAGAAAATGCAAAGCTGAAAGATGAAGTAAGTACGCTATCCTATACAAATAATCTCCTTCTACAGGATAAATATGAATTGGACGAGCTTCGCAAACTCTATAAACTGGATCAAAAATATATTGATTATCCCAAGGTGGCTGCACATGTCATTGGTAAGGATCCGAGTAATTGGTATAACATATTTAAAATTGATAAGGGCACAAAAGACGGATTGGCAAAGCATATGAATGTAATTGCCGGTGACGGACTGGTTGGTGAAATTATCGAAGTACATTATAATTATTCCATCGTCAGAGCAATTATTGATGATAATAGCATGGTTTATGGTATGTTCTTAAAATCCTCCGACGAATGTGTAGTACAAGGTGATTTACAATTGCTGGACAGTGGTAAAATTAGGGTAAAAATGATTGGTAAGGATGCTGACATAAAAGAGGGTGATGAAATTGTCACCTCAAGAAGCAGTAATAACTTCCTTCAGGGGATTTCCATTGGATATGTGTCCGACATTAAGATGGCGTCCGATAATTTGACAAAGACGGCACTATTGACACCCACAGTTAACTTTAATCATCTTCAGGAAGTTTTGATTATAACTAAGTTGAATGAACCTTTGATAAAATAAAAAAGTAGGTATCTTTGTGAAACGATTTATTGTATATTTTCTAGAAATACTAATTTGTTATTTAATCCAATCGACCTTGTATCGATATGTCGGTCTGGCAGATATCATGCCGAATCTTTTATTAATATTGATTGTCTCCATCGCGTATATGAGGGGTAACATGATTGGACTTACGATCGGATTGTTTTCCGGTCTGTTAGTTGACTTAATGTATGCAAGTTATGTAGTCGGAATCAGAGCGTTGCTATTTATGCTTCTCGGATATTTAATTGGATTTTTACACAAATATTATTCGGAGGATGATTACACTTTGCCTATTGTTATTATAGCCGTTTCTGATTTGATTTATAATTTCTTTTACTATGTGTTTGAGTATTTGCTCCGAGGCCGCATGAACATCGTATTTTATATGAGAAGAATTGTATTGCCTGAGATTATTTATACGGTGGTGGTTTCCATTCTTTTGTACAAGCTGCTACATACAATTAATAATCGAATGTATCGTGAGCCTGATAAGGAGGTATAAGATTGTTTGATGTATTTTTGGATTATATGAAGGGACTGTTGAAATCTAGGATTTTTCCGATTACAATCATATATCTGATTCTGTTCGGTATCGTAATTCATAGACTTTTCATTCTTCAAATAGTGGAAGGGCCAACAATTCAGGATAAAACTGAAATTAAGGATGGTCGAAGTAGAGATATTGACAGCCCAAGAGGGAATATATATGACCGTGATGGAAAGTTGTTGGCATCAAATACGCTTTCCTATTCTGTTATTATGACAGATAATACCAGTATTAAGACAAATGAGAAAAAGAATGCCATTATTTATGATATGATAAAGCTCATTGAGAAAAATGGAGATACTGTGGATAATGAGTTCTTTATTAAAAAGAACGAACAGGGAAAATTGGAATTTACCGTAACAGATGAAAATGCGTTAATGCGTATAAAGAAAAATGTATATACCTATGCTTTAAATGATAAAAAAGAATTGACAGATGAGCAAAAGAAGGCTACTGCTCAGGATGTATATGATTTTTTACGAACTAGCAAGGGTTACGAGAAGACAATTACCATGTTTGAAATATCAGATAAATATTCCGTAGAAGACACATTAAAAATCATGAATATCCGCTATATGCTCTTATGTAATTATCCAAGGTATTTACCCATTACCATTGCATCCAATGTAAATAACAAGACAATTGCGGCTATTGAAGAAAATGGCGCTGATCTTAGCGGTGTTGAAGTTCGTCAGAAGGCGAATCGTGTATACCAGGATGGAATTTATTTTTCGAATATTCTTGGTTATACCGGTGGGGTTAGCGCCGAAGAGTATGACGAGTTAAAAGACAAGGGATATAATCAGTCTGATCTGATAGGAAAGACTGGAATTGAGAAAACCTTTGAAGATGTCCTTCGTGGAGTCAAGGGTGTAGAAGATGTCACTGTTAATTCCTACGGTAAAGTAGAAGAGATTAAGACGAAGAAAGAGCCGGTTGCAGGAAATGATATCTATCTTACGATTAAGGCCGATTTACAAAAAACCACGTATCATCTATTGGAGAGAAAGCTTGCGGACATCCTTTTAGAATTTATTACTCCGAACATGGACTATGGTACAAAGGGAGAATCCGATAAAAATATTCTGATCCCAATTTATGAGGTATATAACGCACTCATTAAGAACAATGTGATTGATATTAATCATTTTGCTGCTGACGATGCAAAGGATCTTGAAAAGAGCGTATATAATAAATTCTTAAATAAACGCTCCGGAGTTTTTGAAGATTTGAATTCGTTCTTAAAGATGAACAATACCGTTACCAATAAAAATGCTGGGAATATGGAAGACTATCTTGATTATTTTTATACGGTAATGTTAAATAACAAACTGATTATAAAGGATAATGATGACAAGACCTTGCAGGATTATCAGAATGATAAAATTAGTTTAAGCCAATTCCTTCAATATGCATTATCAAAAAATTGGGTGGATTTGAAACAGCTTAAGGTAGGGGACAAGTATTTCAGCACGGAAGAATTATATCAGAAGCTGATTGATTATACGGAAGATATCTTGAAAAAGGATAGTGCATTTAATAAAATGATTTACAAAGATTTGATATTTTCCCATAATTTATCAGGAAGTGAAATTTGTCTTTTATTATATGACCAAGGTGTGTTAAAATATAATGAGGACGAAGTAAGTGATTTAAGAGCAGGCAGAATCTCCGCTTATACGTTTATGCGTAAAAAAATAGATTCGCTAGCCATAACACCTGCAATGCTCGCATTAGAACCTTGCAGCGGTTCCGTTGTTATTACAGATCCACGTAATGGAGATGTTCTGGCGATGGTCACATATCCAAGCTATGACAATAATAGATATTCCGGTAAGATAGATACAGCTTATTATAATAAAATTTATAACGATCTATCCTATCCTTCTATGAATCGACCATTGATGTCAAGAATTATACCTGGATCAACCTTTAAAATGATTACCTCCTTTGCCGCTTTGGAGGAGAATAAAGTTCGCGCTAGTGATAAAATCTTTGATGAATTTGAATTTGAGAAGACCTCACCACATGCATTTTGTATGCATCATCACGGCACTGTTGATTTGATAGATGCAATCCAGGTGTCATGTAACTACTTCTTTTATGAGATGGGCTGGAGGTTGAATGGAAATTCCGGCTCTGCCAGTAAGACACTTGGACTTGACAAACTTGCTAAATATGCAACTATTTTGGGAATAAATGAAAAGTCCGGTATTGAGCTAAATGAATTGAAGCCACAGATGTCAACGGTGGATGCGGTTCGTTCCTCAATTGGTCAGGGAACCAATTATTTTACACCTGCACAAATCGCAAAATATGCAACAACTTTGGCAGCAAGAGGTACCTGCTATGATTTGACAGTACTTGAGAAAGTAGTGAGCAATGAAGGGAAGGTAATTAAAGACAATAAAGCAAAAATATCACACGAGGCTACCGGCGTTAAAAGTTCCACATGGAATGCGGTTCTTCAGGGTATGTATAATGTTGCCAATGAAAGCAAGGGAACAGCATATAATTATTTTAAGGATTTCGGAGTAAAAGTTGCAGGTAAGACCGGTACTGCCCAGATCAATTATTTTCACCCAAGTAATGCTCTATTTGTATCGTTTGCTCCATTTGATAAACCTGAGGTTTCTGTTACGGTGGCTATTCCGAACGGTTACTCATCTGCTTATGCTGCGTCCTTGGCAAAGAATGTTTATTCCTATTATTTCGGTTATAAGGATGAAAAGTCTTTAATGCAAAAAGCAGATGGTACAAAAAAACCGAATGGCTATGTGGATTAATGGAAAGAAGGGTAAAATACCTTCTAAATGACTCAGAGAAGGAGTAAATTAATGAATAATTCAGTCATAATAAAGGGCAATAAATATGGCATAGTAGTTGTATTAAGCCCGGATGAGCCATTCGAAGAATTAAAGCTTATTATAGCTGATAAATTCAGGGAATCCAGCAAGTTTTTTGAGAATGCAAAGATGGCAATCAGCTTTGAAGGAAGAAAGCTCACTACTCAGGAGCAAAGGGAAATATTAGAAGTGATTGGTGAAAATGCTGATATGCATATCGTTTGCATTATGGATCATGATGAAGAACTACAAAATCAATTCCAAAAGACATTAGATCAAAGGCTGATGGAATTATCCAATAATACAGGACAGTTCTATAAGGGGATTTTACGTTCTGGCGCCTCCTTGGAATTTGAAACCAGCGTCATCATTATTGGTGATGTAAATCATGGAGCAAGGGTTGTATCCAAAGGAAATATTATTGTATTAGGAGCTCTTAAGGGAACTGCTTTTGCAGGTGCAACCGGTAATACGAACTCTTTTGTTGTGGCACTGGATATGAATCCGACTCAGATTAGAATTGCGGATACTATTGCAAGAGCTCCGGACAAGCCCATAAAAGAGGAGCTTAGGGAAGCAAAAATAGCGTTTTTAGAGGATGGGAATATTTATATTGAGCCGCTTAATAAGAACGTACTCCAAGACATCAATCTATAAGTGGCGAATTAAATATAATATTTATGATTTGGGGATAATCTTGATTTGTTTTGGAGAGTATTCTCAGTAATATGAGGGGTTTTTCCGAAAGTTTTGGAGACATTCCTCCGATAATATGATAAAGGACTGGTGGAAAAATGGGTGAAGTTATTGTAGTAACATCCGGCAAAGGTGGTGTAGGTAAAACAACAACTACAGCAAATGTCGGAACAGGCTTAGCGATGCTGGATAAGAAAGTAGTACTGATTGACACAGATATCGGTCTAAGAAATCTGGATGTAGTAATGGGGTTAGAAAACAGAATTGTTTATAATCTTGTAGATGTTATTGAGGGAACTTGCCGCATTCGAAATGCCTTAATTAAGGATAAGCGTTATCCGAATCTCTACTTATTACCTTCCGCACAAACGAGGGACAAGAGTGCAGTCTCACCGGAACAAATGAAAAAGTTAGCAGATGAATTACGAGATGAATTTGATTACATATTATTGGATTGTCCCGCTGGTATTGAACAAGGTTTTAAGAATGCGATTGCCGGTGCAGACAGGGCATTAGTTGTTACCACCCCTGAGGTATCAGCAGTCAGGGACGCTGATCGTATCATTGGCTTATTGGAAGCCAACGAGATGAAACAGACAAATCTTATCGTAAACCGTATACGCATGGATATGGTAAAACGCGGTGATATGATGTCAAGTGATGATGTATGTGAAATACTTGCCATTGATTTGATTGGTATTGTACCGGATGATGAAAATATTGTTATTTCTACAAATCAGGGAGAACCGTTGGTTGGAAGTGATACAATGGCGGGCAAGGCTTATATGAATATCAGTAGAAGAGTAATAGGTGAGGATGTACCGTATTTAGACTTAGAGGAGAAACAGGGTATATTTAATAAACTGTTTGGTAAACGTAAGAAGTAGGAGGGAGCACATGGGCTTATCAGATTTTTTGAAAAAAAAGGGTACCGGAAGCATTGCGAAGGACAGATTAAAACTTGTCCTGGTATCTGATCGTGCTGGTTGCTCTCCGGAAACTATGGAACAGATTAAAAATGATATTATTGCAGTGATATCAAAATATATTGAGATTGACTTAGATGGTCTGGATATTAAGATCACTCAAACTGAATCAGAAAGCAATAATGGTTCTGTACCGGCGCTATATGCAAATATTCCGATAAAAGATATTCGAAATACGAAAAAATAAGGGATAAGCCGGTATTCAAATTAAGCAGTATGGAACATACAATTATACATTGTACATCATTGTTTCAATTCTGGAGGTAATGGAACGTTATTTGGTCAGAGATATGCTTATGATTGGAAAAAAGATATTATACTTACTGTCGGTAATCATCGAAGGTATAGTAAGGAAACTATAAATTACGGCCGAATAAGGCAGAATGGAGGAAACATATGAATATAGGTATGATTGCTCATGACGCAAAAAAGAAATTAATGCAGAACTTTTGTATCGCATATCGCGGTATTTTAAGCAAGCATAATTTATATGCTACCGGAACAACCGGTCGTCTAATCGAAGAAGTAACAAATTTAAGTGTTCACAAATATCTTGCGGGTCATTTGGGTGGAGAACAACAATTAGGTTCACAAATAGAACATAATCAGATGGATATTGTTATATTCTTACGCGATCCATTAACACCAAAATCCCATGAACCAGATGTGAATACAATTTTTCAACTATGCGATAAACATAATATTCCGTTAGCAACAAATCTTGCTACAGCGGAGTTATTAGTGAAAGCATTAGAGCATGGCGATTTGGATTGGAGAGAGTTATTTAAATCCTGATAATTAGCGAATATTCTATTTACAGGAGGTGTTGTTATGAAGAAAAAGGTGGTGAGTATTCTTATAGTAATCGTGATATTATTCACTGGGTGTTCTAAAACATCCGATGAATTGTTGCTCTATAAGAATACGGTACAAAACGGTAAGGATTCTTCAGTTACACGACTCACTCAAGAAGAATTTTTTGGTAAGGAACTTACGGTTATTACCAAAGAGAATGATCAGGGCGGAGATGATCAATTGACCGCCGGGGCATTGCTTTTTGTGAATAATAGCAAAGATGCAGTAATTTATGCAGATCATATTTACAATAAACTATACCCAGCCAGTCTGACGAAACTCATGACTGCGCTGGTTGTCTTAAAGTACGGAAAGTTATCGGATAATGTAACCGTCAGTTATAATGCATCTCACATAACAGAGGCTGGTGCAAAACTCTGTGGACTTGCAGAGGGGGATGTATTATCCATGGAGGTTTTGCTTAATAGTATGTTGGTCTATTCCGGCAATGATACTGCAATTGCGATTGCGGAGCATATGGCAGGTAGTGTGAAAGAGTTTGCTGCCATGATGAATGAAGAAGCAAAAAAAATAGGTGCTGTTCATACCAACTTTATTAATCCCAATGGGCTCCATAATGACAACCAATATACAACAGCATATGATTTATATCTGATTTTTCACGAGCTATTAAAATATGACGAGTTCAAGAATATAGTCCATCAATCGTCCTATATTGCAAATTACGTAGATAAAGATGGCAATGAAAAGCAGGGAGTATTTGAGTCCACCAATCAATATCTAAAGGGGGAAGCAACAACAGACCCTGCACTTACTGTTATAGGCGGAAAGACCGGAACAACGGGAAAGGCCGGCAACTGTCTGGTACTTCTATCAGAGGATACGGATGGTCAAGAGTATATTTCAGTAATATTAAAAGCAAATGGGAGTACAGACTTGTATACAGAGATGACCAGACTGTTATCAAAATTCAAAAAATGATCACAGGAACAGTTCTGCTCTCAAAATCCTGGTATACCGCATCAAAGTCAATTCGTAAAGGAAATCGGTTGAAGAAATATGTATGAAGGACTTCTATCATTTAGGTCAAGTATTTGTAAAATAGTAATATGGGATGGGTATTTTATAGTTGTCTTTAAAGTATAATTGTACTATAATTAAGATATATTATTAGTATTAAATTTGAAAAAAAGGAAACAATTACAGGAAACAATTTAATATCTGGCACCGCACATTGTTGCGCCCACCATAAGGAGGAGATTACAATGATACAGATTATTTCAGGTGAAAAAGGTAAAGGTAAGACGAAAATTCTTATCGAAAAAGCAAACACTGAAGTGAGAACTGCAAAAGGAAGCATTGTTTATCTTGACAAGAGCAACAAGCACATGTATGAATTGAGTAATAAGATTCGATTAGAGAACATACGAGATTATTCTATTGAAAATCAAAGTGAGTTTATCGGGTTTATCTGTGGTATCGTATCTGGCAATCATGATTTGCAGTCCATTTATCTGGATAGTTTCCTAAAAATTGCGTATATCAGCGAGAATAATATTGATAAGATATTATCAAAATTACAGAAGATTTCTGAACAGTTCAAAGTGGATTTTGTTCTCAGTATTTCGATGAATGAAACAGATCTCCCTGATACTGCAAAAGAGAGTGTAATTGTATCTTTATAGATATTAAATGAAAGACAAGGAGCGTACGCGATTGCGACGCTCCTATTTTTAGTTTAGGACAGCATTATTTCTGATGAGAAAAGTCTGCTATTCGTTTCTTAATCTACCAAAGAAGCTTAATGCATATAGACCGGAAACGCCTACTAAAGCATACACGATTCTAGAAACCAAGGTCATATTCCCAAAAATGAATCTAACTAAATCAAAATTGAAAAAACCAATCAGTCCCCAGTTTATTGCACCGATCACTACTAAAGTAAGTGCGATATAATCCAATGTCTTCATAATGAACCTCCTTCATTATATGTTAGAATGAAAGTTTCTGTAATCAGGTTATAGATAAAGGAACTCTCTGATTAATAGAATAACCAGATTTTACGTAATTATTCATAATAAGTAATAGGACCTATCTGAAGGATAAATAAAAATAAGGGGTTTAAAAAATCAAAAAAAACAGTTATAATAAATTGAGAATTTCCATTTGGGAGGAATTGGTTTGAACAAACAAAATAAGGTGTTGAAATTTAAAAGACGCAAAAGCCTCAGTATGGGTGTTATCGTATTCCTAATCTTATTTATATATATAGCGATTAAGGTGGGACTTTATTTTGCAAAAGACCAAATGTCAGTCTATGAAGTTCAAGAGGGTTCAACTTCAGCAGATAACCAAGTTGTCGGATTGATTTTACGGCAGGAGGAATTGGTGAATTCAACTGATTCTGGCTATATAACCAGTTATCAAAAAGACGGAGCACGCATTGCTAAGGACATGCCATTGTTTTCAGTCAATAGCACGTTACAAAATACTACGGATAATACCAAATTACTAACCTTAAAAGACCGGGATATAGCTCAAATTAAGCACGAAATCAAAACCTATACCGGTGATTATTCGGATAGTGATTTTGGTAAGATATATAGTTTTTCGGATGAAGTAAAAAGTACCATAATTGAAATTCAAAATAATAATATGATTTCAGATAATGGACAAGCCACCGGTGAGAATCCACCTATAAAGGATGCAGTATTAAGTAAAAAAAGCGGCATCGTTACATATTATCAAGATGAATATGAGAATATTACTCCGGATAAGATTACGACGGAACTACTTTCAGAAAAAAATAGAGAAAAGTATAAGAAAATAAACTTAAGAACTACAGATAAAATAAATAAAAACACCCCTGTTTGCAAGCTAATCGAATCAGAAAATTGGGAGCTAATAGTTAAGTTAAATAAAACTCAATATAATAAATTAAAGAATAAGAAGAGTGTATCAATTACTGTATTGGCAGATGGTACAAAAATGACCCCTACTTTGGAGTTAAAGTCCAAAGGGGATTTATATTATGGAATTTTGACTTTGAATAGAAATATGACAAACTATTTAGCAGAACGATTTTTAGAGGTGGAACTTAACCTTGACTCTGATGGTGGGCTTAAAATACCGATTTCCTCTTTAGTGGAAAAGGATTTTTATGAAGTTCCAATTGCGTATATTACAAAAGGCGGTAATAGTAAAAAACAAGGGGTTATAAAGGTAGAATACGCAAACAATGGGGATGTCACCTATCCGTTTGTATCTACAGACATATATAACGATACGGATAAATATGCATATATTGATGCAAACCAATTTAAAGCGGGTACAAAAATACAGATTAACGGCAAAAAAGATCAATACACTTTATCAAAAACCGTAAAATTAACCGGTGTATATAATGTAAATAATGGATATGCAGTATTTCGACGAGTTGAAATTGTTTTTCAGGATAAAGAATACTGTATCATTAAAAAGGGAAGTAAATATGGGATATCTGAATTTGACCATATTGCACTGGACAGCAAGACAGCTGTGGAACAGAAGTTAATCTATTAGTATATTGATAATGCATCATATTGCTTCTTGGATATCATTGAAGAATAGCAAAGAGTGGTAGGCACATAGAGGAAAGGCTGGATGTTTTTATGATGAAAGAAAATATTGAAGAGATTGAGAGGCGAATCCAGGGGGCATGTGACCGAGCGGGAAGACAAAGGTCAGAAGTTACTCTGATCGCTGTGAGTAAAACAAAGCCAAATGAGATGTTAGTAGAGGCATATGCCCATGGAATGCGACATTTTGGAGAAAATAAAGTACAGGAGCTTTCAGGAAAATACGAAGAGCTAAATGATCAATTTGAAGAGGATGTATATTGGCATTTGATCGGTCATCTTCAACGAAATAAAGTAAAATATATTGTTGATAAGGCAGTGCTGATACATTCCGTAGACTCAATTAGGTTGGCTCTGCAAATCGAAGAAGAAGCCGCTAAAAAAGATCTGATCTCAGATATTTTGATAGAAGTAAATGTGGCGGAGGAGGAATCCAAATTCGGAGTTAAAGTGGATGAAGTAGTCCCTTTATTGATTGAGATAAGTAAGTTACCCCATGTGAGAGTAAGAGGACTCATGACAATTGCTCCTTATGTGGAGGAGAGTGAGAAAAATAGGAAATATTTTAAGATTTTGCGAGAATTATATGTTGACATCAAAACGAAAAACATCGATAATAATGATAATGGAAGCCTTATAAATATGCACTTTTTTGATACTTTGTCGATGGGTATGACGGGCGATTTTGAAGTTGCGATAGAGGAAGGTGCCACAATGGTTCGAGTTGGGACAGGCATTTTTGGAGAAAGAGACTATTCTAAAACAATTTAGTATAGATAGGAGAATGGAAATGTCTAATATTTTAAAAAGCTTTTTGGATTCAATGAGATTAACAGAAGATGAAGAAGAAGATGACGATTATTTAGAGGAATTAGAACAGGAAGAGAAAAAACTGAGACGTGCGGCTAGAAAAGAAGTAAAAAGCCAAAGAACGGAAGAGCCGTTGAGACAGGTGTCCGGTAATCAAACAACTGTTTCTCCAAGTGATTTTAAAAAGGATAAGGTGGTTAAGATGGAGAGAAGTGCATCCAATAAGGTTGTGCCTATCCGCACTACACCAAAGGGACTTGAAGTTTGCATCATGAAACCTACATCATTTGAGGATTCCCAGGAGATTTGCGATACGCTTTTAACGGGTAGAGCTACAGTGATTAATTTGGAAGGCTTTGACGACAAATTAGCACAGAGAACAATGGATTTTATATCCGGCTCCGTATATGCAATCAATGGAAAACTACATAGGATATCAAATTGCATCTTCATCGTATCCCCGGATACGGTTGATATCTCAGGTGATTATTTGGATTTATTACAGGAGAGTGGTTTTGAGCCACCAACAGTAAAGTCAAGATTTTAAGTAGGATGAACATGGATAAAGAGGAACAGATTTTACGAAAAAGATTTTCAGATTTAGCAAATTCAGCAGATCGCCGTGAGGCGGTTTTGTATTCTGATTTTTTGAATCTGAATGAACAGAATATCTTTCATCATTCGAAAACTGAATTACCTAGAATAAAGTATTTTGCTTACGGAGGTTATGTGGACGCCGAGAGGAAAATACTTTGTTTTTATGGCAAAGAGGATTCTGTAGAAGAAAGTGATTTAGAATATCCGATTACCTGTATTAAAGTTGAGCCAATTAATCAGAAATTTAGCGATGATTTAAATCATCGGGATTTTTTGGGTGCAGTCATAAATTTAGGCTTGGATCGTACCAAGATCGGTGATATTCTTATTCTTGAAAATGAAGGCTATTTAATGGTTCATAATAATATAGCAGAATATATCATGGACAGCCTATTTAAGGTAAAGCATACTAATGTAAGCTGTACCATTGTGGATTATAAGCATCTGCAATACCAGCCCAAAACAAAAGAAATAAATGGTACCGTATCTTCCATGCGATTAGATGCTGTACTGGCAGTGGCATTTAAGAGCTCCAGAAGCAGCTTGACCGGACTGATTGAAGGCGGTAAAGTATCCGTAGATGGGAAAATTATATTATCCAACAGCTATAACTTAAAAGAACATGATGTTGTATCCGTTAGAGGCTTCGGTAAATTCAAATTTATGGGATCCTCCTACCAAACAAAAAAGGGTCGGTATAGTGTTAAGGTTCTGCTTTATGTTTAATAAGAATCTATCAAGATAAATGGAGCTAGTAGGGTGCTTTCTGGGTTATATAAAAAGCATTATAAAAGGATAGCTTCATATAAGTGGATAGTTAGGGATAGAATTAAGCTTTTTATAATTTCGCAATACCTATTGAATAAAAATGTACCGAAAAGATAAAAAGATAAGGAGGAGGCATAGCCTAGTTAAGATTGCTATAATGGTTATGCATTTTTTATGAATAATTTACTAACAATTAATTATGAAGGTAAACCGGAATACGATATCATGCTTGAGTTTAACTTTAATAGTTTCACTCAAAAGCTTACCGACTTAGGAATGACAAATAGGAAGTTCATGATAATTACTGATTCCAATGTAGGTAAATTCTATTTAGAGGAGTTAAAGAATATACTGTCCTCCCTATCGGAATATGTTTATCATATAGTGATACCTGCAGGTGAAGAGAATAAGAACCTAGATAGGGTTAATGAATGCTATGAGCAATTGATTAAGGAAAGCTTTGACCGAAACGACGTACTTATTGCTCTGGGTGGAGGAGTGGTTGGTGATTTGACTGGATTTGTAGCCGCTACTTACTTAAGAGGAGTTCGATTTGTACAGGTACCTACTTCTTTGCTTGCTATGGTGGATTCCAGCATTGGTGGAAAAACCGGTGTTGATTTTAAAGCATATAAAAACATGGTTGGTGCATTCCATCAACCCAGGTTGGTATATATGAATTTTTCCGTATTACTTTCACTTCCCGGTAGGGAATATTTATCCGGTATGGGTGAAATTATCAAACACGGATTAATTCGAAACAAAGCGGATTATCAATGGCTTAAGGATAATAGGGACGCTATTGTAAATCGTGAATTGGACATCCTAAAAGAAATGGTTTACCGGAATTGTTGCGTAAAAAAATCAGTGGTGGAAAAGGACCCGAAGGAACTTGGGGATAGGGCTCTATTGAACTTTGGACATACAATCGGTCATTCCGTTGAAAAACTGATGAGTTTTACTCTTCTGCATGGAGAATGTGTTTGTATTGGGATGGCAGCGGCATCTTACCTTTCCATGACTAGAGGGCATATTACGAAAGTAGAATATGAAGATATTCTTGATACTATAAAGCAATTTTATCAACCGGTGCGTGTGAGCGGGTTGAATAGAAAAGAAGTATATGAAGTAACGAAGCTTGATAAAAAGATGGATGGGGATAAGATTAAGTTCATTTTAATCAGAAAAGTTGGGGATGCTGTGATCGATCCTTCCGTAACCAAGGAAGAAATGGTTGAAGCGATTACTACAATTTTGGAATAAAGCTGGATTGATAAATTAAGAACCACACAGGATAACAGGAGGATGTATGAAGGAACGATTGAGACATATTATATTATTGGTAGCGTTGATTGGCATAGATCAGTTAGTGAAGTTTTTAGTGAGAAGTAATTTGATGAACCAGGAGCCGTTGGTGATTATACCTAACAAGATTTTGAACCTTCAGTATCATGAGAATACTGGGGCAGTTTGGGGAATACTTAGCGGAAGAGTGGATTTCCTTCGTATTCTTACACTAATGATACTTGCAGTGATTGTATTCTTATACGTTAAGATTCCTAATCAGAAGCGTTACAACCCGTTAAAATTATTAGCAGTATTTATAATAGCTGGTGCATTAGGTAATTTGATTGATCGTTTCTTTTTGGGACATGTGGTTGATTTTATTTACTTTGAGTTTATTGATTTCCCGTTATTTAATGTTGCTGATTGCTATTTAACCATATCTTCGATTCTTTTGGTTGTACTTGCGTTATTTTATTACAAGGATGAGGACTTTGCATTCTTAGAGGACGTATTAGGGAAAAAGAAACCCGAAGCATCCGTAACAGAAACAGAGGATAAAGCGAGTACCCAAGAAGTACCAAGTGATACCGATGAGGAAGAGAAATAGACAGATAAGTAATTGAAAGAAATTGTTCAAGGCAGAAGGGAAGGCATCCTATTTGAAGAAAAAAGATGTACAAGAATCTTTGAAACCTCACTTGGGGGTGATGGATACATTAATACAAAGCCCCATGATAGAGACGGAGGAAGAATATGATGACTCCTTTGAGGAAGCCCGGGTTAAGGAATATTTGATTGATGAGGAATTTAATGGGTTGCGTATTGATAAGTACCTCTCTGCAATTCAATCAGATCTCTCCAGAAGCTATATCCAAAAATTGATTGAAGAAGATATGATTCTGATGGACGGGAAAAAGATTAAGTCCAATGCTAAAGTGAAAACAGGCGTAATGGTTACAATTAATCTTCCTGAGTTAAAAGAGACAGAAATAATTCCGGAGGATATCCCGATTGATATTATCTATGAAGATCAGGATTATATCATTATTAATAAACACAAAGGGCTTGTGGTGCATCCTGCTCCGGGACACTCTAGCGGGACACTGGTAAATGCACTTTTATACCATTGCCGGGGTGAATTATCGGGTATTAATGGAGTTTTACGACCTGGTATCGTTCATCGAATTGACAGGGATACAACCGGTGTTATGGTGGCATGCAAGAATGATAAAGCACATCAATGTATTGCGGACCAATTAAAAATTCACTCCATAACAAGAAAATATCAAGCGATAGTCTATAAGGCCTTTCATGAAGAAAGTGGAAGGGTGGAAGCACCCATTGGCAGAGATCCAAAAGACCGTAAAAAAATGGCCATCAACCATAAGAATGGCAAAGCTGCGGCTACAAATTATAAGGTTTTAGAAAATATACAGGGAAAATACGCACATGTTGAATGTTCACTGGAGACAGGAAGAACACATCAGATTAGAGTTCATATGGCAAGTATTCACCATCCACTCTTAGGTGATAGTGTATATGGTGCTGCAAAGGATCCGTTTAAGCTGGAGGGACAAGCTCTTCATGCGGAGGTATTAGGCTTTATTCATCCTACAACAAAAGAATATGTGGAATATCATGCGCCACTTCCGAATTATTTTACTCAGCTTCTTGAGAAATTAAGACATAAGGGGTAATGTTTGTTGAAGAGAAAAGCGATTGACGACCTGATAAAATGGAAAGAGGAAAATACTCATAAACCGCTTCTAATGATTGGAGCCAAAGGTGTTGGTAAAACTTACTTAGCCTATGATTTTGGAAAAACCTTTTTTAAGCAGATACGTTATTATAACTTTGAACATGATTTATCGGAATTTGAAAATAGACCTATAAATCAAGGTTTCTGCTTAAAAGAGTATCTCCTGCACCTTCAACTAGAGATTGTACAGTGTACTTCAGAGAGCTTATACATTCTAGATGAAATTCCTTTATCGGAAGAATTGATGATGTTCCTCGAAGATGTACTAAGTTCAGGAGCATCTCCTTCCATTATATTGATAACAAGTTATACAAATCGCTTTGAAATACGAGAACAGGTACAAGTTTTACCCATTTACCCATTGGAGTTCGATGAATTCTTAAGGGCAACCAATAATGAATGGTATATTGAACTAATCATGTACCATTTTGAATCAAATCGTAAAATACCTGAAATCGTACATAGTGAATTATTGGAACTGCATAATATGTATTTAAAAATAGGTGGTATGCCAGCGGCAGTGAATGAATATCTAAATCTATCTGCGATGATTAATATTGCAGAGTTGCATAAGCTACAGATGGGGGCATATCAGGCATATCTATGGAGGTGTTTTACCGAAAGTGAAGCGCTTCGGATGAACCAGGTATATCAAAGCCTGTCAATGCAGTTAAAAAAAGAAAACAAGAAATTTCAGTATCGACTGATTCGTAAGGGTACAACTCAATCTATGTACAAAGATGCGATCAATACCTTAATGAATCTGAACTATATTATTCGGTGCAATCGGATTGAAACGAACCACTTCGACTTTAGCATAGATTTTAAGAATGGCACTTGGCTAGCTGATGATGCGACGAATTATAAACTGTATTATCAGGATGTCGGTCTATTGTATATGAAACTCCTTCCTCTCAATGATCCTAAAGAGGATAAGGCAGTGCAAAAGGCGTTGCTTGAAAATTACGTGGCACAATCATTAATTGCAAAGAATATTCCCTTTGGATTTTGGGAATCGGACTCTATGGCAAAAATTGATTTTATTATAAGCAAAGAGAATAAGCTGATTCCAATTGAACTATTTACAACAGATCAAACAAGGTCAAAAAGTGTCAGCATTTTAAAGCAGCATGTGTCGTTTGAATATGTTATAAAAATATCGAGTAAGAATTTTGAATATACCAATGGAATAAAATACGTACCACCCTATTCGGTTTTTTGTATCTGATTTATCAAGGGAAATATCGAATAATGGAAGTTTTGCTGTTATTTTAACCGTTGAGAGTGGGAATAATAAACCGGTTGACAAACTTCTTCTGTTATAATAGTATAAACAATAAAGAACCGTCAACCCAGTATATTGTTTTACATATATCTCGACTAAGCAGATAGGATGATCCTTCTGAAAAGACATCAGGACTAAATAAATACTATACAATGTTTTGAGGTTATATTTAGAAGGTTTATCATGATTAGGTCGGGTTTAGAGGAAAACAATGCGCTAGGAGAGGCGTATTAAAATGAAGGTTTGATTAGCTATAGTAGGACAATTCATGTCGTGAAATACATATATTTTTTAATTTGTAATTCTATAGCTATAGAATTTTTATTAAAGGGGTGCAGTTACTAATGTCGTCGTTGCCTGATATACGGTTACATGAGGGTGAACTTAACATTATGGAGTTGTTATGGTCAAACAAAGCGTTAGCCGCAAAGGACATATCCAAGATTATTAAGGAATATATAGGTTGGGAAAAAAATACAACTTATACAGTAATTAAGAGATTGATTGAAAAGGGTGCGATTAAACGGGAAGATCCCGGTTTTGTTTGTCGTGCAATGATATCCAAACGTGCTGTTCAGGCGATTGAGACAAAGGTTTTACTTAATAAATTATATAATGGTTCCTTAAGTACATTTTTGACAGACTATTTAAAAAATCAGGATTTGTCAAGTGCAGAGTTATTGGAACTTCAAAGGATTGTTGGTGAACAGAGATTTTAATATCTCTGTTCTTTTTATGGCTCTAAATGCAGTAATGGGGTGGGATTCTCTGAATCCCGCTCCATTACTGCATTTAGAGCCATTTTTAATATGTTTGCACAGAAAAAATGAGAAGGATCAATCCATTTTGATCGTTTGTTCTTAGTTTGTTCATAAAGAATTAAGAATTTCATGTATACATGTATGCTGTTAAAAGTAGACATTTATGCGTAAGTATGATATAATTTACAAACATTAGCAATCAATAATGTAACTTAGACAGAAAGAGGGGATGTGAATTACCAAAGAAATAAAAAATTAATCCTGAAGCGAAGAAAGGTGTGATAATTATGTACAAACACTTAAATGTAACAGAACAAGTTATTGAACTCTCAAAATTATGTGAAAACAGAAGCAGAATTGACCCGGAATTATATATTAAGTATGATGTAAAAAGGGGACTGCGTGATATTAGCGGCAAGGGCGTCGTAGCCGGTTTGACTGAAATCGGCGAAGTAAAAGCTTATGAGATGATGGATGGCGTTCAGGTTCCTTGTGAAGGCAAGCTTTATTACAGGGGCGTGGATGTAGAAGATATCGTAAATGGATTTGTAAGCGAGAATCGTTTTGGATTTGAGGAAACGGCTTATCTTTTATTATTTGGAAGTTTACCAACGAAAACTCAATTGGAAGGATTTAATCAGATACTAATGGATTATCGCCAATTACCAATTGATTTCGTTCGAGATATAATAATGAAGGCTCCAAGTAAAGATATGATGAATACATTAGCAAGAAGTGTACTTACGTTATATTCTTATGATGAAGCACCGGATGATATTAGTGTATTGAATACGCTTCGCCAGTGTTTGGAGTTAATTGCATTATTTCCGTTATTATCTGTATATGGATATCAGGCATATCGACATTACCATGACGGGGAAAGTTTAATCATTCATAGAGCAAATAAGGCTCTTTCTACAGCAGAAAACATTTTATATATGCTCAGACCGGACAGTAATTATTCTCCATTAGAAGCAAAAATTCTTGATATTGCATTAGTATTGCACGCAGAACATGGCGGAGGTAACAATTCTACCTTTACCGCACATGTAGTTACTTCTTCCGGTACGGATACATATTCTACGATGGCTGCGGCAATCAGTTCATTAAAAGGACCAAAGCATGGTGGTGCCAATATAAAAGTGGTTCAAATGTTTGAAGATTTAAAGAGGGTTGTTAAGGATACGAAGGATGAGAACCAGGTAAGAGAATATCTAAAATCCTTACTACATAAGCAAGCTTTTGACAAATCAGGCTTGATTTATGGTATGGGTCATGCAGTATATTCACTTTCCGATCCCAGAGCGAATGTATTTAAGAACTATGTGGAACTTCTCTCCAAAGAAAAAGGCAGATTAGAGGAATTTGAATTATACAATATGGTGGAAAAACTTGCAGCTGAAGTAATTGCCGAAGAGCGAAAAATATATAAAGGCGTTGCGGCAAATATCGATTTCTATAGCGGATTGGTTTATAGTATGTTAGATTTACCGGGCGAACTATTTACTCCAATCTTTGCAATAGCAAGAGTGGTTGGTTGGTCAGCACATCGTATTGAAGAGTTAATTAGTGCGGGTAAAATTATTCGTCCTGCCTACAAGAGTGTTGTAGATATTTTAGAATACAAGAAGCTGGAAGACCGTTAATTATTAACTTAAATTCAACACAATATTATTTTTATTTACAGAATAAAAGACTGTTAGAAACATTTCCTTACAAGGAAGATGGTTAGCTAACAGTCTTTTTGTTATTATCATGTAATATTGATACAATTATTAAAATCTGATTTACGACCCGGTTCCATTGTATGATCTAGCACCCTTCATCCATACAAGATAACTGAAGTAAAAGAATGCAATTCCCAGAACTGGAGCCAACCAGGTTAGAGCTGGAATGTTATTGGTGTGAAGAAAGAGCAAGCTTGGGTAGTATGCAATGAATGCGATGGGTATGATGAAGGTAAACAAAAATTGAAAGATTGGATTAAATATGGTTACAGGATATTTCCCGTAGTCTTTAAATTTATTTACGGTCACCATAATATAACTGGAGTTAATAAGCCAGAAACAGGATGCAGCTGCCAGGTTCATTATTGCGATAATAAACAAGGAGGAGGATAGTATCGCTATGAATAACTTTATTAAAATCCAAAAGGAGAAAGGGAGTGCTAATATATTCCATGCATAAATGAGAGTACCTATTCCAAATAGAAATTGACCAATTCCTTTTATGTCAAAGACTTCTGATATAAAGTAAAAAAAGATATTAATGGGTCGGAAGCAATATTTTATAAAGTCACCGGTATAAACACAATATCTTAAATTCCATTGATTATCAAAAAAACATTGAACGGGAGTCAGAGAGATTAGGGAAAAACCATATAAAAACAACATCTCATGATAGCTCCAACCTTTTATAGAAGGAAAATTATTATAAATAATCCAAAAAGATACGAAGCCCAAAACATTAGTAAATAAAATACCAATGGTTGATATAATAAAGTCGGCGCGGTAGCTGAGTTTGCTCTTTAAATCCTGAACAAGAATTTTTTTATAAATTCTGCAATAAAATAAGAAACCTCTTCTTTTCATGGACTGACTTAACCTCCGTTCACAGTAATAATCTTTAAAGATTTCTTCCAGAATAAATCACTGGCAAATCCCATAAAAACAACCCAAAACAATTGAATTCCAATCATAGTAAATCGTGCTGTCAGCGACATCTGATCATGAACCAGAAGAGATAAGGGTGTATTGTAGATTGCCTGAAACGGTAAAAACATTACAAGCTTAGCCAGCTGATAAGGAAAGAATGCCAGTGGTATAACCGCACCAGATAATAACAAAACAATCACTTCTTTCATGATATTCAAGCCCCAAGTGGACTGGGTGTATAAACATACAGTGGATACAAAAAAATTAATATAGTAATTGATAATCAACCCAAAGATAACTCCAATCACAAAAAACAACAGGTTGAGCCCTAAATGAATAACACCATTCACAACGACATATACAATAATAAAAGTAGGTAAAAAGGTGATGAAAAAAGACATTACATTACCTCCAAAATTCAGAAAAAAGAGAAAGGTTCTGAATTTAATGGGTTTTATAAGGTTTAAAATCAATTTGCCGCTTTGGATATCATGACCCATCATAAATACCAGATAGTCCTCCATAAAGTAAAACAAGGCAGTAGCCAGAACAAGATAGATAAGGGTATCTTGGAAGGTCAGTCCATTCACCACTTTGGTATCAACCGATGAAAAGATTGCTCTCCAAAGATAATAGACGATTACAAGATAAATCAAATTACCCAAAATTGTAACTAAAGTACCCAAACGAAATTGTAGGGATTCCATCATTCCGGCTCTGATTAAGGTTATGTATTTTTTGAACTTCACCGTAACCCTCCTTCATAGATTTTCTTAATGATACTTTCCGTGGATATCTCATTTAATTTCATATCCTTGATGTGATAACGTTCTTGTAAGGTATTTAGCACATCCATTAATAATACTTCATCCTCTTTAATCAAAATATCAATCCATTCTTCGTTTTCTGCAATGCTTAAGGATTTTGCATTAGGGTATTCCGAATGAAGCAATTGTTCAAGCCCAGCAATTGAGTTAATGGAAAGTCCTTTCATGGAATTCATAAAATTTTCTTCCAGCATAACCTGTAGAGTTCGGTAAGAACCAAAGAAATGATTTAGATTTTCAATGTTATCATCAAATAGAAGAGTTCCTTTATCTATAATTACAATCCTCTTACATAGAGCATCCACATCCCCCATATCATGGGTAGTTAAAATAATTGTACTATTCTTTTCTTTGTTTAAAGTCTTTACCAGCTCTCTGATTTTGCTCTTCATGGACACATCAAGACCGATGGTTGGTTCATCTAAAAATACTACTCCCGGATTATGTAAAAATGCTGCTAAAATATCACAAAGGGTTCGCTGCCCCAAGGACATCTGGCGAACCGGTTTGCGCATCAGAGGCTCCATATCTACTAAGGTGGAGTATAAATCCATCATATCGTTATAGTGTTTGTCACTGACCTGGTAGATATCTTTCAGAATTTTAAAGGATTCTATCAGGGGAAGAGCCCACCAAAGCTGAGAACGTTGCCCGAAGACTACCCCGATTTCCTGAGCGTTTTGCGTTCTTTTTTGATATGGAATGCGACCGTTCACAGTAATTTCCCCAGAGGTTGGTTCTAATACGCCGGTCATCATTTTTATGGTAGTGGATTTGCCTGCTCCGTTTGGACCCAGGTAGCCGATAATCTCACCCTTTGTGATATCCATGGTGATATGGCTGACAGCTTTAATAACAGTATAATCTCTTGAAAATAAATCACGAAGGCTGCCTCTTAATCCTTCTCTGCGGTTTAGAACTTTAAATTCTTTGGAGACATCATTTAAGGTGATAATCTTATCCATATTCTATCGCTCCTTATAGTGAAATATATAGTCCGCATATTGTCAATTATGGGATTATGAGCCAGTATAATGCCATAGTATATATTTGTCAATACAGTGCAGGGTATTTCTTTAAAAGCTGCTTATGATAGAATTAGGGTAATGTAAAGAAGGAAAATCAATAAAAAACTACTTTGCAAAGGATATTGTCTAGTTGAATATAAGTGCAATTAGTAGGAGAAAAAAAATCAACACAACTAATGTGTTTTCATAGATACATTCGTTCCTTTACTTATGCAAATCGTAGATGGAGTCAGTCATAGGTGTTTGAAATCTGAATCAAGGATAAAAATATAATAAAAGATGGAAAAAGCACTTGACTATAGAAAGGAAAGCTTATATACTTTAAACAGTTGAACGATTGCTCAACTGTTTAAAGATAGGGGGAGTATTATGTTTCAAACAATTGGTTTCATAGAAGTGGTTGTGTTTTATTTTGCATATTTCTTAAAGCTTTTTCTCCAGAGAAAGAGGGGTATAAAGACAAATCAATTAGGCTTTGGAAAGAAGTTGAAGAAAACAATTATTATAGAGATACTATTAAAGATCTTTACCAGCATTATCGTGATTATTATGTTAATTAGTGTGGCAATAAACACTGGTTTATCACAAACTACTATGTGGAAAATAACAGGTATCCTATTGGTTATGATTGGAACCGTATTATTTATTCTTGCGATGATAACGATGAAAGATAGTTGGAGAGCCGGTATTCCTGCTGATGACAAGACGGAGATGGTTACAGGCGGTATCTATGGATTAAGCAGAAATCCTGCATTTTTATGCTTTGATTTAACTTACATTGGAATATGTCTGGCCTTTGGCAATCCTATCTTAATTGGGGTTGCGGTTATCACAATATTTTTGATACATCTGCAAATTCTGGAGGAAGAAAAATTTCTTTATAAGAATTTTGGTGGATCATATTTAAATTATAAGAAGAAGGTTAGAAGATATTTTCTGATTTTCTAAAGATTATTTACTTTTGGAGGTTATAGGATGAATACAATACCGAATTTTAAAGAGTTTGAAAAGAATATTGCAGATGTTATTAAAGAAGAACAGATTAAGCTCGGCTATCGCAAAGAAAATATACGGCTATACTATCCCAGGGAGTCAATCAACCATCTGTTACAGGGTGATTATTCTGAACAGGAACTTAGGGAAATCCTGGATCAGTTTGCGGATTATGTTAAGGAACGACTTGGAAAGCTTACCCATTCTCATAAAGAAAGTAGATATTGTATTTTTATACCAGAAGAGGGAGTGGAGTATGTACATGATAAAATTGCGGATAGCCCTTTTTTAGAGGAGTTTATCAATCGAATCAATCAACATCCATGTTCACTGGAAGATATTTTGGGAGTATTTCATCGTCATTCAGGGGATGTGATTTGCGAAAAAACTCAACATGGGGAATTTGATTATCTAATTTATTTTAAAGAGCAACTACCGGATTCCTATCTGTATTGTTTGAAATTCGAGCACGGTCATGCTATTTATCATCGCTTTACCAAGAGCGATTATGACAGCTTTGGTTTTGAAGAATAATAATAAATATACAGTTTTTACAAAGATGGCAGAATTTTGTTCAATACAATTTAGTAATTATTGCTTGTATTGTGCGAAATTATGCTATTTTTTTGTAATTTCATTGATATAATTTGATAATATGCTATAATAAATAATATTTGGTAAAACAAGTAGAAAATTAGCAAATTAATAATAATTAATACGGTGGTGCTATGGAAAATAATCGAGTTAAGAAAAAACAACATAATAACCGGGGTGTGTTAGGGCTAATGGTTCTTTTTGTATTCCTCGTTATGCTGGTCAGTGGCTGCAAAAAGATGGAGGAAGAAGACAGTACAATATTTTTACAGGAGGAGAAGAAGGATATTTTTAATTACACCTATGTACAACGTGGTGATGTGGTTTTATCCCATGAGGTGATGTGTGAATACATACAGTCCAAAAGTGAAGAGTATTCATTTTCGGTAAAGAATCGCATTATTAAGAATATAACGGTCAATGAGGGGGATCAGGTAAAAAAAGGGCAACTCCTGGGGGAACTGGATAATGATGATGCAAAATCAAAAATGAAGGAAAGTAATTATGTTATAACAAAGAATACATTGTTATTAAAGCAGGCAGAAGCGCAAAAGAAGTCTCAGCTTCAAGAAGCTAAGAGTATTTATGAAGCTTCACCAAAAAGCAGTTCTGATAAAGAAAGCTATAATTCAAAGGTTAATGCTGTTCAAGAGACATACAATCAAAACAAGGAAACCTATCAAAATACGATTCAAATTGAGAAGCTGAAACTAGAAACGTATAAGAAACAGGAGGAGGAAAGCAAAATCTATTCTACTCTGACAGGAACGGTATCCTTTGTCAAACCGAATATGGTGGGAAGCTATTCTGTTCCGGATGATGTGCTCATTACCATCGTTGATAATTTGAATTGCGTGTATGTATCCAAGGATATGGAATATAAAAAATACTTTATAGATGATAAAACCCTTGATTTGCATGTCAAAACTGCCGGGGATGATTTGCTATATAAGATTAAGTCGACCAATCAGGATAATTGGAAGGAGAATATGATCTTTCAATTAGTGGATGAAAACTTTGCTCCTAAGGTTGGCGATTATGGCTACTTATATGCAATTATGGGGCATAAAGAGAATGTGTTGTATGTGGATAGTAAAGCAGTACATAAGGCAAATGATAAATATTACGTTTATGTTCTGAATAACAAGGGAAACCGTGAGATGAAATATGTAGAAATTGGATTAGTGGGAAATAGCACAACCGAAATCATCAGCGGATTAAACGAGGGCGAGAAGATAATTCTTAAAATGGAGAGTTTTTGGGGTGAATAATGAATACGAATAAGTGGAAAAGGATAATAGTTTTCATAATGATAAGTTCTATGGCAGTTTCTTTGGCTGGATGTGGTGCTCCTAGTAAAGGTTCTATGAAAGAACTATCAGCAAAGGATTTAATTGATCCGGTTGCAGCTCATGATGCTTCCACAAAAGCTATTTATGGAGATGTTGCTGTAAGGGAAGTGCTGGATGCAAGGGTAAACCCATGGGTAGAATATTTATCCTTTGATCAGTCGGTCACCTTTGGAGAGTACTGTGTAAAAATTGGGGACAAGGTTAAGAAGGGTGATATTATTGCTAAGTCCTATTCTGTGGATATGGATAACGCCTTAAAAGCATTAAGAGAGCAGTTACAGGGGGCGAAGGAAAAATACAACTATGAACAGACCTCAAGAAAAAATAAACTTACCATACTAAACTGTGAATTGCAGACTATTAATAAAGATACGGCAAAAGATCAATATGCTTCTAAGAAAGCCGAAATAAATGATCTTGAGCTAATGATTTCTCAATCGACTGAGCTGGAACATTTGGAAGAACAGCATATCAACGAACAAATTGAGAATAACACGCAAAATGATGAGGCATATATGATAAAAGCACCTTTTGACGGAGAAGTGGTAAGTCTTTTATATTTAAACCAGGGAGATCCGGTGACCAATGTTACAAAAGTTGTGGCCTTAGCTAATCCAAAGAAACCGATTATTCAAACCGAGTTCCTGGAGCAGAATGTCGTATCAAAATACCAGCAAATTTATGCATTAATAAATGGGAAAGAGTATGATATCAATTATGTACCTTATGATAAGGCGGAATATAAGAGTTTAACCGCTGCCGGTGAGAATTTAATAGGTAGATTTGGTTTTTCTGAGTTGCAAAGTAATCTGATGGGTTCCTATGCAGTGGTGGTAATGGTGAAAGAAGAACATAAGCATGTAATCTGTATACCAAATGAAACAATCAGTACGGATTCAGCCGGAAAATACGTGTTTCGCGTCGAAGATGGTAAAAGGATTCGTTGTGATATTGAAATTGGTATTACGGATGGAGTGTATACTGAGGTTATAAAAGGAATCAATGAAGGTGAAAATATCTACTTAACCGAAAATAATTCGGATAGTGAACCTTCGGAAAAAGCGATTGTGAAAGAGGATTTTTCCAAAGCGTTCATGGGAGATGCGACAAAGCTGTGGAGTAATGAAAAAGTATTAACCTTTGATACCAAGGGCAGCAATGTGATTTTTGATTCGTTTGCAGTAAAGGAGAATGATTTTGTGAAAGCCGGTGCGGTGATTGCAACGGTCATACCTGAAAAAGATGATGTATTATTATTGGAGAAAGAATTTGAACTGCGTTCGTTAGAAAAGAAATTATCTGAACTGGAGCATTCCTATCAAGAAAATACAAAACAAAAGAAGAATGAAGCAAAGAATGCGCTCACTAGGATGGAAACAGACATTAAGAATTTGGAGCTGGATCAACTAAAGGTCGATTACCAGTATCAAAAGGCAGAGTGTCAAACGCAGATTAAAACCACGAAAGAGGATATTCAAACCATGAAATCCATGGCGAATGTGACAAAAATCACTGCTAAGGAAGATTGTATTATCACACATCTTGGACAATTGATGAAGGGGGATAAAATTCAACCAAATGCACTGATTGCAAAAACAGCGGATGCAGACGATTTCTATATAGCAGTGGAAGATAACGATGGGCTACTTAATTTCGGTCAGAAGGTAACAGTCATTGATGGTAAGAAAGAGATTAGCGGAACGGTGGTCACTACCTGGAATAAATCCTTGCCCTCCAAGCTTCAGTATAACAAAACTTTAATTCGGGTAAGTAAACCAAAGGATGTTGAACATGAAGTGGTTTCCGTGAAAAGTCCAATCAATCAAATGTCTCAAGTATATATGGTGAATCGAGATTATTTATTCCAAAATGATATATATAGCTACGTCAAGGAAATAAGCTCGGATGGCAATATTATACGAAGGGTTATTCTTCCGGGTGGATACAATGATGAATATTGTTGGGTCGTATCGGGTATTAATGGCGAAATGAAACTGATGAAAAATACAAATAAATAAAGGGTATGGACTAAATATGTTTCAATACTTATTTCAAAAAATAAGAAATAAAAAATGGATGATTGTAAGTCAGTTGATTGGGATTATCCTCTTAATCGGAATTGCAGCATCGAATCCTATGTATTTGAATGCAGCTCTGTCCAGAATGTTGACAGATGAGTTCAAAGCGCAAGCTGTGAAAAATCAGGCATGGCCCTTTGAACTGAATGCCACAAGAGAGTTTGAAGTGAATGATAAGGCAGAAAAATACAATAATTTAGATGCCTATCTAACATCAATAGGGGATAAATTTGATGTTAAGCAGCATAATCTGATCCAATATAAGCAACTGGATAGTGATTTGGCAAATTCCCTGTTAGGAAGAGAAGATAATGCGGATAAAGTGTATAATCTATCCAGTATGACAGACATGGAAGACCATGTGAAAATCGTTGCTGGTAGAATGTATTCTAATGAATTAAAAGATGGAAAAATTGAGGTTATCATCAGTGAAGCCGCTATGGTAAATCTGGATGTTCTTCTAGATGAGGAAATTCAGTTTGTTAAGCTAAAAACGCCGGATGGGAAACCTGTAATATTCAAAATAGTGGGTGTATTTCAGGATTTGGACCCTACAAAGATGTATTTCTCTGTGAAGCCGGAGGATATGACGACCCAATGCTTTATGTCGGAGCCATTGTTTAACAAGTTTTTTGTAGGTAAGGAGCTTCAACAATACAAAATGAAGATTACCTGGTTTAATCAATTGGAATATAAGAATCTGAGTGTTCATAAAATCAGTCATATTCTAAAGGAAACCTATAATATTGCCGGTCAGGAATATAAAAATTATATAAAGCCAAATGGTTATACTGAGGTGCTTAAGAATTTTAAGAGTAAGATGCTAAGAATTAGGACCACATTTTGGATTCTTCAGATTCCGCTATTTGTGCTACTATGTTCCTTCTTATTTATGATATCCGGACAAATGTTAAAAATGGAACAGAGTGAAATATCAGTTATGAAGAGCAGAGGCGCCGGCCGGCTTCAGATTATCGGATTATATTTTTACCAAAGTGCCTTTTTAGCTTTGCTTGGGTTGTTACTTGGTTTGCCTCTTGGTCGATTATTTACAAGTGCGCTTGGGAGCACAAATGAATTTTTACAATTCTCAAGCTTAAGAAACTTAAATATTGATTTTAATGGGGAAGTGTTATTGTATGGTATAGCGGCAGCGTTGCTTACCATGCTGGTGACCATTATACCGGTGTTTCGTTATTCTGATATTTCCATCGTTATGTTAAAGCAGCAAAGCTATCAGAATAAACGACCTTTCTGGGAGCGATTCTTTTTGGATTTTATTTTGCTTGGAGTATCTCTTTATGGTTATTATACATATTCGAAGAATACTTCGGGGATTGTCGCATCAGTAGCCGGAGGTGATGGTGCAGAGCCGTTATTATATCTTGGAAGTTCTGTTTTTGTATTGAGTCTCGGTATGCTGTATATGAGGATTCAGCCTTTGATTATTCATTTAATCTATCATATGGGACGCAATCGTTGGAAACCGGCTGCTTATACTTCTTTCCTACAGACAATTCGTAACGGCAAAAAGCAACAGTTTATTATGCTTTTTATGATTATGATGGTATCACTTGGAATTTTTGATTCTGTTGTTGCAAGAACAATTGTAGTAAATGCGGAGAAGAATATAACTTATTTGGATGGAGCAGATCTATCAACATTGGAGTTATGGAAAAATAATGGGACCGGGTCAGCAATGGGACAAGGACAGGAGTTTACTTATTATGAACCGGATTATGATAGATATGCAACCATTGAAGGGGTGAAAGCCACCACCAAGGTGATGCTTGACCAAGAGGCCTATCTCAATGATCAAAATCAAGCAGATACGCTGAAGGGCAGACTTACTTTGATGGGGATTCATACGAAAGAGTTCGGTACTATGGTTCCTCTTTCCAAAAACCTAAACGAAGAAAATTATTATGAGTTGCTGAACAAATTGGCAGAAGATGAAAGCAATATATTGGTGTCCTACAATTTTAAGGATAAGCTTGGCTATCATATCGGTGATAAATTAGAGGTGAAAAATCATAAAGACAAGTCCTATAAGGGAACCATCTGTGGATTTTTCCGTTATTGGCCAACTTATAAGGACAGTGGTTCCGTTGTGACTGAGGAAGGAAAGTATAAGGAAGAAGATCTTTATCGGGTAATCGGAAATATTGCCTCCTTGCAAGATAAACTTGGAATTACGCCCTATTATGTATTTATGGATTTTGATCATTCTGTCGGAACAAAGGGGTATTATGATTTTGTAAAGAAGAATGATATTCTAGTGAACGATTATACAGATATGACAAAGGATTTGGATAATATCAGAACCGATACTCTATTTCAAGGAACCAATGGTATTTTAACAATGAGTTTTATTGTAATTCTGGTTCTATGTATCATCGGATATTTAATTTACTGGATATTATCAATAAGGTCCAGAGAGCTTTTATTTGGTGTTCTTCGGGCAATGGGAATGAGGAAGAAAGAGATTTACCAAATGCTGATCAGCGAACAGCTATTTTCGGGTATATTCCCAATTGTTGCAGGCAGCGGGATAGGATATCTTGCGTCACTTTTATTTGTGCCATTATTACAGACAGCGTATGCTACATCAGAACAGGTACTTCCACTAAAGCTTATGATACAGCCAAGTGATATGATACGATTATTTGTTGTAATCTTTTTGGTGCTCTTAATCAGCCTTGCGGTTATTATGAGAATTGTTTCTAGGCTCAATATTACGAATGCCCTAAAGCTTGGTGAGGATTAGCATATATTCTGAAAGAAGAAGCTTACATATATGGTGGGTGCTTCAATCGTACAAATTTTAAGCGTAATATTACGCAAGAATGAGGTAAATATGAATCAATCATTAATAAGTGTGGAACATGTCAATCAAATCTTTAATAAGGGAAGATCAAATGAGTTCCATGCCTTGAAGGATATTAATTTTCAAATAAAAGAAAAAGGTTTGATCATTTTGCGAGGGAGGTCTGGGTCCGGTAAGACTACTTTGCTAAATCTTTTAGGAGCCCTAGATTATCCAGAGAGTGGTGTGGTGAACTTTGACGGTCAAAATATTGTTGATTTTTCAGAAGCCAAACGAGAAAATCTGAGAAGAGAACAGTTTGGATTTGTATTTCAATCCGTGTCCTTAGTTCCGATGATGAGTGCTTATGAGAATGTGGAGTTGGCAATGCGTCTTGCCAATGTAAAAGAAAACCGAAGGGAAAGAGTGGAGGAAGCTCTGCATATGGTGGGTCTTGGAAATCGTATGCATCATATGCCTGCAGAGATGTCAGGTGGTGAGCAGCAAAGAGTTGCTATAGCCAGAGCAGTATCCCACAGCCCAAGAATTATATTTGCCGACGAGCCCACTGCGGAACTTGATACTCAAACTGCCCATGAGGTAATTAAGCTCTTTAAAGAGATGATTGAACGAGTAGGAATTACCATTGTAATGACCACCCATGATATTAGCATGATGAACCTGGGCGATATGCTGATACAGCTGGAAGACGGTAAGGTAATAGACGTCAAACAGTAAAGTGACAGGATTGATAGGGGAGAGGAAAGGATAATTGTATGGCTGAAGCAATGGTAAAATCAGATAACTTGGTTAAAATATATAAGACAAAGGACATAGAGGTCTTAGCGTTGCAGGGACTTGACTTGACCGTGGAAGCAGGAGAGTTCATGGCTATAATCGGTAATTCAGGCAGCGGAAAAAGTACCTTTCTCAATATGATTGGAGGACTAGATCGTCCAAGTGCCGGGAAGCTTTATGTGGATGGGAAAAACCTTTTTACAATGACCAATAAAGAATTAGTGGATTATAAACGCAATACGGTTGGTTTTGTATGGCAGAATAATGCCAGAAACTTGGTTCCTTATCTGTCCGTTCTAGAGAATATTAAAATGCCCATGCAATTTTCAGGACTTAAGGATAAAAAGGAAAAGGCACTGGAGCTTTTAGATATGGTAGGATTGTCAAAGAAAAAGGATAATAAGCTCTACCAATTATCCGGTGGAGAGCAGCAGAGAATCGCAATTGCAATTGCTCTTGCTAACTCTCCAAAGGTATTATTAGCAGACGAACCCACCGGAGCAGTTGACCGGGCAACGGCAGATGTTATCTTTGATGTATTCCGCCGCTTAAATCGTGAACTCGGTTTGACCTTGATTGTGGTAACCCATGATGTTGAACTATCTTCAAAGGTGGAGCGCGTTGCGGCAATACGGGATGGTAAAATCAGCAGTGAATTACTACTTCATGAAGCAATAAATTTGGATGCAGAAGAAGCTCATATTGACGGATGGGGACGAAAGACCAGTCAAAAGGAATATGTTGTTGTGGATAGGGCCGGTCGTATCCAAATTCCGCGAGAAGTGTTAAATGATATGGGTTTGGAGGGGAATAAATTGGTACTGGATTATCAGGACGGAAGAATTACAATTGATAAACCGTAATTTATGGATGAAAATTTGACCCCAACTCATTATAGTTGGAATTTAATTGGATAGGTAGTAAAAGACACTATAGGAAATTGGAAGGGATGGTTGTAAGGTATAGGACTTTGATAATACCGCGAACAACCATCCTTGTGATTTTTGGATTGCAAATACTCCTTTTCGAAAATCATTTATCGTAATCATTATGCAAAGTTCTAAATTGGGAGTGAACAGTAACATGATTTTCCTATTTTAATATAAAAGGTATATTTGCTTGACGGAATGAATAAGGTATAGTAAACTATAGATACTTAATAAAGGAACTTTACAAAGAGTATTTATTAAGATTGCAATTAGAATTATTGGAAAAGCAAACAGCAAGTGCTATTCCTTGATAAAGATGAATTTAAAGGAGAATAACGATGGCAACCGGTTTTTTAATTATTATTTATTTGGCGTTTATAAGTTTAGGACTTCCGGATTCTTTACTTGGTTCTGCGTGGCCAATGATGTGGCCGGATCTGGGGACTTCATTTGGAAGTGCAGGAATAATTACCATGGTTTTATCAGGAGGAACAATAATCTCTAGTTTTTTCAGCGGCAGAGTAATTAAATTCCTTGGAACAGGTAAAGTTACTTTAATTAGTTGTATTCTAACTGCTGGACCGCTTCTAGGTATTTCGATGGCTCCATCTCTCGTCTGGATTATCCTCCTAGCCATTCCGCTTGGCTTAGGCGCGGGTTCAGTGGATGCGGCACTCAATCATTATGTTGCAGAGAATTATAAAGCCCATCATATGAATTGGCTCCATTGTTTTTGGGGCGTGGGTGCTACGATGGGACCTATTATAATGTCCTTCTACATTACAAAGCACAATTCCTGGAGGGATGGTTATGGTGCAGTATCAATCATTCAGTTCACATTTGTCGTGATTTTGTTCCTTACACTTCCATTATGGAAGAAGGTTTCTAAAATCCATGAGCTTGAACGTGAACAAAGCAATAGAGAGTTATCTATGCAGAAGCCTTCTGAAGAACAAAGCAATATTCAACCCACACGAAATGTGTTTCAGATTAAAGGGGTAAGTAATACGTTACTTGCATTCCTATTATATTGCGGAGTGGAGATGAGCGTGGGACTCTGGGGTGCGAGTTATTTGGTTGGAGCCAGACATATTTCTGCTGAACAGGCAGCAGGATGGGTCTCTCTTTATTATGGAGGGATTACGGCCGGAAGATTTATCACTGGGTTTATTACTATGAAAGTTGGGAATCTTACCTTGATACGTTATGGGCAGATATTGGCCATAATCGGAGCTGGATTATTATTAATACCACTGCCGGTACAATATTCGCTGATTGGTCTTGTACTAATTGGGTTAGGGCTTGCACCCATCTATCCTGGGTTAATCCACGAGACACCAAAAAGATTTGGTAGTGAGAATTCAGCAAACCTGATTGGTTATCAAATGGCGGTTGCCTATACAGGAAGCACTTTTTTACCCCCACTTCTTGGATTGATTGCTACAAAAACAAGTATTTCTGTACTACCAATACTAATCTCTGTATACCTTGTATTCATGTTTTTAAGTACAGAGAGAGTAAATAAGGTATTACGTATTAAATAGCTTGTAGCCAAATGGCATCAGTAATCCATAAGGTGCATATACCATCTTTCGCAATGTTGATCTATCTATGAGGTTATGAATGTTGTGTCCGCATTATCTCATCCGATATTTAATAAAAATGGAGTAATAAATGATTAAGAAAAGTAATATTATTAAAGATTTAAACCTAAATAAACTACGTAAGGCACTAAAAGAAGTGGATAAAGCGACCAAGCCTCAGTTGGCTCAGCTTACAGGATTAAGTGTAGTTACAATCAATTCATTAGTGAATACACTGATTACAATTGGGGAAATCGTGGAAGCTGAGGTGGTTAGTTCCGAAGGCGGGCGTCCGGCTTTGTCATATCATTATAATTCGGAATACAGGCTTGCACTAGCGATCTATATGCTTGAAGAACAGGGAGTTGATAAAGCTTTTTACCGTGTGATAAATCTCAGAGGAGAGGTTATTAATTCATCGGAGCAAAGACTTGTGGATGTGCAAATCAATTCCTTTGATCGTTGTATTGAAGAAAGTTTGATTCGTTATCCCAATATTCAGGCTATCTGTTTTGGAGTACCGGGAGAAGAAATAGAACACCGGCTTATCATTATTGATTACGAGGGATTGAGAAATCAGTCACTATCTGAATATATTTCTAGGAAATTTCAGAAAAAAGTGTGTGTAGAAAATGACATCAATGCTGCAGTTATGGGGTATGCCCACAGAAGTGGAACAACAGGTGGGGAATGTATTGTGGGATTGTATTTTCCTGGAAAGTATCCCCCGGGTGGTGGAATCTATTTCAACAACCAGATCTATAAGGGGAGGAACGGTTTGGCAGGAGAGATTAAGTATCTTCCCTTTGGAATTGATTGGGACACCTTTAACTATGATCCACTAGTATATGAAGATGTTATTATAAGAATAATACAAGCGTTTCAATGTATGTACAATCCCGATGAAATAGTTCTTTATGGTGAGATGGTCAATCAGAGGATAAACCAGCTAGTACAAGAACGGTGCGCTTCCATGGTTGAAAAATTATTATTAGCTAAGCTTCATAAATCAGAGCAATTAAACCGGGATTTTGAAGTCGGAATATGCCAAATTGCACTTGAAATGATTAATACGGAAAAGGATTTGGAAAGAATTTAAACATTACGAAACAATAGTCTTTATCAATAGAATCGTTATCATATGAGGCACTACTTCTTATTCAATAGGGTTTACCCGTTGAGGATAAGGGGGAGTGCCTTTCTATCTTTCTGTTGGAAGGTAATGTAAAATTCTCCATGGATTTGATAATGATATACTTGGCATATGATTTTATAATTATATTTAGAGGAAGGAGTACTGTGAACAAGACAATAAAAGCGATAGGAGAAAATGCTTATGAGACGAAAGGTAGTTCCAATTACGATAATTCTATTAGTTATCCTTATAGTTTCTTTTCAGGAACAACTTAGTGCAAAAGGAGCCGCCATAAAAATAAGCAGCAGTTCCTTCACATTGGAGGCCAATCATTATAAAACACTGTACATAAGTGGGACAAGCAAGAAAGCAGCTTGGTCCTCAAGTAATAAGAGTGTGGCAACCGTTACTTCAGGAGGAAAGGTAGTAGCGAAAGCCCCTGGAGCAGCAACAATCTATGCTAATGTAAATGGAAAAAGATTATCCAGTAAGGTCAATGTAATTAAGCTGAGTAGCACGAGCACCGCAATAGCAATGGGTAGTACAAAAACATTAAAGGTGAATGGTACTTCATCTAAAGTGATTTGGAGCACCACCAACAAAAATATTGCTACGGTGTCCTCAACTGGAGTGATATCACCAAAAAACACAGGAAAGGTAACAATCTATGGTGCAGTCGCTGGAAAGAAATTATCCTGTGTGGTAACTGTGATTAAATTAAATGCAACGAATCTGACAATGAATTCCGGTAAAACCTTCTTGATGAAAGCGATAGGAACAACCAACAAAATAACATGGTCCTCTACGAATTCGGGAATAGCAACAATAACAAGCAATGGTACAATCACTGCAAAGGGTGAAGGAAGTGCTACTATAACAGCTTCAGTGCTTGATACTAAGATGAATGCAAAAGTTACTGTCAATAAAGTGATAAATACTTCTAAAAAACCAACTAAGGCACCAACAAGTATGCCGACTATAACACCGACAAAGGCACCGACTATAACACCGACAAGTGTGCCGACTGTAACACCGACAATAACTCCCGTCATCACACCAACACAAGCACCGACTCAGTTACCCGTTATAACCCCCACACCAACAATAACGCCGTATCCTGTCCCAACACAAGCACCAACAATTGTCCCAATCCCAACTCCGGTGCCAACGCTAGCGCCGACCCCAACCCCAACTCAGTCTGTAATACCATCACCTATACCTACAAAGAAAATTATCGGTTATTATGCCGCATGGTCAAGGTATTCCGGTTTTACACCGGATAAGTTGGATGCAAATAAACTCACACATATCAATTATGCATTTGCAGACATAGGAACCGATTTGAAGATAAAGTTAGGATATCCGGATGTTGACCCGGCTAATATAAGTGGTTTAAACCAGCTAAAGCAAATCAATCCAAACTTAAAAACGATCATCTCGGTTGGCGGGTATTCCTGGTCAGGCAGATTTTCGGATGTGGCATTATCGGAAACCTCCCGAGCTATTTTTGCAGATAGTTGTGTTGATTTTATTGTGAAATATGGTTTTGATGGAATTGATCTTGATTGGGAGTATCCGGTATCCGGTGGGCTCTCGTCAAATGTAAAACGCCCCGAAGACAAGCACAACTTCACATTATTACTTCAAACGCTGAGAGAAAAGCTTAATGCAAAGGAAGTGCAAAGCGGTAAACATTATATCTTAACCTTTGCAGGAGCAGCTGGAGCTTGGTACTTAAATAATATAGAACCAACCCAAGTGAACCAATATGTAGATTATGTGAATGTAATGAGCTATGATTTGCATGGACCTTGGGAAACATATACCAACTTTAATGCACCTTTATATAGTGAGAATCCGCTAAAGCCTAATAACATCAGCGCTGATAAAAGTGTCAAAGAGTGGATACTTGCAGGATTTACAAAGAATAAAATTGTAATGGGGGTTCCCTTCTACGGATATATTTATCAATCCGTGCCCAATGTAAACAATGGATTTAATCAGATTTATTCCGGTGCATCCTCCATTACGTATAGTAAGGTGGTATCAACCTATTTAAATGCATCTGGTTATAAATATTATTATAACAGTGACGCCAAAGTTCCATGGTTGTTTAACGGTTCTACCTTTATCACCTATGAAAATGAACTATCTATGACAGAAAAAGCACAATATATAAAAAACAATGACTTAGGTGGTGCAATGATCTGGGAGTTAAGTCAAGATCCGAATAAGGTTTTATTGAATTCGCTGTATCAAATTTTAAAATAGTATATAATTAATTGGCTGTTGCAAAGCAGAATTCTCTTTTTGGTGGTATTAACTCGCTTAGAAGGTATTGCTTTGCAACAGCTTTTGTTTTCAGTGTTTACCAAAATAAGGTTGACAGTTATGTCTGAATGGATTATGATATAAACAACAATCTAATACATTAGACCGAAAAAGGAGAAAAATGATGGAAACGCCAAAAGTGTTTGAAAGTGAATATCGATTCTGCATGATTTTGTGGGAGAATGAACCAATTAAGAGCAGTGATCTTGTTAAGCTATGCAATGAGAAATTAGAATGGAAGAAATCCACTACCTTTACGGTTATTAAGCGTTTAGCAGACCGTGGCATTCTCAAGAATGAAAATTCGATAGTGACTTCACTGGTGACAAAAGATCAGGTACAGACGGCGGAAAGCCACGAGATTGTTAATCGAACCTTTGGTGGTTCCCTGCCTCAATTTATAGCAGCATTTACAAAGGAAAAGAACCTATCCTCGAAAGATGTAGTCGAAATCAAGAGGCTGATTGAACAATATGAGGAGAGCGAAGGATGAAGGAATATTACATCATGTTTCTTAATCGAAACATTGAAGTGATTTATCTAGTTGCAGTAGTAATCATTGTAAGATTAATACTTAGAAAAGCACCAAAGAATGCTATTTGCCTCTTGTGGGGGTTGGTAGGAGTGCGTTTAATTTGCCCGTTTTCCATACACAGCATGTTGAGTATCATTCCGAGTAATCCTTTCATAACAAAGAACACACTGCAAACACTTCCACAAAGCATTCCAGTCTTCAATCATCACGATATAGTTGGTCAAGCTATAAATGCTTATAGTTTAAATCAAACAGTGAATGTACAAAATCCCCAGTCCGTCTTGATGCCACTATCAGTTGAACAGATTGGAGCAATTATCTGGATGGCCGGAGTAATAGGTTTGTTCTTATATGGTATTATTTCAATGATAAAATTAAAGGAAAGAGTAAAAATCGCAATACCTTTAACTGAGAATATTTATCAGTGTGATAGGATTACATCTGCGTTCGTGCTTGGAATCATCAGACCAAGAATCTATCTGCCTTTTTCATTGGATGTAACCAGCCAAAGATATGTGATTGCTCATGAGAAGGCCCATATAAGAAATGGTGATCATTTGACCAAATTACTTGCGTTCCTTCTACTAGGTGTTTATTGGTTTAATCCATTTGTTTGGATTGCGTATCTTCTTTTTTGTAAGGATATTGAATTGGCATGTGATGAAAGAGTGATAAAAGAAATCGGTTATGGAGAGAAGAAAGCATATTCTTCTGTTTTGCTTGCCTGTTCCGTCAACAAAGGACGATTAGCCATGAGTCCGCTAGCATTTGGTGAAGTAGATGTGAAGCATAGAATTAAGAATATTCTTCACTACCAGAAGCCTAAGATATATATGATTTTATCATCTATCTTAGCTGTTTTACTGATTGGTATCTGTTTTATGACACTTCCACCACATAAAAAGAATGATGATAGTTCTAGTTTTATTTCCAAAGTAAGCCCTAAGCCCACTCTTAAGCCTACATCAATTCCTTCCCCAACCGTTGCTTCAAACCCTGAAAGTGAGGAACTGCTTAATGAAGATGGATTTATTATTAATGATGTGAGCAAAAATGATATCCGTATACTGAGTGCTGATTTAGATCATGATGGAACAAAGGAGATGATTTCATTGGATCTATCCGTATATGATTTTGCCCAGCCCGCATATATTAAGGTTTATAAAAAGAATAAGTTGATATGGAAAGAAGAATTGTTCGCTGCAAACAGTGATCAAAATTCATTTTATCTATATAAAAAGGGTGGAAAGGACTACTTGCTTCGTTATTTACCCTATTGTGAACAGGGTGGCTGCAATTATTCCTTTGAAATATTTTACTTAGATAAGAATTCTAAAAAGAAAATTATTAAAGAGAATCATATCAGTTTTGATACTTATAATGTGGAATTGGAGCGTAATTTTGACATTCCAACATTGGTTCAGTTTTACACTGAAATAAACAGTTATTTACATAACAGTATTATGTTGATCTCTACCCTTAATGGAGAGTTAAACCATAGTACTCAGGATTCCTTTATCACTAAAATAGAGGAATTTGATTTCCTTGATTCTTATAAACCTGAATTGGTATATAATAAAAAGGATAAGCTAGCGGATCGTTTGACGAAATACCGTGAGTATGTGATGAAAATGAAGGGATAGCATTCAAAGCTAAGTTAGATAGTTAAAAAATAAGCTGGAAGAAATAAAAAAGTATGTAAGAAGAAAATCAATATAGCCTTTGAAGAACCAATGTAATATCAGTTTTATGAGTGCACAAATGAATCCTATCAATATTTAAAAGATGTTATAAATACTACAAATTACGCATTTTGATAATCAATCAAATTTTGTATGCAGTATTTTATAACATCTTTTTTGAGAATATTTTGAACCCAGTTATAATAATTGTGTTGTTTGGTTTGAATTATTGATTTTCTTTGCTATTATTTTTATGATAATCAGCTTCGTTAATTCGAAACAGGAGGGTAAGAACAAAGCTGATGACAAAAGCCAGAAGCATGCTAACGAAGAAGGTGCCAAATCCTTTACCCAAATAAACAACCAGGGAGGACATGGAAGGGAAGGCAAATGCTACCGCACGAGCGCTGGAGGTTCCCACAATCGCTCCTCCAATTGATCCTGCAATGCAAGCGGCAAGCATGGGACGCTTTAACGGGACGGTAATACCATATAAAACAGGTTCTGTAACTCCAAGCATCGCTACGACGGAGCCTGACATAGCAACTGCTTTAAGATTCTTATCCTTAGCCAGGAAGCTAACTGCCATGGCGGCTCCAGCCTGTCCCATAACGGCAGGACCGACGAGGGGAAGAAATGAATCAGAGCCCAAAGCGTTGATGTTATGGATAATAGCAGGAACCATTCCCCAATGAAACCCAAAGATGACCGCGGGCTGCCAGATAAATCCAAAGATCGCTCCGGCTAATACAGGACTGGTGGTGTAGATTGAGTTATATGCGCCTCCAATTGCATCTCCAATAAAATCGCCAATCGGGCCAAATAGAAGAAAGGTGATTGGAACAACAAGGACTAAGGATATCATGGGCTTTAAAAAGCCTTTAATCGCATTAGGGAGATAACGTTCAAGGGGGAGTTCAATATAGTGTAATAAGCTAACTCCAAGAATGATTGGAATAACACTGGAGGGATAATAAAGTGCCCTAATCGGAATTCCAAGAAAATCTGGTGTTGTACCACCTCGCATCATAGTGGTTATGGAAGGATAAACCAAAGCCACCGCCATTAGTACGGAAGTGTACAAATCAGCTTTCAATTTTTTGGCAGCAGAGTAGGCTAAAAAGATCGGTAGAAAGTAAAAGAACCCGTCTGCAGCTGCATATAATATCATATAGATTCCATCTGTTTTTTCAATCCATTTCAGATTAACAGCGAGGATTAAAAGACCTTTTAATAATGCTGCTGCCATCAGTACATTAATGATTGGCAAAAAGATACCTGAAATGATATCAATCAGTTTGTTAAAGATAGTTAGTTTCTGTCTTAGTGTAGTGGTATTCATAAGTTCTCCTTCTTTTGTTCCTAGGAAGAGTGGCTATCATATTGATAATGCGGCCTTCTTATAACTCAATAATAGTTAGTGCCTTCCTGTTTCTATTCATGCAAAGATGTTGGGGGTTAAATAGCCCTGTTTTTACTGTGGCAATAGCGATTTGCATAGATTCATAGGAGCCATGCTTCAATGGAAATTGAAATTATGAAATCGATTGATTGTAGTTTTCCAGTCTACCTGTTTTTCTAAAGCAGGAAATTTTTTAAGAAAGTCACTTGTAAAATCCAACAATAATAATATACTATTCTTATATAGTGAAAAACAAGTAAATTAACATAATTAATTCAGTTTGTGAATTAATTGCAGAATGCGGTTGATTTTGTTTTGTGATTTGTGAAAATAACATATGGACAGGAGCGTAATACTATGAAAGCTTATGAAAGACTAATTCATTATACGAAATATGAAACAGGTTCGAATGAAGATAATCCCAATTGCCCGAGTTCAACGGAACAGCTTGAATTCGGACAAGCATTAGTAAATGAAATGAAAGAAATCGGGATTAAAGATGCTGCGATGGACAAGAACGGGTATATATATGGAACCATACCCGCCAATATACCGGACTGGAAAGGTACGGTAATTGGCTTTTTAGCACATATGGATGTGGTTGATGATGTACCATATCGTGACGTTAAGACCAAAATAATTAAAGATTATGATGGAAGTGATATTGTTTTAAATAAGGAGCTAAATATTATTATGAGCCCAAAGGAATATGATTCTTTAAATTCCTACATCGGGTGTGATTTGGTTGTAACAGACGGGACTACTTTGCTTGGAGCGGATGATAAGGCAGGACTTGCTGAAATTATGACAATGGCAGAGCATTTATATCACAATCCTGAAATAAAGCACGGCACCATAAAGATTGGCTTTACTCCCGATGAGGAGATTGGAAGAGGAGCAGATTTATTTGATGTGGAGAAGTTTGGTGCACAATATGCTTACACTGTTGATGGTGCTGCTTTTGGTGAAGTGGAATATGAGACCTTTAATGCGGCGAAAGCTAAGATTACGATCAATGGAATTAATATTCATCCGGGTTCTGCAAAGGATAAAATGAGAAATGCAATTTTAATATCCTCCGAATTTACCGGGATGCTGCCGGAGAAAGAAAGACCGGAACATACAGAAAATTATGAAGGCTTCTATCATTTGGAGCAAATTAGCGGAACGGTTGAGAAAACAGAGATGAGTTTTATTCTTCGAGATCATGATAAATCAATATTAGAAGAGCGAAAGAATAAAGTTCAGGAGATAACCAATCAGTTGAATCAAAAATACGGTGATAGCACAGTGGAAACAGTAATTTGTGACAGCTATTATAATATGGCGGAGCAAATTAAACCCCACTGGCATTTGATAGACAATGCATATGAATGCATCAGAGAGTTGGGTGGTACGCCCATCAGTCTTCCCGTACGCGGTGGAACCGATGGTTCCAGATTATCGTTTATGGGATTGCCCTGTCCGAACCTTGGAACCGGAAGTCACAATCATCATGGAAAGAAAGAATATGCATGTGTTCAAGCAATGGACCAATGTGTTGAATTGTTGATAAAGATTGCAGAAAAGTATGGAAGGCTGTAGGAAAACGCAATTATATGCGGCAGAGAATAAGAATTGTCTCTTTCTTCTGTATGTATTAAGGTGGTCAGTTAAAACTTAAAAATAACAATATGCATAGAACAAATGAATGAAAAGTATTTGTGATTTATACATCGGATTCTTTTTATCATGTATTGAATTAATGAGTTATGAGAAAGTCTGAAAGCTCCTATAAGCAGGAGTTTTCAGACTTTTTTACTTCGCTAAGATTTGTATAGCAAACCGTCTAAGAAATAAAAACAGGTATTTTTTTGTCTATCTTCCACTTCTGTTGACAAGAGGATAATTTAGGAATATATTATGAATTATAAAAGAATAATTACGGGGGAAGGAAACAAATGATAAAAAAATTCGCTGCATTTTTATTAGTATTTACTTTAGCACTAACTTCTGGTAGTTTCGTACCAATGGAGGAAGCAGTTCGGAATTTTAAGCAAACAATTGATTTACCGGAACAGAAACAGGAAGGACTAGAAGTATCATCTGATACAAGCAAGGAAAATGCACCAACACTCGAGGATGTTAAGAAAGAGAGTATCTATACTCTCAATAAGAATAAGGGTGATTATGCAAAAGATCGTATTATTCTTAATATTGGTAAGAAAGAGGATGCCTATAAGGCAGCCAAAGATATAGGAGTAGGAAAAGAGAAGGTAAGAATCAGTGCAGATGATAAGTATGCAGTGATTGATATGCCAAAGGGAACTACTGTTGAAAAATTTATTAACGAAAACCCACAATATAGTACCTCAGTTACGCCAGACTACTATGTGCGGCTTTCAACCATTACTCCATCCATACCAGCTTATACATATCAAGACAAATATTATTCTTCCCAGGACAACCTTAATTATATCAATATTGGAGAAAGCTGGAATAAAACCAAGGGAGCAGGGGTTACAGTGGCGGTAATTGATACGGGTATCGACACAGATAACCCTGAGTTCGCAGGCAGAATTAGCAAGAAATCTTATAATGCCTCAGAAGATAAGGTCGGTATTCAATACGTTGAAGATGAACAGGGGCATGGTACAGCTGTTGCGGGTGTTCTGGCAGCAGGTGCCGATAATGGTGGAATCGTAGGAATTGCTCCGGAAGCTAATATTCTGGTAATAAAATGTAAAGCTACTACGAATGGTCAATTTGTAAGGTCATCCGATCTTGTGTTGGGGCTTTCTTATGCAATTGAGCAGGATGTAGATGTCGTTAATATGTCATTTGGAACGACTGACCCTATCAATTTGCTTGAACATTATACACAGCTTGCAGCTGACAGTGATATTATTTGTGTAGCAGCAGCAGGAAATGATTCTACTTCCTCCCTGACTTGGCCTGCCGCAGATCCAAATGTTATCGGTGTAGGAGCCTTAGATGTAACCTCAGGAGAATTAGCAAGTTATTCGAATTATGGAGAAAATAGTGATATTGTTGCACCTGGAACCGCATTTACTACTCAGATTGGCGGAGAATATGCATATAAAAAGGGAACCTCCATTGCTTGCCCCATTGCTGCAGGTGCAATCGCCTTATACAAGGCAGTTAATCCAAACTGTGAATTTAAGGATGTGAAAGAAATGCTTGTTGCATCCTCCCATGACCTTGGAACAAAGGGTGAGGACTGGTTTTATGGCTACGGCGAATTGGATATGAGTGCGCTTATTTGTGAGCCTGTGGGTACCATCACCTTTAATACTATGACGGATGAAGTAACTAATATTACTCATAAATTTGTTGTTAATCATACACTTCAATATATGCCGGAACCAGAAAGAAACTATGTTGTATTCAATGATTGGTTTTTTGATACCTCTTACACGGATGCTGTTAATTGGTATGATGAGGTATTTACCAAGGATATTACGCTATATGCGAACTGGATTAATGAAGATGACGGACTAGCTTTTAGCTATACATCACTTTCGGATGGAACCGCAGAAATCCTTAGCTATAATGGAAAGAGAAAATATATAACAGTTCCGTCACAGATTGGAGGTTTAACGGTTTCCTCCATAGGAGACTCCGCTTTTGCTGGAAATACAAGAATAAGAACAGTTACTCTACCTGCTTCACTGACGAAGATATTAGATCGAGCATTTAGTGGATGCACAAATTTATCGGAAATCATTATACCAAATAAAGTTAAATCAATCGGGACGGACAGTTTTAGAGATTGTGTCAGACTTAATGTCGCAGATATTCCTGAGAGTGGAGCATTAGAAACAATTGGTAGTGGAGCCTTCGCAAATTGTGGATCCCTTTCAAGAATGAATATTCCGAAGAACCTAAACAAATTAGCTTCCGATGCATTTTATGGATGTTCGTCCATGAAGCTTGTTAATGTGTCGTCCTATAATACAACCTTTAAAATAATCAATAAAGCAATCTACACCTACAGCGGATCAAAGCTGATTTATTATCCTGCAGGTTTATCAGAGGATTATATTATAAAGGAGGGTACAATTTCGGTTGAAGGCTATGCGTTTGCATTTAGTCGTGCAACAAAAATTAGTATTCCTGCAACCGTTACAACGCTAGGGAATAATTCATTTGAAAACAGTTCCCTGATTTCTGTGAGTATACCAAAAAATACAGTGAATATGGGAAGTGCGGTGTTTAAAAATTGTAATATGTTGGAGAGCGTCACATTTGCGGATGGTATGACAATAAGTAGCATTCCGGGAGAAATGTTTTTTTGCTGTTCTTCCCTTACGGCAATTTCAATCCCTAATAGAGTTACAAAAATTGATACAAAAGCATTTGCATTTTGCACTTCTCTCAATGAGGTGAATCTTAATAATAAAATTGAGGATATTGGTGAGTATGCATTTGAATTTTCAGGAATATCACAACTTACATTTCCAGTGACTTTAAAGAGTATAGGAGAGGGTGCGTTTTTAAACAACGCAAGACTTTCAAAGGTGATAATTCCCTCAAACAGTACCTTACAAAAGATTGGGGAAATAGCATTTGACGGATGTATGAAACTTGTCGATTTTAAAATTCCAGCTGGAATAAAAGTAATCGAAGTAAGGGCTTTTGAAGATACTGCGATTTCATCGGCAACTATTCCGGCTTCACTAATTGAGTGTACAGGTGCATTTGCAGGATGTACAGAATTAAAAAGTATTACAGCAGATAGTGCCAATTTAACATATAAATCGATGGATGGTGTGTTGTTTGATAAGAAGGGAACAACGTTAGTAGCCATGCCCGGAGGGAGAACGGATGAATATATCATTCCTGATGGAGTGGTTACAATTAAAGAGTATGCTTTTTATCAAAGTGGATTAAAAAATGTAGTATTTTGTGAAGGAATAACCACAATAGAAAACTTTGCGTTTACTTTGTCCAATATTACAGAACTCTTATTGCCGAACTCATTAACGGAAATCGGTGAAGGGTCATTTGCATATTGCAGGGCGATACCTGAGGTTGTAATTCCAGCGAAGGTAGAGAATATTGGATATTATGCCTTCAGTGAAGCTTCTTCGCTATCATCCATATATTTTGCCGAAGGCTCCAAATTAAAACGACTTTCCTATGGTACATTTGCTAATACATCAATCACAATGATAACAATTCCAGCAAATGTTGAATCAATCAGCAGTGCCTTTCTTGGTTGCAATAATTTGACTAAGGTTGAATTTGCTTCTGGATTTCGGGCAGAATATATTCCTGCTAATCTTTTTGATGGGGCGAATAATCTAGAAACAATTACATTTCATGAGAATAATATCAAGATAATTGAGGCGAGGGCCTTTGAAAATCTAAATGCGCTGAAAAGTATTAACCTATCTAAACTCGAAAAACTTGAAACAATTGATAATTATTGCTTTAGCGGATGCTCTTCCCTTTCGGATATAACCATTCCGAAAAATGTATCCTCCATTGGGCGCTATGCTTTTTCGGATTGTACCTCTTTATCAAAGATTATTCTACCTTCCAAAATAGACTTTATTGGTCGATATGCGTTTGGTGGAACCAATAATATAGAGGTATATTTCGTCAATTCAGTGCTACCTACCAATTTGCAAGACAATTGGGATTATGGTATGAAAGGGTATTATCTTGGAACATCTCAGCCTATAAAATCTGGAGTGTGGACTTACGTAACACTTTCAGATGGAACAATTTGTGTGATCTCATACACAGGAAAGTCATCCAGCCTTGTGATTGATAAGATCGATGGGAAAGAAGTATCCGCAATTGGGGCGGAAGTATTTAAGGATAACAAAACCATAAAGAGTATTGTATTGCCAGCTACGTTAACAGCAATTTATAACTATGCCTTCTACAATACCACTTCGCTGACGGAGATTACAATACCGGACAAGGTAATCTTCCTTGGCAATTATGCATTCTCAAATAGTGCAGTTAATAAAGTAAGATTGTCCGCTAATAGTAAGCTGACATCAATTGGTAAGTATGCATTCTATTCTACAACGAATCTATCTGACTTTTATGTACCGGAAGGGGTAAAATCAATCAATGAGAATACGTTTGCGCTTAGCGGAATAAGCAAGGTAAGTTTTTCTGAGGATTCGTCCTTAGAAACCATCAAAAAGAGTTCTTTTGATGGTTCTAAGCTTAAGACTATCGTTTTGCCGAAGAAGCTTTCAAAGATTGAAAGCCGTGCCTTTGCACAAACAGATAGGCTGGAAACAGTTACAATTGGAAATCAGGCTAACCTTGAAATAGGGCCAAATGCCTTTTATGGCAGTGGAATAAAAAACATTGGAATTCCTGCGAACGTAACAAGTATAGGAGAATTCTGTTTCAGTTTTTGTACAAATCTGCAGACAATTAACGTCTCACCAGACAATGGCGTATATTCTTCAAAGGATGGTATTTTATTCAGTAAGAATAAAAGCAGGTTAATTACCTATCCGGCGGGTAAAGTAGGCGCATATACAATTAGTTCCGAGGTAAGCTCCATTGGTTTTGGAGCGTTTGAAACAGCTAGGATTACAGCATTAAACTTTGCATCGGGTAGCACAGTCAGTACAATTGGATATCGTGCATTCTACGGTTGTGATAACCTTAAAACAGCAACTTTACCGGATTCTCTTCTTAGTATTGATTTTTATGCGTTTGCTGCGTGCAAATCACTTAGTACAGTTAATATCAGTGATAACAGTAAGTTATCCGGAATTTATGAGGGTGCCTTCTACAATGACGCTATGTTGAAGAAGATCAATATACCAGATGGGGTGAAGGAAATCAGTGATTATGCCTTTGCTAATTGCAGCGAGTTATCAACAGCGGATATTTCAGATAAAAGCATGCTATTTAATATTGGCTCCTATGCTTTTTCAGATTCCGGGCTGACGAATATTGTGATACCCTCATCCCTTAAGGAAATTGGCTCCTATGCGTTTGCAAATCTTACAAAAAATCAAACAAAGGAAGTGATTATTCCGAATTCGGCGAGTGAAATTGGACAAGGTATGCTAAAGAATATAAGTGCAATTCAGAAGCTTTCTATTCCCTATGTTGGAGAGTTTTTGGGCGATAACGCAAATAATAATATTGGTTGGATTTTTGGTGTTGAGATGAATATAAATAGTACTACACCGATTCCTGCTTCCTTAACAACAATTAAACTAACCGATCCGAAAAATGAGCATTCTGGGTTGTTCTATGGTTGTGATAATCTTGCCACTGTTATATTACCTGAGGGTATGACTACGATTGATGGAGAGGCGTTTAGAAATTGTAGTAAATTAAGCAGTATCAATTTACCCACAAGTTTGATGTACATAAATGGTATGGCATTCAGTTATGCCGGTTTAACAGGAACAGTTCAGTTACCGGAAAACGTTGTTAGCATTGGAGATTCGTCATTTTCTTTTACAAGAATTGAAAAAATATATATACCTGCCTCAGTAACCAAAATAGAGAGAGGAGCTTTCTATCGTTCTGGACAAATAAAAAACATTACAGTTAGCACGAAGAATACATCTTATAAAAGTATAGATGGTGTGTTGCTAACCAAGGACGGAAAAGCATTAATTCTTTATCCACCTGCCTTAAGAGGGAGCTATATCGTACCTAACGGGGTGAATAAAATTGTAAATAATGCATTTGGCTCTTCAAACCTGGAAAAAATAACTTTACCTGAAACACTTGTGATGATAGAACCTAGTGCGTTTATGTATGCTAATTTAAAGGGAGATGTGTATATTCCGAAAAATGTGACCAGTATAGGGGGAGATAGCTTTTGGGAATGCCCCAATATTAGTACTTTTACGGTCAGTGATCAGAATAAAGTATATAAATCACAAAAGGGTATCTTATATAATCGGGATCTTACGAAATTAATTACAGTGCCTACAAAGTATAGCGGAGAGTTAATATTCCCTAACACACTGAAGGATTTGAATGGGTTTGAATTCCGATTAATAGATGGTATTACTGCATTAAAAATGCCGGAGGGAGCAACAAGTTTTGGTGGTGCATCCTTTTGTGGTAATTTGAAATATATGATATTGCCGGATTCCTTAACGAGTTGTAACTTGTTTGCAAATAGTTGTAATAATCTGCGTTGTGTGATTGCAGGTTCTAATCTAAGCAATCTGGACGGCGTGTCCTTGGATTTAATGGTGTCTTCTAATTTGAATCCAACAGTATATTTTAGGTCTAATCATTTACCCTCAGGATTAACGGATTATCCTTTGGTTAATTCGAATTATAGATTAAATGCAAAGGAATTAATCGAGACAAAGGATGCAATACTGGTGAAGATGAACGATGGAACAGCAAGCCTCGTTCAATATAAGGGCAATGCAACAACGCTTGATATATCTGCACTATATAGTGGTGGTATTTCTTATATTCAGAATTATGCCTTTAATGAATGTACGAATCTTAAAAAAGTTATAATACCATCATCGGTGAAACAAACTGGAGAATTTGCATTCCAAGGTTGTTCTTCATTGGAAATAGTTGATGTTACCAAGAATAAAAAATTCGTTAATGATAAAGGCATCGTTTACAGTGATAATGGTAAGGAAATTGTATTTGTAGAAAAAACTTTTAATGGGCAAGTTTCTTTACTTAAAACATTAACTCATATTCCGAAAGATGTATTTGTGAATAGTAAATTTTATAAGAATCAGTATAATTGGAATAATGGTTGTTTATATCTTGATAATTGCCTCATTGAGGCAAATAATCCAAAGGGAAAAGGATTTATTCTTGATGGTACAAGGTTAATAGGTGATTATGCAGTTAAAAGTTTTAAGGGAATAGAAATTGTAATACCGGATTCGGTCTGTAACATTGGTTTGGGTTGTTTATATGGTGCACCTGAATATCAGTTGCATAAACTTACGTTACCTTTTGCCGGATCATCAAAAGAAAATCCTAAATATGATTATTTATATTATTTGTTCGGAAAGATGAAATTATCTCCGTACATGTCCGGTGGTGAAAGCAGTGATACAACTTTAGCGGAAGTAGTAATCACTGGGGGTAACAATATACCGAATTATTTCTTTAATAACAAGGATTTTTTAAAGAGTGTAGTGATAAAAGGAAGTGACATAAAAACCATAGGTGCTGGAGCATTTCGAAATACAGCTATTGAAACCCTGACGATTCCGGATACGGTTAAGACCATCGGGGATAAAGCATTTTATTATTCAAAAGTAAAGCTGCTGATATTTGGTAAAACCACCTACGTGAGTAATTTATCGTACAATTTAAATTTGAAGAAAATAGTAATGCCTTATGCTAGGAGTCGAATGGAAAAGGTTTTGGAGGATTTTTCATCTGAGGAAATGAATTCAAACAAAGTTGACTTATTCCTTTATGAAGATAAGAATGAAGTGGATATGACAGAACTGGATAATCCGAACATCAACTACTACTTTGGCGGTGAATGGTATATGGTGAAATATTACGCAGATGGAGAATTGATCTCACAGGAGCCTCTTGCGGCGAATTCTGCGCTCCACGCTCCTACCGGTGTAAAGAAGGAATCCGACGAAAGCTACAACTATACGTTCCTAGGCTGGGATATTAACGGTGATCAAAAGGTGGATACTTTGCCTGCAGTTTTGACATCGGATATGGTGGCCAAGGCGGTATTTGATAAGAAATTAATCGTTAAACTGAAGGAAATCTCAATTAAAGAAAAGCCGAAAAAATTGATTTATTCCATTGGAGATAAATTTGATGCAAGTGGTTTGATACTAATTGGAAGCTATAACGATGGAACTAACGCGGTACTGAAGGATTATACCATAACAGGATTTAACAGCGGTAAGGTTGGTAAACAGATGATAACCATTAAGTCGCAAGAGCTAACTGTGACTTATGAAATTACTATTTTAAAACCGATTACCAATATGAATGCGGTACTTTCTGCGAGCGCCTATGGGTATGATGGTCTCGCAAAGACTCCTGCTGTTACAATAACAGGCCTAACGAGTGGTACAGACTATACCATAAGTTATTCCGCCAATATAAATCCCGGAACGGCAACCGTAACGATTAAAGGAAAAGGAAATTATACCGGCACCATTATAAAGACTTTCAAAATTCATAAAGGGGATATGGCGGGAATAACGACTTATAATTTAACGATTACCTATGACGGAAAAGCGTATACCGGGGATGTGAAAATCCCAAAAGGAGCGACGATTACTTATAGCACTAACGGAACTAAATACTCCTCTAGTAAACCTTCATTTGTTAACGCAGGAATTTACAAATTATATTATAAGGTAATAAAAGTGAATTATAATGATAAGGTTGGTTATGTTACGGTAAAGATCAATGCAAAGCCTATAAACGGTTTTACGGCATCGTTATCTGAAACAAAATATACCTATAGCGGTACGGAAAGAAAGCCAAGTGTTACAGTTAAAAATGGCACAAAAATATTAAAAGTCAATACGGACTATACCTTGACGTATATCCACAACACTGCGATTGGAAAAGCAACCTTATTAATTAAAGGGAAAGGAAATTATAATGGAACAATTTCAAAGACCTTTTCAATCGTTCCAAAAGCTACAAAAATATCCCTGAGTACTGCTTCAACACGATATACAGTTCATCCCGGCCAGAACTTGTCGAAAAAGTTTCTTCGAGTTTGAAATTGGGGGTGAACAGTAATCAACAGAATTTCTTCTATATAAATAGTGAAAATTAATACTTGCAATTATTGGATACGTTTGTTATAATAACAATTGTGCTAAATGATAAGACTAATTAGGAGTGGACGAAAGTCCACTCTTCTTCTTTGCTTAGCAAATGGGAACCAATTTATGATATAAGAAGGAAAGTAGGGATTTGAATGACAAAGCATGAAGAATATGAGCAGAAGACCGAAAAACTATTACAGCCCATTCTGTCAGAGAATCAGTTTGAGCTTTATGACGTCGAGTATGTAAAAGAAGGCGGCAATTGGTTTTTGAGGGCTTACATTGATAAGGAGAACGGCATCACTGTTGACGATTGTGAACTGGTAAGCAGAGCGCTGAGCGATTTAATGGATAAAAATGATTTTATTCCTGATTCCTACATTCTTGAAGTTAGTTCACCCGGTCTTGGCAGGCAATTAAAAAGAGAGAAACATTTTGAAAAAAGTATAGGTGAAGAAGTTGAGGTCAAACTATATAAAGCGGTTAATAAGAGAAAAGAGTTTGTCGGTATACTGACGGCTTTTGATGAGGACACTTTGACAATTGAGCTTGAGGATGGCTCAAGCATCGTATTTAATAGACCGGATGTTGCAATTGTAAGACTGACCTTTGATTTTTAATCATGTTGAAAAATTCTAATGAGATTAAGGAGGATAATAAAGAAATGGATGGAAACAGAGAGCTTATCGAAGCTTTAAATCAAATTGAGAAGGAAAAGGATATCAGCAAAGAAATTTTGCTTGAGGCATTGGAGAATTCTTTAGTGGCTGCTTGCAAGAATAATTACGGCAGAGCAGATAATATAAAGGTTAATATTGATCGTGTATCAGGAGCAGTTAACGTATACGCTATGAAAGAAGTAGTGGAAGAAGTGACTGACCCGGTTATGCAAATTAGCCTGGCGCAAGCAAAGATGAAGGATGCCAGAAAAGAACTTGGTGATATCGTCCCGATCGAAGTTACCCCGAAGAATTTTGGACGTATTGCAGCTCAGAAAGCAAAGCAGGTAGTCGTTCAAAAAATCCGTGAAGAAGAAAGAAAAGTACTTTATACACAGTATAGCGGGAAAGAGAAGGATATCGTTACAGGTATTGTTCAGCGCTATGTAGGTAACAATGTAAGTATTAATCTTGGTAAAGTAGATGCCATCCTCACGGAAAGCGAACAGGTAAGAGGAGAAGTATTCCGTCCCACAGATCGTATTAAGTTATATGTATTGGAAGTAAAGGATACTACAAAGGGCCCTAGAATTACAGTATCAAGAACTCATCCTGAGCTGGTTAAAAGATTATTTGAAGCTGAGGTTACAGAGATTCAGGATGGCACTGTTGAAATTAAAAGTATCTCCAGAGAAGCTGGTTCCCGTACAAAGATGGCTGTTTGGAGCAATAATCCCGATGTAGATGCAGTAGGTGCCTGTGTTGGTTTAAACGGTTCCAGAGTAAATACAATTGTTATGGAGCTTCGCAATGAAAAGATTGATATTATCAATTGGAGTAATGATCCTGAAAAATTGATCGAGAACGCCTTAAGTCCTGCAAAGGTCGTATCCGTTACGGTTGATGAGAATGAAAAGAGTGCAAGAGTTATCGTTCCTGACTATCAATTATCCCTTGCTATTGGTAAGGAAGGTCAGAATGCAAGACTTGCCGCAAAATTAACAGGCTTTAAAATTGACATCAAGAGCGAATCACAAAGCATGGGATATTAAGGATGTGAGAGAATAGATGGCAAAAAAATTACCATTAAGAATGTGTACCGGATGCGGTGAGATGAAAACCAAAAAAGAGATGATCCGTGTTTTGAAAACTCCGGAGGATGAAATTGTGATTGATTCAACCGGTAAAAAGAATGGTCGAGGCGCGTATATATGTTGTTCCGTTAGTTGTCTTCAAAAGGCAATTAAAACAAGAGGACTAGAGCGCTCATTGAAAGTCAGCATTCCTAAGGAATTGGTAGAAACACTGGAGAAGGAGATGATTTTACTTGAATCCGGAAGAAAAGAAAATATATAATTTGTTGGGAATAGCAACCAAGTCCGGCAATGTGGCTAGTGGAGAGTTTTCAACAGAAAAAGCAGTAAAAGAACATAAAGCGCAATTAGTGATTGTGGCGGATAATGCTTCCGACAATACTAAGAAAATGTTTACTAATATGTGTACTTACTATAATGTGCCAATTTACTTTTTTGGTATAAAGGATGACCTTGGTCACGCCATGGGTAAAGAGTTTCGTGCTTCTTTAGCAGTGCTTGATAAAGGTTTAGCAAATGCAATGGAAAAGCAACTGAAAATGATCTGTGATACGAACGGAGGTAGTAAGTATGGCGAAAAAGAAGATATTTGAGCTTAAAAATGAAATAAATGAAATAACCAGAGGCGCTATTGAAAGCAAAGATATTCTTGACTTTGTGGAAAAGAGCTTTGGAGTAAAGAAGACACATAGCAGTGCATTAGAAGAAAATGAGGTACAATTTATTAAAAATCACTTTGTAAAAACCGGTAAGGAGCAAAAGCCGGCAGTTCAAAATAATAGTGCTCCATCCGCAAAACCTGCGAAGCCTGTACATGCACAGGAGGTAAAGCCAGCGAGTGAAACCGCTTCAAGACCCGCAAGTCAAGCGCCACAAAAGCAGGCAAGCGAAAACACCCAAAAACCTGTAGCTGAGGCGTCACATAATACTGCATCCGTTCATAGTGTGAAGCCATCAGTTCAAAGTACTTCCCGCACAGGTGATACCAACCATGATGCGGAACGATCTTCAAATCAAAATTCGGTTCATGGAATCGACCATAGTAATAGACAGGTACAACAAAACAGACAAAATGTTCAAAGACCTTATGAACAAGGAGCACCCGGACAAAGACCCTCAGGAGGACAAGGATTAATGAGACAAGAACAACAAGGATATCAGGGACAGCAGAATGGATCAGCTGCGGAGGGTTCGGGAAATCAAAGCTCTAATTCAACTGCAAGGAATACAGGAGAACATAGTCAAGAGAATACTACTATTCAAAAACCCGTAGATTCATCCCTGCAAGGTCAAAGACCTCAATCCGGTTATCGTGATAACAGTCATGGTGATGGGAATCAAGGACAGGGATACCAAGGCAATAGACCCCAAGGTCAAGGCTATCAAGGAAACAGACCCCAAGGACAGGGCTATCAAGGGAACAGACCGCAGGGTCAAGGTTACCAGGGAAATAGACCGCAGGGTCAAGGCTACCAAGGTAACAGACCGCAGGGAGGATATAACAGACCTGCCGGAGACGGAACACAATCCGGTGAAGGCTATCAAGGAAACAGACCACAGGGTCAAGGTTACCAGGGAAATAGACCGCAGGGTCAGGGCTACCAGAGCAACAGACCGCAGGGAGGATATAACAGACCTGCTGGAGACGGAACACAGTCCGGTGAAGGCTATCAGGGAAATAGACCACAGGGTGAAGGCTATCAAGGAAATAGACCACAGGGTCAGGGATATCAGGGCAACAGACCGCAGGGTCAGGGCTATCAAGGTAACAGACCGCAGGGAGGATATAACAGACCTGCCGGAGATGGAACACAATCCGGTGAGGGATATCAGGGCAACAGACCACAGGGTCAGGGTTACCAAGGCAACAGACCACAGGGTCAGGGCTACCAGGGCAACAGACCACAGGGTCAGGGATACCAGGGTAACAGACCACAGGGTCAAGGTTATCAGGGCAACAGACCTGCAGGGGAAGGAAGACCGTCCTATGGTGATGGAAATCGTTCCGGTCAGGGCGGCTACCAGGGCAATCGTTCAAATTCTTCCCGTCCCGGTGGAGCTTCCCAGGGCAGAGGCGGCTATGGATCACAGGGTGGCTATTCAAGACAGAATGGTTTTTCACCCCGCGGTTTTGAGGACGCAGGTAAGGATGATGATGATAAGCCTAATTTCAACAGATCTTCTGCAGGAAGAAAAACAGGAAAACCTGGTGAGCGTAAAACCTTTGATCAACAGATTTTAGATCAGAAGGTAGCAGAAAAGAATGATAATAGCAATAAGAGAAATCGTGACAGATTAAATAAAGAAAAGAGTTATAAAGAGAAAAATTTAGTTGGTCGTGATAAGGATCAGGATGATCTTAAGTTAAAAACAGCTCCGAGAAAAGGTCAATTTATTCAGCCTAAGCCCATACAGGTGGTGGAAGAAGAGATCAAGGTAATCACAATTCCTGAGATATTAACAATCAAAGAATTAGCAGATAAAATGAAAAAACCTTCTGCAGCATTGATTAAAAAGCTTTTCCTTTCCGGTAAAATCGTTACGTTAAATCAAGAAATAACCTTTGAAGAGGCAGAAGAAATTGCTTTGGATTACGAAATCATTGCAGAAAAAGAAGTAAAGGTAAATGTTGTTGAGGAGTTATTAAAAGAAGAGGAAGAAGATCCTACTACTATGGTAAAACGTCCTCCGGTTGTTTGTGTTATGGGTCACGTTGATCATGGTAAAACCTCTTTACTTGATGCAATCAGAGAAACTAATGTTACTTCCAGAGAAGCAGGCGGTATCACACAACATATTGGTGCTTATATTGTGGAAGTAAACGGAGAAAAGATTACATTCCTGGATACACCTGGTCATGAAGCCTTTACCTCAATGCGTAAACGTGGTGCAAAATCAACGGATATCGCAATACTGGTAGTTGCTGCAGATGATGGTGTAATGCCTCAGACTATAGAAGCAATTAACCACGCTAAGGCAGCAGGTGTTCAGATTATCGTAGCAATCAATAAAATCGATAAGCCAAGTGCCAACATTGAACGTGTGAAGCAGGAACTTACAGAGTACGAATTGATAGCAGAAGACTGGGGTGGTGACACCATTTTCGTACCGGTATCCGCTCATACCAGAGAAGGTATCGAACAATTACTGGAAATGATTTTATTAACTGCTGAAATTGGTGAGTTAAAAGCAAATCCTGACCGTAACGCAAGAGGTATTGTAATTGAAGCACAGCTTGACAAGGGAAGAGGTCCGGTTGCTACTATATTAGTACAAAAGGGTACCCTCCATGTTGGTGATAATGTGGCAGTGGGAAGTTCCTTTGGTAAAGTTCGTGCCATGATGGATGATAAGGGAAGAAGAGTAAAAGAAGCAACTCCTTCCACACCAGTTGAAATCCTTGGGTTGAATGAAGTTCCGGATGCAGGTGAAACCTTCCTTGCAACCAATAATGAGAAGGAAGCAAGAAATATTGCGGAAGCTTATATCGAACAAAGCAAAGAGAAGCTGATTGCCGATACTAAGGCAAAATTATCCCTCGATGGTCTGTTCTCACAGATTAAGGCAGGTAATATCAAAGAACTGAACCTTATTATTAAAGGTGATGTTCAGGGCTCCGTGGAAGCGATGAAGCAGAGCTTGATAAAATTAAGTAATGATGAAGTTGCAGTACGTATCATTCATAGCGGTGTAGGTGCAATTAATGAATCTGACGTAATCCTTGCAAGTGCTTCCAATGCAATCATAATCGGCTTTAATGTTAGACCTGATAATGCAGCAAAAGAGACAGCGGATCGTGAAAATGTTGATGTGAAGCTCTACCGTGTTATCTACGATGCGATTAATGATGTTGAATCCGCTATGAAGGGTATGCTCGATCCGATTTTTGAAGAGAAAATTACCGGTCATGCAGAGATTCGTATGACATTTAAGGCATCAGGCATTGGAACAATTGCAGGTTCTTATGTACTGGATGGTAAGATTGTAAGAGGCAGCAAGGCGAGAATTTTCCGCGATAATGATAAGATATTTGAAGGAACTTTAGCATCCTTAAAGAGATTCCAGGATGATGTAAAGGAAGTTGCTACCGGATATGAATGCGGTCTCGTATTTGAGAAATTCAATGACGTAAAAGAAGGCGATAGAGTAGAGCTCTTTGCTATGGTAGAAGTACCTAGATAATAGATATTTCAAGATACAAAATGTAAGTGTGAAAATTGCTGTGCAATTTTCACACTGCTGATTTGTGTAAAGAACTCTTAATCAGATGCTTTAACAGAATGGAGATTTAAATGAGAAAGAACAGTATTAAGAACACAAGAGTAAACGGCGAGGTGCAAAAGGTACTGAGCACGTTAATCAGCAGGGAGATAAAAGATCCAAGAATCAATCCGATGACATCTGTTATTGCGGTTGAAGTAGCACCGGATTTAAAGACAGCAAAGGTATATATTAGCGTCCTCGGAGATCAGGAATCAAAGGATTCCACATTGCGCGGGTTAAAAAGTGCTTCCTCCTTTATGAGGGGGCAATTAGCAAAAACCTTGAACTTAAGAAATACCCCCGAACTTACTTTTGTGATTGACAGCTCCATTGAGTATGGCGTGCATATGTCCAAACTAATCGATGAAGTGAATAAAAACCAGTCAGATGCCAATCAAGCCGAGGAAGAATTTGAAGAAGATGAGCTTGATGAGGAAGAGGATGACCAAACGGAAGAAGAGGATGAATAGCTTATGGATAAGATTAATGCAGAGATAATCGGTGCAAAGAAAATAGCAATCGCAGGACATATCAGACCTGACGGTGACTGCATTGGTTCCTGTACGGCTCTTTATTTATACCTTAGCCGGAATAAAGAATTATTTCAGTTGGATCAAATTGATGTTTATTTAGAGCATTTCGGTAAAGAATTTGATCTGTTATCCGGAATAAATGAGATCAAACATTCCTATGAAAGCGAAGAAGAATATGATGTATTCATTTCTTTGGACTGCGGAAGTTTAGACCGTTTGGGTAATGCATTAAAATATTATAATACAGCAAAAAAAACCATCAATATCGATCATCATATCAGTAACATGAAATTTGCAATGGTAAATCACGTGGTGGCAGATGCGTCTTCCACCTGTGAGGTACTATTTACCCTTTTTGATGAAGAACTGATCACAAAGGAAATTGCGAGTTCACTTTATGTGGGGTTAATCCATGATACCGGTGTATTCAAGCATTCCAACACCTCAGAAAAGTCCTTGCAAATAGCAGGAAAGTTAATTGGAAAGGGAATTCCATTTTCCCAGTTGATTGACGAATCCTTCTATGCAAAGACCTATATGCAGAATCAGATTCTTGGACGTTGTCTGATGGAAAGTATTTTAATGTTGCATGGAAAGGTTGTTGTTTCCTCTATAGGACGTAAAATGATTGACTTTTATGGTGCTTCCTCCTCGGATTTGGACGGAATTATCGATCAGCTGCGTGTCACGAAGGGAACAGAAGTTGCAATCTTTATTTATGAAACTGATTTTCATGAGTTTAAGGTCAGCATGAGATCCAATGGTGAAGTAAATGTAAGTAAAATCGCAGTTTACTTTGGCGGTGGTGGACATATTAAAGCAGCCGGTTGTACCATGACAGGAACGGTGCATGATGTAATCAATAACATAACCCCTCATATTGAAGCACAGTTCAAGGCACTTGGGATATAAAGAATCATCATCCGATAGGAGCATAAGTGATTTGGTTAACGGAATTATAAATGTATATAAAGAAAAAGGATTTACCTCTCATGATGTAGTTGCAAAAATGAGAGGTATCTTAAAAATGAAGAAAATCGGTCATACAGGAACCCTTGATCCCGATGCGGTAGGGGTTCTTCCGGTATGTATCGGTAAAGGAACCAAATTGGTGGATCTGATTACCGATAAGGATAAAACCTATGAAGCAGTATTAAAATTAGGGCTCACTACCGATACGCAGGATATTAGTGGAACGATATTAACAACATCATCTGTTGAGGTGGAGTTTGAGCGAATCAGAGAAGTAATCCTAAGCTATATTGGTGAATATGACCAGCTTCCGCCCATGTATTCGGCAATTAAGGTGAATGGAAAGAAGTTATATGAGCTTGCCAGACAAGGCAAAGAGATAGAAAGAGAACGCAGGCGTGTTGGGATTCACAACATTCGAATATTTGACTATAACGAAAGTGAGCATGAGGTAAGAATGGAAGTTGACTGTTCGAAAGGAACCTACATTAGAACCTTATTACACGATATCGGAACTGATCTTGGCTGTGGCGGGATAATGAAGAGCCTTTGCCGTACCGCGGTTGGAAGCTTTAAACTAGAGAATGCACTGAAACTATCTTCAATTGAAGAGCTTGTCAGTGAAGGTAGAATTGATGAGTATGTAGTAGCAGTGGACGATTTCTTTCAAAATGATACAAAAGTAATTGTAAATCATGAATTTGACAGATTAATCTATAATGGTAATGCGTTTTCTCTCGAGAACACTCTAATGAAGGAAGAGGAAATCCTTTCAGAGAGAGTGAGAGTTTATGATGAAAGCAATAACTTTATAGGAATTTATAGCTATCAACAGGATAATAAGCTTTTTAAGCCGGTTAAAATGTTCTTAACATAAGGCGACCGACTACGAAAGGCTGGAGAATACTATGGAATATATTACAGGAACAAATTTTCAATTTAAAAATAGTGCAGTGACATTGGGAAAGTTCGACGGTCTTCATATGGGACATCAGCAGTTGATGGAGCTTGTTCTTTCTTATAAGGAGCAGGGTTTAAAATCAGTTATGTTTACCTTTTCCCTTCATCCTTCCAATCTCCTGTCTGAGCGTGAGTTTGAACTCATCTATACAGAGGAAGAGAAAATCAAGAAACTGAAAAGAGCCGGAATGGATGTACTGATTTCCTATCCATTTACAGCCTCTACCAGAATGATGGAGCCGGAGGCTTTTATACGTGATATCTTAGTGAAGCAGCTGGATGCGAAGGTTATCGTAGTTGGCAATGACTTCCGTTTTGGTATGAACCGAAAAGGAGATGTGGCACTTCTTAAGCAATTTGAAGAGGTGTACGGCTATAAAGTAATTGCCTGTGAGAAAACCTGTTGGAAGAAGGAGATTATTAGCAGCTCTGCCATACGTCAGGCGTTAAGGGATGGAAATATGGAGAAGGCAAATGCCATGCTTGGTCAACCCTATTCCATTCGAGGGGAGGTAGTGCATGGTAGAAAACTTGGCCGAACCATTGGGATGCCTACAACAAACTTAATCCCGCCTTCCGGTAAGCTATTACCACCTTGTGGAGTATATTCATCAAAGAGCAGAATTAACGGAATTTATTACCCGGGAGTCACCAATATTGGCTATAAGCCTACGGTTGGTGAAGAAGAATTACTGGGCGTGGAAACCTATATCTTTGATTATAATGAGGATCTGTACGGTAAAACCATCGAAGTTGAATTATATACCTTCCTTAGACCGGAGCTGAAATTTGGATCAATTGAAGAATTAGTACAGAAGATGCAAGAAGACATAAAAGTAGCAAGGAATGAATTTAACGTATAATTTAGTATCAAAGGTTTCTGGGAGATATTTGATTGTATAATAGTAAGCTTTCTCACCACATTTTAGTAGTGAAATCCTACCACCCGAATAAAATATAATAGAATTTTATAAATGAGTGGAGGATTGGCATGATCTTCTTAGAAAAGCGTAATTTGGGGATTCCGATAACCTTGCTATTATTTTTATCCTATTTGATTGGATATTCGTTTTCAAACAATGTGTACGGCTTTATTCCCGCAATTATATTTGGCGTAATCATTTTTCTGTTTGATTTTGATGAGAGGGTGACAATTGCAGTAAAGCAATCATTTTTTATTGGTTTCCTTATACTTATGATTCATTTAGCGCTGAATATAATTGGGCAGTTGAATGAATTATCGAACTTTTGGAGCACTTTAAATTCGGTTGCGCTATCAAAAATATATCAGGTAGGAAATTCGGTTGTAGAAATTCTTACCACTCTGATTTATATAATATTTATTGTTTTGGCTATCTTAAATAGGGATATTCGTATTAAATCCATCCTTTTATTACTTACCAATGAACAGGGAGAAATTGCGGCTCCAATTAACAAAGTGCTGAATACAAATACTTCGAGAGAACAGATACCCAATCAGCAAAAAGTTGATAATCAGGAATCTAATAAACAGGAAGGATCGAAATGGCGGGGTCAGGGAAAACATCAGTATTCAAAAACAAATAAGCTTTTTCCGCCAAATCAGCAGCAATATCCTCCTATGCCCCATGTAGAGCCACCTGCAAAATCAGATCCAGGAAAACTTATGGAAGAAAAATTGATTGCCGAGATGGATAATGAGCAAATCGAAGAGACGCAAAGTGTGGATACTGTGTCAGATGTAAAACAGTCAGATGAAGTACAACCGGATGAAGCACAGTATGAAGAAACGCCTTCAGAGGAGGCACCGACTGAGGAGGACTCTTAAGAAGCAAAATTCGATGAAAATTAGTTAGCTGATAGATGAATTTAAAAGACAAAGCCGAACATGTATGGTTATAAAAGCCGCAATCTTGAGTCGGCACTTACTTAAAATTACGCTTATACTGATATTTCTTATAATAATTGTTTACAATAGATATATAATATGATACGATACCAAAGTAATCAAACCCATTACTCAGAATTTGGACACTCCGACCTTTTTCTTAGTAGTAGGCGTTTATATTGAAAGGAGAATTTACTATGATCAGTAAAGAAAAGAAACAGGACATCATCAAAAATTTCGGTAGAACACCTGAGGATACAGGTTCACCGGAAGTTCAGATTGCTCTTTTATCAGAGAGAATCAACGAGCTTACAGAGCATTTGAAAATCAATAAGAAGGATCATCATTCCAGAAGAGGTCTTCTTAAGATGGTTGGACAAAGAAGAGGTTTACTTGAATACTTAAAGAAAACTAACATCGAGGGTTATCGTACACTCATTGAACGTTTAGGTTTAAGAAAATAGTAAAAATCTAACTTAACAGGTGAATGTATAGTATAGTTCCTGTATAATAAGCTGTCCCATTCAAGCCATTGTGCTGAAGATGGGACAGCTTTTCTATATAGAGAATACATTTAAAAGTATTCTGAAAAATAACATATGGTTTGGTGAATGAATGAATAGTATAATTGAGATCTTTCGAGATCGCAGCTTTATAAAGAAAACGATAATAATTGCAATTCCCGTAACAGCTCAGAACCTTCTCAGCAATATGTTGAATTTGGTGGATTCCCTGCTAATCATTCGACTCGGACAGGATTCCGTAACTGCGGTAAGTTTGGCAAATAAATATTTTTTTATCTTTTCTCTGTTGATGTTTGGAATCAGTAGCGGTTCCAGCATCCTTGCCTCCCAATATTACGGGAAAAGAGATATGTTGAGCATTAAACGAGTTCTTCGACTCTCCATGACAGTTGGTGTGGCCGGAGGATTGTTATTTATGATACCCGCCTTACTTCAACCGAATTTTATCATGAGTGTTATTACGAACCATAGTGATATGATTCAGATCGGTTCCATTTACTTAGGAGTTATTGCAATCAGCTATCCGATTACGGCGATTACGGTATCCTATTCCTCAATTTTGAGAAGTATGAATTATGTAAGAGTACCAATGTTAATTACATTTGTAGCAATCAATGTGAATATATTTTTGAATTTCGGTTTAATTTTTGGATTGTTTGGTTTGCCAAAGCTAGGAGTTGCCGGTTCTGCATTAGCTACAGTTATTGCAAGAATTTTGGAGTGCGGTCTGCTGCTTCTGATTACTAGAATGAAGAAGCCAGGTGATGATGGAGTAGGAGATTTTACTCATGCAAAATACGAAAGAACCCAGGAAAATGATGAACCTTTTATGAACAAAATATTTGTGAAGAAATATTTGAATACAGCTGCTCCCGTTATTGCTAATGAATTCATGTGGGGACTGGGGGTTACCATGTATGCGTTGGTTTATGGTAGAATGGAGACAAATGCTACTGCAGCAATTACCATAACCAATATCATTGAATCCTTGGTGGTGGTCGCATTTTTTGGTCTATGTAATTCTTCGGCAGTAATCCTTGGTAACGAACTGGGAGCTAACGAACTGAAGAAGGCGGAGAAGCATGCAAGGTATTATATGATATTACAGCTAATGATTTCAGTCGTTGTTGCCATCATAACCTTGTTGTTAAAGGATGTAATTGTATCCATGTTCCCTGCTAATGAGCAGACAGCCCAATACATTAAAGATTGTTTGGTGGTACTTGCAATTTCAATTCCAATCAGAGCTTTAAATACCCAGATTATTGTATCCATTCTTCGTAGCGGAGGAGATACAGTGGCAGCATTGCTCCTTGATATCACAGGAGTATGGTGTATAGGAATACCGATGGCTTATCTGGGCGGTCTGGTGTTTCATTTTCCCATATATATTGTATATGCAATGGTATTAACGGAAGAACTGTATAAGATGATTGTGGGTTATGTCAGGTACAAGCAAAAAAAATGGGTGAGAAATATTGTAGTACATGATGTAATTTAAATAGGATCGAAAATGTTGATTTGTTTGTGTTTTGGGAAGTGCTGATTTTCACTTAGCACTTCCTCTATTTTGATATCAAGACTTTCAAGGAAACATCATTCTATGTTTAAATTTCTTATAAATGAAGATAATGACTTATGGAGATGATTGAAGGTTACGTTTCGTTCCCAGTCAAAGTTGAGGATTTGATTACGACAAATGTTTTCATAATCGGAGCTGCTTTCGCTTAGTTGCCTTATGTAGAGGTACATAAGGCTCTAAAAGACAAAGCCTAAATACCGACGAGTGCACATTCTTCTCCTCGGAATTCATTTATCGAAATCATTATGCCAAGTTCTGAATTAGGAGTAACAGTAACATGAAATACAACGGATACAAAGGTATATGAAAATAAAGGTAGCATAATGGTAACAATAATGGTATAATAATGAAGTTAGAGTTGCGAGAGGACATCCCGAGACTTCTGAAAAGGTTATCGAATTAAGCTTTAATCGGTGAGTTTTTCAGTTGTTTCGGTGCCTCCGACTCTGGATTAACGCAGGTATAACTATAAATATTCCTGCGAACAAGTAAAGGAGACTGAATATGCACAAAAGTTATAGCATGGAATTAGCTGGCAGAACTCTTACAGTAGATGTAAACAGAGTAGCTGCTCAGGCAAATGGTGCTGCATTGATGCACTATGGTGATACCGTAGTTTTATCAACTGCAACTGCATCTGATAAACCGAGAGAAGGAATTGATTTCTTCCCGTTGAGTGTGGAATATGAAGAAAAATTATATGCAGTAGGTAAAATCCCCGGAGGTTTTATTAAAAGAGAAAGCAAACCTTCCGAGAATGCAATCCTTACTTCCCGTGTAATTGATCGTCCAATGAGACCGTTATTCCCTAAGGATTACAGAAATGATGTTACGTTAAATAACCTTGTATTATGCGTGGATCAGGATTGTTCTCCTGAAGTAACCGCGATGTTGGGTTCTGCGATCGCAACCTGTATCTCTGATATCCCTTTTGATGGACCGACAGCATCCACAATGGTAGGTATGGTGGATGGAGAATTAGTATTTAATCCGACTTTATCCCAAAGAGAGAAATCTACTTTAGTGCTTACTGTTGCATCCACTAAGGATAAAGTAATTATGATTGAAGCCGGAGCAAATGAGATTCCGGAAGATAAAATGATTGAAGCTATTTTTGCAGCTCATGATTTGAATCAACAAATTATCAAATTTATTGATACTATCGTAGCTGAGGTTGGTAAAGCAAAGCATGATTATATCAAATGCGATACTCCTGCTGACTTATACGAAGACATGGTTAACTTTGTTACACCGGAAGCAATGGAAGTAGCGGTATTTACCGATGAGAAGCAGGTTAGAGAAGCAAATATCAAGAAAATCACAGAAAGCTTAGTAGCTCGCTATGAGGAACTTCATCCGGAATGGCTTCCTCTACTTGGAGAAGCAATCTACAAGTTTGAGAAGAAGACCGTTCGTAAGATGATCTTAAAGGATAAGAAACGTCCTGACGGAAGAGCGATTGACCAGATTAGAAGACTTGCAGCTGAAGTTGATGTATTACCGAGAACCCATGGTTCTGGTATGTTCACTCGTGGACAGACTCAGGTGCTTACAATTACAACACTGGGTGCGTTAGCTGAGACACAAAGACTTGACGGTATTGATGAGAATGAGACCGGCAAGAGATATATGCATCATTACAATTTCCCGTCCTATTCCGTAGGCGAGACAAGACCTTCCAGAGGACCCGGAAGACGTGAAATCGGACATGGAGCACTTGCAGAAAGAGCACTTGTTCCGGTACTTCCTTCAGAAGAAGAGTTCCCTTATGCAATCCGTACTGTATCCGAAGTTTTAGAGTCTAACGGCTCTACTTCACAGGGTTCCATCTGTGCATCCACTCTTTCTTTAATGGCTGCTGGTGTACCGCTAAAAGGTATGGTTGCTGGTATCTCCGTTGGTTTGGTAACCGGAGAATCAGATGATGATTATATTATCCTAACAGATATCCAAGGACTTGAAGATTTCTTTGGCGATATGGACTTTAAGGTTGCAGGTACACATAAGGGTATTACTGCAATTCAGATGGATATTAAAATTCACGGCTTAACCAGAGAAATCATTGAGAAAGCAATCTATCAGACAAAGGAAGCAAGAACTCATATTCTTGATGATGTAATGGCACCGGTTATCGCTGAGCCTAGAACAGAAGTTGGTCCTTATTCACCTAAAATTGTTCAGATCAAGATTGATCCTTCCAAGATCGGCGAAGTTGTCGGACAAAGAGGTAAGACCATTAATGCAATTATCGAGCAGACTGGTGTTAAGATTGACATCACTGATGACGGTGCGGTTTCTGTATGCGGCGTAGATAAAGAAAGCATTCAGAAGGCTCTTGAAATGGTTAAGATGATTGTAACCGAATTTGAAGAAGGCAAGAAATATACCGGTAAAGTTATCAGTATCAAGGATTTTGGCGCATTTATCGAATTTGCGCCTGGCAAAGAGGGTATGGTTCATATCTCCAAGATTTCAAAGCAGAGAATTGAACATGTTGAAGATGTATTGACCTTAGGAGATGTTGTTACTGTTGTTTGTCTCGGACAGGATAAAATGGGCAGAATTAGCTTCAGCATTAAAGATGCTCAATAATAAATATAAATATTGTAATTAATCATAGACCACCCTTTCAAAATGTAATTCATTATGAAAGGGTGGGGCTTTTTATGTTGGCGTCAACCTAGCCTATTAGTTGTATTTTAAACATAGATATGGTAGTATTAGGTAATGATAACTATATTTTGAAGCTTATTTGTACCCTTACTGTGTGCAAATCAAAAGCCGAGGTTTTGAAAGGTTTATTGACAATCAAACAAGCTTTTAAATTATGAAATTAAATTAACCATATAGAGAATACTATAATTGATCATATACACAAAGACTAGGAGCGGTGTGAAGCTTAGCTAAATCTGGAGGAAATGATACAATTAGATCAGTAAAGTAATGCCATGATTACCAACTAATTTGGACTTGAAACATGCTAGAAAAATCACAAAATACGGGAGGAACCTTATGACAAACATCACGAAATTATCAAATCAAATTACAGTCATAACGGAGGTATTGCCATATACGCGAAGCGCGTCCTTTGGAATTTGGGTCAAGGTTGGTTCCGCTAATGAAGATGAGAATAATAACGGAATAGCACATATTATTGAACACATGTTATTTAAAGGGACAACGAATCGTAATGCAAAGCAGATTGCGGATGAAATGGCTAGAATTGGTGGGAATATGAATGCATTTACCAGTAAGGAGTGTACCTCATATTATGCTACCACGTTAAGTGAGCATTTGCCGATTACCATCGATATTTTATCAGACATGTTCCATAATTCTTTGATTGATGAGAAAGCTTTAAAGAAGGAAAAGGGCGTGATTCTTGAGGAAATCGATATGTATGATGATTCACCGGAGGATTTGGTTCATGAGATGCTTCAACAAAGAGTATGGAAGAATCATCCCTTAGGATATTTAATATCAGGTACCAAAAAGATTGTTCGAAAGGTTTCAAGAGAACAGATTTTAGAATTTATTAAAACCTATTATGTAGGTGAGAATATTATAATCTCGGTAGCAGGAAATTTTCATGAAGATGAGATACTTAAGCTTTTGGAGGAAAAATTCGGTACTCTGGATAAACAAAGTGATAATGAAATCCAAGCTTTAAGCAGTCCCCAATATCACAAGGTACTCTGCAAGAGAAATAAAGATATTGAGCAGTTGCATTGTAATATTGCATTTAACAGCATTTCCTATCTTTCGGAGGAACGTTATGTATTATCCGTACTGAATAATATACTGGGGGGAAGTATCAATTCCAGATTATTTCAAAAGATCAGAGAAAATAGTGGATTGACCTATTCCATCTATTCCTATGGAAGCTCATATCGAGAAACAGGATTATTTCATATTTACGCCGCAATGAATCCTTCCCAATGCGCGTCCGTGGTGAAGAAGACTTATCAGATTATCAATGAAATTAAAAAGAATGGTGTAACAATGGAAGAACTCGACATGACCAAGGAGCAGATTAAAACAGAGCTAATTCTTGGCAATGAAAGTTCCAAAAGCAGAATGAATTCTAATGGGAAAGCTATGATAAACCGGGGCAGACTGATTACCATAGAAGAACTTGTGGAGGAAATCAATAAAGTATCCCTCCCGCGTATTATAGATTTTGCAAATAAATATTTGGATCTTAGTTCCGCATCCGTTTCCCTGGTAGGGAATTTAAAGGATATTGACCTGAAAGTAATTGAATTTAAATAATAGGAGGATTGGGTATGAGATACGAAATTATTGGTGAACCGTTACCGGTTGTTACCTGTCATTTGGAGATGGGAGAAACAATGATAACGGAGAGAGGTTCCATGTCATGGATGTCCCCCAATATGAAGATGGAGACATCAACAAATGGTGGCATCGGCAAAGCGTTTGGCAGAATGCTTTCCGGCGATTCTATCTTTCAAAACCGTTATACATCAATGGGAGGTGCCGGAATGATTGCATTTGCATCCAGCTTTCCAGGCTCTATAAGACCCCTTGAGATTTCACCCGGTAATGGCATGATAGTCCAAAAATCTGCTTTTTTGGCTTCTGAAGAAGGAGTGGAGTTATCACTTCATTTTCAGAAGAAGCTTGGAGCTGGTTTGTTCGGTGGTGAGGGTTTTATCATGCAGAGACTGTCAGGACGAGGAATCGCCTTTGTTGAAATAGACGGTTACGCAGTAGAGTATGTCCTTCAGCCAGGTCAAAAGATGGTTGTTGATACCGGTTATCTTGCTGCAATGACCGAGGGGTGTTCCATGGAAATCCAAACAGTTCCGGGTGTTAAAAATATGTTTTTCGGTGGAGAAGGAATTTTCAATACCGTAGTATCCGGTCCGGGAAAAATCATATTGCAAACTATGCCTGTGAATAGTGTTGCTGCAACGCTTAGACCATTCTTCCCTTCCGCGAAATAACGTTAGGGGTAGGTTGATTAAATAATCTAATCGTTTTATAACAATATAGTGGGATTTAGCTACGGTTAACCGAATTCATAAATGAAGAATGAAAAGACGCTCGTATTAGATATTTCTTTCTTTGTGGAACAATATGTTTCATTGATTATCTAATAGAGCGTCTTTTTTGTAAATAATGAGCTTCGTAATCTTTCTACAAAAGCTCGATTTGATAACCACCCACGAATTGTTCCTTTGGTTCGAGGCGGTTAATATAATCTTTATCCTCAAGAGAACCTACAAAATCTTCACTGTCACAACGACCATACCAGGGCTCAATACATATAAAAGGAGCTACTGTTCCAGCAGGTGACCAAATACCAACAAGAGGAGTATCAAAGTGTAGAGTGATATAAGGAGTTTTGTCCGGAGTTAACAAAGAAATCTTATTGCATTGCTTATCTTCAATGATTAGTGCATCCTTATCAAACATATGAGGGGTAATCGGGTGGATTCCATGTTCCGTGATTAGTTTATGATGTGCATTAGGGGAGGATTTTACTTCTAGACCGTTCTCCATATTAACTAACAGATAATCAATACTCTTCTCAGTATGAAAATCCAAATAATATTCATCCCTTTGTTCCTCGGGTTTCAACGGACAGTTGAATGCAGGATGGCCGCCTATAGAAAAGTACATGATTTCCTCTCCTTGATTGATTACCTTCCATAACACATCAACTCGATTATTTACCAAGCGATATCCTAATTCAAGTGTAAAATGGAACGGGTATCGTTTCAAGCTTTCCTCATTCCAATTTAGTCCAAACCATATCTCATTCTCAGAACTACGAATTAGGTCAAATTCCATATCCCTAGCAAAGCCATGCTGTGCCATAGGATATGTTTTGCCCTCATAGGTGTAACCTTTATCTTTACTGCTTCCTACAAAAGGGAATAAAATAGGAGCTTGGCGTTTCCAAAACTTTGGATCACCATTCCATAGATATTCCTGGTTGGTTTTGTTATTCATAATAGAAGATAGTTCAGCACCAAATCGATTGATTTTAATGGTGATGAATTCATTATTTAAACTATATTGCATATGATTCCCTCCGTAATGTGATAATGTGATATTTTATCATAAATATGCATGGATGGCTATGTGCAAAATTGTCAAGATAATTATATGCCAGATTTACGGATTTCTCATAAGTTATACAAAATACATTCTCTCTGCTGATATAAAAACAGTACGAAAAGCAATGCCATAATAATACATTTAATGTAAAAAATGTTGCTTTATGATACTGAAACCGTTATTATATAAATAACTTATAAACAAATGGGAGGAAGTACGAAAAATGAAAGTACATATAAAAACTGCACGTAAAATAAGTAGTATTATGTTTGTTGCGGTAATACTATGTTTATCCTTTATTATTATGAAGAATGAGCCAATAAAAGCAGATGCGGCAAATAGTTCGTATATCTTGAATGAAAGTGGAACCGTATCCTATGATAATGGCGATACTATATATGATTTCAAGCTGTCAAAAAAGAGTACAGTATCTATTGATTTAAGCTATGTTGCAAATAACAGCTATTCGGATTATGGAATATCATTGAATTTGTTTAAGAATATTGAAAATAATTCGGATGACTATGAATATACGGAAGGGGATTATTCTGCTAGTGGTAGAGTGGATAGCAAGAATACAGGCAGTCTGAACCATAAAATAACCCTTGAAGCCGGAACGCATAGAATTATATTACGATCCATTGTGGATGAGTTTAAGTTTACTTTAAAAGTATATGATCCATCACAATCAACGTACAATTATCCGAAGATTCTGGAGAAGAAAGGTGATATTACTTCTTCATCCATGATAAAAAAATATGAATTAAACTTTCCGAATGATGCAAAAATTCGTATCGATGTAGAAGCAAGCAAGTCGAAACCGGAATATAAGGACAGTTTTGATGTTTCTTTTACAGGAAAATCTAGTGGTAATTGGAGTAATGAGATTAGTGAAGTTGATGGAAAGGGTTTTTTAACAAAAACCTGTAGTGCAAAAGCTGGGAAGAATATAATAACCATATCATCAGATACACCGACTGTAAGTTATATACTGAAGGTGTATGATGAAACCAATTATATCACCTCAATCTCAATCCCGAGCAGTAATAAGCTTATTTTAGGAGATAGTTATACGATACCGGTTACAAAAAAATCTCCTTCCAGTGGAGTAGATTATATTGCATGGAGTTCAAGTAATAGCAATATAGCTACAGTAGATAAGGCGGGTAAGGTTATTGCGGTAGCTCCAGGTAATGCAAAGATCGTTGCAAAATTAATGAATGGCAAGAGTTATTCGTGTAGTATTAACGTCATTGATAATTTATTTGCAAATCCTTCTTTAAATATAGTAAAGGGAGCTGTCCAAACATTAAAATTAAAAAAGAAAACAGCAAACTTACAGTGGGCTTCCACCAATGAGAAGATTGTAAAGGTTGATCAAACAGGTAAAATTTCTGCACTGTCCTGTGGAACCGCAACCGTTACAGTAAAAGCAGATGGAATTCTATATAAATGTAAAGTTGTGGTTGAGTACCCTAAATTATTGGATAAAAAAGATACTTTAACATATACAAGTTCTAAAAAGATATATACATTCAATTCTGCTACAAATTCGAATATCAGAATAGTTGTTACTGCAGATTCTATTCAGGATAAGGATGAAGTTGTATTATATGTTGACTATGATCGTGGAGAGAGTAAAGAATTAAGCGATGATTATGATGGAATTAATTCATGGGAAATGGATGTTCCTAATAGCGGTCAAACCGCTGTGTTGAGCAAAACCGGTACGGCGTTACCAGGAAAAAACTATATCACAATATGGACCATAGACCCTTCCATTCATTACACAGTTAAGGTTTACGATGAGACCAGTTATGTTACAAGTATTGCTATTCCCTCAACGGAAAAGCTGGTAGTAGGAGCAACATCAACTCTCTCTGTAACAAAGAAAACACCTTCTAATGGAGTTGACTACATTACATGGAGTTCTAGTGATTCAAAAGTTGCATTGGTTGATGCAAAAAGTGGTAAGGTAACAGCTAAGTCAAAAGGTAATGCCACCATTACGGCAAAACTAATGAATGGGAAAACTTTTTCTTGCAAAATCAGTGTTTCAGAGAATTTGATGGAAAAAAGATCGGTTGTACTATTAAAGGGTAAAAGTGCTTCACTAAAACTAAAGACAAGTAATACGGGAATAAAATGGACATCAATGAATACAAAGGTTGTGAAAGTCGACAGTAAAGGTAAAATTACTGCAATTAATACAGGCAGTGCGATTATAACAGCAAGCCTTGAAGGATACACTTTCCAATGTAACATAAAAGTTGAGAATCCATATCTGAATAAAACCAAAGAGTCTATGTATACAAACGGTTCTACACAACTTGAATTAATAGGTGCTTCTGGGGCAATTATATGGACTACGAGCAAGTCTTCTGTAGCAGTAGTAGATAAGAATGGAAAGGTTATTCCGAAAAGCAGTGGTACAGCAGTAATTACTGCCACTTATCTTGGAAAACAATTTAAGTGCACCATAACTGTTTTAGAAACACCCGCGATATTGGTTGAAAAAGTTGGCTGGTATACCAATGATCTTGGCGGAATAGAACCGTATATGACATTAACAAATACGACCAATAAAGAGATTAAATACATTTATATAGATACAGAATACTATAATGGTGTTGGAGATCCTGCATACTGTTCGGTAAAAAATACAAATAAAGTTAAATTGACTGTTATTGGGCCGGTTGCAAAGAACAATACCATTAACGCGGAATGGGGTGCAATATTATATAATGGAACAACCAGATATTTAAAAATAACAAATATTACGGTCGTTTTCATGGATGGCTCGAAAAAAACCATTAAGGTTAATAAATATTGGGGCTAGAGAGATTTTTGATAGAAATTATTAAATGAAACCATACATGAGGTTGCAGTTCTGTCTTTATTGATGAAAAAATATAATTCTGTGAATATATTATCCTTAATTATAATCATATCAAGGAAGACTGAACTGTAACCATACGTATAAAGTATGATTTTACCCGCTTGACATTCCGGATTGAAATGTTATAATAATGTTATCTAAATCAAACGCAAACGCGTTATATGTAAAACGTTGATGAGAAGAGTACTGTGCCAAAGAATTCAGAGAGAGATATGCTAGGTGAAAGTATCTTATTCCTACAAAGAAACAGTTCATAGATTTCTTTGTTTAGAAGTGCAGGAAAACCAACTCAGAGTGACCCCAATACGGTCCGGTGATTCCGTTATCAATCAGAATGAAGTGGGTTAATAACCAAAAAGGGTGGAACCGCGACGTAGAATTTACGCTCGTCCCTTTCGAATTGTCAAAGAGCAAGTCGAAAGTGGCGAGCTTTTTTGGCGCATTTTGAGATAATAATTGAAGGGAGAAAAGCTATGAACATTATTTTAAAAGACGGCTCTATGAAAGAGTACGACAAATCAATGACTGTATATGAAATTGCAAATGACATTAGCGAAGGATTGGCAAGGATGGCATGTGCCGGTGAAATTAACGGTAAGGTGGTTGATCTTCGAACGGTTGTGGAGAAGGACTGCAATTTAAATATATTAACCTTTAATGATGATGCCGGTAAAGCGGCATATCGACACACCACTTCCCATGTACTTGCTCAGGCGGTGAAGAGACTATATTCGGAGGCGAAGCTTGCCATCGGACCATCCATTGATACTGGTTTTTATTATGATTTTGACATCCCATCCTTTGACCGAGCAGCACTTGATAACATTGAAAAAGAGATGAAGAAAATCATAAAGGAGGGGGACGAATTAGTTCGTTTCACTTTACCGAGAGCGGAAGCAATTGAGTTGATGAAGCAAAAAAATGAACCTTATAAGGTTGAATTAATTGAAGACCTGCCAGAGGATGCAGAGTTGTCCTTCTATCAACAGGGTGATTTCGTTGATTTGTGTGCAGGACCTCACTTGATGAGCACGAAGGCGATTAAATCAATTAAGTTAATTTCCTCTTCAGGCGCATATTGGAGAGGTTCAGAAAAGAATAAAATGCTTACCAGAGTTTATGGTACTGCTTATACGAAGAATGCTGATTTGGAAGCCTTCTTAGCACATCTTGAAGATATCAAAAAGCGTGATCATAATAAGCTTGGCCGTGAAATGGAACTCTTTACTACCGTAGATGTAATCGGTCAGGGTCTACCCCTATTAATGCCTAAGGGTGCAAAAATGATTCAGACTATGCAACGATGGATTGAAGATGAAGAAGAAAAACGTGGCTATGTAAGAACCAAAACTCCTTTTATGGCTAAGAGTGATCTTTATCGCATCTCCGGACATTGGGATCATTATAAAGAAGGTATGTTCGTTTTGGGAGACGAGAAAGTGGATAAGGAAGTGTTTGCACTTCGCCCGATGACCTGTCCGTTCCAGTACTACGTATATAAGAACAGTCAAAAATCATATCGCGATTTACCGATTCGTTACGGTGAAACTTCTACTCTTTTCAGAAATGAGGATTCTGGTGAAATGCATGGATTAACTCGTGTTCGCCAGTTTACGATATCAGAAGGACATTTGATCGTTAGACCGGATCAAATGGATGAAGAGTTCAAGGGATGTTTGGATCTTGCAAGATATTGCCTTCAGGTGCTTGGCGTGCAAGCAGATGTTAGTTATCGCCTTTCCAAATGGGATCCAACCAATACCGAAAAATACATCGGTTCTCCTGAGGTTTGGGAAGAAACCCAGAGTAGAATTCGTAACGTATTAAATGAACTTGGTATCGAGTTTACTGAGGCAGAGGGAGAAGCAGCCTTCTATGGTCCTAAAGTGGATATTCAAGCAAAGAATGTGTACGGCAAAGAGGATACGATGATAACCATCCAATGGGATGCGGTATTAGCAGAGCAGTTTGATATGTACTACATTGATCAAAATGGAGATAAGGTTCGTCCTTATATTATTCACAGAACCAGCATGGGTTGCTATGAAAGAACGCTTGCATGGATGATTGAAAAATATGCTGGTTTATTCCCGACTTGGTTATGTCCTGAGCAGGTAAGGGTTTTACCTATTTCCGAAAAATATCATGATTATGCCAATAAAGTAAAAAATGAGCTTCAAAAGAATGGCGTTATAGCAACGGTGGATGAGAGGGCAGAGAAGATTGGTTATAAGATCAGAGAAACCAGACTCAACCGTGTACCGTATATGCTTGTAGTTGGACAGAAGGAAGAGGAAGAAGGATTGGTATCCGTTCGTAGCCGTTTCCTTGGAGATGAGGGTCAAAAGCCGCTTTCCGTATTTATTAATGATATTTGTGAAGAAATTCGTCTGAAAGAAATTAGAAAAATTGAAGTAAGCGAAAATAATGAGAAATAAATTTCGTTGTAAAAAGAAAAAGTGTCAGTAGGCAATATGAATGAACGATAATTGATTAAGGATTCAAAAAACCTTTCGATAGAGTTCATTGCCAGATGAACGATAATTAATTAAGATTTCATAGAGTCTTTCAAAAGAGTTTATTGTCACAGTATAAACAGACCTCATAATTAAATGGAAAAATCAGAGAGCGAGCCATAGAGCATCTCTGATTTTTTCCATTATTACCATCCATTTTCTATCATCATAATTTACAGGTTTGAGAATACTATTCATAACAAAATAATTCGCTTATTATGGAGGTAGTTATGGGCAATAAGATGAAAAGTACAAAGAACCATAAGAAAGAGGATGGAACCTTCCATTCGAAAAAGGTGAAGCATGATCCACAGGCTGAAAGTGCAAGAGCAGTATTTGGACTTAAGGATAATAATGATGAGAATAACACTTATTCAAGATAAGAAGTAATTATTCGAGTGCTAAAAGTCTGGTATACTGCGGTAATAGTTATTTGGTGTAACTTTCTATACATGATTGAAAATCGGAATAGGAAGAAAAGAACTTTTGACACTCGAAGGATACCGAATCATAATTAAAAGAAAATTATTTATATATTGTAAAAAGGACCTTAGTAATCACGAAAGGATAAGTTGAATGATCCATCGAGTTATGGATTATGAATCTTGTTTTTACGTAATGCACAATAAGGTTCTTTTTTATGTCCTATAGGGGTGCCTATTATAAGCAAGAAGAACGGTAATTACGTTCACTTCCGATTCGGAACATGGCATAAGGATTACGATAAATGAATTCCGAATAGTATTTGCACTCGTCGGTATTTAGACTCGCTCCTTTAGAACGTTTTGTCCGGCTACGAAATGCATCTAAGTGAAAATGTCTTTGCATCGGAAAACATTTGTCATAATCACAACCTCAACTTTGAATGGAATTGAGCAATAACGAACGGTAAATTGGCGCAGATATTTTTAGATTTTTAACTAGACACTTTATATACAATGAAATATAATAAGTATGAAATATCAGAATATAGCAACAAATAAAGGATATTGTTAAATAATAGCAAATGTATTCGAAAGTACAAATGAAGGAGAGAGTGTCAATTTGACACAGTCGATAAAAATGAATATTAAAACCAAAGGCATGTTTTTCTCACTGCTTATGATTTTATTGATTTCATTAGTTCTAGGTGGGAGTTTATATTATCAATTTAAATATATATTTGTCGGTGAAGTGAATAAAGATATTATGAAAGCGGCAGAAGAATCTTCTGTTCAAATTGATAACTATCTGGATCAATTTGTATCACCATTGGTGCTCTTGTCCCAAAATGATAATATCTCCACCATGAACTGGGAAAAGCAAAAAGAAATCATATCAGCTCAGATTTATTCCCAGTATCTTGATGTGGCTGTAGTTGATTTAAAAGGTAAGGCTCATTACCTTGATGAGACAGTTTTGGATTTAAGTGACCGCTCTTATATTCAAAAAGCATTGTCCGGCCGCATCTCATTTTCGGATGTGATTATAAGTAGAAAAATTTTCAAACCGGTAATTATGGCAGGAGTACCGATTTTTGATGGAACTAAGGTAAAGGGCGTATTAATTGCGCGTTTGAATGTGGATTTCCTGGCGAAAGCAATACATGGATATAAAGATACCGGCTGGGCATATGTGATCAGCAGAGAAGGGGCAATTATCTCTGAAAGTGAGAAAAGCAAACCGGAAAGCTCTTATAATCTCTATGAACTTGCCCAAAAAGAGGAAAGCTATCAGGGCTTGGCTAACTTTGTGAAAAGTAGATTTAACCGGGAAGCTGGTTATGGTTCCTTTATAAATAATAATAAAAAGGCACTTATGGGTTATTCCTCTATCTCGGACTCCGATTGGAGAGTATATGTTGGAACTTATGAGGCGGATGTATTATCCTCTTTAACAATACTACAAAAAGTAGTAATGGTTATTGTGTTTGTATTAATGTTAATATGGGTAATTATTGCTTGGATTTATGTGGATCGATTTACAAAGCCAATTATAGAATTAGCCGAATTGTTTTCAAAAGGGGCAAAAGGAGATCTAACGATACGTTTTTCACGTAAGTCAAAAGATGAAATTGGTCGCTTGGGAAGCAGCTTTAATCATATGATGGATAAAATCAAAACGTTGACCCAATATGACCCCCTTACAGGACTGTTGAATACTTATGTGCTTGAGAAGGATGTTGAGTCATTAACTCATAATGAGGTGATTCAAGATTTTTCATTGATTATGGTATCCATTGATAAATTTAGTATGATTAATGATGCCTACAGTTATACGGCGGGTGATGAACTACTCCAACGCATAGCGCATCGAATACGTTCCTGCAGTGGCGAAAAACAACAAATGTATCGTTATAAAGGTGATAAGTTTGTTCTACTTTGTAAGGATAAACATTTTGTTGATGATTCAGAAAAATTTGCAGGGCAGATTTATAGAGAGTTATCAGAAAGTTACCAGATTGGCGGTAAAATTATTCAAATCAGCGTAAGCCTCGGTGTTTTTATATGGAATGATGCTACTAGAGAGGAAGATCCGATTAATGGTGTCACCCAAGCTAAAAATTATGCGAAATACTTGGGAGGAAATCAAATTCAGGTTTTTGATTATAAAATTTACCAGAGCATTCTTGCTATGAAATCAATACAAACGGATATTATGGCAGGGATAGCTCAAAACCAGTTTTATTTGGTGTACCAGCCACTTTTCGAATTGGGTAATCAAAAACTTGCAGAAGTAGAGGCGTTAATTCGATGGAATCATCCAGAGAAGGGACTATTGTACCCGGACAAATTCATTGACCTTGCTGAAACCTCCGGCTCTATTGTTAAAATTGATATGTGGGTATTAGAAACGGCATGCAGACAGCTAAAGGCTTGGAAGGATGAAAAGCGTTCCAAAGTAACAGTTTCTGTTAACCTTTCGTCCAAGACCTTTGAAACCTCCAACTTTATTGGTGATCTTCTGGATTTGATTCAAACTTACGAGATTGATCCTTTACTTCTTCAATTGGAAATTACAGAGAGAATGGTTATAAAAAATGTAGATGAAAGCATTATAAAGCTACAACAGCTTAGAGAGATGGGAATTCGTGTTGCAATTGATGATTTTGGAATTGGATATTCCTCACTCAGTTATATCGTCAGACTACCCATAGATAGTATAAAGATAGACAAATCCTTTGTTCAAAACATCGGATCAAGCAAAGAGGCAGAAGCGATTGTATCCGCTATTATAAATCTTTGCAAGACCTTAAAACTTAACGTAATTGCAGAAGGAATCGAGAATCAAATGGAACTAGATTATCTTCGAACAAATCTTTGTGACATAGGTCAAGGCTATTACTTCTCTAAACCGATTTCCATTCAAGAGATTGAGGCACGTTTTTTACAAAAATTTTAAATTTTACTAATCAAATAGAGTGCGATAAACAATTTTAACGTAATAGTTTGTTAAATAATTGTTTATCGCATTTTTGCATCTATTCTGCCAAACTTTTTTAAAAGTTTTCCCACTTATTAACTCTTGTTTCAGGTAAAGTAGAACTCTTCCTATAGGTTTAGAATTTTCAGTATAAAAAACTTCTAATTTAAAAATAATATAAAATGATTGATAATAATTCCATGAAGAAATGAGGAAGTGTTCATGCAGAAAAATCAACTGACTGTGAGTGACGTTAACAATAGAACTAGTGAACGGAATAGTACAAAAGTTAGTAATAATTCGACTTTATCTAAAAATGAAAACAACAGCGAACAAGAAGTCCAAAAAAACAAACAAGACGGATATAGTAATAAACAAGAGACACAAAGCAATAAACAAGTGACACAAAGTGATAAGCAAGAGACCCAAAGCAATAAACAAGTGGCACGAAGCAATAAGCAAGAGACACAAAGTAATAAACATGTGACACAAAGTGATAAACAAGAGACCCAAAGTATTAATCAAAAGACACAAAGTAGTAAACAAGAAAATCAAGGTATTAAACAAGAAAATCAAAGTGGTAAACAAGTTGGGAAAGTTCAGAATACCGGTAATTCACAAGAGAATGAGGAAAGAGAAAAGGTTGCAAAAGAAAACCAGGATTTAAAGGATCAAAAAATTAGTGAATATGGTCAGACCCTATTAGAGAACGGAAAGAGAGATCATAAGATACATTTGCTATCAATAATAGGTGAAATAGAGGGGCATGAATGCCTTCCCCAGCATAATAAAACAACAAAATATGAGCATGTGTTGCCCCAGTTGGCTGCAATTGAGGACAGTACGGATATTGATGGACTCCTAATACTCATTAATACAGTCGGAGGCGATGTGGAAGCGGGACTTGCAATTGCGGAGATGATAGCTTCCCTTAGCAAACCGACGGTATCCTTAGTTCTCGGCGGATCACACTCCATCGGAGTTCCCTTATCGGTGTCGGCGGACTATAGCTATATCGTGCCTTCTGCAACAATGATCATTCATCCTGTTCGAATGAACGGCACAGTAATCGGTGTAACCCAGACCTTCGAATATTTTGAAAAAATTCAAGATCGTATTATTAACTTTGTGGTGAATCATTCCAAAGTGGATTATAACAGCTTTCGGAATTTAATGTTAGATACCCATCAACTTGCCAAAGATGTGGGTTCTATTTTGGTCGGGGATGAGACTGTTAGAAGGGGCATCATAGATGAAGTGGGAGGAATCAAAGAAGCATTATCTAAAATTAATGAGATGATTGATAGTAAACTAGCAGAGGAGTAAGGAGGCGTCATATGCTGTATACATCAAGACCGTTAGAACGTATTTACGCAGCTCCCAGTGTTTTTGATCATTCAAAACAGGAAAAAGGCAAAGAAGAGAACAAGAGTGAATATCGTGATGTGTTGTTACCAAGCGGTAGATTGCTGACCAGAAGAGAAGGAGAAAGCTATATCATAGAACGAATTAATTCTACGGATATGCAGGATTATTTAAACGCTTCCTATTCACCTGGGCAAAGCTATAAAGAAGGAATGGAAGAATAAATAATGCCCTCCTAAGCAGGTACATGTAGAAAGAATGGTTTGATGTTGTCATTCCAAGTTGTCTGATTTGAGATAAAAGCCTGCTAATAATGAGAAAATGGCAATTTCATAAAGCAAAAGATTATGTACCAAAGATAATAGATCAGTTGTATTCTTTCTAAGCGGTTTTGAGTTTTTTCTTGCATATCATTTTTATAAAAGGTATAATTACTTGTAAAAGTGTGAAATGTGATTGACATATTATGTAATCATCAGGAAGCGAATTATTACCTGTTATGCAGAGTGACGAAGCTTGAACGAGGAGGAATAATGCACAATGGCTCCAAACAAGAAAAAGAAGAGAAAAACAGCAGCCCCAAAAAAGGGAGCTAATGCGAAAACACAAAACATGATGAAAGAGCAGGGTGCAATCCAGGATGAAATTATTTTGGTAATTGCACTTGTGTTTTCTATATTATTATTTTTAAGTAACATCAATCTATGTGGATCTGTAGGGAGAGTAATTAGTGGCTTTCTCTTTGGTATTATTGGAATGGAAGTATATATATTGCCTTTTCTTATATTCTTTTTAACGGCATTTTATCTTTCTAATTACGGGGATAGTCGTATTGATAGAAAGGTAATTAGTTCAATTGTTTTTTTTATTGCACTGGCTGCATTCATTCAAATGCTCACAAATCCCGATCCATCTACTAAGATCTTGGACTATTATCACGTGGCTTATCTTAATAAGAATGGCGGAGGTCTGGTTGGAGGTATTATTGCGAAACTTCTTTGCAGTCTAGTGGATGAGGTTGCAACTTATATCATACTATTAGCGTTAATGACAATTTCTTTTACCCTTGTAACTGGCAAAACCGTATTTACCGTGGTCGCAAATAAAAGCAAAGATTCCATTAAAGAGCGAATGGAATACCAAAGAATGATGAAAGAAGAGCGTGCTTCTCAAGCGGAATTCACTGTCTTGGACGGAGGAGTAATCAGAAGACCAGCAAAAACTTTTGTGATTAAAGAAACAACACCTACGGTATTAAAGAATTCTGGTAAGATAAATTCAGTAGAGCTAGATAAAAAGAAAGCGAAATCAACAAAGGAATTACTTGAGCCAGAGTTGCCCGAGCTTAATTTAACGGGACTATTTGACGAGGATTATGAAGAGGATAATTCAAAAGAGAGCATATTAACTTATGAAGATGAACTGAAACGCAAATTCGGACATGTAGAACCTATCATGGAAGAAAAATATGAGAGGGAAGAATCTCATCAGACAGCTGTAGAAGAAATTCATACATATGTAGAAGCACCGATGGATAAAACGCCGGCACAATCCACGAAGCAAAAGAATGATAAGAATGTTGAGGATTCTACGGATGTAGATTCTTTCAAATTTTCTTCTGTTGATAAAATAGCGGAATATACATTTCCGCCCTACCATCTTCTGTCCGCCCCGAAGAATAAGCCTCATAAAGGGCAGGGTTCGGAACGGGATTTAAAAGAGACAGCGATGAAGCTTCAGACAACGCTTGACAGCTTTGGAGTACATGTAACCATAACCAATGTGAGCGTAGGACCCGCGGTAACCCGATATGAATTACAGCCGGAGCAAGGAGTTAAAGTTAGCAAGATTACGAGCCTCGCTGATGACATTAAATTAAATCTTGCGGCTTCCGATGTAAGAATAGAAGCTCCGATTCCCGGAAAAGCTGCGGTAGGCATCGAAGTACCCAATAAGGAAAACTCCATGGTTACCTTTAGAGAATTGATTGAAACAAAGGAATTCGAGAATAATTCCTCGAATCTTGCTTTTGCTGTGGGAAAGGATATTGGCGGACAAACCATTATAACGGATATAGCAAAGATGCCTCACTTATTGATAGCAGGTGCTACGGGGTCGGGTAAATCCGTATGTATTAATACATTGATTATGAGTCTGTTATATAAGGCCAATCCCTCTGATGTACGACTAATTATGATTGATCCCAAAGTAGTAGAGTTAAATATCTATAATGGAATACCGCATCTTCTGATTCCGGTTGTAACGGATCCCAAAAAAGCCTCTGCTGCACTGAACTGGGCGGTAATGGAGATGACAGATAGATATAAGAAGTTTGCGGATGTGGGAGCCAGAGATTTAAAGGGATACAATGAGAAAGTTGAAAAAGTAAAAGATCTAAATGACGAAACCATTCAAAAATTACCACAGATTGTAATTATCATCGATGAGCTTGCAGATCTTATGATGGTTGCACCGGGTGAGGTGGAGGATGCAATATGCCGTTTGGCGCAGTTAGCCAGAGCGGCAGGAATCCATCTGATTATTGCAACGCAAAGACCTTCTGTTAATGTAATTACGGGGTTGATCAAAGCCAATATACCCTCCAGAATTGCCTTTGCGGTGTCCTCAGCAATTGATTCCAGAACCATATTAGATGGATCTGGTGCAGAGAAGCTCTTGGGTAAAGGAGATATGCTGTTCTTCCCGTCCGGTTATCCGAAGCCAATTCGTGTGCAGGGAGCCTTTATCAGCGATAAGGAAGTTGGCTCCGTTGTGGAGTTTTTAAAGAACAACAATAACGAAGCAGTTTATAGTGATGACGTACATGAGAAGATCAATAACGCAAAAGGCGGAGAACTCTCCTCTTTAAATGGACAAGCAGGAGATGACCGTGACGAGTATTTTATGGAAGCCGGAAAGTTTATTATTGATAAGGATAAAGCCTCCATTGGAATGCTTCAACGAGTATATAAAATTGGTTTTAATCGTGCCGCCAGAATTATGGATCAATTGTATGAAGCAGGGGTGGTTGGCCCTGAAGAGGGTACAAAGCCAAGAAAGATTCTTATGTCACTAGAACAATTTGAGAATTATCTGGAAGAGAATTAAGTGTAAAAATTAACAACAGAAGGTAGCACAATGAACGGAATATTAGTAGTAAATGAATTCTTACATTCAAATAAATTTAATGAAATACACAGTTGGCTTTTAGAAGCCGGAATAAGACAAAATATCCATATGACATTAAAAACCAATGCCGAGCTATTAATTGATATTAACCAGGGAGTTTCGTCAAAATTGGCTGATTTTGTACTCTTTTGGGACAAGGATGTGAGGCTTGCTCAGTACTTGGAGCAGTCGGGCTATCCGGTATTTAATTCCTCAAAAAGTATTGAGCTATGCGATGATAAGTCCCTGACTCATCTGGCATTGATGAATAGCAAAATTGCTTTACCTAGAACAATCATCGCACCAAAAACCTTTGATAATATCGGCTATACGAATTATGAGTTTCTGGAACAGGTTATTGACATACTTGGTTTTCCGATGGTTTTAAAGGAAGCCTTTGGTTCGTTCGGTCAGCAGGTATATCTTGTTCATGATAAAGAGGAACTGCTTCATTTAATAAAACAGATTGGCACAAAGCCAATGTTGTTCCAACAATTCATAAAGAGTAGCTTTGGAAGAGATATAAGGCTTCAGGTTGTGGGTGGGAAAGTTGTGGCAAGTATGTACCGCTATACTGAAAACGGAGATTTTCGTGCGAACTTGACTCTGGGAGGAAAGATGACACAACATACGCCTACAAGAGAGCAACAGGAGCTAGCACTCCGATGTTGCGAGCTAATTGGTTTGGATTTTGGCGGCGTTGATATCTTATTTGGGGAAGAGGAGCAACCGATTCTTTGTGAAGTCAATTCAAATGCACATTTTAAGAATATTTATGATTGTACTGGAGTGAATGCGGCAGATGCAATCATAGAACATATAAAAGCTAAGGTGTACTAAAGTTGATAGAAGATTATTTTCAAATCCAAAATTAATGTCTGCGTTGTTATGGAGATTATGGAACAAAATTGGATATGAAAGAATCTCGTTCAGGAATGGAGTTAATTATGAGAGCATGGATAATCTATTTTCGAGAGGGAGCAAAATATAACAAACAGTATATTCAGATGTTCCAGGAAGAGGGGCGAAAGCTTGGCGTTGAAGTGGAGCTTATTCTGGTGGAAGAGTTGGATTTTGGGGTTTTAAACAATCAATTGTCCATACTGGTGAATAACAAAAGGAAACCCCTTCCTGATTTTGTGATTAGCCGAGTTATTTACCCATTATTGAATAAACAATTAGAATTGATGGGCATAGAGGTTTTTAATAATTCCTTCGTTTCAGAGATTTGCAATGATAAAGCTAAAACTTACCAATATCTTGCCTCAACCGGTATTAAAATGGTGGATTCCTGTTTTTATCGTTCTTATCAGGTTGGTTCACAGCTTAAGAAAATAGATTCTCCAAGGGTTATCAAAAGTGTAGATGGTCACGGAGGAAGCCAGGTGTTTCTGGTTGATTCGACGGAGAACTCCAATGACGAATCAACGGATGACAGAAAGCGTATTCTGAAGCGACTGGGTGGTTCTGATGTAGTAATTCAACCTTTAACGGGCAGTAGCCATCAGGATTTGAGAGTGTACGTTATTGGTAAGGAAATCGTAGGTTCCGTCCTAAGAACCGCAAAAGAAGGCTTTAAGTCTAACTTTTCGTTGGGGGGAAGTGTCACTCTATATACTCTGATGGAGCAGGAAAAGCAACTTATCAATTTAATCATTGATCGCTTTGATTTTGGTTTGGTTGGTATTGACTTCATTATTGGTGACCAGGGAGAACTAATCTTTAATGAAATTGAGGATGTAGTGGGTTCCAGGATGCTTTATCAGTGTGCACCGGAGATTAATATAGTGGAACGTTATCTGAAATTTATTATTAATCGCATCTATGGATAAAGGGAAGCTTTGTTATTTTAACTTAACAGAAAGCTTGAAAAGGAATTCTTCATTAGGCAAACGAATAAAATCACTTGATATTTCATCCATATAAATAGGACCCTCTGTTTTTAGCAGTTTATCTTTCATTACTTGGGTATATTCTCTCATATAGTAATTTATCTTTCCATTTGGAGCACTATAATAGATACAAGCATAGTTTCCTTCTGGCTTAGTTTTGTTTGATTTTTCCTGAGATGATACCTTTTTATATACAGAACTTGCTTGTAAGCTTGAAAAATCTTCTATGATAACCCCGTGATGATAACCGTAGGTTAGATAATTAATAAAGTTATTCTTGTCTTTTTTCTCGATTTCATGAGTAATGAGATATTCTTCTTTCTGCTCTTTCTCAAAATACAAATCAGAGCCAATCAATAAATAGTCAGAGAGTTCTTTGGTTAGATGGGTCAGCATTAGTTCGGCCTGTTTGAGTTCTTCCTGTTTCTGACGAAGCAGAGGAATCTGTAGTTCCAACAGCTGTTTGCTCTGTTTGATATCAGACTGATTAATTAACTTCTTGATTTCTTCCAGGGTCAATCCAATGGACTGGAGAGCTTTTATCATGCTAAGATGATCAAATTGTTCCCGCTGATACATTCGGTATCCGTTCTCGCTCAAGTGTGCAGGTTTAAGCAGGTTAATCTCATCATAATAAAATAAGGTTCTTTTTTCAACACCGCATAAATCTGCAAATTGTTTCGTGGTTAATAATTTGTCTTTCTCGTTCATTAATTCATTTTCTCCCTTCATTAAGTTATGGATCTTGCCAATATGAGGATTTGTTTGGGTTAAATCTAGTTGCATGATAAGTACAAGATAAAATCCTCTTGACTATAACGTTACGTTATACCTTATGCTCTATTATATACTAATTACATAAGGAGTCAATGGAATGAACATGACAGAAGGAAACGTTAAGAAGACATTAATCCATTTTGCAATGCCTATGATACTGAGTTTAATCACTCAACAGCTTTATAATGTTGTGGATATGATTATTGTAGGACGATTTTTGGGAGTGAAGGAGCTTGCCCAGGTTGGAAATGCGGGTACGATTGTTATGATCCTTGTTACTTTATCGGGTGGGCTTGAGATGGGTAGTGAAGTGATCTTTGCGAAATATATGGGAGCTAAGAAACAGAAAGACATTGTGATTGGTGTGAAGAGTATTTTGATATTTGGTTTCTTTAGTGGACTTGTTATTACCTTATTGGGAACGTTTTTAAAGACTCCGATTTTATCGTTGATTCGTATGCCAAGCGATTTAATTAATGGAACGGGTACTTATTATAGTATTTACCTTATGGGAATTACGGGGATTTTTCTATACGATATTACCAGAGCAATCCTTATTGCATTGGGCAGTCCCAGGATATCCATGTTTTTGATGTTATTTTCATCGGTATTAAATGTGATTTTAGATCTTGTATTGATATGTCTCTTTAAAATGGGAGTGGGTGGAGCTGCATTTGCAACAATTCTATCCCAGATTATAGGGATGGTATTCGCCTTAATAGCCCTTAATAAGAAGCTTCATCCCATGGTGATTCAATATCCTTACCGAGGAATGAACTTTGAAAAGATTAAGGAGATACTTCATATTTCACTTCCAACCATATTGCAACAGCTGTTATTATCACTTTCTGCTATACTTCTGGTTGCATTAGTAAATCCCTTCGGAAGTGAAATCATCAGCGGATATGTGGCGGTGAATAAAATAATGATATTCGGGCTCCTTGTTGTAATGGGAACTGCTCAGGCGATTTCAGTATTCACTGCAGCAAACTATGGAGCAAATAATCGTGAGCGGGTTCGCAAGGCCTATCAGTATTGTGTAGGCTTTATGTCAGTATATTTGCTTCTTGTTATTGGTACTAATTTTATACTCCCTAAATTTTTGATCGGAGCTTTTATTGATATTAAGAAAAATGGGGCAGCTTACGAGTTTGGAAAGCAATTTCTACAATATTCCACGCTAACCTACTTGTTGTACGGCTGGAAAATAATTAATGAAAGTGTACTCAGAGGGTTACTAAATATGAAAGCGTTTCTTATTTCAAACCTCTCCGATCTTTTTTTGAGAACAACCATGTCGTACTTCTTTGTATGGATGTTCTCCTCACATGGCTTTTGGATGGGCAATATGTTCGGGAAGCTGGTATCCGTAGCAATTTCTATGTTCTTTATAATAAAGAGTGGATTACTTATTAGTAATACAACAAGCAAAAAGGAGAAATGGATGAAGCGTACCATATGATCTATAACAGGAATAACACTCCCTCATTTCTTAGATAATGGTCAGCAACTCTCTTGGGGTGTCGATTAAGTATTCGGCACCTTCTGAGCGAAGCACCTCGCGGCAACGAAAGCCCCAGGTAACACCAATACAAGGGATTCCGGCATTTTTTGCAGTACGTACATCTGTTTCGGAATCTCCTACCAGTATGGCACGGTTTAGGTCTGCTCCAAGTTCTTTAATCGCACGGAATACACTGTCCGGTGCAGGCTTGCGCTTGATATCATTGGTTTCACCAATGGCTACACTGACCAGATTGCCAAAATAGATTTGTGCCAGGTCTTTTACTGCTGCGTCAAATTTATTGGAGACGATGGCGATTTTATAATTATATCTATGTAAATCCAAAAGCAATTCCATAATTCCGTTATAGGGTCTGGTTTTGTTTTGCATATTGTTCTTATAATGGATCTTAAACTCTTCAAAGATCTTCGTTATACTATCTTCACTTGTATTCTCGGGTAAGGAAAGACGCACTAAATTTCTTGCTCCGTTGCCTACAAAGCGTCTAACTTCGTCCACTTCAATCGTACTATATCCATTGCGCTTCAATACCTCATTTAAGCTATCACTCAAATCATCTATGGTATTTAATAAGGTTCCATCCAAATCAAAAATTACGGTGTCGTATTTCATTTTTCATATTCCTTTCTGTCTATAGCCAATTAAGATCAACAAATTGGGTAAGGATAGTATATACACATCAACTTTCATAACGCAAGTAAATTTTAATGGCTTTGCATTTTCAGCTTGTAATTTACGGACAATATCCTGTATAATTATCTCAATTTCGTGTATTTATTGCGAGGCGATCTATTTTTATAAATAATCAATCCATTAAGTCAAAGGATGAGGGATATTACTGTCGAAAGGAAGGTACAGGAATGAAATCAGACATTCAAATTGCACAGGAGGCAAAATTAATTCACATTAGAGAGGTGGCAGAGCAATTAAATATTTCTGAGGATGACTTGGAGTTCTACGGGAAACATAAAGCCAAGCTATCAGATGAACTCTGGGAAAAGGTTAAGGATAATCCGGATGGTAAATTAGTTCTTGTCACTGCAATTAACCCGACTCCAGCTGGAGAAGGAAAAACAACTACCACAGTTGGTTTAGGACAGGCTCTTGGAAAAATGAATGTAAAATCCGTTATAGCCCTTCGTGAGCCTTCTCTTGGACCTTGCTTTGGAATTAAGGGTGGTGCAGCAGGCGGTGGATATGCACAAGTTGTTCCAATGGAGGATTTGAACCTTCATTTTACCGGTGATTTTCATGCCATTACTTCGGCTAATAATCTTCTTGCAGCAATGTTAGATAATCATATTCAACAAGGTAATTCTCTTAATATTGATACCAATCAAATCGTATGGAAACGTTGCGTTGACATTAATGACAGAGTTCTACGTAATATCGTAGTGGGTCTGGGGCGCAAAGCGGATGGTGTGGTGAGAGAGGATCATTTTATTATCACGGTTGCGTCGGAGATTATGGCAGTATTGTGTCTTGCAGAAGATATGAAGGATTTAAAGGAACGTCTTAGTAGAATTGTAATCGCCTATACTTATGACGGTAAGCCTGTTACACCAAAGGACATTAAAGCGGTAGGCTCCATGGCTGCACTTCTAAAGGATGCTTTAAAGCCTAATATAATTCAGACTCTTGAGAATACTCCGGCAATTATACACGGCGGACCATTTGCCAATATTGCCCATGGCTGCAATAGTGTAAGGGCAACGAAGACAGCCGTGAAGTTAGCGGATGTAGTGGTTACGGAAGCGGGCTTTGGAGCTGATCTGGGAGCGGAGAAGTTCCTAGATATTAAATGTCGCATGGCAGACTTAAAGCCGGATGCAATTGTATTAGTTGCTACAGTCAGAGCATTAAAATATAATGGCGGTGTACCCAAAACGGAACTATCAACAGAAAATGTTGATGCGTTAAAGAGCGGTATTGTCAATCTTGAAAAGCATATTGAGAATCTTCAAAAATTTGGTGTGCCAGTAGTGGTAGCGCTAAATCGCTTTATTACTGATAGCCAGGATGAAATCAATTATGTGAAAGAATTTTGTGAAAAGCGCGGTTGTGAATTCTCCTTATGTGATGTTTGGGAGAAAGGCGGCGAAGGCGGTATTGATCTTGCAAAGAAAGTTCTTTCCACCATGGATGCAAAGGAAAGTAACTATAAGCCCCTTTATGATGTAGAGCTTTCAATTAAAGAAAAGATTGAAACCATCGCAAAAGAAATTTATGGTGCCAGTGGCGTGACCTATGACCCTGCAGCGAATAATGCAATTAAAACAATTGAGTCCCTAGGATATGGAAAGATGCCAATCTGTATGGCTAAGAATCAATACTCTTTATCTGATGATGCAACGAAGCTGGGCAGACCTACCGATTTTACAATCAATATTCGTGAGGTGTATGTATCCGCAGGTGCAGGATTTGTGGTAGCTATCACCGGAACAGTAATGACCATGCCCGGACTTCCTAAGGTACCGGCAGCAGAGGGTATCGATGTAAATGAAGATGGCGTAATCACTGGTTTGTTCTAGTAATGAGCAAGCATTCTTTGGACACAAAGATTGACCAAAGTGAAAAAACGTCTGTTTATAATGTGACAATAGAAATTTGCATAAAATAAAAATTCGTGCTTCAACGATAAGGTATAACATAATCAAAATTTGATTTAATGATTTGATCAATAATTAATAAGAAACTCCTACCGAAATACCGTGGTAGGAGTTTTTTTAGGAATATATTTGGATAAGCTCTCGTATGATATAGAGAAGGATTCGATTCAATCAGCGAATAAAAGAGGAGAAAAGCAGAAAGAAAGTTTCTTTCTGTATAATTTTTCACACTATAAGCAATTACTAAACACAAATTTTATGGTGCAAAATTCTTATGTAGAAATGGGGGTAATCGTGATGATTGAAAAGGTAGACTTTACATATAATGATGAAATTACCGTAGTCAATCAGGAACAATACGAAGCACACTTAAGATTATATAATGGTTATGTGAATACGATTAATAAAATTGATGATATTCTTTATCATGGAGATGCACAACGAGATCAGTCAAATTCCACATTCAGCTATTACCGCGAATTAAAACGTGGCGAAACCTTTGCTTTGGATGGTGTAATTCTCCATGAGTTGTATTTTAGCAATATCGGTGGGTCTGTACAGGAGCCGGATCAATTTGTAAAAGAGATCATTTCCAAAGATTTTGGAGGTTTTGAGAAGTGGCAGGAAGATTTTATTGCAGCAGCCAAAGCAAGCAGAGGTTGGGCGGTTCTATGTTTTGATCAGCGCAGTCAGATGTTTCGTGATATTAGTCTTGATGCTCATGACTTGGGTAACATAGCCTATTCCGCTCCAATCCTGGTGATTGATATGTATGAGCATGCGTATTTTTTGCAGTATGCGGATAATAAAGTAGAGTATATCAATAACTTTATGAAGAATATCAATTGGGAAGTAGTTGCCAGCAGACTTAGTTGGCTTACATAAATAAGAGGGTTTTCGAAAGTGATAATTTCGAAAACCCTTTTTAACTTTGTGTGCCAGGCATGGCACTAATCACTATTTGCGGTCAAAGGCTTGTTCACAATAAATACAGCGGTAAATACCGTTTTCTCGATCTGTTAATTTAAATGAGTGTACCAAACCCTGTTCGATGGAGGTGATGCAGCGAGGGTTTTTGCATTTAAGAACATTATTAACGCGAGTTGGTAATTTGGGGTTCTTTTTATCGATAATTTGTCCGTTCTCTATTACATCAATGGTAATCTGATGATCCAACGCTCCAAGGATATCAAGATCCAGATCTTCCAGGGTGCCCTCGATTTTAATTATATCCTTTTTGCCCATTTTATTACTTTTTGCATTTTTGATGATTGCAACGGAACAATCCTTATTTTCAAGATCCAGATAGGAGTAAATCTTCATTGCACCGCCGGCTTTAATATGATCGATTACGATCCCTTGATTCAATACACCGATATTAAGCATTATTTTACCTCCATTAGCATCATAATCAGAGCCATTCTAACATACACACCGAATTCTGCTTGTTTAAAATAAACAGCGCGGGGATCGTCATCCACTTCTGTTGCAATTTCATTGACACGGGGGAGTGGATGGAGTACCAGCATGTCCGATTTTGCAACAGACATCTTTCTTTCGTCAAGAATATAGGTGTCCTTAAGTCGGATATAATCCTCTTCATTAAAGAAACGTTCTCTTTGCACACGAGTCATATAGAGAATATCAAGCTTCGGAAGCGCACTTTCCAACTTTCTTGTCTCTTCATAAGGAATCTTATTTGCTTCCAGAACTTCTTCACGCAAATAGGTCGGTATTTTTAATTCCTCAGGAGAGATAAGTACCAGATTGATATTATGATAGCGTGCCAGCGCATTGATCAAAGAATGAACGGTTCTTCCGAATTTCAAGTCACCACAAAAGCCGACGGTTAAATTATCTAATCGTCCTTTTAAATTTTTAATTGTTAATAAATCAGTAAAGGTTTGAGTGGGATGATTATGACCGCCGTCTCCGGCATTGATAACAGGAATGGAAGAATAATGAGAAGCAACGAGGGGAGCGCCTTCTTTCGGATGACGCATAGCACAGATATCTGAATAAGAAGAAATAACACGTATGGTGTCAGCGACACTTTCACCTTTTGATGCGGAACTGGAATCGGCGGATGAAAAACCTAACACATTGCCACCAAGATTTAACATAGCAGCTTCAAAGCTAAGTCGTGTGCGGGTACTTGGTTCATAGAATAAAGTTGCCAGTTTCTTTCCTTTGCACACATCGGAAAACTTTTTAGGATTTTGTATTATGTCCTCGGCTAGATCAAGAAGTTCGTTCAATTCCGAAACAGTTAGGTCCGTCGGACTGATAATATGTTTCATAGCTACCTCCGTTTGATTGATGATTTTTATATCCTAACTAGGTATTCTAATATAAAAGTCCAAAAAATACAATCCTTAATTTTCAATAAATGTAATTTTAATGTTAAAGGGGTTCACTGTACACCCCCAGTCAAAGTTGATGTTATGATTTCGACAAATGTTTCCTGAAGTAGAGATACTTTCGTTTAGTTGTATTAATGGGTAGTTCGGTTTTTTATTTATGCTATAAACATACTAGTAGATAATTTTATCGTGTGGATACAAAGAAATAATTTGCATTTTTCTATTAAGTGGTTTGTATGGAAATAAATTCTTAACAAAAAAATATATGGACATGTAGTTTTATGTAACAGATTATTATAAAAATACATAATATAAAATAGTAAAAGAGATATATAAGCATTTATATGGAAAGTTATTGTTAAATTCCTAATATATCCATGTATAAACATTCAATTTAATAATATATGCTAAATTATCAGAAAATAGTATTGACATTTTCGGAATTATAATATAAAATAAGACCATACAAAAAAGAAGTTAGACATCATTACTACAGAAATTCTTTATGAAAGGACTGAGTCCAATGAAATAGATAAGGTTACTAAAGCTAAGATTATTAATTACAGAAGGATTTTCAAAGATTTTGAAAGGAAGGTACATAACAGCATTCAATAATATAACGATTAATGTTAGTTAGTGAACCATGGATACATAAACAGTATTAAGTAATTTAAACAGAATAATGAAAGGAAGGTACACTCCACCGGAAAATTTAAAGAATTACCTCAAAACAAATAATACGAAAGGAAGGTACACTCCAACATACATATAACGGTTTACCTCAAAGCAAATAATACGAAAGGAAGGTACACTCCAACATATACATAACGATTTACCCCAAAACAAATAATACGAAAGGAAGGTACACTCCAACATACAAATAACGATTTACCCCAAAGCGAATAATACGAAAGGAAGGTACACTCCAACATATACATAACGATTTACCCCAAAGCGAATAATACGAAAGGAAGGTACACTCCAACATATACATGACGATTTACCCCAAAGCGAATAATACGAAAGGAAGGTACACTCCAGCATTTAAATAACGGCATACCCAAAAACAAATAATACGAAAGGAAGGTACACCCCAACATATACATAACGATTTACCCCAAAGCAAATAATACGAAAGGAAGGTACAGACCACCAGGCTATAGAATGAAATACCTCATACATAAATATAAGTTTGGAACTGATCATCAAAGGCTTTGCGAAGTAGTTCAAAGCGATTATGAAGATAGGATGACATGTACCAACAATAAAAATGAATAAGTACTTATAAAGGGAGTATCTGATTAAATCGGATTCTCCCTTTTGCTCTGATTTCGTGAGGTTTAATAAAATTATTCAAATAAGTTACACATTTCCTTCAATTTGTGTTATAATAATAAGATACAATGCAAGAAAGGTGTGCGTTTATGATTCAGATTTCGCGTACAGGAATACGTAACTTAGCTTCGAATGATACGACCTATGCAAGGGGTTTACAATATTATAAGGATAATCGCATAGTAAATGCGACATATTCAAATGCGAACAAGCAGTATCGCTTAATCGTAAAAGGTAATTATAATTATTCTGTAACAGTAGATGAACAGGAGGATGGATCATTTGATTATGGCTGCAACTGCCCCTCCCGTCTTAAAGATCAAGGTGCTTGTAAGCACGTAGTAGCAGCTCTTCTTTTTGTGTTAAAATATCAGGAGAGAACCATGCTTTCCGAGGCACAAAAGCCGGAAGAGAAGAAAGTAATGACTTTACTTGACTATTTTATAGCACAAGAAGATTCTGTCCTGGTAGGAGAGACTTTTGGACTAGACATAGTCATTACCATACCCAGCATATTAAAGGGAGAAAATGCTAGAGCACTTGTTTCTCTTCGAGGTGGCAGCGGTCGAAAATATAAGGTTCAAACAATCAAAAAGTTCTTGGCTGATCTATACAATCATGAAAGCTTTGCTATTGGTAAGGAGTTCAAATATGTGTATGGAGAAAGTACCTTTGATAGTGAATCATTAAAAATCTTGGATTATTTATTAGGAATTTATGAGATACAGGAAGTGATTGACGCAACGCACTTCTCAAAGATTTTCTCGAAATCACAGATTTTCTTTACAAAGAATATGCTGGTTAAGTTATTGGATTTGATTCATAATAATAATTTAATCCTTGAGCTTTATGGAAAAGTCTATGAGCATGTTGACTTTAAGCGGGGCAATCCTAAGATAGCATATCAGCTCCAAGTGGACGAGGAATCCATTACCATAGATTATCAGCGAAAAGAAGTAGTACTTCCTATTACAGAGACAGGTGAACTGCTCTTTTACGACGGAACCATTTATATGCCTGACAAAAAATTCATTCGTAATTTTAAGCCTTTTTATAATAGTCTTGGTAAGGATAAAGATCCGCTCATCTTTAGAGGAGAGAACAAAACAAGCTTTTTGGAGCATGTATTACCAAGGATCAGTGAAACGATGATTCTGGATGTTCCGGATGAGTTGAAAAGTCGGTATATTACTTGTGATATGGAAGCGAAGCTATACTTTGACAAGTATAAGAATGGAATTAAGGCAGAACTAAAATATAAGTACGGTGAGTATGAATTCAACTCCTTTGAGAATGCTGCATCCGGTTCTTATATCATTGTTAGACAAAGAGAAAAAGAAGATGAGATTATTACAGAGCTTTTGCAGGAAGGCTTTGTTCCATATAAGAATTTTTACCTTCTTAAGGAGGAAGATAAAATTTACGAATTTCTTTCCGGCAGAATCATGGAACTGGAAGGAAAGTCAATGCTATTTTATTCAGAAGATTTTAAAAGACTTGGAATACGGGCTCCGGGTGGGTTTAAGGCTGGGGTTCGAATGAACTCAGAATTAAATATGCTGGAACTGGATTTAACCTTCGAAGAAGTACCAAAAGAAGAATTGAGGGAATTGATTCATTCCTTCCAAATAAAAAAGAAATACTATCGATTAAAGAACGGCAGCTTTATTAATCTTGAGGATCGAACGATTAATGAGGTAAATCAGATACTTAATTCCTTGAATGTTAGCGAGAAAAGACTTCAGGAAGATAATCTCTATATAGAGAAGTATCATGCGGCTTATCTGGATAAGGCATTTAGTGAACGAGATTTTTCCTTTGAGCGCGATAGGGACTTTGAAGCTCTGGCTGATAAGATTGCAAATCCAGCCAACACAGAATATGTCATGCCGGATGGCATATTGGCACAATTAAGACCATACCAGTTCACCGGCTTTAAATGGCTTCGTACATTGGCAGACAATGAACTTGGGGGTATCCTTGCGGATGATATGGGACTAGGTAAGACACTTCAGTCAATTGTATACATTACCTCCACAGTGGATCGTGAAAAAGGGGCTCATACCTTAATCGTATGCCCTACATCACTCATATATAATTGGCAGGATGAGATTGAAAATTTTGCACCTCATTTAAGAGCGTTGGTAATTACAGGTAACCCCACTGACCGTCAGGAAATGATTGAGCGATATAAAGACTTTGATGTGCTGATTACCTCCTATCCGCTGATACGCAGAGATATAACAAGTTATGAGGCGATAAATTTTCATACAGTCTTTATTGATGAGGCACAGTTTATAAAAAATGACTCCTCCCAGAATGCAAAGTCAGTAAAGCGACTAAGAGCCAAGCATCGTTTCGCATTGACTGGTACACCGATTGAAAATAGTTTGTCCGAACTATGGTCTATCTTTGATTTTATTATGCCGGATTATTTAAATAGTCATAATAAATTTGTGGAGACCTACGAAAAACCTATTTTGAAGGAAGACAAAGAAGCTTTAAAGGATTTGCATCAACATATTGAACCGTTTATCCTTCGTAGAATGAAAAAAGATGTATTGACCGAGCTTCCCGATAAATACGAATCTAAGATGCTTACTGAATTATCCGAAGGCCAGAAGATGGTATACTTGTCTTATTTGGAAAGTATTCGCGGTGAGTTAAACGGTGAATTAGAAGAGCATGGAGTGGAAAAGAACAGAATGAAGATTTTGGCAGCTCTAACGAGACTTCGTCAAATATGCTGTCATCCATCTACCTTTATCGAGAACTACCAGGGTGGTAGCGGTAAGTTGGAATTATTGATGGAAGTTATTCCAGAGGCTATCGCCAATGATCACAGAATACTGGTGTTTTCCCAATTTACGTCGATGCTTCGTATTATTGAAAATGAGTTAAATGATTTGGATATCCCTTATTTCTATCTTGAGGGTTCCACCCCCACTGAAGTGCGTAATGACTATGTCAAACGCTTTAATGCAGGGGAAGGAAAGGTATTCTTGATATCATTAAAGGCTGGCGGTACAGGATTAAATCTCACTGGAGCGGATACGGTTATTCACTATGACCCTTGGTGGAATCCGGCGGTAGAAGATCAAGCAACTGATCGTGCATACCGTATTGGGCAGCAGAATAAGGTTCATGTTATGAAGCTGATTACCAAAGGAACCATTGAAGAAAAGATCTTTAAATTGCAAAGGAAAAAGAAGAATTTATCCGATTCGGTTATTAGTTCAAAGGAAGTTTTTATCAATACACTGACCAAAGAGGAATTAGTCGAATTATTCACACCTATGTAGAATGGTGGAAGTCCGACACTCCAAAAATTACAATTATTCTCAGAAGAAAACACTTGCAGTATGTAAAATTATTTGCTAACATAAACACAAAGAGTATTATATCAAACTATTTTTATCTGATTTATCGGAATTCCAATTAAGTTATTTCACGTCGCATATTGTCTATTTTGTATCAATGTGTTAAAATGAAATTGGTAGTACCAAAACTGATAACATTGGACAAAAAAATTAGGAGAAGAACTATGATGAAAAATATTGTTATCGTCGGAGCAGGCTATGCCGGAATTCTGACTGCTAAAAAATTAGCAAAAAAGCTCAAGAATCAGAAAGAAGTCAATATTACTATCATTGACAAAAATCCATTTCATACAATGTTGACTGAGCTCCACGAAGTTGCTGCCAACCGTGTGGATGAAGACAGTATTAAGATTAGTCTTAAGAAGGTATTTGCCGGCAGAAAAGTAAATGTAAAACTTGATACTGTAACTTCTATTGATTTTAACAAGAAATCAGTAGTCGGAGAGAATGAAGTTTATCCATATGACTATTTGGTATTGGCAGCTGGTTCAAAACCTACCTTTTTTGGTGTACCGGGTGCAGAAGAATTTACACATAAACTCTGGTCTTATGATGATGCGGTACAGTTAAAAGATCATATTATGAATACCTTCCGTGCCGCAGCAAGAGTTACTAATGAAGCAGAAAGAAAGAGACTTCTTACTTTCTATGTAGTTGGTGCAGGATTTACCGGTGTGGAGATGGTTGGCGAGTTGGCTGAATATGTACCGTTTCTTTGCGAGAAGTTTGAAATTAAAAGAAGTGATGTTACTTTAGTTAACATTGATGGTTTGAGCAGACCGATTCCTAATCTTCCTGAGAAATTATCCGCAAAGGTTACAAAGCGTCTCAATAAAATGGGCGTTCAACTTGTATTAAATGCATTTGTTACTAATGTAGGTAAGGATTTTATTGAATATAAAGCAAATAATAACACTGTTCGCAGCAGTGTAGGTACTGTAATCTGGGCTGCAGGTATCCAGAGTGCAGACATTACAAAGGATGCCGGAGAGTCTCTTGAAGTTCAAAGAGGCGGACGTATTCAAGTAGATGAGTATCTTCGTTCTACAAAGAATGAAGATGTATATGTAATCGGTGATAATATGTACTTTGTTCCGCAAGGCGAAGAGCGTCCGGTTCCTCAGATGGTTGAGAACTGCGAGCAAAGTTCTGAAACCGCAGCACATAATATTGTATCAGCATTAACCAATCATGGTAAGATGAAAGCTTATAAGCCATCCTTCCATGGCGTAATGGTATGTATCGGAGGTCGTTACGGTGTAGCACATGTTGGCTTACCGAATCACTTTTTCAGCTTGCCGTCCTTCTTTGCTATGTTTGCAAAACATTTCATTAACATAATCTATTTCATTCAGGTACTTGGATGGAATAAAGTATTTAGTTACGTAAAACATGAATTCTTTACAATCCGTAACAGCAGAAGCTTTGTTGGTGGTCACTTATCCAACCGTACCCCTAGCTTTTTGCTAATGCCGCTTAGAGTATGGCTTGGTGCTGTATGGGTTTTTGAAGGAATTATGAAAATTGTTGAAGGTTGGTTTAACAAACCGATGCTTACCGGTTTCTTTGGTGGAGCAGATAAGTGGTATAATAGTATATTATATCCTGCTACAGGTAACGGTGGAACAACAGACGGTACTTCTGCAGCAACCACAGCAGCAGCTGATGGAGCTATGAAAGTTGTTTCTTTTGTAAAGCATGCAGTAAATGCAATTCCGCTTACTACAGATGGAACATCAGCTGCAACGGATGCAGCAGGTGCGGCAGGTGGTGCAGCAGGCGGTGCTGTAGATGGAGCTGTTAAGGCAATCGGACATGTATTAGTTAATTTTGATTTCCTTGGAATTTTTAGAGTGATATTTGTGTCCGGTAAGGATTTAGCACATTCTGCTATTGGTGATTACGCATTTAAACTTGATGTACCTTTGATGAATTGGTTTACAAAACACCTCATTCTTCCTTATGATAATGTACAGATTGCAATGCAGATATTTATCGTTGTTGCAGAAATTCTAATCGGTTTAGCATTAATCGGCGGTTTGTTCACTACTCCTGCAGCAGCATTCTCTTTAGTACTACAGTTTATGTTTGTATGCACAACTGGTTTGTATCTAGGTACATTCTGGATGATTTTCGCTGGTATCGCAGTATTAATCGCCGGAGGCAGAAGCTTAGGTCTTGACTATTATGCAATGCCTGGCCTCAAAAAACTTTGGACTAATCTACCAATAGTAAGGAAGCTGTATATTTATAATGACTAATTTGAATAAAATACAAAACAATACAGAAATCTTAACTTACGAGGAAGCATTTGATCTTGTGAAGAAAGAAATCGAGCGGATATTGACAAAATCTCCGTTAATGATTAGAGAATATTTATCCCATCTATCCTTGTCTCAGGGTAAAGGCATCAGAGCGGCTGCCGTTCTGGCTTGTGCCGTAGACAAGGAGGGAAATCTCCATCCGGATGCAATAAAAATTGCAGCCTCGATTGAATTAATTCATCTCGCTTCCTTAGTACATGATGATGTTATTGATAATGCAGATCTACGCAGAGGGAAAGCTACGCTACAAAAGAAATACGGAAAAAGAACTGCTGTAATTTGCGGTGATTACCTTCTGAGTTTGGCATTGAAGTTGGTTTACTCTACGTCGGATAAGAATACGTATTTGTCCATTTCTGTTCCTGATTATATTGGGAAGCTTTGCCTTGGAGAGTTGAATCAACATATTAATAATAATAATTTGAACCTTTCAATTTTTCAGTATTTAAAGATTATATCCGGTAAAACTGCCGCATTATTTGAAGCCTCGTTCTATGCGGGGGCAGTAGTTGCTAAGGTTGATGAAAAAGAAGCAAAAAAATATCGCCAGATTGGCTTTTATATCGGTATGATTTTTCAATTGTCGGATGATTGCATTGACTTTGATACAACAGTGGAAGAGGCAAACAAGCCGGTACAATCCGACTATGAGCAGGGAGTTATTACACTTCCTCTAATCCATGCGCTTAGGGAAAACAATGAGTTTAGAATAAAAGCAATGGAATCTGGAGTATCAAGAACAGAGATTAATAATGCCGTTAAAAAAACAGATGGTTTGAAGTTTACTAATTTCGTCATTAAAAAATATTATGACAAAGCGATGAAACGGTTAAATGAACTCGATATGGGAAATGATAAGAAGGAAAGGCTCATTGCAATTTTGAATAAGTCTGCCAGACTTAATCCCGCAAAATAGCCTGACAATTCCCTAAAGTATTACTTTTATGATTGGAACGGTGATGATTGTGGTTGGTAAATTCTTAAATTTTACTGAAATCAGAACAAAGATTACGAGCACATTTACTTTTGTAATGACCATTGCATTTTTAATCTATCGCGGTTATTCCATCGATTGGAGACTTACTCTGGTTTTTTTCGCAGCAATGCTATTATTTGATTTGACAACAACAGCTATTAATAACTATATAGACTCAAAGACCAATGAACAAGCTTTGGAATTTAAGAGAAGAACAGCACGAATGCTTATATATGGGATGCTTATAATCAGTATTTCTTTGGGTTTGTATTTAGCATATTCAACAGATATTGTTGTATTAATTGCAGGTGGGATTTGCTTTATCTGCGGAGTGGGTTATACCTATGGACCTCTACCCTTATCTAGGCAACCGCTTGGTGAAGTGTTTTCAGGATTCTTTTATGGGATCATGATACCATTTATTCTTATGTATATTAATATGCCAAAGGGAGCTTTTATAGCGTATCAATTAAGCTTTACATCGCTCTCTTTGGAAGTTCAGATATTACCGTTTTTTATATTGTTTTTATTTGGCATTACACCATTTTGTGTTACTGCCAATATAATGCTTGCTAACAATGTTTGTGATTTAAATAACGATATCACTGTCAAGAGATATACTTTGCCATATTACATAGAGAAGAAAAAGGCGCTGTTTTTATTTGCCGGACTATATTATTGTACCTATATATCCACTTTTATTATGGTTATATTAAAGATTTTATCTCCGGTTTGTTTGTTAACAGTTCTGACGGTGATTCCGGTACAAAAAAACATCAATAAGTTTATTGAAAAACAGGAGAAAAGTACTACGTTTATTTATTCCATTAAAAACTTTGTTATCATTATGGGAACAAATGCGATTCTCATTTTTCTCAGTATAGTTTTAAATGTATAATTTTTAACAAACCCTGAAATACGGGACCCTATCAGTGGTTGTTAATTCGGGCATAAGCTACGAATTTTCAATATATTATATTATTGCCGCCGGTTGGCGGACGAAATGGAGGATATTAATGAAAAAATTATTAACATTACTACTTAGCTTAACATTAGTGGTATCCATGTTAGCTGCTTGCGGAAAAAGCGACAATGCAGCAGACCCGACACCTACAACAAAGGCTGAAGCTACAAAAGCTCCCGCAACAACAGCTCCTACACAGGCACCTGCAACAGGTGATGCTGCTAAGACAGGTCTTGCAGTTGTTTCTTCTATCGCAAAATCTACACCTGCTGGTGATAAAGACGGACTTGCAGAAGTAGATTCTACAGTTGTTGCTGTATTAGTTGGCGCAGATGGTAAAATCTTAGCTTGTAAAATTGATGCTTCTCAGGCAAAAATCAACTTCTCTAAAGCTGGTAAGTTAGTTACTGATAAGGCAACTACTTTCAAATCCAAACAGGAACTTGGCGCAGAGTATGGTTTAGGCAAAGCATCCGGTATTAAAAAAGAGTGGAATGAGCAAGCTGATGCATTTGCTCAATATGTAGTTGGTAAGACTGTTGATGAAGTTAAGGGTATCGCTGTAAACGCTGAAGGCGTTGCAACTGCTGCTGATCTTACTTCTTCTGTAACAATTCACATTGGCGATTTCATCGCTGGAGTTGAAAAGGCAGTAGCTAATGCACAGGATTTAGGCGCAAAGAGCACAGATAAACTTGGTCTTGCACTTACAACAGATATGGGTCAGTCCGCTGACGTAGCTGCTGATAAGGAAGGTCTTGCACAGGCTTATTCCTATTACACAGCTGTAACAACAGCTGATGGTAAGCTTACAAGCTGCTTCATCGATGCTTCCCAGGGTAATGTAAACTTTGATGCTAAGGGTGCTATCACAACAGATTTAAAGACTGCTCCTCAGACAAAGCAGGAATTAAAAGATGCATATGGCATGAAGAAAGCATCTAAGATTGGTAAAGAATGGTTTGAGCAGGCCAACTCATTTGCAAAATATGTAACAGGTAAGACTGCAGATGAAGTTAAGGGTATTGCTGTAGCAGAAGGTCTTGCAACTGACGCTGACTTAGTAAGCTCTGTAACTGTTCATGTTGCTCCTTTCATGACAGTAGTAGATAAGGCAATTGCTAACTCTGCAAAATAATTAAGGTTTACTTTTATCAGTGATACTGGTATAAACAGCAGATATTCTGTGAAAGAATTTTGTTGGTAAGCATACGTAGTACCTTGTACCACATAACCTGGGGTTACAAGGTACTATCTGTGATATAGGGGGATATATCATCATTTGAATAAAAGATGATGAATCCCCCTATATTAAATTATAAAGAATCTTTAAATAACTAATACAAAGAATCTATAAATAACTAATTCGAGGTGCGTGTTTTGAATAGAAAAATCATTGCAATCATATTAATACTGCTCATGGCTTTCAATTTATCTGCTTGTGCAAAGCCACAGGAAAAACGATATGAAGCGAGCTTTTTGGATGTGTTTGACACTATGACAAAGATCGTGGGTTATGCGAAGAATGAGCAGGAATTTAAGCAACAGGCTCAAATGATCCATGATCAGTTATTAGAATATCATAAATTATATGATATCTATCATAACTACGAAGGTATTAACAATATTAAGACGATTAATGATAATGCCGGGAAAGCACCGGTAAAAGTGGACAAACGATTACTGGATTTAATTATACTATCAAAAACAGCAGAAAATTTTAGTAACGATAAAATTAATATTGCATTTGGAGCAGTATTATCCGTATGGCATCAATACAGGGAGGAAGGTCTGGATGATCCGGACAATGCAAAACTGCCCCCTATGGAGCTATTAAAGGAAAAAAATCAGCATACCGACATTAACAATGTAATTGTGGATGAGCAAAACTCAACGGTGTATTTAAAGGACCCAGAAATGCGATTAGACGTTGGAGCAATTGCAAAAGGATATGCAACAGAACGAGTAAGTGAGTATGCGCAGGAACATGGATTTAAAAATGGAATGTTTTCGGTTGGAGGAAATATTCGCACGATCGGTGATAAGCTTGATGGGAAAAATAACGATAATACTTGGAGTGTTGGAATTCAAAATCCTGATTTGGAAAGCCAGAAGAAGAATTTATATATCCTAGGATTAAATGATTGTTCCCTAGTAACAAGTGGAGTATATGAACGTTTTTATACTGTGGATGGCAAACAATATCATCATATTATTGATCCGAATACACTAATGCCTTCTGAATATTTTCTTTCTGTATCCATTGTGTGCAAGGATTCCGGCTTAGCGGATGCGTTATCTACCTCGGTATTTAATATGCCCTATGAGGACGGATTAAAGTTAATTGAATCTATGAAGGATACGGAAGCCTTATGGGTATTTAAGGATGGGTCTATGAAATCTAGCCCAGGATTTAATAAGCTTGTAAAAGAACAATAAATATAAATCTTAGAAAATGATATTTCGTTTCCAATTATGCTCTAGAGATATTAAAATATAAATCCTAGAAATAGTAAAGATGAGGTATCAACAAGGTGTAGATAATGATAAAACGAAATGATATCAAATTATTCGCAGTAATCATGGTGCTTGCAATCATAGCGATTGTAGCAATTAATTTAATGAAATCAGAAGGCAGTAAGGTTGTTATAACAATAGATGGCAAGGTTTATAAAACGTTGGATCTAAACACCAATCAGACCTTTACAATAGAACAGGGTGATGGAGACACCAACAATGTCAAAATTGAAAATGGTGCGGTGTCCATGACGGATGCAAACTGCCCGGATAAACTCTGTGTTAAGCATAGAAGCATACATTACAATGGTGAAACAATTGTGTGTTTACCTCATAAGGTCGTAGTTGAAATCGCTAACGGCAAAGAAAATGAAGTAGACATTACAGCACAATAAAGGAGCTTTATGAAAGCAAAAAGAGTAGCGACGTTTGGAATTTTTGTTGCATTGGCATTTCTATTAAGTTATATTGAAACAATTATTCCGATTCCCATTCCCATCCCTGGAATCAAACTTGGTTTGGCTAATTTGGTAGTGTTGGCTGGATTATATACATTAGGCCCCAAGGAAGCATTTGTATTATCCGTAGTGCGCATTCTTTTGGTTGGATTGTCATTTAATCCTTCGGCATTAATGTTTAGTTTAGGTGGGGGAATGTTAAGCTGTTTTTTAATGATAATATTCTCTAAGACCAAGAGTCTTAGTACCACTGGTGTTAGTATCGTGGGGGGAGTATCCCATAATATCGGTCAAATTATTGTAGCCGCCTGGGTGGTAAATAATATTTTGATTGTTTATTATTTGCCATTCTTATTAATATCGGGAGCAGTAACAGGGGCGTTGATTGGATTAATTGGTTCAAATATCATAAATCGAATCAAGAAATTTAATATCAATTCCTGATTTTTCATGATTTAAATTAGTATGATTGAGTCAACACGCAGGCTTATTCATGCAGTTAATATTTATAGATAAAATAATTTACCTCTGAATTTTTATTTTAAAGATTTTTGAAGAGATCAATACTAGAGATAAAAAGCTTTAATATAGTAAGGAAGGGTTGCAGGATGTAAATGATATTCTGCAACCCTCTTTTTAAAGAAGCAATAACAAAAGCAATAACAAAAGCAATAACAAAAGTAATAACAAAAGCAATAACAACAGCAATCAACAAGAACAATAAATAAAAGCAATTATATAAGCAATTGAGACCGTTTCAGATTCTGTGTTTTAAATATTTTGGAGCCTTAATTATATTAATAAACCCATGAAATTCCGTAAAAGACTGGAACCCTTGCTTTGACTGCATTTCATGGGTTTTTGTGTATTAAAATTAAGCTCCAAATAAGATATGCTGTAAAATGAGTTTACACAAAACTATAAACAGAGCCAAGAAATTATAAAAGCGATATTATAAAACTCAACTCAGCATATTTAATTTCTTTAATATCTCGATAAAAATCAGAGATATTAACTCAACAATCAGTCCAATAAAAACTACCTCATTAACGCTGACGAATACTGACTTCACCAGATATTAATGTTTCCACGCTCTTATCTTCATACTCTACAATTAATCTGGCTCTGTCATCTATATCAATCGCCTTTGCGGGAGTGGAAGAGTTTCCTTTTAGCACCAGAATTTCTTTGCCGATTAAGAAGGAGCGCCTACGATATTCCTCAATATATTTTGTGTCTGTCAAGGAGTCCATGCAGGAGGCTAAATTATTTAATACTTCCGCGACCAACATAGAGGTAACGGGAGAATCCTTTGGTTTGTCGGAAAAGACGGAACCTGCACTTCCTAGAATTTCATCAGGAAAATCCTTCGTCGTAATATTAATTCCAATACCAATCACTGCGTATTCCAAAGCTCCTGACTCAAAGTTCAGCGATGCTTCTGTTAAGATACCACATACTTTCTTGTCCTGTACAAAGATATCATTCACCCACTTAATGGAGGCTGGGACATGGGCTACCGTTTCGATTGCTTTCGAGACAGCCACGGCTGTCGCAGTTGTGATTAGCAAGGAATCCTCCAGATTAATCTGTGGTCGTAATATGGTAGTGAAATAAACTCCCGAGGAATTTGGAGAATAGAAGCTTCTTCCCATTCTTCCTCTGCCTTCGGTCTGTTCCCTGGCAATGATTACGGTTCCTTCTTTGGCACCTGCAGATGCCATTTCTTTTGCTATTGTATTTGTTGAGGTGACAGTTTGTCTTACATCCAGCTCAAAAGCAGTAGCTTTGCCTTTTAAGAATGGAGTAATACTTTCTTTTGATATGATGTCATTCTCCTGTAAAAGAGAGTATCCTTTATTAGTGACGGCCTCAATTGAGTATCCATCTTTTTGTAAGGTTTTTATGGCTTTCCATACAGCACTTCTAGATACATTCAACTCGGTGGCAAGCTTTGCCCCGTTTATGGTATTACCGCGGTTTTCCTCAAGAAGCTTCAAAACCTGTTGCTTTACTTCCATAACTTTCTCCTATCATTACAATCATTATGAAATTTTGTAGTACAAGAATAACTGAAAAAACAAGATGGATTCTCATGGGTGACAACAAAAAAATAGGAGTAGCAGTGCTACAAATAGATTTTTGAATGTTACTATGAAAATACAGACAAGTTTAAGATCCTGGTAATTTAAACTTTGTACTAGTATGACTCAAAAGAAAACAAGCTTTTTTCAGGAGTTATGCTAGCACGCTTGGACAGAAGGTAGAAGGAAAAGGATGTTATTAGGCAAGAACTAATCCTGTTCCCTAATAACATCCTTTGCATCCACTATTCTTCTATATCTATGTTATTATAGAAATCATCAATTAATCGATCCACATAGGCAAGGTCAAGCGAACCAAATTCTTTTAAAAGCATTTCTTTGATAGTATCCATCTTTTTAATATGGTTGGTTCCCTCAGAGATGGAATCATCATGGATGGAATCTAAAAATTCTTCTGTAATATTTGCTTTCAGCCAACTATTAATCTCGTAGGTTAGTTTATCTTCTTCATAGATTTCAGCCTTTACTTTTTTAGCCTTTTGGTTTGTTGAAACCCCAATGTAAAGGAATACTAAGAATAGAGCTGTCATTACAACATTCGCTATGAGATCATCAAAAAGGGGAATAATATTTGTAACATTTAAAATTACAACAGCTAATCCGACAATACCAAAAAGCATAAATACCCAAACAGTACTGGATAGTTCTTTATATTGCTCTGATTTCATAACATAAGCAGTGGAATGTGAGTTGTTTTTATGCTCGGGTTCTTCTTCCTCAATTGCAGTATTCTCGATGGAAGCCTTTTCGTCATCGGTTTCCTCGATGACTTCTTCCAATTCGTTCGGATCAATTTCATGATAAATCTCTTCCTCATCTGAATCCTTGCTCTCTTCAGACTCAGTAATACCGTTTCTCTCATTGATTAAGCGGGTTGCCTCTACAAAATAAAAGGCATCATAAAGCTTTTTGGCTTCTTTCTCTTCTTCCTCCAGAACATATACCGTATAAAGTTCTGTGGAATCATCGTATTCCATTTTGGGACGTAAATCAGAGTACTCAAAAAAATGAACCAGTTTTTCACCTAACTTTTCATTGGAAGTATGAAAAATCGGGACAAAATTTTCCGCTTGTTTCAAATCCTCCACAAGATCTGTGCCGCAGTCAGAACAGGTAGTATAACCTTCCTGATATTCGGTTTTGCAATTAGGACACCAAGGCATAATTTCAACTCCATTCCATGTATTTTTATATTAACCAACCAATTAATATTCTTACTCCGCCATAAAACGATGGTATGCTTTCTTACCTTTACGAACTAATAATGCGCCATCTGCATCAAAATCACTGGTGGTAAATACTTTATCAAAAGCATCAATCTTTATATCATTAGCGGTTACACCGCCTTGTTGAATGGTACGTCTGGCTTCAGAGCGAGAAGGAGCCAACTTTGCATCACACATCAGTGTAATTAAATCAATTCCTTCTTCAAAGCGGGAAGCAGGATAGTAGGTAGTCGGAATATCCTCGGATTTCATTCCACCACCAAACAGGGCTCTAGCAGCTTCCTGTGCCTTGTTTGCCTCTTCTTCACCATGAACAATCTTGGTGATTTCAAATGCAAGTACCTCTTTTGCCTGATTGATTTCAGAACCTTCCAATGCACCAAGTCTACGTACTTCCTCCATCGGAAGGAAGGTGAGCAGTCCTAGACATTCTTCCACCTTAACATCCTCAATATTTCTCCAATACTGATAGAACTCGTAAGGGCTTGTCTTGTTTGGATCCAACCAAACGGCACCCTTCATAGTTTTACCCATCTTAATGCCTTCGCTGGTGGTTAATAATTTAAAGGTAAGACCAAATGCAGGCTTTTGTTCCTTGCGACGAATTAAATCAACACCGCCAAGGATATTCGACCATTGATCGTTACCACCAAGCTGTAAGTTACAACCATAGAGCTTGTTTAATTTCCAGAAATCATAGGATTGCATTAACATGTAATTGAATTCAAAGAAAGTAAGTCCTTTCTCCATACGCTGTTTGTAGCAATCTGCTGTTAGCATTTTATTAACGGAGAAGTGTACTCCGATTTCTCTTAAAAATTCTACATAGTTTAAATCTAAAAGCCAGTCCGCATTGTTCGCAAGAATTGCTTTGCCTTCATTAAAGTCAATGAACTTAGAAAGCTGTTTCTGGAAGCAATCTGCATTGTGCTGGATGGTTTCAATGGTCATTAACGTACGCATGTCCGATTTTCCGGTGGGATCACCGATCATGGTAGTACCTCCGCCAAGTAGAGCGATTGGCTTGTGTCCTGCTTTTTGCATATGCATCATTGCCATAACGGTAAGAAAATGGCCTGCTGTTAAGCTATCTGCAGTTGCATCAAAACCTATATAAAAGGTAACGGATTCCTTTCCTAATAATTCTCTGATTTCTTCATGGGTAGTCTGCTCAATGAACCCACGTTCCTTTAGTATGTCATAAACATTAGTAGACATGGTCTTCCTCCTTAATATCGTAAGAAAAGTTATATGCTTAGGATACAACATTTCCTTATATGTCCAAGTTTTAACTAATAGACATTATATATGATTAGGAAGGATTTTTCAATGAAAATATAGCATCCTGTGTATGGTGTGTTGCTCCCAGAAATAATATCGGTTATAATAGACTCGTATAAACGAAGGTTTAAGAGATTAAATATATTATATTAGTTGTTAAGATAATTATTTAACCAGTATAAAGAAAGTGAATTGAATGGATTTAGTATAAATATAAAGTAAATTAATCAGATGATTAGGATGTCAAAAGGTCTGTTAATACAGTGACTTTATGCAAATTGCCAATGAACTTTGTTGAATGATCTTTTGACACCCCAATCATAGATAAGAGATTATAAATTATAAGGATTAGACATTTAAAAGGAATAGGAAGTGTAAGTAGTGGAAGAGAGAGTACGCGGACGGTTAAAGATATTTTTCGGTTATGCGCCGGGTGTCGGAAAGACCTACGCAATGTTGGATGATGCGCAGGAGCAGCTTCAAAATGGTGTGGATGTAGTAGCAGGTTTTGTCAAGGATTTATCCGGTGATGGTAATTCAGAACTGTTAGGCAACATTCCGATTTTGCCAAGAAAACTCCTTGGCAATACAGAGAATCCAAGAAGTGAATTTGACCTGGATAAAGCCCTAAAGAGGCACCCTAGGTTAATAATCGTTGATGATATTGCACATTCCAATGAAATTGGAGTTCGCAATAAAAAACGATATCAAGACATTGAAGAACTATTGAACTCTGGGATTGATGTTTATACTACGGTTAATCTTCAAAATATCGAAAGCTTAAATGACATGGTACAGTTAATAATGCATACCGTGGAGACGGAGACGATACCGGATTATATCTTTGATCATGCAGATAAAGTTAGGTTGATTGATATAGAGCCGGATGAATTGTTAAAACGACTGGAATTAGGGAAAGCAAATCGTATTTATGACGAGCAAAATACTTGTATTAACTTTCTAAATAAGGAGAGTCTGATTTTGCTACGTGAACTTGCAATGCGAAAAGCAGCAGATCGGATCAGTAATAATAATGAGGGTAATTTGTCGGATATGACCACCAATACGAAATTATTGGTATGTATCAGCAGTTCCCCGTCTTCCGCAAGAATTATAAGATGGACAGCCAGAACGGCAGAAGCCTTTCATGCTCCCTGGGTTGCGGTATACGTAGAGAATAGAGAAAACGATAGATTTTCAGAGCAAGAAAAAAAGAATTTTCAGGCAAATGTCGAACTGGCCGAACAGCTGGGAGCAGAGATTACCACCTTGCATGGTCAGGATATAGCAACAACTATTGCCGGATATGCCAAACTTGCGGGAATTACAAATATTGTTGTGGGAAAAAGCAGGAGAAGGAAGATGTCCTTTCCGGTTTTGGAGAAAGACTTGGAAGACAAGCTGATTTCCTTATTATCTAATACCGAAATTCATATCATTCCAGACAATCTCTCCGCAAAAAAGTATAATGTAAAGCGGAAACTGTTTTCAAAAAGAAATCTATCTTTCTCGCTAGTGGACTTTAGTAAGATGCTTTTAACAATTATTTTGGTCACCATATTTAGTGTTCTATTGGATCGACTAAAAATAAATCATCAAAATATCATAATGTTTTATATCGTAGCAATTCTTATTATCTCAAAAGTAACCAATGGTTATCTATATGGAGTTATTGCCTCGATATTGAGCGTTCTAATTAATAATTATCTCTTTATGGAACCAAGGTATGCCTTACACCTTGGACGGAGTGATTATCCGATTACGCTTTTGATTATGTTAATTACCTCCTTGATTACCAGTGCAACCACGGTTCGAATCAAATCCCAGGTGCAATTTGCAGAGGACAGGGAACAAAGGACGGAGGTTTTGTATGAGATTAATAAAAACCTATTAGTGACCAGAGGACTGGATAATATTATAGATTTAACCAACGAGTATATTGTTAAAATATTCGGTAAATCTGCCATATTTTATACCCACGACCCATCAGACGGGGCGGAAGGGATTATAAAATTATCTGGTGAACAGGAAAACCCCTCCTTCTTTTATTCTCCTGAGGAAATTGAAGTTGCTCATTGGGTTTTTGTAAACCAAAAAAGAGCCGGGGCAGGAACAGACACCCTTACCAGTGCCAAAGCCTATTACATGCCGGTTATATTCCAGGGAAATGTACTTGGTGTACTTGGGGTAGCATGTTCGAACGGATTGGTATTTGATCAGAGTAAACGTGCTTTTATGAGAAGGATTGCTTCTTTGGTTGCGATGGCTTTAGAAAGACAACGATTGTCCGATGAGCAGAGAACAATGATTGTTGAGACGGAGAAGGAGAAGATGAGAAGTAATCTATTACGAGCTATTTCTCATGATCTTAGAACACCCCTTACGGCAATCTTGGGAGCTAGTTCCGCAATCCTTGAGAACAAGGATTCCATAGATCCTGCGGATAAACAACAATTACTGCTTCATATTAAAGATGACTCCCAATGGCTGATACGTATGGTAGAAAATCTGTTATCCGTAACAAGAATTAATGAAGATACCGCCAATGTCACAAAAACTCCTGAGGCAGCGGAAGAAATCGTTGGTTCTGCCATAAGCCGAATTCGAAAACGCTTTCCAGAGCAAAAGATTGTGGTAAGTGTACCGGAGGAATTATTGTTGGTACCCATGGATGCTACGTTAATTGAACAGGTAATCTTGAATTTAATAGAAAATGCAATCAAGCATTCCAATGAGACATTAATTGAAGTGGCTTTGATTAAGGAAGACAATTATGCGGTAATCGAAGTAAAAGATAATGGGGAAGGAATTTCAGAACAGGATTTTAATACCCTGTTTGAAAGTGGACTATCAACTGGCAAAAGAAGCTCGGATTCTTCCAGAGGAATGGGCATTGGTCTATCCATATGTAAGTCTATCATAAAGGCACATCAGGGTAAAATTGAAGCTTCCAATTTGGAGGGTCATGGAGCGATTTTTCGTTTTTCATTACCGTTAGTATAAGTGTAAGAGATATTCATCTTGTTAATTATTTAAAATACTGATATGATGTGATAAATGTAAGTAATTCGTATAAAAAAGATTTTAGAATGGATTCATTGGAGGTAATTATGAATAAGAATCAAGTCGTGTTATTAGTAGAAGATGAGCTGCCAATCAGTAATTTCATTTCTACAATACTCGCCCACAATAGTTATAATGTGGTAAAAGCCGATACGGGCAGGGATGCGCTGGCATTGACCTCCTCCCATTGTCCTGATATTATTCTTCTTGATTTGGGCTTGCCGGATATGGATGGAATTGATGTGCTAAAGAATATCCGGGAATGGAGTTCGGTTCCGATTGTAGTGGTATCTGCAAGAGGACATGAAAGAGAAAAAGTGGAGGCGCTTGATTTAGGGGCAGATGATTATATAACAAAACCTTTTGGAACCTCTGAGCTTTTGGCCAGAATACGGACAGCTGTTCGACATAGCCGAAAAATGCCGGAGGACAGGGCAGCAGAGGTGGACAAAATCACAATTGGTGGTTTATGTATTGATTATGAAAAGCGCATTGTTAAGGTGGACGAGAGAGAGGTTCATCTAACCCCTATCGAATATAAGATTATTGTATTATTATCAAGAAATGTGGGGAAAGTGTTGACGCATGATTTTCTGATGAAGGAAATCTGGGGCCCCTATATCAATGAAAATCAGACACTGAGGGTTAATATGGCAAATATCAGACGTAAAATCGAAGCCAACCCAGCAGAACCCAAATACATTATTACCGAAGTTGGCGTGGGTTACCGCATGGTGGATGAAATCTAATTTAAATGGAAAGGATGTCGGAGAGAGAATTAAACTCTTTGTGACATCCTTTTTTATAGGTAAACTATCATTAAGTGGTCAAAAGAGTCTTTCAACAGGGCCCATAGGCAAATTGCCATTACCATAGTATAAACAGGTCAACTATTCATGAACAAAAAAACCCTGAACAATTCCAGTATAAGCCCTTTTTATTAGGTATAACTAATCCGAAAGCTCAATATAATGAATCAGATACAAGCATGATATTGACACGATTGATCTATCGTAATAAGAAGGGAGGTACAGTATGGAGTTACATAAGGAAGATGCATTGGTTAATCAAATGGAAATGAACTTAACCAATCGTAATGAAAATCTTTTTCAAACAGGGAGAACGGAGTCGAACCAATTAATCCCCCGTAAGGAGAATGCACTCATACGTACAGAGGACAAAAAAACGATGAAGTCTCATCCGGATGAATATCCTTTGGTTTCCAATGAGTCAATCATGGATAATAATGTAATATCAAGAGCAGAGTATATTCGGCAAGCAAGAGAATCCTGCTTACGACAGCTGAGTAATGTTCAGCTCTATAGCCGACCCTATGATGTAAATTATATGGAACCAGACAATTCAGAAGAGGCTCTTACTACGAAAAAAGCTAATGTCATGAGATTATTTTCCAGTGATATGTCCGCCGAGCAATCAAGTTCAAAAACCAATGAACAGCAACTAGCTACATATCGTTCCATGATTATTCGCTGCGTATGCGCAATTGTTCTGTTTCTTGGCATATTCGCATTTGATAAATCAAATATTGAGCTTGGTGGAGTGACAAAAAAAGTGGTTCAGGAATATGTTACAGGCAACGATATCTTGCAGGATTTACAAAATACCATCGTTAGTTGGTTAAAATAAGCCAATAGTTATTGGAATGTTCGTTGTAATTTAAGTTACAATCAGTTATAATATATCGGACAGAAAAAACGGGTACTTGATTATAGTAACCGTTCGGCGTAGTCGTAAGTTTCGATTCGCGCACTAAGGCAGATGTCAGTTTGGCATCATGGAGGTAAAATGAGAAAATTAGCACTATCAGATGAGATATTATTAACCGTAGATAAACCGGCGAGATACATCGGCGGTGAAGTCAATGCACAGCTAAAGGATAAAGAAAAAGTTGATATTCGCTTTTGTATGTGTTTTCCCGATGTTTATGAGATCGGCATGTCCCATCTGGGAATTCAGATATTATATGATATTTTAAATCGACGTGAAGATACCTACTGTGAAAGAGTCTATTCCCCTTGGGTGGATATGGACAAGATTATGAGGGAAAAGAATATCCCTCTATTTGCACTGGAAAGTCAGGATCCTGTGAAGGATTTTGATTTTCTTGGAATTACACTGCAATATGAGATGTGTTACACCAATATTCTTCAGATTCTGGAATTGTCCCAAATTCCAATTTATGCAAAGGACAGAACAAAGGAGCATCCCATCGTAATCGGTGGCGGACCTTGCAGCTATAATCCTGAACCGATTGCCGACTTTTTTGATATCTTTTATATTGGAGAAGGCGAGACGGCTTATGACAGACTCCTAGATGTATACAAGGAGAGCAGAAATGCCGGTGAATCTAGAATTGAATTTTTGGAGCGTGTGGCACAGATTGAAGGAATGTATGTGCCTGCTTTTTATGACGTTGTTTATAAAGAAGATGGAACGATTGAGCGTTTTGATAAGAATACTCCGGTAGCTCCGGACAAGGTAAAGAAACAGGTGGAGATGAATCTGAGCAAAGCTTATTATCCCACCAAACCGGTAGTTCCGTTTATTAAAGCTACCCAGGATCGTGTGGTTCTTGAAATCCAACGTGGTTGTATCAGAGGATGCAGGTTCTGTCAGGCGGGAATGATTTATCGACCCACCAGAGAAAGAGATGTAGAATATTTGAAGGAATGCGCTTATCAGATGTTAAAATCCACCGGACATGAGGAGATCTCCTTAAGTTCCTTAAGCTCCAGTGATTATTCTCATTTGCAGGAGCTGGTGTATTTCTTAATCGATGAATTTGGTTCTAAGGGTGTGAATATATCCTTGCCTTCTCTTCGTATTGATGCCTTTGCGTTAGATGTAATGAGCAAGGTTCAGGATGTGAGAAAGAGTAGCTTAACCTTTGCGCCGGAAGCAGGCAGCCAAAGACTTCGCGATGTTATTAATAAAGGCTTGACAGAAGAGAGAATCCTTGGGGGTGCTATGAAAGCATTTGAAGGTGGATGGAACCGCGTAAAATTATACTTTATGCTTGGTCTTCCCACCGAAACACCGGAAGATATCGAAGGGATTGCGATTCTCTCCGATAAGATTGCAAGAGAGTACTATACGATTCCCAAGGATCAGAGAAATGGTAAGGTAAGTATTGTATCCAGTTCTTCCTTCTTTGTTCCAAAGCCCTTTACCCCGTTCCAGTGGTCAAGAATGAGCACCGGTGAAGAGTTTATTGAGAAAGCGAAATTCCTTCGCGATAAGATGAATGAACAGCTTAATAGAAAGAGTATTAAGTATAATTGGCATGAAGCGAAGCTTACTGTTTTGGAAGGTGTTCTGGCAAGAGGGGATCGTCGCGTATCAAAGGTGATTTATGATGCTTACATGCTTGGATGCTTATATGATTCTTGGAGTGAGCATTTTGATTATCAAAAATGGGTACAAGCCTTTGAAATGAATGGAATATCCATGGAATTCTATAATAATAGAGAACGCGAAGAGGATGAAATCTTCCCTTGGGACTTCATAGACGTAGGAGTAACCAAAAAATTCTTGTTACAAGAATACAAAAGAGCAAAGGGTGAGAAGGTTACACCCAACTGCAGAGAAAGCTGCTACAACTGTGGGGCTAAGGTATTTGGTGACGGAAGTTGTCCTACGATAGTGGATCAGAATACATGCGTGGAGGTGCAGGATGAAGGCTAGAATTAAATTTCAAAAATACGGTGCAATGAAATTCATCGGACACCTTGATATAATGAGATATTTTCAGAAGCTTTTTCGCAGAGCAGAAATAGATAACGAATATTCCAAGGGGTTTAGCCCTCACCAGATTATGTCCTTTGCGGCTCCTCTGGGAGTGGGTCTGACCAGTGATGGGGAATATCTGGATGTACAACTGCTTTCCAGCGATGAATCATCTGTTATGATAGAAAGAATGAACGCTGCAGCAACAGAAGGTCTTCATATAACCGGCTTCTGGCCTCTGCTTGATCCCATCGAGAATCAAAGGGTAATTACAGCAATGTCACTGGTGGCATCTGCAGATTATCTGGTATCCTTAAAAGATGGATATTCGTTAGGTGATATAGGCTCACAGAAAGAATTTAAGGAATTATTTGAAACATTTTTAGCTCAAACAGAAATCATAATTGATAAAAAGACCAAAAACAGTGAAAAGGCAGTAGACATTAAGCCAATGGTTTCATTAGCAGCATTTGATAAACAGGAGTATGAAAGAAAGTTGGCAGAGTTAAAACAACCAATCACTTCGATTAGTAGAACCAACCCTATAAAAGGGCATGCTCTACTCACAGAATCAGTGGCAGACAGCTATGAAAGCGGTATATTGGCTTTTCTTCAAGTGGATACCGGAAGTGCAGCTAATTTAAAGCCGGAGCTGGTAATGGAGGCATTTTGCCAATATAGGAATATTCCTTATGAGAAATTTGCTTGGCAGGTACATCGTCTGGAAGTCTATACAAGGGATGCGGATAGTGGTAAAGTGATTCCTTTAGATTGTTTGGAGCGATAATTTTAATAGTTAATTGCGAAAGTTGATAAGTATTATTATTGTATGCAGAATAGATATAATTCCGAAGCGGAAACTAGGCCGTTGGAGCGAAGGAATTCATAGCTGTTCTGCATACAATTCAATAAGTCAATAATGATATGTTTTGCAATTACCTTAAATGTAAATATGCAAAGGAGTAATTCATGGAGAATAGATTGGTTATCACGAAGCAGGAAAATAAAATCGTTTCTGCCTTCTTTGAAGACAGGGATATGGTTCAGGTAACACTTATGTCCTCCGAGCATTCTTCAATTTTAGGCAATATTTATCTTGGAAAAGTGAAGAATATTATTAAGAATATTAATGCCGCCTTCGTTGAGATAAAAGATGGAAAGATGTGCTATTATTCTCTGGAAGAAAATCGTTTTCCAATTATGGCAACTTCCTCTTTCGAGGAGGACAGCCGTAGTTTGAATGAAGTTAAGATAAAAATAGGCGATGAGCTGGTAGTCCAGGTGACCAAGGAAGATGTCAAAACCAAGGCTCCGGTGGTTAGTTCCAATATTAATTTTACCGGCAAATACGTTGCGTTAACTTATGGAAAATCCACAGTTGGGGTGTCCTCTAAGATTAAGGATGACAAGGAAAGAATACGGCTCAAAGCAATTGCAAAGAAAATGCAGCATAAAGAATACGGATTCATTATTCGAACAAATGCAGCCTTCGTCCCCGAAGAGAAAATTACCTGTGAAATGGATAAGTTGATTGAGGCATACGATAATATTCGAAGTTATGGAGTGCATAAGACTAGATTTTCCTTGCTATATCGAACCCAGCCTAATTATATCTGTGATATTAGGGATGGTTATACGGAACATGTGGATGAGTTTGTTACCGATGATCTTGAACTTTATAATAATATAAAAGAGTATTTGGAACTTTATCAACCGGAAGATTTGAGTAAGTTACGCTTGTATTCGGATCATTTGGTGAATTTAATGAATTTGTATGGGATTACGGATAAATTATATGACGCAGTAAAACCCATGGTTTGGTTGAAATCCGGTGGAACAGTTATTATACAGCCAACGGAGGCGCTGACGGTTATCGATGTGAATACCGGCAAAGCAGTAACAGGAAAGAAGAAGGTTCAGGAGACTTTTTTAAAGGTTAATCGAGAAGCGGCAAAGGAGATTGCAAAGCAAATCCGCTTGCGTAACCTCTCCGGTATTATTATCATCGATTTCATTGATATGGATTTAGAGAAGGATAATGAACTTTTGATGGAAGAGCTGAGGGAGTATTTTAAAAAGGACCCCATCAAGACTACACTGGTGGATATGACTGCACTAGGGCTGGTGGAGATAACAAGAAAGAAAGTGCGAAAACCGCTTCATGAGCAGCTGGAAGATATGAAAAAGTTGAAGTAAACTTGTACAACCGATGAAAGAGGGTATTATGTAATATGATTAAGACCAATGTGATGCGTCTTTTGGAGCAGGCGGCGATTCCATATCAATCGGTAGAATATGAAGTTGATGAAAATAACCTTGCAGGAATACATGTGGCAGAGCAAATTGGAGTCCCTCCGGAGCAGGTGTTTAAGACATTAGTGGCAAGAGGAGAGAAAAAAGGAATTGTGGTATTTTGTATACCGGTTCATCTCGAATTGAATTTAAAGAAGGCAGCCATATTAATTGGTGATAAAAAAATCGAAATGCTGCCAGTGAAGGAACTGCTTGGAGTTACTGGCTATATACGTGGAGGATGTTCCCCTATTGGGATGAAAAAGAAATTCCCCACCTATTTGGATGAAACGGCTATCCTATATGACGATATCACAGTCAGTGCCGGAATCAGAGGATGCCAGCTAATTATACCCCGAGAAAAGCTTATAAATTATATCGGAGCTACACTGGGTGATATTGCGGAGTGATGTGAAGTCTCTCCATCTTTTATGGAAGTAAAGCAAAGTGAATTTGATAAATGAAAATCAATTATTACATTTCAAGTTTTTATTGACAAACAGTGACATTCATGTTAAAGTATTTTAGTGTGCCGCACAACGAGGTATAAGTTTTGAAATTGGAACATTTTGTTATATATTTGATTCTATTTCGGACACCATAGTTGGCGAGTAATGATAATAGGAGGTGCCGATATGTACGCAATTATTGCAACTGGTGGAAAACAGTACAAAGTAGCGGAAGGCGATATCATTAAAGTTGAGAAACTTGGTTTAGAAGCAGGTCAGACTGTATCTTTCGATCAAGTACTCGCTGTAAACAATGGCGAATTAGTAGTAGGTAGCCCTACAGTAGCTAACGCTAGTGTTTCTGCAACTGTTGTTGAAGAAGGCAAAAACAAAAAAGTTATTGTTTTCAGATACAAGAGAAAATCAGGATATCACAAGAAGAATGGTCACAGACAGCCATATACCAAGGTTAAGATCGAAAAGATCAACGCGTAGGAACCATTATGGTTGACGTATCTATTTACAAAAATGCAGAGAATTTGGTTACCGGCATTAAGCTTTCCGGTCATGCGGGTTTTTCCGAACACGGAAGTGACATTGTATGTGCCGCAGTTTCAGCGTTAGTAATCAATGCAATCAATTCTATCGAACAGTTTACCTCGGATCAGTTCACTATTGAACAGGATGAGAAAACGGGTCTTATAGAATTTCATGTGACTTCAGAACTTTCGAATAATGCTAATTTGTTATTAAGTTCTCTTGTACTTGGGCTTCACGGAGTAGAAGAGGAATATGGTAAGAAATATATCAGATTGAGGCAAGTGAAATCACAGCAACTTTAGATTATAGATGAATCATTCAATGAATTATTTATCTTGTATATCATTTGAATTTAGGAGGTGTAGAACATGTTAAGAATGAACCTTCAATTTTTCGCTCATAAAAAGGGTGTTGGTTCTACCAAGAACGGTAGAGATTCCGAATCCAAAAGATTGGGTGCAAAGAGAGCAGATGGTCAATTTGTTCTTGCAGGAAATATTCTTTACAGACAGCGCGGTACGAAAATCCATCCCGGTGTTAACGTAGGACGCGGTGGCGATGATACATTATTTGCTTTAGTAGATGGCGTTCTTAAATTTGAACGTAAGGGTAGAGATAAGAAGCAAGCTAGCGTTTACCCTGTAGAAGCAAAATAGTTATAAACCATTCGGTATTAACCCCAAATTCTCGAGTGATCAGAATTTGGGGTTCTTTTTGACTATTAATAAAGGTTGTATTTGCCATATTTTTTGTTTATAATAAGCAAGGTGAAGTTGGCAATAATAATTTTGATGATATAATTTGAGTTTATGTCATTATAAATGATAAATGAAGGTTTATAACAGGATACTTCATCTACCATTTATAATGACATGGAGTGTAATTGGAGGTAATTATGTTTGCAGATAGAGCGGAGATACACATAAGATCCGGTAAAGGCGGAGATGGGCATGTAAGTTTTCGTAAAGAGATTTTCGTTCCCGCAGGTGGTCCGGACGGCGGCGATGGCGGAAGAGGCGGAGATGTAATATTCGTTGTAGATGAGGGCTTGAATACGCTGACTGATTTTCGTTTTACACGTAAGTTCAGCGCTCAGGACGGCGAAAGTGGCGGTAAAAAGAAATGTCACGGTAAAGATGGAGAAGATATTATCATAAAAGTACCTGCTGGTACCGTTATTAAAGAAAAAATCACAGGTAAGGTAGTTGCGGATATGTCCCATGGTAATAAGCGAGAATTATTACTTCGCGGAGGCAGGGGAGGAAAAGGAAATCAGCATTATGCAACCCCAACGATGCAGGTTCCAAAGTACGCTCAACCCGGTCAGAAAGCCCAGGAGATGGATGTGTTGCTTGAGCTGAAGGTGATTGCGGATGTTGGTTTGGTTGGGTTCCCCAATGTAGGAAAATCAACGTTCCTATCAAGAGTAACCAATGCGAAACCTAAAATAGGCAACTATCATTTTACAACCCTTACGCCCAATCTAGGTGTTGTAGACCTTGAGGGAGGCGGTTTTGTAATCGCTGACATTCCGGGATTAATAGAGGGTGCATCAGAAGGTTTGGGTCTTGGTCATGAGTTTTTAAGACATATTGAGCGAACCAAGGTCATAATCCATTTGGTGGATGCAGCATCTACAGAGGGAAGAGATCCCATTGAGGACATCAAGCTGATTAATTCAGAGCTGAGTGCTTATAATGCGGATTTGGAAAAGCGTCCACAGGTTATTGCGGCGAATAAAATTGATGCAATGGTTCCAGAGGATTATGAAGCTATGATTAAAAACTTAAAGGAAACCTTTGAACCACAGGGGATTTCGGTCTTTGCAATTTCAGCAGTAAGTGGTAAAGGACTAAAGGAGCTTTTATATCATGTCAAGGAGATGTTAGCTGGCCTAGATAGCGAACCAATTGTGTTTGAGAAGGAATTCGAGTATCAAGATCTTGCTAATTCGCAAGAACCGTTTGAAGTATGGAAGGAAGAAGAGGTATATGTAGTGGAAGGCCCTCGCATTGAGAGAATGCTCGGCTACACGAACCTTGATTCTGAAAAAGGCTTTGAATTCTTCCAGAAGTTCTTAAAGGAGAATGGAATCCTCGAAAAGTTGGAAGAACTGGGAATACAGGAAGGCGATACCGTGAGAATGTACGGATTGTCCTTTGATTATTATAAATAGAGAAAGGAGTTTATAGATGACAACGAAGCAAAGAGCTTATTTAAAGGGTCTTGCAATGACGATAGATCCCATTTACCAAATTGGCAAATCTTCTTTAACCCCGGAGTTAACCGAAGGCGTATCGGAGGCTTTGGAAGCGAGAGAATTGATTAAGATTGCGGTATTAAAGAATTGTATGGATGAACCAAAGGAACTTGCTAACATACTTGCTGAGCGTACCCATTCTGAGGTGGTGCAGGTAATCGGTAAGAAGATTGTTCTTTATCGTGAATCCAAAGAGAAGAAGAAAATTGTTCTTCCTTTAGAGAAAAAAACGAAGAATGCATAATAGAGCCGGTATTACCATATACCGAATGTCGTGCATGTTTTAAATTTGTTAATCTTAATGCAACAAAATTAGGAAACGCTAGATTTCCCTTTGTTCAGAATGGAGATTGATAAGATGAAGATTGGAATAATGGGAGGAACCTTTAATCCGATTCATTTCGGACATTTGTTCCTCGCAGAAAACGCTTACGAACAGGCAGGGCTTGACAAGGTACTCTTTATGCCTTCGAAAAATCCTCCTCATAAGCCTTTTCCTGAAGGAGTTAATCAACAACAGCGAGTAGAAATGATTTCACTTGCTATTGCGAATAATCCTCATTTTGAATTATCAACAATAGAACTAAGCAGGGATGGCTTAACTTATACAGCGGATACTCTGCAATTGTTATCGACTCAAAATCCGGACAATGAATACTTCTTCATAGTAGGAACAGACTCTCTTTTTTATATGCAACACTGGAAGGATCCTCAAATTGTTTTTGATCACTGCACCGTATTGGTAGCCGGCAGAGATAATGCAGACATGGATTCGATACAGAAACATATGGAATTATTGCAACAAAGCTTTCAGGCTAAGATTATATATGTTGAAATGCCTACCATCCAGATTTCTTCTGCCGATATAAGGACACGTATCAAGCAGGAAAAAACCGTTCATTACTATTTGCCGGAACCGATTATTGATTACGTCGAACAGAACCGGCTTTATAAGGAGTAATGGAGAAATGATGGAAATAGAGCAAATTCAAGAAAAACTTAAGAGTGTATTGTCAAAATCTCGCTATGAACACAGCATTGGAGTGCAGGAAGTTTCTGATGATTTGGCAGTAATTTATGGTTATGATGAGAAAAAGGCTGCTCTTGCAGGCATCTTGCATGACTGCGCTAAATATCTTTCTGATGAAGAGCTTCTTAAGGAGTGCAGAGATAACAAGATCACGGTAACTGCGGTTGAGCGGAGATGCCCCTTTCTTTTACATGCTAAGGTAGGCGCCCTCTATGCACAGAAAAAGTATGAAATTGATGACCAGGATATTCTAACTGCAATCCGTTTTCATACTACAGGACGCCCTGGGATGACTTTACTGGAGAAGATATTATTTATATCTGATTATATTGAACCCTATCGAAAGCCTCTACCAAGAATAGAGGAGATCAGAAAGGCAGCATATTTTGACCTTGATCGCGGTGTTTCTATGACCCTAGAGAATATGATAGTCTATCTTAAGGAAACAGGACGTATTATGGATACAACTACACAGGCGGCTTATAATTATTACAATCAAGATTTAAATAAATCGTATTTATATACTGGTATAGCTCGAACGAAATAGAGTTGACGCTTTGAACCGTTCAGAGGCGTTTGAATAATTGAAAGGGATAGGTACATTCATGGATATTTCTAAAAAAATGGTGAAACTTGCTTATGAAGCAATGGATGAAAGAAAAGGTGAAGACATTCAGGTAATTGAGATCAAAGACATATCAATTATCGCGGATTATTTTATTATTGCAAACGGAACAAACTCCTCCCAGGTTGATGCTTTGGTAGGCGCTGTTCAGGAGAAGTTGGGTAAAGAAGGCTATGTGCCGAAGAGAGTAGAAGGTGTTCGTTCTGCCAGCTGGATTCTCATGGATTACGGCGATGTAGTGGTTCACGTATTCTCAAAGGAGGATCGTCTGTTCTATAATCTGGAGCGTATCTGGAGAGATGGAAAGACAGTGAGTAAGGAACAGCTAGACGAGGAATAATCAATAATCACAGAATATGGCTCCGAATTGGAAAGAGAAGTATCATGCTTCTCCCATCCATTACGGAGCCATTTATATAAAAGGGCAAAATATTATAGAGTCAAATATTTTGTTCATGAATAGTAATCAACAAGTACATTGGTTGCATAATCAGGTTTACTTAATTAGTTTTTCTTCTATTTCGATTGCCTTTTCGCTTATCTCCTCCGGAATTCTGTACTCGGTGGAGCTATCTGGGTATTTTCCATTCTGCAAATAATAGAGTTCATGTTCAATATTCATCTTAACATAAGTCTTAATGCAAGTTCTAAATTGTGTTTTGACATGTGGATGTTTTGATTGAATGTCTATTTCCGTCTTGATATTGGTTATATCTTTCATATCACTCACCCCTTTGTAGTAATATTATATTAAATTTTACTCAGATTGCTACACATTTATTCAATGTAATTGTAAAATTAATACAAATAATTTTAAGATACAGGGGTATAGTACGACATATTGACTAAAATTTAACACATAAACATGATTTTTGGATTATTAATTTTAATAATTTATGATAAAATGAAATTGGGAATTAGTGATTTGTTGATTTTTGATTTATGATGTTGAATTTTTGAATTTGGGCTTAAGAACTTATAGATATGAATTGATGAATATTTCGATTAGAATATATTGAATTTTGATTTGAGGTATTGAGCTTTCGGTGTTGAATCATTGTCTTGTTGAAATTAAGAATAGTTAATTTGCTACATTTATGATATATACATTATAGATTTTAGAAAATCGAGAGCATTACTATGTCAATTCATTATTTATTTAAGCAATTTGTATTTACTTCCTGTATCAAGCCAAATATCTGTATAATAAAAAAAAGAAAGAAATATTCCCGAGTCTGAGTAGTTTCACCAGTAGTATGATGGTACTAAAGCAAAGAACCACAATGCCACTCGTAAAATCACTCACTATGGGAATATTTCTTCCTATTGAAAAAATGATTACTTAAAAATCGGATAGATTTTAGTTCATTTCATCGAATCATTTGAATCCTGACGATATATGTAGCCCTATTAATCATACATACGGAATAAACCAATTACTTTGCCGAGTATCTTTAAATCTGGTACAATAATCGGCTCCATAGTATCATTCTCAGGCTGGAGACGATAAAAACCGTTCTCTTTGTAAAAGGTCTTAACGGTAACTTCTTCACCAATCAATGCCACTACATATTCACCATTCTTCGCATGGGACTGCTTTTGAACAAGAATGTTATCACCATCAAAGATACCCGCGTTGATCATGCTTTGCCCTTTAACTCGGAGCATAAAGGTCTCCTCATTGGGCATATACTCAGATGGTATTGGGAAATAGCTGTCAATATTCTCAACAGCGAGGATTGGCTGTCCTGCTGTGATGGTTCCTACTACTGGAACATTGACCAGCTCACGCCTTGTTAAATTAAATTCATCATCAATGATCTCAATGGCACGCGGTTTGGATGGATCTCTTCTAATGTAACCGTTCTTCTCCAACGTTTCAAGATGAGAGTGAACGGATGAAGTTGATTTCAGCTTTACAGCTTCGCAAATTTCACGAACTGCCGGCGGATATCCCTTATTTATGATCTGAGATTTTAAATAATCCAGTATTTCTTTCTGCTTATTGCTAATTCTACCATACCCCATAATACTGTCGGCCTCCATTCGTTATTTGCTTCATTATAACATAAACACCAATAAATTGCAAAACGAATGTTCTGAAAAGCGAAAAAATGTTTGTAAAATGGAATAAATGTTCGGTATCACGATTGTACTCCAATTGAAATTTTTAGCGTTGCATAACATAGAAGGAATTCAGTACATATTCAGCGATAGCGGAGAAGTTAGGAGTATCACCCCCGTCTTTTACAGCGTAGCATACTTCATTTATACTCATACCAAAATAATAATACGCTTTATCAGTGTTTTTATTGGCAGATTGAACCCTAAATGCACACATATAACAATTACCATGGCTGGATAAATAATTCTCTTGCTTAAAGTCTTTCAGTACAGACTTTTTGTGCTTAATAGAAGAATGAATGTCGGAAAGGACAGCTCTTTCGTTAAAATTCTTTTCAGTATACATTATATTTTTGAAGGTATAGTATTCAATGGAAGGTATTCCGGGTCTTGTTATTGTAATCACTATACCAGATGACGAATCAACGTTTGGCTTTACTGTGATTTCAAAACCATTTTTGGTCATTTTGTAATCATATGACCAGGATTTTGGTACAACAAAATTAAGCTTATCCTGGATTTTTTCAACGCAGGGTATAGGAGCATTGTTCAAGTATGGATGGCTTCTGCTAGCACCAACAATAAGATATGTATATCGGTTATTCCCAACAGTAGCTGTAATTGTCGCAACTCCGGGGGATTGAACTTTTAGTGCTCCATCAGAGGATACAGTAACACTATCTTCATTGTCCGAACTCCATTTAATAGAGGTATCGGAAGTTGCATCCGGTACAAAGAGTTTCGTCTTTTTATCACCCTCATAGACCAAAAGACTTTTTTGATTGATGCTTGGTAATTTTGTTACCGTAACGGAGCAGGTATAGTCAGTTCCATCCACTCTTCCTGTTATGGTAGCGGTACCAGCTGATACTCCTGTAACTTTTCCATCCATCGATATATATGCAATACTTGAATTAGAACTATTCCATTCGGCGCGATAACTAATTCCTTTAAAGTTAAGTTGGTGGGTTTGTCCCTGTTGTAGAGTAAGAGAGCTTTTGTTTAAGCTGATTCTTTCGTTCACTACAACCTTACAGGTATAGCTCTTACCCTCAATAGTAGCAGTAATGTCTGCTGTGCCAATGCCTACTCCGGATATCACTCCGATTTCTGAAACGGTCGCCACACTGCTATCGTTGGTTGTCCAATCTGCTTCTTCATTAACCTTGCCGTTGTTTTTATTAATTACATTGATGAAGTCTTTTTTATCAACGTTTAAGGTAACAGAGGAAGCGCTTAAGCGCAACGGATCTTCATATACAATTACTTTATAGGGAACATTATATCCATCTACGTCGGCCGTTATGATTGTGCTTCCTAGCCCTACGGCGGTAATGGTTCCATCAAGGTCTACCTTAACGATTTTGTCATTGCTAGAGGACCATTTGACTTTTGAATCTCTGTTTATCACCTGGAGGGTTGTGGAAGCTCCCAGTTCAAGGGTTGTTTGACCCGATGTTGATAGCGTTACAATTGATATAACTTTTTGAAGAACAATTGGTGATATACATATTAATGCTAGTACGAAAATGGATAAAATAACTATAATATATTTCTTCATTGTTTAACCCCCAAGATGTAGTTTTATGGCTATCTCTGGATAATTATAGAATAATAATCAATATAATGCAAATTAATCTTAGGAATAATCGCTATACGCTATAAGTCGCTATACGCTATAAGTCGCTATACGCAATAAGCCGCTATACTCTATAAGTCGCCATACGTAATCGCTCGTAATTGATTTCCGTCGCTATATTCTGAATTAGAAGCTTTGAACTAGAAGTGGAATTGAAATTCAAATACATTTAAGTTCAAATATATTTATAAAAAGGAATATATGTTCGAAAATCATGTTGACAAACAGATGTTCGCATTATATAATCATTTTATCAAAACAGATGTTCGTGTTGAAAGTGTATTTCATTAAAATATCTGATAGGATTTGTTGAAATAGACATCCTGTGACTGCGGCCCATACTATAATAATAGCGATGATTGATCCATTATTTGATAATTATTTCGGGAGGTATGTAATATGAATAGAACCACTTATATGATTACGGAAGGACAAAATTATTATAATGCTAATAAAAGAAAGATATGGATTTTGGGAGTATCAATTTTAGCTATCTTACTAATCCTGTCCGTAGGTTTTATCACAAAGACGGTAACAGCAAAGAGTAGCATAAATAAAGCTAAGCTGGTTACCAGTGTTGAGGTGCAAGAAGGGGACACACTTTGGAGTATAGCATCTAATTACATAAGTGAGGAATATTCGGATATGAATGATTATATCAAAGAGATAAAAGCAACGAATCAAATATCAGATAATGAGATTTATAAAGGTAGTTATATAATCGTTCCCTATTACCCAAAGGAAAGCAGCGATAAAGATGGAGATGCATCAATAGTAATTTCTGAAACGAGATAAAACATTCCTTTCTATAGCATTAACAATAATTATATACTTCTCATATTTAATCGGAGGGCAATACAGTAAGAATATATCTTTAGTATGCAGACAGCAGGATGCATATTTTGCTTTAAGAGCGCAAGTAATACTTGCATATCAAAAATAATATAGCAGACAGTACATAAAAAGAAGGAAGAGAACAGTATTGGAGTCTCTTCCTTCTTTGTGCTACTTCAAATGGGTTATTAGTTATTTTACATAAATGGAGTTAATGATATAATCAACATATTTCTGTAGATTTGCGTAATCATCCATATCGGATACTTCAATCTTAATATCGTATTGTCCGAGATTGAATTCATAAGTGGACATTTTTGCTCTCATACCCATCATGATCATAGTGTATTGCATTTTATATACATTACCATGGCTGGATAAATAAGTATTTTCTTTGAAACTTGTTACAGCACCACCCAACATGGATAGAAGAGCGTTTAAGGATTTAATCGCCTCTTCAGACATTCCTCCCTCATTCACAATCTTATTCTTGAAGGTGAAATAGTCAGTTGATGGTTTGTCGGTTTTATTAATAGTAACTGCAATTGAGGAAGACAGAGAAGAATTCTTTGGAGTTAAGGTAAAGCCATACTCGCCAAGGATAGAACCTTCTTCATAATCCCAGGATTTTGGAACTACAAAATGTACTTTATCCTGAATTTTCTCAACACCTTCAAAAGGTGCTTTGCTTACATAGGGATTACCTTTATTTACACTTACAATAAAGAAAGTGTAGTTCTTACTACCAACAGTAGCGGTTATAGTAACGGTACCGGCAGCAATTATATTTAAAGTTCCATTTGAGGAGACAGTAACACATTTTTTATTACTTGTACTCCATTTTATAGTGGTTTTTGCGGGAATACCAGGTACGGTAAGTTTGGTTTTGCTATCCCCAACATAGGTAAGAATACTTCTCTGATTGATGGTGGTTAACTTAGTTACTGTTACGTTACACTTATAATTGGTACCATCCACTCGGCCGGTTATAGTAGCAGTACCAGGTGCCACAGCGATAACCTTTCCTTCGAGGTCAACATAAGCTACCTTTGCATTTGAGGTACTCCATTCTGCACGGTAACTAATTCCCTTAAAAGTTAATTGGTGAGATTGTCCCTGCTTCAGACTAAGTGAGCTCTTTGTTAAGGCGATTTTTTCTTTTACACTTACATTACAGCTGTACTTTTTTCCATTGTAGGTAGCAGAAATTACTGCTTTTCCAACTTTTACGGCGGTAATAACACCGGTTTTAGAAACAGTTGCTACGTTTTTATCACTTGTTGCCCAAGTGGCTTTTTTTACCTTGCCGGTATTCTTACCTGTTACATTGATAAAATCCTTTTTTCCTACATTTAGGATAACAGAAGTATTGTTTAACGATGTTTGTTCTTCTACAACGGTTAATTGATAAGTCAGAGTTTGACCGTCTACGAAGGCAGTAATAATTGATGTACCGACGCCATATGCAGTGGCTAATCCATCACTGTCTACATAGATACAATCCTCATTGCTAGAAGACCAATCAGCCTCTGATTCTGTACCTTTAATTGTAAGCGTTGATGTAGAACCTAGCTCAAAAATAGTTTTTGTTGCTTTGATTGATAATGTCGTTTCGGCATGTGCCACTTTTGTGCCGATTTGATTCGTGTTAATAGGTGATAGTAATAATGATGTAATTAAAAGAACGGATAACATATAAGCGATGTACTTTTTCATGAGTTACCTCCCATTTGTTTGTATAAGTTGGTTGATTTTTGAATAGGTGTTAAATAATGCCATGTTATAAGTTGAAAACGAGAGGAAAAAACATATAACCTGTTTCTTCCTCTCATTATATACGGAAAAAATAATTATTAAGTTGAAATTATTGAACGTAGATAGAATTTACGATATATTCTGCAGTTTTTGATAAGGTTGGAGCATCACCACCATCAACTACTACAAAATTTACTTCATATTCACCCATATTAAACACATAAAGAGATAATTTTGACTTCTCATCATCCATGGTCAATGTATATTCCAACTTGAGTGCATTGCCATGACTTGATAAGTAGTTACTTTGTTTGAAATTTGTTACTGAAACACCAAAGCCTGACATATATGCATATGAAGATTTGAGACCTTCTTCTGATATTTCATGCTCATTGAATAACTTATTCTTGAAGGTATAATAATCAGTTGAAGGTTTTCCAGTCTTTGTAATTGATATCATAATGCCTGAATTGCCATCTTCATCCGGGGCTAGTGTTAATAAAGATTCGTCATCATAAGATAAGCTATCATCATAAACCCAAGCTTTTGGTACAACAAGATGTAATTTGCCTTCTATTTTTTCAACACTTGTAACTGGAGCTTTACTTACGTAAGGGTTGCTTTTACTAACGCTTACCAAAAAGAAAGTATATTTCTTTTTACCCACGGTAGCAGTAATGGTTGTGTTACCGGCAGTAATTACTTTCAAGGTTCCAGTTGAGGATACGGTAACTGCTTTGCTATTATTAGTGCTCCATTTAATAGTAGTTTTTGAAGAGATACCGGGTACCGTAAGCTTGGTTTTATTATCGCCTACATAAACAAGAATACTCTTCTGATTAATAGTTGATAACTTTGTTACGGTCACCACACAGGTATAATTGGTTCCGTCCACTCTACCGGTTATGGTTGCTTTACCAGGAGCCACTGCAATTACTTTTCCTTCCAAGGAGACATAGGCAACATTTGCGTTTGAACTGCTCCATTCAGCGCGATAGCTGATTCCTTTGAAGGTCAATTGTTGTGATTGTCCCTGTGATAGCTTTAATGTAGTCTTTGTCAGACTAATCTTTTCATTCACCTTTACCTTACAGGTATAGCTTTTTCCGTTAAAGGTTGCAGTGATAACAGCGTTACCAACTTTAACAGCGGTAATTACACCGGTATTTGATACAGTTGCGATTTTTTTGTCGCTGGTTGTCCAAGTTGCCTTTTTAACCTTACCGGAATATTTGCCGGTTACACTGATAATATCTTTTTTTCCAACATTAAGAGTAAGTGAAGAGGTATTTAAAGAAGTGGGTTCCTCTACAACCTTAATTTTGCAGGTGAGTTTCTTGCCATCAATATCTGCTGTAATCGTAGCAGTTCCGATTGCAACAGCTAATGCAATTCCGTATTCATCAACGGTGACACATTTTTCGTTGCTTGAAGTCCATTCAATCATGTCTTCATCTGTTCCCGGTACAGTCAAAGTGGTACTGGTGCCTATTTCAAGAGTTGTTTTAGGCGCCTTTATGGCTAATGTGGCGGCTTGTGCTACTTTTGTGCTTCCCTGAGAAGGAACGATTGGTGAAACGAGTAATGATGCAATTAATAAAACTGATAACATGTACGCTATGTACTTTTTCATGGTTTACCCCCAGTTGTTATTTTTAGAATTCCTTGGTTAATTATAGTGTATTTATAAAATAAAATCAAATTAATATTTACAAAATATATAATAACATTCCATGTATTGTGATAGCAATTTAAACAGGGAATCTTGCTTAGTACCGAATAATAACCACTTACCTTTTTAAATCAACCTCTTGGTTTCTGACTATTTACATTTAGAAAGAAGTTACTATAATGGGATTATGGAGATGAGAATATGAAGATCAGAGTAGAGATTGAGGAAAACAGGATAGAGGATGAAATCGTCATTCGCTGTGGCAAGCTGGATGAAAGAACTCAGAGGGTATATGATGCTTTAATGGACATATCAAAGGGTTCTCAACATCTAATGTTGACCAAAGGGAATGTGGATTATTATTTACCCTTAGAGAACATTCTGTTTTTTGAGACAAGTGACAGCTGTATCAGTGCACATACAGTGAATAATGTATTTGAAACTACATATCGGCTCTATGAATTGGAGGAATTATTACCTGGTTTTTTTATGCGGGTTTCCAAATCAACGATATTAAATGTGAATCAAATCTACTCGATTACACGCAATCTCACCGCCTCCAGCGAGGTACAGTTTAAAAATACCCATAAGCAGGTTTATGTCTCCAGACTTTACTATAAGTCATTAAAATGTAGATTAGAAGAAAAGAGGAAAAGTATATGAGAAAAAGAGAAACCTTTTGGGGTATGCTATTTATTTTAGCAGCAATCCTAATCTTACTAGGTCAAGTGGGATATTTGGAAGGCGTAAATGCATTCTCCATTGTAATTGCTGTAATTATGGGTGGAATCGCACTCAGTAGTTTAATGAAACTTAATTTTTGGGGAGTTCTATTTCCGAGTGCTATTATATGCATCATTTTTAGTGAACAGTGGGGATTGGAACAGTTTACCCCATGGCCGGTATTGTTTACAGCCTTTTGTTTAAGTGTGGGCTTGTCACTGATCTTTCATCGTTCCCACCACTATGGATGGCACCCTCATCATCATAATGACAGTTCCTTCGGGAAAAATGTAATCAATCAGCCGGATGACGATAATGTGAGATGCAGCACCAGCTTTGGGGAATGCATTAAGTACGTTAATTCGGAGAACTTTCAAAAAGCGGATATTAAATGTTCCTTTGGAACGGTAAAGGTATACTTTGATCATGCACAGATTACATCCGGTAAGGCAGATATTTATCTGGATGTATCCTTTGGAGATATTAAATTATATATCCCCAGTTCTTGGAGCATACTGAATGATATTCATGTATTCTGTGGTGACTCTGAAGTAGTTACCAAAAAGAATAGTATGGAAGCACCGATTGTAACCATACACGGCAACGTAAGTTTTGGTGATGTAAAGGTTTATTATGTATAACTGATTAAGGTGTTAAAAGGTCTGTTTAACTGCGGCCATGGCGATTTGTCTATGAATTCTGTTGAAAGACCTTTTGTTACCCTCATTACAACTATAATTTAAGGAACAGGGATTTTGCATTATATCATATTATGATGCAAGGTTCCTGTTTTTGATTATGAGTGAACGGCAATAGCATTGTAACGTGGTTGGACGAATTTTTTATTTAACTCTTTCCATCGGCTATAAAATAAACTATAATACTAATATACCGAAACATTGGCAATAATGGTAATAGTTACTTTGGCTATAACAAATAAATGAAAGGTGCAGGATATCCTATGGAAAGAACACTTGTTATAATCAAACCGGAGGCTGTAAAGAAAAAGTTAGTAGGAAGAATTATATCAATTTATGAAGACAATCGTTTGGAGATTATTCATGCCCACAGAGTTTTAGCAACCAGAGAAGTATTAGAAAAACATTATTCAGCACATATAGGTAAGGATTTTTTTGAGAGTTTAGTCCAGTTTATGTCTTCTTCTGAAATTGAAGTATTGATTTTGGAAGGGGAAAATGTAGTAGAAATAGTAAGAGAAATCAACGGTGCGACCAATCCAGCAAAAGCCAGACCAGGTACCATAAGATATATGTTTGCTGACTCCGTACAGGCTAATGCAGTACATGGTTCTGAATCGGTTGAAGTTGCTAAACAAGAAATAGATATATGGAGAGATTTAATCCGCTTTGAGAACTAAAATATCGTTATTGATGATGAATTAAGCAAAGAAAGTATTTTATTGCTGAGATTTATGAAGTAGATAGAAGTATGTTATGAGAGAAATCCAAGCTAAGGATAAGATATCAACAAAAGTTTCGTACTAGGTTAAATAATTTATTATGATGATAAAGTTGTAAGAATAAAAACAGCAGGTAGGAGATAATACGACCTGCTGTTTTTACATATAGAGTTTTTATGTACTAAGTTTTTACCGAGATCTACATTTCTACATACTATTGATTCGTATTTATGGTGGTTCCAATAAATTTTATAACCACTAGAATAATGGTAAATATATACAAATTTATTGACTTAATACCATTCATAATGGATAATGGAGCTAGACCTTTGGCAAAGGGAAAAATAAAATAGTTTGGAGGGGTAATATGAACTGTAGCAACAAATTAAATGACCAGTCTAAGCAAAGAAGTACATGTAATAACGACGTATCCGCACAGTTTCAAAAGGGTGTTGCGAAACATAAAATCCTACTATTGATTATAATGACATTATCATTATCTATTTGTATATCCTGCTCCTTAAGTTGGAATACACTTGGAACCAACCTATCGTCTGAAAAATTATTTTATTTAAAAGGTGATAAGGTATATTACACTGCAATTGGTGATATTAAGCCCAAACAAGTAATCGAGAACTTATACAGGAATGATAATAATGAACTATCACCGCTTTTTCTTAGTGATAATGGCAAATGGTTATTCTACCCTCAAAAGGACAAAGAGCTTAATATCTATGGATACCAGTTCAAACGAAGGAAGAGTGAACCTAAATTAGTTGCTAAAGATGTTGATATATTTACTACAAATAAAACAGGCAGCAATCTATATTACCTATCCCGTGGCAATTTGCTGGTTGGAAATGATTTAATCTATACCAGTATTGATAATGATGTGGTTCGGTATTTTGTCAATAAAAACTGTGATAGTGTAGTTTACCTAAAAAAGAACGAGGAGTTATATATACAAAAGGGTGATAAGGACAAGGAGCTTTTAGATAGCAATGTTACTTTGAAATATGTATCTGACGACCTAAATACGATTTATTACATGAAGAATGGTTCTTTCTTTTTAATAAAAAATGGACAGGAACTACTTAAGGTTTCAGAGGGGAATGCAACACTTCTTGCTGTGTATGAGAATGGAGATATCTATTTCCGTTCAAAGGATTTGAAGGGTAATCCTGCAGTTTTCTATTATTCCAATGGAAAGGCGAAGCTGATAGGCCAAAGTTCTAAAGGGTTTACAGCGATTTGGGGGGAAGACGGCAGAAAGTTTATATACCCATATGGGGGCTTTAGTGGTGGGACAAATCCTCCCATTGCAATCTTTGAGGATTCTTCAGGGAGTCTTGTGGTCTGTAATGGAGACCAAGTAATTGGAAGAATTCCTGATGTTAATTTACTGGATGGTACCATAAATAAGAAGGGGAATGAAATTTATTATTTGAATCAAAAGGGAGATGATTATTATGATAATGATTTGTATCATATCTCGATTAATGGAACTACAGTCTCCTCACCAAAAAAAATAGCCAGTGGAGTGGGGTATTTTCTGAATTATTATAATGATGGTGATTTTGGATATTTTAAGAATGTAGAGGTGGAAAATTTTACAGCAGATTTATATATGAATGGCCAGATGGTTGACAGTGGTGTTTATATGTGGTTCTATAGGCATTTGGAGGCACCGAATACATTTGTTTATCTAAAGAATATAGCAGGCTCCAAATCAAAAAGTAAATCTGAAACAAATACCTTGATGATGTATCAGAATACGAAGCTGATTAAAATAGCTGATCAAGTCTATGACTGTAAGGTATATGGCGACAATTTAGTGTATTTAACCTACTCCAATCCCAATGAGAAAGTTGGTGAACTGCATTTATACACCGCAAAGGGTGAGGACATATTGATTGATCAGGATGTTACGCAGATGCTGGAACCAAAGACAGATCGGGAAGATGGCGGTGAGGTGAACAGTTCTTTACGAATTAAAAATCAGCCTGCGGCGGATTAAGGATGGGGATAATCTGAGTGAATGATTATTAATGTGCAAGAGTGATCAAGTAACAAATTCCAGTCAAAGAGAAAAACCTGAAATAAGAAAACTCATGAAAAACACCAGTATGGTTAGGAAAAAATCCCAACCATACTGGTGTTTTTACAATAAGATGTTTTTAGCTTCCACTCTCAGAGGTATATGTGAGTAATTCTCCTACATTGTAGGTGTGATTAATCTTTTGCTGTGATTGTGATGTTACATTGATGGTTACATTGGATCTAGAAAATAGCTTCTTTATCTCATCAATCGTCAGATTAGTACTATCAAATACTAATTCCCGAGTCGCTTCGGTATGGCTCACATTGATTACATTGTTTTCCCCATAATACATTTCCCACTGCCTAATACCGTCAATATGATTAATCTCATCTAGAAGAGGAATGGAAATTTTTTTAGCAGTATTCTTGGGTGCATTTTTTAGTTCAGCACGGATAGTGATTTTTTTGAGATCTTTATTTTCTTTGTCCGTATAAGTATAATATTCAACTTTTGTTAAATCCCTCATACTTACCGTAACAGAAGTTTTGAGCTCCTTATTTATATTACCATTTAAAAAGTGAAAAGAACAAACGGTAAAAATTATCATCAAGATAGAAACAATTCCAATTAAAAACTTTCTATTTTTCATGGGTTATATCCTTTCCAATAAGGGGAGTGTCAATAGTTGCTTCTAATACCATTATATTACATATACTGAGGAGAGGCAAATAAATAGTATCAGAATTTACAACTCTGATTTATAATTGCATGAGAATACAAGAGAATGCCATATTGGTTTATATGGAAAATAATAGATACATCGGTTGATATATAGAGAGATGTAATGTAAAATGTAACCAGGTTCATTGTTCAAAAATTATGCGAAAATAGTGAGTACAAACGTTAAACATTATTAACACTCGGAAGGAGAAAATGTCATATGGTACATTTAGTTTATTGTGATAATACCGGCAAAAGCGGAGATCACGAGCTGGATAAAATTTTGAGTGGAAGAAAATCCATGGTAGTACGTGGGGCAGCAGGCCGCAAAATTCCTCATAGCAGAGTATTTGAAGGTGAGAGTTTGTATCTTATGGAAAAGGGAACTGCCAGAATTTCTGTACTTGCAAAGGTGAAGTCCGTTCAAAATTATGTGAAACTGACGGAGGATGAGATCATTAAAATATTAGAAGATAATCAACCTAAACTTGCATTAACGGATAAGCAAAAGGATCGCTGGCATAAAAAGTGTTTATGTCTAGTAGAGTTTGAGATTGTAAAAACCATTGATCCACCATTTGATTTCGACCATCAAGGAAATATGGATGATTGGTTAATCCTTGAAAAAATCGAAGATGTGGTTGTTGGAACGAGCATTCCATATAACTATGAAAAATCAAGATTCTAAAAATATTTATATGGATTCGGATCTGGTTGATATGGTGAAGAAACAAAGTAACAGAACAGGGAGGAATCAAAATGTTGAAGGTGACACCGACCGCCTTACCGGAAGTCTTAGTTCTCGAATATGATAAAATTCTTGAGTCAAGAGGATGTTCTTATACGAACTTTTCCAATAGAGAATTAAAGGAGCTTGGGATAGGAACTGAGTTTCTTGAAGAAAATGTATATTGCCCACAAAGGGAAGGAACTCTATATGGAATCCATTTTCAGAACAACCCAATGGCTCAAACAAAGCTATTGTATTGTGTGGAGGGAAGAGGGTTGGATTTCGCAGTTGATTTGAGAAAAGATTCTGATACATACAAAAGGTGGGTATGCGTAGAATTGTCAGCAGAGAATAGAAAGCAAATATATATTCCCAAGGGATTTGGTCATGCTTTTTTATCCATGGAAGATAATACGAGGGTTGCAATGAAAATCGATTGCTATTTTCATCAAGATTACCGAAGAGGAATCGCGTGGAACGATCCGGATTTGAAGATTGCCTTTCCTATTGATACACCAATATTGGCAAGACATGATATTTATGCACCACTTCTGAAAGATAGCGACTGTAATCTATAGTGTAAAGGGTGTAATCAAATATATTTCTTTAGGGGGATTAGTATGGTAGATTTTATCATTGCGGCAATGCCGTTTATTGTAATTGGAGTCTCAATTGCAGTTTGCATTTCTGCAAGCGCAAAAAAGAAGACGATAAAGAATGATATAAAGAATGACATAAAGGATGACATAAAGAATGATATAAAGAATGATATAAAGAATGATATGAAGAACAACATCATAGAAAAGTCCCCGGAAGATGAAAATGAGGATAAGGGTAATTACCTTTCCTATGGGATGTCTCTTGGTATGTGTTTTGGAGTGGCTATAGGCACATCACTCACAAGTGTTTTTGGCAGTCTGGCAATTTCGTATGGAATCTGTTTTGGAATGCTAATAGGAATAATAGTTGGAATGAATGTTAAACAAAAGTAGTATTTCCACATTAATGCATAAGGCTGGGAGCTACTAATGCAAAATTAAATTGACTATTATAAAATTGATACTATTCCAGCTGATGTTTAGGAAGCCAATATGAAAAACAATGTTAGTACGTTTTATGACATAATCTTTTTTGAAAGAAGAGGGATATATGAAGGTAGGAGAAGTATGTTTGTTGACTCAGGATGTAATACAGTTATCAAATTTTTATAAGAAGTTATTTGGCATTGAGAATGGAAGTGACGATGCCACACATCAATTTATATTTTCTGAAGAAACCACATTAACCATCTATAATGATGGGGTAGAACGACTCACGAACGCTCATAATATCTGTATTGCATTCACGGTTGAGGACGTGGATGCGGAGTATGAACGACTGAATCTGCTTGAGGTTGAGATAGTGGAACCTCCTACAGAGCGTCCTTGGGGAGCAAAGAATATGAGCTTTTTAGACCCGGACAATAATTTGATTACTTTTCGAAGCTTCCCTAAAGGGAGATAGTAATAACGTAATATTGAAGACTGTTGCGTTTTAAAATTTGGTTGCAGGGATTTAATTCTTGAACCTGTGTATCAATGTAAGAATTAAGGCGTAATTAACAACAAAGGAGAATTTTATGGAAAGACCACGTATTTTTACAATGACGTTTTCTAGTGTTTATCCACTGTATATTCAAAAAGCGGAGAGAAAAGGAAGAACGAAGGAAGAAGTAGATGAGATTATCTTTTGGCTTACTGGTTATGATAAAACAACGCTGGAAGAACAAATCAATAAGGACGTGAATGTGGAGACATTTTTTAAACAGGCTCCTCAGATTAATCCTAATGCGATATTAATCAAAGGGGTTATCTGTGGCTATCGGGTAGAAGAAATTGAGGATGATACAATGCGTCAAATTCGATATTTGGATAAATTAGTAGATGAGTTGGCAAAGGGTAAGGCGATGGAGAAAATATTAAGAAAATAAGAGAGCCATCTATATGAAAGTTAGAAAGCGATTCTTCCTAGCAACAATCGGAGTGTTAATTAAGAAGCTATTGTACTATTAAGGGCTTAAAATAACATAACATAAAATCCGTACTATCAAAATGGTATGTCCAGTTTGAATCGAAAAGAAAAAGAACATATTGAAAAATCAGTTATCTATATGATTTTTCAATATGTTCTTTTTGTGTTGTGTAGGATAATTATTAGGAATTATATTACTCAAGGATTTTAATAAATTCTTCCACCAGGGTAGGTTCAAAGCGCTTGCCAGCATAATATCTTAACTCATTAATCATATCCTGCTTCGACTTTTGATGAGATTCATCGGAAAGAAGAAGCTCTTCATAGCCTTCTACTAAGGCAATAATTCTTGCAATCAAAGGAATTTCTTTTCCTTTTAGGCCCCTGGGATATCCGGTTCCGTCCCACCATTCATGATGGCAGTAAACTCCATCAGCTAAGTCCATGGTGGAATCAAATATATTTAATATACGGTAACCCATAGCAGGATGTTGGTGAATCTCCTGCATTTCTTTTTCTGACAACGTAATCCTATTTAAGAGCTCTTTGTCAAGTGTAATTTTACCGATGTCATGTAAATAGGCCGCGTTTCGAAGCTTTTTGAGGTCTGTTTCGGAAAGAGATAGGGCTTTTCCTATGGCTTCACACCTCATTGCTACCTGCTCTGCATGCTCTTTGCTCTTGGGATTGTTGTGTTGCAGCGTATTCATGATTGTAGTAATCATGGTTTCGCCCACCTGATTTTTGGAGCGAAGTTTTTCTAGGTACATTTCACTTTCGGCATTACCCATAATCTTTTCAAGCTTTTGATAGGAATGGATCTTTGTGTCAAAGCCCATTGCCATGCTGCATTTTACAGCATGGATTTGTTCATTATCGAGTCTTTCCTTGATTTTATGGACAATAGTTTGGGCGGTCTTTGCATCTGTTTTGGGCAGAAGAAGTATGAATTCATCCCCACCAACGCGAGCCGCAACATTATTTTCCTGACAGATATCTTTAAGCAGCTGAGCGGATTTTTTGATTAATTTATCTCCAAGGGAATGGCCGAATACATCATTCATTAACTTTAACCCATTCATATCAGCAAACAAAATAGAGATTGGCAGGTTATCCTCTACATCCATGCGTTTTAATTCTTCCTCAAAGCCCATACGGTTTAGCATTCCGGTAAGATAATCATGTGAGATTAGATATTTAATTTGCTCCTCCCCCTTTTTGCGAAGAGTAATATCAAAAAAGGTGACAACAGTACCAATTACCTCACCATCCTTTAATTGTGGATAGGAGTGGTACTCCACATCAAAGCAACTACCGTCCTTCCTCCAATAAATTGCCTCTGCTTCCACCTTTTCTGATCCTGAATACAGTGCTTTTAAGATATGACAGTCCTCAAATTCTTTATATTGGCCATCTACATTGTCTTTATGGATTTTTAAAGTTAGATGGGTACCTAGGATTTCGTCCTGACTTTCATATCCAAGCATCTTTACTCCGCTATCATTGCAAAAGGTACAATATCCATCTGGATCAAGACCAAAAATACCTTCGGCAGTGGAATCTAATATCAAAGAAAGATTATCCTTCGTTTTATTTAGATCGTCGTTACTTTGTTCCAACTGAAAAGTACGTTCTTTCACCTTGGATTCCAACTCGTTTACGAACTGATTCATTTTTAGAGCCATATGATTAAAGGAAGAGGCAACCACTCCAATCTCATCCCTTCGTTTCACCTCAACTCTCTGGTCTAGATCCCCGGAGGATATTTTTTCTGCAGCTTCTACAAGGTGGTTCAGAGGTTGATAAAGCTTATTAATTAATGCAAAATACAGCATGACAGATAAAGTCAAGGCTATTCCAACAATAAGAATGGTTATTCGTATATTATGATTAATATCATTGATAAAGGATCGATTGGATACCCCTGTAATTACAATCCAGTCAAGACCAGGTCGTTTAAATTCCGTTACACGGAAATATGTATTTGCACCATCCTGGGTTATCGTAAATTCGGAAGCCTTCTCTTTGTTATATTTTTGGTAGGCTTGATTCATAATAGTATGATCTAGCTGTTCAACAGTATATCGAATAAAGGTACTGTCAGTACCGATGGTAAAATTGTCGTTTTGAAAGGAATTAGCAATCAAGCTTCCGGACTCTTTTTCATAAATCAATGCATAACCATCTTTACCCTGTGTAGTATTCATAAGAAACTTATTTAATTTGGACAATAACATATGAGCTCCTAAAACACCCTGTAACTCACCTTTTTGATCATAAATAGGCCATGCGGCAGATATGGTAAGGTCATTAATGACAAAATGTTTATAAACAGAAGAGAAGGTCGGTTCCCCTCTTTTTTTTGCGGCAATATACCAATTCCTGGTACGTGGATCAAAGGCATCCGTCTTCATTACCAGTTTTCCTTTGGTTAAATCATTCTTCGTCTCATAATACCAGGACTGACCCTGTGTGATTTTATTATTATTGATAAGTTCAAGCTTGCCGTTCTTATTTGTTCTAGCACCGTAATATTCACCATTATTTGAACCGTAAGTAAAGCTATAAATCTCATCTTGATAAGTCTGTAAAACACCTGCAAAAAAGCGATCACGTTCCGACTCATCTTTTAGATCAACAATATGATTGGCTATGAATTTCTGATTGCTCTCGTTGATGTGTTCCGGCAGCATTAGCATAGAATCAATTTGATCATTGATTTTCTGATTCATATCCTCCGATATTTCGGTCATGGTATCCATAACGGATTCCTTCCAATTAGAAAATACCACATAACCCACCAGAGCGATAATTATGCTTATAGCAAAAGAAAATGCAATAACCGTACTGGTTCGAATAGAAATATTCTTTTTACCTTTTGATTTAATCGGATTAATGTAGTTCTGTCTATTAACGTTCATTCGTCAACATCTCCTCTTAAAAACTCTTACGAGTAACCTCATTGTTTATCAGGTAGGTTTTCCAGAAGTTCCAATGCAATTTCACCGGTCAAGGGTTTGCTAAATAAATAACCTTGAATAAAATCACAGTGGTGATCGATCAGGTATTGGCGTTGTTCCTCATACTCAACCCCTTCTGCGATTACATAATGACCTAGTTTGTGTGCCATAGAGATAATATCACCAGTGATTTCTGCTTCTTTATCTTCAAGCAGTAAACGGTCGATGAAGAATTTATCAATCTTCATATAATCAAAATTTAATTCTCGTTCTCTTGACAAGGAGGAATAACCGGTTCCAAAGTCGTCCAACGCAATTTGAACTCCCAGTCTTTTTAATTTATCAAAAACAGTGTTGATTTGCTTAAAATGATTCGAGAAAACTGATTCCGTAAGCTCGATTTTGACTTTTGTGGGATTTACTTGCGCCTTCTTTATCAGACTATTAAAAATAGGGATGAAATCCTCTCGCATAAGCTGAATAACGGATATGTTAATTGATATGGAGATGTTTTCATATCCTTTTTGGGAAAGCTCATTTAAAAACTTTAAAGATTGCCTTATAATAATGATGCCAAGTGGCACAATCAGTTCTGTGTCTTCCGCAATTTTAATAAATTCAATAGGGGATACCGTTCCTAAAGTATTGCTATGAAATCTTGCGAGTGCTTCAAATGCAATGATAGTACCTGTGGTTGCCTGAACAATCGGTTGATATACCATGAATAGTGTGGAGTTATCCTGTCCTTCTACAACACTTTTTAAATCACGTTTTATAATTTCAATGCGGTCAATCTGATCCAACATGCCCTTTGTGAAATAGCAATAATGTAGTTCTTCTTTTTTGCTGGCTTCCTCTGCTGCAATGGTAGCCAGCTTCAGAATATCATTAAGATCCTTCATGTCCTTATTAAGTTCCACAATTCCGATATTACTTTGCAGGTTATAAACGTTTTGCATTGAGTTGATGTTGCATATTATTTTCTCACATAGGGTATCAATATCCCATTGTGAGGAGTAATTGGAGAAGTCGAAAACAAAGCGGTCAATTGCAATGTGAAAAAGATTACAGTTCTTATGACAGAATTCCAAAAGCTTATTACCCAGCTCTTTGATGACCTTCTCACCCTCGTCAAAACCGTAGGCAGTATTAATTGCCTTAAAATTACGGATATTTACCATCAGTATTGCTCGGGTATGATTGCCCGCAGTTAGGCATTCCAGCTTGAACTGGTTTTCAAAATAGCGACGATTGTAGAGTCCGGAAAGGATATCATGCTCACTGAGATATTTTAACCTGTCTTCTTTTTCCTTTCGGTCAGAAATATCAATTACTAACCCTTCCAAAGCGATTACTTCACCCTTTTCCGAATATATGGCCTGTCCTTGCTCATAAACCCATTTAATCTGTCCGGAAGCAGTAATTAGCTCGTATTCTTCCCGAAGTTTTGACTTTTCTGAGACTATGGTTTTCCATTTTTCCCAAAGAAAGTCCTGATATTGAGGCGAAATCAAATCATTAAAGGGCAGAACCTTGTTATCAATCAAGCTGTCCGGTTCATAGCCTGTTAGCTCAAAGCATCCGGCGGATACATACTTCATAGTCCAGTCCTTATCATAATTACAGCGGTAAGCCATACCCTGCAGGTTCTCTAAAAACACGGATTTACTGCGTTCATTTTCAATTAAGGATTCTATGTACCTTGTCATTTCATTATGAAGCATTCGGTTCTTGTTCAGATAATAGTACATAATGATATATGCAATTAAAATCAGGAATTCGGCGAAACCAGAGGTGAGCATTCCATTCCTATTATCCTCAAAGTAGAAGATTGCGATTGCAAAGATACCGATGAGAATATGTATGATACACAAAAGCAGCAATAAGAGTGGAATCTTATCCTTGCGTGATTGAAGCTGGTATTTTTTCCTGATTTCCATAAATAGAACTCCTTTCAGGCTTTAACGTATAGTGGGATATTTTATTGAAGAGGATTGGTGTTGCACCAATCTGGTAGGGATGAGATTCTTGAAAAGATACTTTGTCTATATTATAACAATTTATTTCATATTATGACAATATATTTCATGGAGAATGTGAAATAAATAAATTTATTAAGATCAAATATGCGAGTACAGAATTTTTACAAAATCGTGTAACATTTGTAGGGTTCCTGTGTCATAATGATAGGTGATGAAAAGGGGGGATGAACCGATGAATGATTTTGAAGAAATATATAAGACCTATTATGCCCTGACCTATCATTATGTAATGGGGTTAAGCAAGGATGCCGTCCTGGCGGAAGAAATCACCCAAGAAACCTTCTTTAAAGTACTAAAGAAAATTGACACCTTTCAGGGGGGATGTAAGCTCAGCGTTTGGATATGTCAGATAGCGAAAAATACCTTTTATAATTATTGTAGGAAAAAGCACATCGACCCGGAAAGTGTACTGTCTCAGCTTCCCTCAGGCGAGGATTTGGAAAAGTCCCTGATAGATAAAGATATGGCGATGCGTATTCATGAAATATTACATCGTACTCCTGAGCCTTACAGAGAGGTTTTTTGGATGAGGACTTTCGGTGATTTATCATTTGCGGAGATTGGGAAATTACATCAAAAATCAGAGAGCTGGGCTCGGGTTATCTATCATAGAGCAAAAATTAAGATCAAGGAGGAGCTGGAATGAAATATTCATGCGGAGTTATTCGGGATTTGTTACCGCTGTATCATGATAAAGTTTGTAGTGATGATAGTGCCACGGTTGTAAAGGAACATTTGCAGGAATGTGAAGAGTGTAGAAGGTACAGCAAGGATTTACAGGAGAGTGTGATGATGGATGCTGTCCTATACGATCAGGAGATAGAGCAGCAGAAGATAGAGTCCATAAAGCAGGTCAAAAAGCGGATTAAGAGAAAAACAGGGCTCGTAGTATTAGGTGCTATCCTTGGAAGCCTACTTGTTTTTAGCACGTTTATCTATTTCTTTGGTACGACTTTGTTGGGAGTATTTGCGGCTAATTATGTAACTTCCCCGGTACAACAATACAGCGATATTAACCAGTTTGAGGAATATGTGGGAGAAAATGCAAAAGAGGGTTTTAAGGATAAATGGGGGATGGATGAGAGCATTCTTCCAAAGCATATTCAAGAGGGGATGAAGGTGGAGGATTTTAAGGTGGTTTATTATAATCCGTTTGACGCACAGTATTTGACTTATTTGACGGTGGATTATTCTGAGGAGGATTATAAAGCAGAAGTCAAGCGATTGAGTGAGAAAGGGATGGATGATTATATTGGTTATTATGGAGTTAGCGGGGCGCCGGAAGGTTATAGGATTTTAGCTATGGATGCGGACGATTATCAAGGGTTTGTGTATGCTATGACTCCGGAGGTAGAACAGGGTCGTAACGAGAGTGAGGGAGAGAAATACTCTATTACTTATGTGGAAATAATATTTTGTAATTACTTTCTGGATTTAGATATTCATAAATATGTGCCAGAGAAGTATATATTACATGGTTTTGATGGTAGTGAGGATAATGCTTATCGTAGGGAGAAGTTAGGGAAGAATTGAGATAGAAAGAAGAATGAAATGGTGGATTCTGGCGAGGTGTAAGGGCTGGGGTTTGCTGTTTCATTTTTTTGTGGGGTGGGGGGAGATGATGTTGGAAGAGTGGTAAAAAATAGTAAGTGGTGTTGATTTATGTTAAAATGTGATATAAAATGTAAGAAGATACGAAGTAGGTATTATAGCAATAATCTTACCAATAAAAATCAAGACAAAATTGTTTAGATGATATAAATATCAAACAAATACGTAAAAGTTGCTATAGTTTACAGCTGAGATCTAACGATAATTTATTAACGTGAAAATATTATAAGCTGGAGGTATCTTTAATGGTAAAAATTTTTAAAAATATTAAGCATTCATTATTGATCAAAGTCACATGTATTCTCTTATTGGTTTCCATAGGAATCAATATATATCAACAAATAAAAGTCAATAACTTTGAAAAAGATTTAATGAACTCTTCGGGGCTAAGCATGCATAATCATCAAATTATGTTCGGCAATGCAATTCCTTCAACTCCTCCAGATGCGCAAAATATCAAAGATTCAGAAGTTCTTAATAATATAATTGATGGGGTCGGGGTGGCAGAACTTTATTATGAATATGCAATGGTTGCAGAACAGTATAGGGGAAGTAAGAAAGTTTTTGCGGACGGAGGTTTCCAAACAAAAATTTTAATTACAGACTATATTTCAGAACTTAAGTCGTTTCGCTTGAAATTAATTAATAAAGAAAATTTAACAAGCGAATATATTAATAAGGAGATTGATATTGTTAATGACTTAAAAGTCATAGCGGAATGGTTAAACAAAAGGAGTATGAATAATGATGACTCATTCTACGGTGACAAGGATATTTATGACAATATTTATGAAAAACTCTCTAGTAATTTCAAATTAAAATTTGATTATAATAAATAGTTACATTGAATTACTTAAAGAAGCGTCATGCTAAGAAAGTTGATTTGATACTTTTACAATTGTGAATTAAAGTGGATATGTCTCTTTTTCTCATTTGCAAAGGCAAAATTTTTAATGGTGAAATGAATTTGAACATAGAAATAAACCTACCTTAAATTGAATAAGCTAGACCAGAGAAAAGGCATGCAATTATCTGATTATAATATAAAATCACTAATTAAATGTTAGCCCTAACATAAAGTAACCGGAGGGAAGTCCCTCCGGTTAACATTTTACCCAAACCCATTACAAAGAGTCCGAGTTTTGAGCTACTAATTGAGCTTACCAGTTGTTATCTGTTCCAAGTTTATTTACTGTGAAGCCAGGGCAACCTGACTGTCCGTAAATTGCCGCAACGCCCGGATTATTGATTTTAACGTTTGTGAAGCTTGCAGAGCCAAGGCATGGCCCTTGACCTGTTTCAACAGAAACGCAGAGTTTGATACCGTAACGTCCTGGTCTGTTGATGTTGATATTTTCAAAGCGTACATTCTGCATTGAAAGCTGATCGGGATATTTAGTCTGGAACATTATACCAGAGTAGATAGCATCATTGATATCAACATTTTTTACAAGAATATTCTTAAATGTTCTATCTCCGCAGAATAACCAGATTGCTCCGAAGTTCTGGTAGCCATTGATCTTGTCATCTGCGCCGTTACTAGTGTAGAAGTCACCACCGCATCTGTCTAAGGTTATTCCGTCAAATACGCAGTCTACATCACCAAATCCGAGTGTGTTGTAACCAAAGCTCAAGCTGCTGATTGTGACACCAGGATATGTTAATGTGTCTGCACCATAGAGGTTCTGAAATACATTATCAGATCCGCCATATACTGCAAAGCATGCTGCACGTCTTGGGCAGACAGCTGTAAGATTTGTGAACTTATTACCTGTGTTATAGCCCGTTCCGCCTCCATCAATTGCGCTAAATACTGCGAAAGAGTCATCACCTGTTGCACGTGCATAACAGTTGTTAATCGTGTTGTAGGAAGAACCGTTTGTCATGTTAATACCATCTGCAAATGTGTTCTTGATACGGCAGTTTTTAAACGTGTTGTAGGAGGAGTTAACACCCCAATACAGACATACAAAGTGTTCTGCCCAAATATTATCGATGGTTACATTCTGCATACCATTACCGTTAAGGAACTTACCTGGACCGTCCGAACGGTATTGATAGTTACCCCAAGCTGACAGGTCTTTAATGGTTGAACCGTTAGCTGATGAAGTGATAGTGAATCCAACGTCAGTATTTGACTGGTCTTGTGGAGCTTGAAGCTTAGTCCACCATGGACCAGCGCCAATCACTTCCGTTGCACGCGTATAGAGTTGGATCTGGTTAGTGATTGTCCATGTTCCTGCAGGAATAAATATACCTTTCTTTGTTGGATCATTTCTAAATTCTTGCAGAGCTGCGTCAATAGATTTTGTGCTTGAAACTTGAACATATTTACTTGGATCTGGATTTGTAGCAGCCGGAGCAACGTTTTCAGTTTCCAGCAAGTCTACATCTATCCATGAAACATCACCAGCATCTTTTTGGATTCTGATTTTTGTTCCTGCCGGATAAACCTGGTCGAGCATTAATTGGGAATCTTCATAGAGCCAGTATGCAGTTGTGCCGGAATTATCATATCCAAGCCTGTCTAATGTTGTAGGTGTTGCATATACATATGAATACTTGGAAGTAACAGTAAAGTTTCCTTTGTCAACTCCATCTGCATAAATACTAACTGTTCCCGTAGTATTCTCAGCAACGGCATTACGCAATACAAATGCGTTTGCAGGAGCTGTAAGTGTAAATTCTACATATTCTCCATTTGCATCGAGATTTACTGCTGAATGTCCTGATGCTTCACCCGCATAGTCTGCAAGTTTATAAATAGGAGTTAATCTTGTTCCGTTAGTTGAGTTCGCTAAGGATTCAGCTTCTAATACAGTAAATGGCATATTAGCACCACGGCCTGAATAAAGGCTTGTTGTACTAGTGTTGTTTGCCTGCTTTATTGCAACCTCCATCGAATCTGTTCCGATGGTAGATGCAAGTGTGTAGCTTCCATCTACTGCTGTCCATGTTCCCATAGATACATTTACTGATGCTCCGGCAGCCAAAGAACCAGTATAGGAACCATTAAAGGTTTTAACAGTTGAACCAGCAGAGTTCTTAAGTACTAATGTAATACCATGTGCTCCACTTCCTGAAGCAATATTGCCCTGATTCTTCAGGTTTACTGTGAAAGTTACGGTATTTCCTGCGCTTGGATTGCTTGGTGTCCAAGAAATGTTTCCTATAAGGTCAGCACTTTGTACAGGGGCTACAACAAGGTTTGTTGAACTTGTATAATTGTTATTTGAATTGTCGAGTTCCACTAAAGTATTAGCTTCATCAACTTTCGCAGTTAACTGATAGGAAGCGGCATTTTGGGCGCCTATATTAAATGAAACATTAGCGGTTGCACCAGCTGCGATTGTAGGAGTATTTGCAGTTCCTACAAGAGTTGTTCCCAGATAGAATTTAACATTGGAAGCAGTAGCGGAAGCTGTTCCAATATTTTTAACTGCTGCAGTTAAAGTAATAGCATCAGTTTCAATTGGTGAGGTTGGTGAACTTGTTAAATTAGTTATTGTTAAATCAGGATTTGGAGCTGCTGATCCGTAAATCTCAAACTCTGCAACCTGTCCAGCAGGTGCGCCGGAGTTAGTTGTAAAGTTGAGTCTTATTTCACTTACTGTTGCTGTTACGGGAATCGTAACAGTGTTCCCTGATGCAGGATTAAAGGTATATACTGTAGCAGCTTTTAAAGTTGTGAAAGTTGTAGTGTTTTGGTCATGTCCGAGTACTTCTATAGTCTGTGTGCGTTGTCCCCATGCAGAAGATGGATCCAACTTCAGTACTAATGATGTAATGTTTGCATTTGCGCCTAAGTTCATTGTTATATTAGCAGGCTGTCCGCCACCTTCCCAGTAGGTAGAAGTATTTCCGTCATTGGCATTTGTTGCTACAAATGTGTAAACCGATGAAGATGCTGTAACTGACTTGCCTACGGAAAGATTTGTATTTGGACCTGGTGTGGGTGTTGGACCTGGTGTTGGTGTAGCAGTTGGCGTAGCGGTTGGTGTAGGCGTAGCGGTTGGTGTAGGTGTAGCGGTTGGTGTTGCCGTTGGTGTCGGTGTTGCTGTTGGTACTGGTGTTGGTGTGGGTGTTACAGTACTACCAGGTATTATCGTTTTGGAAAATTGATTATTGCTTTCGTTTGATTCTGCAATTCTGTTAACATCATCTACCCATGCTGTTACATTATGACTACCAGAAGTAGCATTCCAAGTCTTTACGCCAGATGGTCCGCTGTTGGATGTAACAGTTAGTGATGCACCAGCTGCTAAAGAAGATGTGGTGGTATCTGACCAACTTACTTGTGTTCCATCAACGGTAAAGCTAACACCGATAATTGTACCTGCTGGTGTTGCGCCATTACCTTGATTCTTAACTGTAGCACTGAAAGTTACTGCATTGCCAACTGCTGGATTAGAAGGACTCCAAGAAATATCTGTAACAACTAAGTCAGGAGTACCTGTTGTAACCGCTGTACCGTAAGCTTCGATTTCTGCCACTTGACCTGCAGTTGCTCCACTGTTGGCAGTAAAATTCAATCTTATGTATCTAGCACTTGTATCAGCGAATGTAATTGTCACTGCATTCGAGCTAGAAGGATTGAACGTATATGTAGCAGATGCAACTTTTGTAGTATATGTTGAGTTGTCGGTACTTGTAAGAACGGATAATGTCTGTGTTCTAGTTCCCCAAGAAGGATTCAGCTTTAACACAACTTTGTTTATGGATTGAGCACTTCCAAGATCTACTGTAAGTGTGTTAGCGTATGAATTTGGTGCACCTTCCCAGTACGTATTAACATTTCCATCATTTGCATTCGTAGCTACGTAGTTCTGTGTAACGCTGCTTGCTATGATGGATTTTCCTTGGGCTAAATTAGCAGTATCAGCTGCAAGGGAAGACGTCATAAAAAAACTGTTCTGTGAAAAAATTAGAACTAATGCTAGGAAAAAACTAATACCCTTTTTAAAATACTTTTTCATGTTTACCTCCAATGTTTTTTGTTTACTCCCATAAATACCACTCCCTCCAAAAGATAAAGTTAGTCTTCACCTCCTCAGTAAGTTATATATTAAGACTTTTATAAATCTCATATCCATAAACATGATCTGCTCATTAACCACGTTATGTTGTCTTAGGTTTATAAAAATCATAACTTTAAAAATAGGATACAAAAAAGCTAAGAGAATTCAATACTTTGCATTTTTATATTAAGTTGATTTGAGTATTAGTTGAATGTTTCTAGTGGTAAATAATGCCTAAATACTGTGTAAAGATTTAACGTGAAACCATATAAGTTTTACGTTAAACTATATATACATATTATACCAAATATGGTGATAAAAGCAATAGTCAATTATACCGGGGAACTGAAAAATATATTTATGTAAAACTATATTTTTCAGCTGCAAACGTTAAGCGCTAAAATCAGTTATATAGATTTGAGAGGTTAAAGTTAAAAGTTTGATTTGGTATTTTGAACATTTTTTGGAGTTGTAGAATATGTAAGAATGAAGTTAAAGTTTGAAAATATAAAACTTTTAGCTCTGTTTTTTATGCCGTTCACTGCGGGTTATATAAATTTATAAGGAATAATATGGATTTACGGTTATGCTTGTATTATAATGTAAAATAAAGAATAACTTTTTGGAAAAGGAACTGATAAATTGTCAACTGGGGAGAGCCTACAGTTTCTTGGAAACGAGGATGATTATCCTACTAGAAAATGGAGGATGTCAATTCGTCACTAAGAGTGGGAAAGCCGCATACAAATCCATTAACTTACCATTTTACGGAGGATGTTCTATGGACACAAACAAACACCTAATTCTAAAGCACGGAAAGGATATAACTTCTGACGTAATATTTTGCAAATATAATAAAGTTACAAAAAAATATGACGTGACTTTTCAAAGTGGTGGCACTTATTCGTGCTCTTATCAGACCATTGAATGGGTGATGAATCCAGAAATAATAAACCCTGCTTTGGTACGTATCTATCACGGTGATCGCGAGCTTTTCAATATTCAATACATCTGTATTTTTCACACAAGGATGGAAGATTGCTGGCATATTCGCTTTTCCAATGGTAGTGAGATGAATTACGCTAGGCAGAAACTGAAGGTTGTAAACTCATGTCTAAGTGAAACTCAGGCCAAGAGCTGTATGGGTTACTTGAGACAGTTGGCAGCCATTAATGAACTTAAAAGTGAAGAAGGGGAAATCCTTCTTCAGAAGCAATATGAGAAACTTGATTTTGTAGGAACAGATACTACAATGGCAATTTATTTGAACCCGCCTGAGCATAAAGCACACACTTACAATAAGCGCAATCTGATATTTCCATTCGGTGGCAACGCCAGCCAGTTTAAAGCAGTTGAAAATGCGATGGGCAACCAGATTAGTGTGATTCAAGGTCCTCCAGGCACAGGAAAAACACAGACAATCCTAAATATCATTGCGAATCTGTTGGTAGACGGCAAAACGGTACAGATTGTATCCAACAATAACTCTGCTACAGAAAATGTACTAGAGAAGCTGGCTTCTCCAAAATATAATATGGGTTTTCTTGTGGCACCGTTGGGGAACTCATTTAATAAGGAGGTTTTTGTACAAAAACAAACTGGTTGTTATCCGAATTTATCCAACTGGGAAATGGGGATCGACAAGCAAACTAATCTGCGTGAAAAAATACTAAGTACCACAGAAAAACTATACAATGTCTTTGCCAAACAGGAGAGGCTTGCACAAACCCGACTTGAACTGGATTCTCTGCTACTAGAGATTAAGTATTTCGAACAGTATTGCAGTGAAACTGGTCTTGTATATTCGGACTTTAAACCCCGACACAACCTTAAATCTGAAACCCTCATGAGACTTTGGCAGGAATGCTACAATTTCTCCGAACAGGCTCGTGCCATTTCATTCTGGTTTAAGATCAAAAGTGCTTTTATTTATCGCATTTCGGACTGGAATTTCTATAAAAATAATTTGTCTACTATTATCACGCTGATACAAGTTCTGTTCTATCAGACTAGACAGTCGGAACTAAGTAGTGAAATTATTAAACTGGAGAATTATCTTGCTGACACTGATGCGAAAAGGAAGATGGATGAGCTCACAAACTGGTCCTTGGAATATCTACGAGCAAAACTGTATGAGCGGTATGGGAATAAATCCAAACGTGTGTCCTTTACTGATGAGTGTTTGTGGAAACGTACTGCAGAGGTTGTGAAAGAGTATCCCATCGTCCTCAGCACAACCTTTTCTTCTCCTAGCTGCTTAAAAGGTGTGACATATGACTACCTCATTATGGACGAAGCCTCACAAGTAGATATCGCTACTGGAGCTTTGGCACTATCCTTTGCCAGAAATGCGGTTATTGTGGGAGATCTTAAGCAGTTACCAAATGTAATCAAAGATGAAATGAAAAAGAAAAGTGATGCTATTTTTAATTTATATAAATTGCCACCTGGATACTCTCACTCTAAGAATAGCTTCTTGAAATCTGTATGCAGCGTCCTTATGGATGTACCGCAGACCATACTTCGTGAACACTATCGTTGTCATCCTAAGATTATCGGTTTTTGCAATCAGAAGTTTTATGACAATGAACTGGTTGTTATGACAGAAGATTGTGGTGAAACTGATACGCTGTCCGTCTTCAAGACGACTGTTGGTAATCATAGGAGAGATCATATTAATCAGCGTCAGATTGAAGTGACAATTAGGGAGGCACTTCCGGTGCTGAGGGATGCTAGATGGGAAGATGTAGGAATTATTGCACCTTACAAGAGTCAGGTTGCCGCCATTGCCAAACAACTTGATACGGATAAAATCGAAGTTCATACAGTGCATAAGTTTCAGGGTCGCGAAAAGGACACGATCGTATTGACCACAGTGGATGATGTGGTCACGGATTTTTCCGATGATCCAAACCTCTTGAATGTGGCGGTTTCTCGTGCCAAGAAAAGACTTTGCCTAGTAGTGTCAGGCAATGATCAGCCGAAAGACAGCAACATCGGAGATTTGATTTCCTATATTGAATACAACAACTTTCAAGTCGTACAGAGTGAAATCTATTCGGTATTCGATCTACTTTATAGACAGTATACAAACGCAAGAATTGCATATCTGAAAAGGCATCCAAGAATCTCTACTTACGATTCTGAAAACCTGATGTACGGTGCAATCGTGGATCTGTTAAATAACCGTTCTGGACTGTCGTTGAGTCTAATATGCCATCAACCAATCAATATGTTAATTCGCGATCTAAAACGTTTGAATGACGAAGAGTGTCGCTATGTCTTGAACACAGCCAGCCATGTGGATTTTCTAATCTATAATCGAATTAGCAAGAAGCCTGTTCTTGCTATAGAAGTGGATGGGTTCCATTATCACAAAACTGGTACGACACAATATAAGCGTGATCAAATGAAAAATCGTGTTTTGGAACTTTATGGTATTACACTTCTGCGTTTTGCAACGAATGGAAGCGGAGAAATAGCACAAATTGAGCAGGCTTTGGATGAGTATGAGAAAAGAAGAATGTGAGAGAGTATATGATCTGTTCATATACAAGCAATGCCAAAAGTCGGACAAGTCATATTAACTTCCCGTTATATTTATTAAGAGGTTATTATCAAGATAATTTGCGGCTATCGATAGAAGTATTATTAATTCAGGAATGTTATATATTACGAACAATTTATAATAAATTAAACAAGTACTTTGCTAGGTACTGGAAGGAGAAAAATGAGTGTATTTTCTTTATTTACAAGTAAGGAGGAACTGTTTTGGAGATGGTTTCAAAAAAATGAAAATATGATTTTTAATTTTGATACTGATAGAGAACATGTCTTTGACAGGTTAAATTTTGAGCTAGGAAAAGTTAATAATGGTTTGACTTTTGAGTTTGGATCTATTAAGAATGATGGCACAAGAGAATTTATTATAAGTGCTGATGGAATTAGGCGTGTTTTTCCGGCGGTAGAACGCTTATTTAATAGGAAGCCGGAATTAGCTCGTTGGAAGGTAATAAAGTTCAGACCAAGAAGATATCCAATATGTAATATGACTATTAATAATATGACCATAAAGGCAGATGAAGTAAATTATATCTTTTTTGAAGATCAAAACCCAGATAAAGTAGGTATAATGCTATTTTTCGAGGAGTACTATAAAGATGAAAAAGATACAATGGGGCAAGCTGGGTATCTATTATTGGATGAAGCATTAGGAGAATATGATGTCGAGACAAAAGTAGGTGCAATTGTTTTTGAGACTAAAGATTCGGAATATTATGGTCAGTCACTTCCGTTAATGAATATGGCAGAAGATTTTGATAAGCAGTTTTCTACAGAATAGAACTTCCCGTTATGTTTATGAAGTACATATGTGAGTTTGAATTTATCTATGAGTTAAATTGAAGCTTTGTTATGGCATATGCATGAACAGATGAAAGACGGTGTAACTTATAGTAATGCTAGGTACGGATTCCAACTTATAGAGGAGTATATGGAGAAATATATCGTTACAATTATAGAATGGGAAATATTAGAAATGTCTTTACTAATGAGCACTACAATTTATTTATATCCTGAGAGGTGAACTTAATTGTTAGTTGAAATCGAAAGTTTTTGGGGAGATAAAATTATATCAGGGAAAAAATGCTCTGAAAAAGAATTAAGACAAAAAATGAACGAAGTACTCAAAATCACAGAAACTGAAGAGTTTACAGCGATTTTTTGTCGTATGTTTCAGTTTGAAGAAAATAACTTTTCAGATGAAGTTAGGGTTGATTTCGTAATAGATTTGGACACTCATCTTATATTCGTACCAAAGTATTAAACCCTACAGTATAAGCACAAACAACAGTTAATCCTGCATATTTGTGCGAGGATTCTGATCTTTCCAATTAATTTCGAATGAACGGGCGAGGAGACCAGCTATGAAAAGAAAGGTAGTAACAATATGTGGTTCGGTAAAGTTTTGGGATAAAATACAAGAGATGTCTGAGCGATTAGAATTAGAAAATGAATATGCTGTAATAGGGATTATACCTCATGTTATGGACAGGGATTTAACAGAATATGAAAAAGATACTTTAGGTGAATTGCATAAAATAAAAATCGCTTTATCAGATGCGATTTTTGTTGTAAATGTTAATGGTTACATTGGAGAAAGTGTAAAGAATGAAATAGAATATGCGAAACAATACGGAAAAGAAATAATTTATTTAGAAAGTGCAGATTAATCAAAATCTAATCCGGCGATATGCTGCTACTTCCCATTACGTTTAAATGTCAATGAAGTAAAACAGCAGAATAATCAAATAATAGAGGAATAAAACCATGAATGCAGAGATTCAAGATTACATATCAAAACATTCTATTGAATTACAGAGTGTATTTGCAGAATTAAGAGAGCAGATTATTATAAGCGTTCCACATGAAATTGAAGAAAGACTATAGGCTAAATTGCCAAGTTTTTATCTTGGTGAAAAATTTGTTCGGCTTATTCCATTTAAAGATCATATAAATATTGAAGCTGAGGCTGTTATGGAGCATAAATTTCGACTGCATCAGTATAAGATTACGCCCAAAGGGATGTTACAAATTTATCTTTATCAGGATATCCCGGAAAAAGTTTTGAAAGAGATTTTTTATGATACTCTGATTGGGTGATTATTTTTATAGGAAGTCTATCTTTCCGTTATATTTATTTCATACAGATAAATAGAAAGCTAATAGAACAAACATAACTTTTACAGATACAATATAAGAGGAGATGTATATATGAATGATAAACTAAATATTATTGGTGTTTATGAAATTGAAGGACATAAAGATGTTCATTTAATAGAATTACTAATAAATGAGAAACCATCACTAATTGATGTTGGTCAGTTTACTCAAGAAAATCCTAGTCAACCCAAAGATAAATGGCAAGTGGCATATGATGAATACTATTTAAATTCCACTGGAGAAAAAGTAATTGGCGATTTTTTTGATTTACCAATAAATGACAATACACCTACTAGGCTGACTTTCTTTTTGTATTTTATTAACTTTGATTTGCCATTAATAACTCAATTTGGAATAATAGAATTGCAACCAGCAATAAAATTACCTAAGAGACTTGAAAGTATAATCACCTTTGAAGATGTTGATTAAAATGGATTTTGAGATAATTTTATTAGAATTACTGGTTATTTATTGATGGGATGCCAGTGGGAATGGGGAACTTGGATGATACTAGATCAATTATCAGAAGCATACGGATATAAATTCGATTCCTATCATTTACTGAGAGACTGGATTGGACAAGTGTATCTTGTTAAATCAGGGAGCGAAAGATACATTTTGAAAATATTCAGAAAACAGTATTCATCAGCAGCCAGGCAGTCGGCCTCGGTTATGAATTATCTGTATGAAAAGGGTTTTGCTGTGCCTGCAATCATGAAAACGTTAAGTGGTGAGTGTTTTTTTCTTACGGCAGCAGATAGCTGTATAGCAGTTTTGTATGAATACATAGAAGGGACGGAACCTGACCGAAATCTGAATTTAAAGGTGATAGGCCAAGTATCAGGACAAATGCGAAAAATCATGGAAAATTATCCTGGTGAATTATCTCGTATGGATGAGAAGTTTTATATAGGAAGGTATCTTTCCTTATTATCAGAGATGGAGTTTCCAGGTGTAGAACAATTTCACGAGTATGGAGTAAGGCTTTGGGATAGAGTAAAGGATAATTATACTGGCTTCTGTCATGGCGATTTTCATACTGGTAATATGTTAATGAAAAATAACAAGATTAATATATTTGATTTTGATTCATGTGGGATCGCTTATCCGATGTATGATATTGCAACTTTATGCGATGAAACGAATTACTTTAGTCTGGAAGACAGTAATTTCGAGAATGGTATTATCAAGACAAAAGAGAATGTGGTTGAATTCTTGTGTGGGTACAATCAATATTATTGCCTGAAGGAAAATGAGATAAGGTCTTTGTATGATTATATAGCATTACGTCATTATGATATCCAAGCAACAATAATAGATTGCCGGGGACTTAACAGTGTAGATAATGATTTTTTGGCTGATCAATATAGATGGTTGATAAAGTGGGAAGCCGCATGTGATAAGATATAAATGGTTTTCCGATGAATTTCCTTCGTTGAGGAAATTCTCGTTATGTTAATAACTTTAACAAAGATAAACTGGAATTCAAAAGAGGGGTTTACATGGAAAAATTCTTAACACCCAAATTTGCATTATTATTACTACTTTCAATTCTATTATTAATCGTCCATGAATTTGGACATTATTTAGCGTACAAGCTGTTGGGATTTCAAGCGTGTGTTAGAAAGTCAATCTTCACACCAGGAATTGACCCTAAAGAAACAATTGTTGTTACTAGATTTCAAGGATTATTTATTGCTTTAAATGGTTTTATTCTTTCGACGTTTTCTGTGGTTTTACTATCATTCCTTATGAATTATTCGTTATGGTTTGTTCTTTTCATAGGTAGCTTAGCCGGTTCTTGTGTAGATTTTATCTGGGCATTCGGCATGCTGTTTCAGAAAAAAGTTACAATTCAAGGGAAAGAATCATTGAGATAATTTGAATCTACACGAATAAGAATGAGATTACTAAGAAGTTAATGTAACTTCCCATTATATTTTAACGATGAATAGATGTGGTTATAATACATTAAATACGGGTTTATGTAAATTAAATTAAAAGTATCCTATAGTGATTTGGATAAGATGGTACGGAGGAATATGTGATTGAAAATATTTGAAACGGAACGATTAATTCTTAGAAAGTGGGTTGAGTCAGATGCAGAAAGTGTATATGAAATTGCTAGAGATGAACATGTCGGACCAGCTTGTGGATGGGAACCTCACAAGGACATTGAAGAAAGTCTGTTTATTTTAAAGAATATTCTGATGAATGATTATACATTTGCAATTACATTAAAAGAAGACAATAAGGTGATTGGTAATATTGGGTTTATAACAATGCCAGTAAGCAGATATTGTGAGAACGAGCATCAACATGAAATAGGATTTTGGCTTGGATATTCTTATTGGGGGAAAGGATATATGCCAGAAGCCTGTAAATGTTTAATGATGTATGGATTCGAGCAATTGAAACTTGAAAAGATTATTTGTACGCATGTGATAGAAAATGATAATTCGGAAAGGGTTCAGAAAAAATGTAATTTTACATATGCGTATGCGGATAGATTTTTTCATAAAGGTCGTAATAGAGACGTTACAATGATTATTAATCAGATTAGTAGAGAGGATTACTATTTATTGGATGATAAATGAAAATCTTACTTAATGAGTAGGTGAAATGAAAAATGCTATACATATTTATACGCTATAATCTGATAAAGAAAGATACAAATTTGTGGGATTAATTTAATCTAAATTGCCATTAGTTTCAAGATTTCCATTATATTATTAAATACCATAAAGTTTTAGAAAATGGCAAAAGATAGGTCACGCTTAAATAACTGTGACCTTAAGCATGATTGATTTTTGCCACTATGCAAGAACGGCTACCCAATTACCTTATTTACGAAATCATTTACAGCGGAAAGTTGCCTGTCGGTTAAATCGATAGAACCCTTATGGACAAACATACCATGATTGCGTACACCGAGTTTTACAGGTAGAGTTTCTGCATGTACAGATATCCCTTTCTCATTGACGATAGAAACTATTCTTTTTGCTCCATCCATAGCTCCGGCAGTGGAAAATGCTGCCACAGATTTGACTGTTGTACTATTAAGACTTTCCAGATAACTTTTTAGGGAATCGTCTAAATCATGCGCATAGACACCACCGCCGATAAACAACAAGTCAACCGGCTCTTTAAGTGGTTCCGTAATCGGTTTTGCGGTGACACCTGCTTTAATGGCAATCGCTTCTGCGAGTGATTTTGTATTGCCTCCTATGGATTGATACCTGACGGCTATTTTCATTCTTATCCTCCTTATTTCTTGACTACAAGACAACGTGTTGTATAATGGATTATACGACGTAGTATTAGATTCATCAACCAACAGAATCGTTTGATTTGTAGGATTATATGTTATGTATGAAAGAGGTAAGAGATGAGAAAGTAGCCTGAAATTACGGAAAAGACAAGACAGACATTTATCAGCGTTTTTTGTGAATTATATTGCCAAAAACCCATGGAGAAAATCACGGTACAGGAAATTGCAATTAAGTCCGGCTATAATCGGAGTACTTTTTATCAGTATTTTACTGATGTTTACGATTTGCTTAGCTTTATCGAAAACGATATATTGAGTTTTATACGAGAGAATCTGAAAAACAAGGAAAATGCTGATACTAAACTACGTGATTTACTTTTACTTTTTGAAGAAAAAGGGACATACTTGGATGCTATATTAGGCGAATACGGTAATATGCGTTTTATAGAAAAGTTGAAAGTTGAATATTTTAATGATGAGCTGAACGACTGTGTCCCAGGAGATAATTCAGCAGCACCCTATCTATTAGAGTTTCAGATATCAACTTCGTTTTCACTTCTTCGTCTTTGGCTGCGCAGGCAAAAAGATTTGCCCTCAGATATATTGATAAATTTGATAGATACGCTATTTACTTCTGGAATAACGTCCGTTATAAAAAACTGTTAGCCTAGATTAAAGGACGGAAATATAAACGTCCCATTAAGCTGAGAAAGAACGTCGGAAGGTAATACCATTGGTTTTGTAGTTGAATTTTTTCGGATAACCAAACAAAGTAAAAAGAAACCTAGGTCCTGTGGTTAAGTTTAAGGAGGGAATATAGATGCCTAGACACGAATTTGGAATTATGCAAAGCAACCCTATCAACGGGATACGATTCGATAATTATGAGCCAGAAAAATACAACTGTATTTCTATAGATGATGATTACATAGAACCATTATTAGGTGAATTACTCAATATTGATTTTTATTGGCATACTCTTGATTTACCAAATAAAGGATTAGCATACTGGGGCATTACGTTAATACCACCGAGATCTTTTGATTTAATTATGGATTTAATTATTCCTATCAAAGAACTATCACCGTTATATGAACTTCTATTAAGTGCGAAAGTTAATAATAAATATGTGATTCATTTTGGTATATAGCGTCTAGTCGGGGATTGGAAAATAGCAAAAATGATTCGCATCATTATATATAACAAGTAGTTTTCCATTATGTTTATACTCTGTAGTTCAACCAAATCTGTAATAAACCAATACAAAGGGGCACTCTTATGAAATTTATACAGAAATTATGTTTTTCCGGAGAGACAGAGGAAGCGCTAGAGATATACAAGCAAGCCTTTGGCTGCTCTGTAAGGATTTTGCTACATTATTCGGATGCTGTAAAAAACGGATGGGAACAGCCGGATTCGTTAAAGGCACCCTTAGTTTATCATTCTGAAATTATGTTTGGTGAACAAGAGGTAAGGATGAATGATCTATCCGATGAATCACAAGTGAAACTTACAAAGGAAGTAATTCATATTATTGGGTTTGATACGGCAGAAGAGGTTGAAAAGGCGTTTTCTGTACTTAGCAATGGTGGAGAGATAATAAGGCAACTTGTAAGACCACCTTACATGACAATCATCGGTACTGTTAAGGATCGTTTCGGAGTTATATGGGAGCTGATGTGCGATAATTAATAAACTACTAAACTATGGTGGTGATTACGATACAATATTTATGAAAGAAATTTAAGATTAAACATTATTTAAATCCGGTTTTCCCTGTGATGGGACATTATGAATATAGGTTATAGAATTCACCTACCTGAAATTAGTATTTCAGATAGGTGAAGATTTTAAAATAAATCCCAATCCTGTGGTGGTATCTATGATTATAGAAAATGAGCAACACTAATATTTTCCCATTCGATTTCTCGCAATATTTATCAAAAAGCTGGATGAACTTAAAAGAGCTGGCTTTCAGTAGAAGTAAATCGTTGTAGGTTCTGAAATATTATTATTTACAAGAAGGATGTGATAAGTTTGATAAACAAAATTACATTTCGCTCATTGGAGGAGAAGGATCTTAGGCTATTACATAACTGGCTAAATACATATTTTGTTATGGAATGGTATAACAAAGCCGGTAGCTCCTATGAGAATGTGGTTAAGAAGTATCTTCCTCGGATTCATGGTGAACAGCCAACACATCCCTATATCATAGTCTGCGATTCTATCGATATTGGTTATATACAGACCTATCGGATTGATGACTACCCGGAATACAGCAAATTTGTTGGAGAGGATATTCCATCAGCAGGTGTGGATTTATTTATTGGCGAAAAAGAGTATATTCATAAAGGATTAGGTAAACAGATTTTGCTTACGTTTCTAAAGGATTATGTATTCACTATAAGTGCAGTTGAGTGCTGTGTGATAGGACCAGACCCAATGAACAAAATTGCCATAAGTGCCTATGAAAAAGTAGGCTTCAAATATGATAAAACAGTTTATGTTCCTGATGAAGACGAGGCAGAATATTTGATGAAGATTTATAAATGTGATGTGGTAGATTCAGATAGTAGGTAAGGGGAAAGGTCAAAAGGGAAAACATGGAAGTTGAAGAGTTCTATAGCTTACAAGATAAGGAATATTGGTTAGAGCAGATAAAAAAGAGCGACTGGGGTGCGGGACAATATTTGCATGATTTATTGTGTAAAAATGAGTTGATGGAGTTATGCGGAGCGACTACCAAAGTTTATATGCTTACGGATAATCAAGAATTAATGTCGTTCTGTACGTTAGCAGAGATGGATGATGTGAGAAATAGTGAACTCAGTCCATGGATAGGATTTGTATATACCTTTCCTCAATACCGAGGACATCGATATGTGGGATTTCTTCTAGCACATGCCTACGAGGCTGCCAAAAGTTACGGAGCCAAACAGATCTATATTTCAACTGGTGAGGTTGGTCTGTATGAAAAGTACGGATATTCATTCTATAAATTGATGAAAGATATACATGGAGAGGATTCCAGAGTATATCGGATCGATATAAAGTGATTCTATTCGTGCGGTAGAATAGACACCGTCTGATTTATACGGAATTATAAATCTCAGTTTTGTATTAAAGTATTTCTTTAGAAAGACTTGTAACTTTACTGATTCAATAATAAATTACTTATGGGTATTCATATTAGTTTGTTGTCAATTATGAAATGTAGACAATTAAAAGGCGGTTGCCAAAAAATGATGATGAAATTTTTGTTAGAGTAGGAAAATTAAATTTCTCCGCACAAGTATAGGCTCAATATATTCATAGGATAATAATTATAAGTAAAGTATGATTATTAATTGATTTCCTTACGAACTATTAATAAAAAAATATGTTTATTAGAAAGACTTACTTATAGTAAACGCCCTTGTAAGAACATGAGGTAAACGACTTGTAAGAATACGAGGTATTATAATGAAACAGAGAAAGATTATAATAATTGTGCCAGTTATTTTTGTAATAGTCAATTTTATCGCATTTGATAAGGAGTCAACCGCATCCGTAATTACCATACCATCTCAGGAATTTAATAACATGTTGCCATCAAAAGAGTTGGATACGAATACCCCTTTTCCTATGGAAACGCCTCCGTTTAGCCATTATTTGGCGCCTGACGTTCCCAAGAAAAAAGTTCAGCCACTAAAACTGATGTTGAGTTCAGAAAAGAGAAATAAAATAATTGATGACGATAATTGGTTTATTCAAAACAAGCTGCAATTGAAGACCTACCAGGTACCAAATCCATATCAGAATTTGGCGGGAAATCTACCATCCCAGATCGAAACTACTTGGAAAAATTTATTTATTACTTCGGCATTTTATGATAATTCCTATATCTATTGTACGTATGGAGCCGGTTTTGATGAGGGTTATATTCTCAGGATTTATGATGCAAACTCTTTAAATACAGTGTGCTTTTTGGATTTAACCAAATTTAATAATTCACCGGATCTGATTGGAGACTATCATGATTATCGTCAGCAACAAATCAATTGGGCTATTATAAAAGACAATATCCTGTATTTTTCAATGGGTCGAAATATCGAAGCAAAAGGTACTTATTATAAGAATGCTTATATTACTGCCATTAATTTATCGAACAAGAGTATCGTTTGGCGATCAGATCCTTTGATTAGCAATGCAGATAATTTCATAATCATTGATGATGTAATTCTATGTGGATATGGATATACGGGAGAAGCAGATTTTTTATATCAAATCAACCGCAGTACCGGTGAGATTATTGATAAAATCAAATTAAAAACTGCACCAACTTATATAATAGATAAAGATAAAAAGCTCTATGTGCGTACCTATAATACCGATTATATATTTGATATTGTTACGGGGTAGGGTAAATGAATTGCAATATATATCATCAAAAACGACAATTGTACATTTGCAATTAGTCGTTTTGTTTTTTTTGTATCCATAAATTAACAGATGATTATGCTTTGGTAAAAAATAGATAATTGTATTGATATTACTTTGAGGGTCGTATAGAATAGGCTATATGAAAAAAATAATAATATTTCGTGTTGGTTAGGCTGTTAAAAGTGCTTTTATACAATGACTATGATAATTTTGTAATAAGCTAGAAGTTTCATGCTTTATTAAGGATTAAGAGATTCTAAAATAAATTTATTGGTGAGACTTACCGGAATGAAGGAGAAATCGTATTATGGATAATAGTCCAAATTATATAAAATGGATACGCAGTAAAGTTGGTCAAGATAAAATTATTCTCACTTTTGCAGGAGGGTGCATTTTTAATAAAAAGGGAGAAATATTGCTTCAAAGACGAGGGGATTTTAATAAGTGGGGATTTCCAGGCGGAGCAATTGAACTCGGAGAGACTCCCCAAATGGCTGCAATAAGGGAAGCCAATGAAGAAACTGGTTTAGATGTTAAAGTAAATAAATTAATCGGTGTCTATACTGATTGTGATATGGAATATCCCAATGGGGATAAGGCTCATAGTGTACTCATTGCATTTGAGCTTGAGGTATTAGGTGGAGAATTGTTTTGTGATAAAGATGAAACTTTAGAATTAAAGTATTTTTCATTAGATCATATACCGGAATTATTTTGCAAGCAACATGAAGAGTTTCTTGACGATATTAAGAACCAACATTAGAATTTGAATCTTCGTGAATGAATACTACAGTAGAACACCATTAAAAATAACATGTAAGCACAATACATAGGCAAATATGAATTGCAGGAAGGAAACAAGATGACACGAGCCGTGATTTTTGACATGTTTGAAACATTGATTACGCACTATCATAGTCCGCTGTATTTTGGCGCACAAATGGCAAAGGACGCAAATATTCCAGAAGATATATTTCAGTCACTTTGGCATCCAACGGAACAGGAACGTACCTTAGGAAAGGTAACCTTGGAAGCGGTTCTGGAAAGCATTCTTAGAGAAAACCAATGTTACACCGACATACGGTTGAAGGAAATGGTTGAAAAGCGTAGAGCAGCCAAAGAAGAGTGTTTTAATCAGTTACATGTTGAAATCATACCGATGCTTTCAGCCCTGAAACAACGGGGAGTTTTAGTTGGGTTAATAAGTAATTGCTTTTCAGAAGAAGCGGAGGTAATTCGTAAAAGCATACTTTTCCCGTATTTTGATGTGATATGTTTATCTTATGAACTGGGAATTCAAAAGCCGGATGAGGAGATTTTCCAAAGGTGTATGGATGGTTTATCTGTGAGAGCAGAGGAGTGCGTCTACGTTGGAGATGGGGGCAGTAATGAGTTAGAGGCAGCCCAAAAGCTTGGAATGAACGCGGTTCAAGCAACTTGGTATTTAAAAAATGGAACGGCACAACCGGCTAGGCGAAAGCAGGAATTCGTCCAAATAGAAAAACCGATGGATGTGTTGCAAATATCGGGATTAATTTAAAATACCACATTATTATAAGGATTGATTAAGATTTTAAAACAATATCAAAAGGCGTGAAGGAAAAAGAAACGAATCATTATTGGAGCAGGAAATACTTCCTTTGAGGGGCAGACATGTAATTATAGTAATTGTTATTTAAGATCCATAGGTATCGGAGAAAGAGTGACAATATCTTTAGCTTAAGATAGAAGGGATGATGAATCATATGGATTTGAAAATTGAATTTGACTCTGAATTTTGCAATGTAAGATATATACCCAAAGACAATGTTGTATTTCTTGCATGGAAGAAATTTTGCTGCTATGAGGATTATAGAAAGCCAACAACATTTGCTTTAGAACTTCTGAGGGAGCATCCGAATAGTAATTTTGTGATCGATGCACGAAATGGCTTTGAAGATGAAAAAGAAGATGTAGAATGGGGATTTGCGGAATTGCTTCCAGCTATGGCGAAGACGGATTGCAAAAAAGTCGCATTCATAATGAATGAGATAAATGAAATTGAAGAAGAGATGGACATGTGGACGAAAGAATTCTTGAAGCATTTCACCGTGAAGAAAGTGAAAGGTTATGAAGAACTGGCGGATATTCTATCATTATAACGAACTTAAAGAGAGGATAACTGCTAAAAAGGAGATTCAATGGATCATTATAAATCATGGGGAGGACTCAACAAACAACTGTGTTTCTATTTATGTGACGAATTAAAAGAGAGGGTGACCTATTTTTTAACAAGATATCATAAAGTTCATAATTCTTATGGTCGTGCTGCCATTTGGTTGGATGGTCAAGAGCTTATTTGCTTTTCATGGATTGAAATGTACTATCAAGAAAATGATATTTCCAAGCTGATTAACGAAGGACAGGAAAGCTCATATAACGAGATGATAGCAACTATGAAACCGAAATGGGATTCGGACTGTACTTATTATGAAATGGATTTTTTGGATGCGGCTTTAAAATTTCGTAATATGAAGATTGCAGATGCATTACAATCAAATAACTACATAATTAAGATATTAGCTATCATGGATAGTCGAGTTGGAAAAAGAACATTGATGAGAATAGCTGAGGATAAGGAATATAGACAATATCCTAAATGGGTACAACAGTTTTATGAATTACGATGTACTTCCATTAGCAAAAACAGGGGGAAAACATGAAGGATGAACATTCAAAGGCCTTTACAGAGGCTTTGATAAAAAATGATCTCGAGACAATTAGAAAAATACCAAAAGCAGATTTACATAATCATTTTACCCTTGGTGGAAATCGAGAGTATATTAAGGACATAACAGGAATCGAAATCCCATATTTTGAAGGGACACTATCTTCCATGCAAGATATGCATGATTGGAACAATAAGCATTTAGGAGATAAATTCAATAATGCCAAGATGAGAAAGTTATTAATTGATGCTACTTTTATTCAAGCCGAGCTTGATGGTATTCAAGTACTAGAAATAGGTGAGGACGTTTGGGGACTAGACGAATTTTTCAATAATGATATAGAAGAACTAATCCATGCTTTCCAGGATGCAAAGCAAAGAATCTCACCGGAGATTGAATTACGGTTGCAAATAGGTTTATCCAGACATTGCTCCATTGATTATTTGATGAGTTGTCTGAAGCATTTTTGGGGAAGAAAAGAGTTTTATACCATCGACCTATATGCGGATGAATTTGCTCAGCCAATAGAGAACTTTATACCAATCTATCAGTTGGCGAAGGAAAATGGACTGCGCCTGAAGGCTCACATCGGCGAATGGGGCACCCCGGATGATATTATCAAAGGTGTCGAATTGTTACAGCTGGATGAAGTACAGCATGGGATAGCTGCTGCTAGTTCTGACAATACAATAAAATATCTGGTGGATCATCATATAAGGTTAAACATCACTCCCAGCAGTAACGTGAAATTAGGCAGAGTTCAGACTATGGAAAAGCATCCGATTCAAAAATTATACCGCGCTGGTGTTAATATTACGATTAATTCAGATGACATCCTGATTTTTGACAGTGATGTGTCGAAGGAATATCTGAGATTATATCAGAGCCATGTTTTAACGCCGGAGGAGCTGGATGATATAAGGGTGAATGGGTTGTTGACGGTATAAAAATACGGTATTAATTTACAATAAGGAGAGTGATTCATATAAGTAGAACAGATTTACCTAAAAGTAAACATAAAGTTATATGGATATTATTGGTTTGTGTTGTGTTTTTAGCATTGGGATTTACCTATATGCATTTTGCCAAAAAGCACGAAATGACTTGGTTTACCCCACAGGATTCATATGGACAGAAAATTACTGCAACAGAGCAAATTGTTAACCAAACTCAGGCGAACGATGATATAACAGTCTATCTTCGAGCAATATATTATCAAAATGACTCTCTTTATCTTTCTTTTTCAACGGGAGGAAGGGGAAAGGGATTTAATGATAAAAGCTTTGAGATATACTTCAATAATGAAGTAATTAGCTCCTCCTCTGGAGGTGGGCAGAATCGAGTGAAGGACACCATTTACTGGGGGTTGGAGATTCCTCTCTCGAAACATTTGAATTCTGGTGATAAGATTACAGCATGGATTGTTAAATCGGACAGGGAGAAAACTAATTTAAAATTTGATTTGGTTTTGAAATAAATCTCCCCGGAGTATTAAAGACAAAAGGAGCAAATATGAACGGACAAAATAGATCGGATGTAAAAATTGGAGCAAAGGTAAAAATTGTATTGAAGGCAGATCAAAGGACAGGAAAACTAACAGAAGGTACAGTAGGGAGACTACTGACCAATAGTAGCTTTCATCCTCATGGTATCAAAGTTATGTTAACGGATGGACAAGTGGGAAGAGTTCAAGAAATCCTTTAATAACCAAGAAAGTATTAAGAATGATTCTTAACGGAAGGAAGGTATTTATGAAGCAAATTGCAATTATATCCGATACCCATGGACTCTTGCGAGAACATGTTATCACAGAATTGGCAGCAGCGGATTATACCATTCATGCAGGCGACATTAATAATCCTTCTATTTTGAAAACAATGGAGGGACTAGGGAAGAGCTATGTGGTTCGAGGGAACAATGACAGGGGCTGGGCAGATGCACTTCCGAATAATCTTACCATAACATTGGAAGGGGTTCGATTCTTCATTGTTCATAATAAGAGGGACATTCCAGGGGATTTGATTAATATTGATGTGGTGATTTATGGTCACTCACACAAATACTCATCAGAAGTCGTAAATGGTGTGATTTTTCTAAATCCTGGCAGTTGTGGTAAGCGGCGTTTTAATCTAGAGATTACCATGTGCCGAATGACTGTGGATAATGGAAGTTATCAGTATGAAAAAGTGGTGATTCCTTATGAAGCAAAATAAAGTAAATCCTTCATACATAAGGCCAGGGAAATTCTTTTGAATTATTTATATTTTTAGGAGGCATTGTATGTGGCAGAAAAATAAAGTTTGGCGCGAAATGCGAATATATGAGAAAGTATCTTTTGTTTTAGGAGTCTTTTGCTCATTCATGGTTATAATACTTAATTCTTTGAGGTTAATAGGAGTAATGGAGAATGCCTTAAAAATTAGTAATCTTTTTTCAGGAGTTCTTCTGATAACGCTTGGAGTGTTAAATTGTAGAAAAAATAGAACGTTGGCGGTATTTTGTTGGATGGTAGCGATATTTACTTTTATCGTTTTAATTATGATATAGCCAATTGAATGGAGAGTGCAAACATGAATTTAATACGAAAAGCAAAACAACAAGATATAACGGCTATCGCTCAGATTTTTGAGCATATAATAGAAGAGGAAGAGAAGGGGAATTGTACAATTGGCTGGAAGAGAGGGGTATATCCAACTAAAGCTACGGCTGTTACTGCATTACAAGAAGATGATTTGTTTGTAATGGAAGAGGAAGGTCAGGTTGTGGCTGCTATGCGTCTGAACAAGGAGCAGGTTCCTGAGTATAAGAACTGTCAGTGGGAATATCCCGCTCCGGATGATCAGGTTATGGTGATGCATACGCTTGTAGTAGAACCCTCTGTTAAAAAAAGTGGTTATGGAAGGAGAATGGTGGAGTTCTATGAAGAATATGCAAGAGAGAACCATTGTCCTTACTTAAGAATCGATACAAATGCTATAAATACTCGTGCACGTGCCATGTATAAAAAGCTCGGGTATAAAGAAATCGGCATTACTCAATGTGATTTTAATGGTATCGGAGGAGTTAATCTGGTGTGTATTGAGAAAAAACTTGATTAGTGGAAGTGTAATTAATAATTCGCTTATTAAAGATTATATTCGTTAAATGGAAAAGTTGTATAGAAGCATTTGTAGATCGATGTTACTTAGTTATATCAAAATAAATGAATCTATCATGATTATATGTTCTTATCATGTAAAATGTAATGAATGTTTTTCTTTAGATTCTATCACAACTTTAAAATTTATTGTATAAAGATGATACATAAAAAGGGGTGTGAACTTTCTCGATGAATATTCTTATATTAAACAGCAGTGGCAGATCGAATGGAAATACGCAGCGCCTTTTGAATTCTTTTGAGAATCAACTTTTGGCAAGTGCAGACATGAGGAAAATACCACTGGATATTACTCATGTACTTTTATCCAGACAAAATATCCAGAGCTGTCGTGGGTGCCGAGCTTGTTTTGACAAGGGTATCTGTCCGCTAAAAGATGATGTTGCTAAAATAGAAGAATTAGTATTAAGCTGTGATGCACTAATCCTTGGCAGTCCGGTTTATTTGGAAGATGTAAATGGGATTATGAAGAATTTGATAGACCGCATGGCCTTTCATAGCCATCGACCTGCTTTGTATGAAAAATACGCAATTGTAATTTCGACATCCGGTTCTGGTTCATCAAATCATACGCTGAATACGATGAGAAACGCATTGGTTTCATGGGGGGCTCATGTTATACACATGAATAAGTTCAGAATGGGAGCCTATATGGAGGATGATTGTATAAAGAAAAAGTACAATCCAAAATTATTTGAATTGACTACAGACTTAATTAATGTCATTCAAGATAGGAAGTCACAAAAGCCAACACTTTATTCCCTTATTTCATTTCATTTTCAGCAAAAATATTATGGTATTTGTAATCGTGCAGGAGATATAGACCGACAATACTGGGAGGAAAAAGGCTGGCTTGACCCTAAGGTATATTTTTATATAGACACTCGATGCAATCCAATAAAACTATTATTATCAAGAGTTATTGGATCACTTATATCAAAGATGTTTATTTAAAAGAAAAGTAAGAGAAGGTCTGTATTTGTAGTTTTCAAAAAGGAGGTATCTATATGTCTTCAGCGAATATCTTATTCGCAGTAATATGTTGGGTAAGTACATTGCCCTTTGTTGCAATCGCAATTTGGGCATTCAAACGAAAAGAACCCATGCACTTTTGGTCAGGCAGTACAGTCAGTCCGGAGGAAATAACGAATATTCCTGCGTATAACCGTGCAAATGGTCTGATGTGGACAGTTTATGCTATTGGTTATTTGATAACAGGGCTATTGTCATTAGTCAATATCATAATTAGCGTAGTTTTACTGATATTGGTAAGCGTGGTAGGAACTGTAGCTTTAATTGTATTCTATAATCGGATTTATAAGAAATACAAAAACCCAGCATATACTTTTAAGCCGGAACATGTAAAAGCGAAAACTCCGAAAGGAATTATAATCGCAATCGTTGCTTTTATGGGAATCGTCTTTGTGTTAGTAGGCGTATTGTTTTATTACGGCTCTAAGGATGCAATTGTAAATGTTCAAAAGGATAGCATTCAAATAAAAGCAATGTATGGCTTAACAATTGACCGTTCTGAAATCAGTGCTATCTCTCTGATAGAGGAAAGTATGGACGATATTGGGGTCGGAACAAGGATAAATGGATACGGTGGTTTTGATGGGGTTTTAAAAGGGACGTTCGAATCCGAGGCTCTTGGTAATGTACTGCTCTTTGTTCATGAGAAATCGTCACCTACCATCAAGATAGAACGAAAGGACAAGAAGAATATCTATATAAGCTTGCGTAACAGCGAAAAGACAGAGCAACTATATAAGGAGATAAAAACAACTATACCGTTAGAATAATAAACCACGAAAACCTCTAACACTCCGTTAAGAAAGTGTGAGCATATGAATGCAATTATAACTTTAGTACCTCTTTTAATTATAAGATTCGGGCTATTAGGCATTATAGATAGGGAGGCTTTAAAACGTGCGGCTTACTTCGCTCCGCTGGTCGGTGGCGAAAAGATCGCATATTTGATCTATCAGATTTCGAATATACTGTTATTTGTTTATTTATGCTTTCTTCGGATTACAGATAATCCATATTGGTTATATACGGGGTTGGTACTATTTATATTAGGTATTTTCTTGTGTGTTGCATCCATAATAAATTTTGCGAAACCGGATAAAAATGGGATCAATCAAAAAGGGCTTTACCGAATTTCCCGTAATCCCATCTATGTGGCATATTTTGTTTATTTTCTAAGTTGTGTTATTCTTACTCAGTCAACTATTTTATTATTTCTTCTGGTAGTTTATCAAATATCAGCACATTGGATAATCAAGTCAGAGGAAAGATGGTGTGAAGAGAAGTTTGGAGAAGAATACATAAGTTATAAAAATAAAGTTAGGCGTTATCTTTAGAGGTAGGATTAACATTAGAAACTATACTTAATAACTTCTAACATGCCGAATTTTGAAAAGGTGTTGGCGATTTATGAATATTTTGTAAAAAATGTGTCAATGCTTCCGGAAAGCATCAGGTGTTTATGGTGCTATAATGAAAGGTAATATAACTCAAACACTTACTCGACGTAATTGAAATGTGCAGGAATTGAATACGTAAAGATAGAATTGTCTAGATATTTCCGGAACATAGCAGTAAGCGTTTATTCGCCAGTAGGTTTAATACTAATTTTTTGAGAGAATGGCTCTAGACATTTCAAAATCTAGAGCCATATACGTTGTTTAAAAGGGTTAAATCTACAAAGTAGATACAGTTCATCCTTTCATAAGTTGGGGTTATAACTATTCAGAGTATATTAGTATTTTTATATTAAGATATTTCACTTTCTTTTTATATAGATTTGATTTAGAGATATCAAGCGAAAGGAAAAATAGCATGAAAATATTAGTTTTAGGAAATGGTTTTGATTTAGCACATAAACTACCGACTACATATAAGAATTTCCTTGATTTCACAAGGGTAATTTATGAGTTTTTAACTGGGAATATAAATGAAGTCAATTGGGATGGAATTAACACTGTAATAAAGAATGAGATTTTTGAGAGCTCAGGAGATAAAAGAGCTAATCTGTTCTCGCAAGAAAAAATGTGGCTCTCGCTTATAGAGAATAACTTTTGGCTGTCTCATTTTCAAAATTGCTATATCAATGATGGGTGGATAGATTTTGAGAATGAAATATCACGAGTAATTCAAGTGATTGAAGATACTATAAAAAATGAATCATACAATGATACTGATTCAAATTTTCAAATGGGTTATAATCTTGAAACTGAAGCGGTAGAAGCAAAATACCAAGAAGAAATTATATTTGCTTATGAAAATACAACAAGTTATAACCCAAAACGATTATTAAAAGATACACTCGAAAAGTTGCAGCTAGACCTAGATAAATTAATTAGAGCATTGGAATTATATTTAGTAGATTATGTGGGGAAAGTAAAAGTCCACTTTATATCGCCGGACATAGATATAATAAGACCAGATTTCATTTTGAGCTTTAATTACACTAATACATACAACAATGTGTATAAGCCTATAGATATTAATAAGATTGACTTTATTCATGGCAAAGCAAGTAGCACCAGTACCTTAGAAACTAATAATATGGTGCTTGGGGTAGATGAATACTTACCTGAGGAAAGAAAAGATAAAGATGTAATGTTTGTAGCCTATAAAAAGTATTATCAGCGCATCTTTAAATCAACGGGTAGTCTATATAAAAATTGGGTTGAATCAATGGATGGTCCGGCTTATAAAGAAGGAAATGGTGATATACTTCTTTTTCCTGATAATCATGAGGTTCATATTTTTGGTCATTCTTTGGATGTTACAGATAAAGATGTACTGAGAGATATGATTTTAAGCCCCTATGCGCAGACCATTATATATTACTTAGATAAAAAAGATTTTGGAAGGAAGATAACCAATTTGGTAAGAGTAATAGGACCAGATGAACTGGTAAAAAGAACAGGCGGGGAATCAAAAACAATAGTATTCAAACCGCAAAGTGAAATGAATCAGAGATAATGGAGAGGGATGCAAATGGCAACAAAAAATCAACATTATGTTCCTAAGGTTTACCTAAAAGCATGGGAAACAATTGTGGTTTCAAAGAGGGAACCTAAGAAACCATTCCAGGGTGTATATTATTATGAAAAAGATGCGTTGGAAACAGGTGATGGTAGAAATAGAGACACTATCCTTTATCTACCTCGATTATATAATATAAATTCAAATCTGTTTTTTATGATAGATAAATACTCAAAGATTCAAGAAGATGTGATTAATCAAGTCATAACCAAATTGAAAGACAGAAAAGTTGATACATTTTTTCAGGGTAATCAACTGAAAGTCTTTTCAGATTTTGCAGACAACTTTTATGCCCTTGATGCTTGGGAGTTTATACATCATGAGAGACCGGGAGATACAGTAAGCAAAAAAAAGATAATCAATGAGATTTGTGATATAAACAGTTATGTAATAGAAAATGCATTCGATAATCTAGTGGAAAGCAAATGGGAGGAGAGAGTCCAAAAGTTCATTGATTTGATGGAAAAAACAGTACCGATTAATGGGATTGATGGTTTGAGAGAAATTGACAAAGCTATGGTTTTAAGTGTAGTAGAGATGGTGATATATCTAATCTGTAGGAATCCTGAGTTTGATTTTAATGGGTTGCTGCCAAAAGTAGTTGATTGTTTTACAGCATACCTACCAAATGCAGAAGACGATTCTAAATCTGCTTTAATAAAAGATGAATTCAAAAAAAGTCAAGAGGATGCTGTATGGTTAGGTGAACTTTATAATGGTTTATTTAGGGTTTCGCGAGGTTATTTTCATTTATTAAAGCAAACAGCACAAAGTGATTTACAACTTATACTTTATAAGTGTTATGAGAACGATGGGAGTTTCTTAACTTCTGATAAACCAGCATTTGAAAATAGGTCAAAAGTATATGCTGAAAATTATAATGCAATCTATTGCCCGATTTCTCCCAAGTACTTATTATTTATGGGAACAGGGGAGAAGCACAGCCTAAATAAAGTGGATTTTAGAATGGCTGATAATAATGTAATAAGAACGTTTAATCGGATTATACTGAATAATTCAACCAAGGTGATAATTTCAGACAAAAAACATCTAGGATACATTCTTTAATTAAGTAATAGTAATTTGTAAAACATTTGCTAGAATAATTAGTCAGATTGTTCCCGTTCTTATGTAACAATTAGAAAGGTATCATTGAGTTTGGGCAGATACTTATGAGGAGGGTCTATGAAATTCTTAGATAAACTTAAAGCAAGAAGAAAAATGAAGATTTACAATAATGCATATAAAAGGGCAGAGATTATTCCTATCACAATGCCAGAGATAACTGCACTTGTCGAAGCTGGGGAGTATAGAAAAGTTAGTATCGACAATAAATTTGCTCATGGTAATTCACTTTTGCAATTAATACCTACTGCTGGGAACTTAAACTTGAAGGGTAAAGTTGATGCAGATAAAGCAGGAGATTTGTATAGATTATCAGTAAAAAGTAATGGGTTAGTCCCCTATCAATATAAAGAGGGTTCTTATGGGACTATGGTTCGAAATTCAAGTAATACTCCTATCGAAGCCCATGTTAAGTATGACAAAGTAGAAGCTGAAGATATTCCCACCAGGATAACATCGGCAAACTTAGGCTTTACTTTCTTTTCATTGATGTCATATGCCACAGGGCAGTATTTTATGAAACAGAACAATGAGAAACTGTGTGAGATATTAGAGGGTATTAATGAAGTAAAAGCATTTCTCGATTATGAAGTTCTGTCTGAAATAGAAGCAGATTATAATTTCCTTAATGATGCTGTAAATCATCAGGCAGATTTTAATATAGAATTACATAAAGCCTATTTGGCGAATATCTTAGCAACTAAGAAAAATATTGATAAGGATTTGATTATGACGAGACATATGATAGAAAGGGTAGGTCAAAAGGTTTCGGAGCGAGATAAAAAGGATGTGATATCGAGAAATTCTGAGAAATTAATTGAGCTTGCTTTCCGATACAAATTACTATCAGATTTATATATGGTTGCAAGTCTTTTGGAAGTATCTTATTCGGGTAGTACTTCCTCGGACTTCTTAAAGATCCAAAAAGAAGATATTGATAAAAAAGCATTTGAATGTATGCTAGTTATAAATCAAGCATTAGGCCAGCAAGAAGAACTATATAAATCAGCGAAGACTTTACAGTATTCGAAAGTAAAGCATGTTTTGGATTGTAATTGGTTTAGTAATAAGTATTCCGAGAAGAATGCCTTACATATAGGAAACCAGATAAACAACATAAAAGGGTTAGTCAATGCCGAAGAGCACAGTGAAAAACTTAAAGGTTACTCAGAATTATTACTTACACTTGATATGCTACATAATCGCACCATTGATGTTGTAGTGGGTAATGATTGCTTGTACTTAAAGAGTAATTAGCAGCAACTATATTTGCTATTGAATGGTAATGAGGGAGATATATTTATGTATGAGAAATATGATATTAAAGAAATAAGGTTCTTGCCGATGAGCGACAAAGAATTTACAATCGTAGATAATGCCAGAGAGTACCTAAGGTATCAATTACCCAAGGAAGAAGATGGAGCATATTGGTATCAAACTAAAGGTATTGATGCAGAAGGAGATATTTTAGTGTTGTTCCGAATCCAAAGCCAAATCATAGGTGTTGGTATTTTTAAGGAAAGAGTAAAGAACAAACCAGGTGTGGTATATAAAAGTGGTGGCTTTGAGTATCATGGTAAAAATGTATTTTATCCGGATACTATCTTTAATATAGAGCCGATTACTTTAAAGGAATATCAGGAGATAGATAGTGATTTGATGAGCTTTAACCAGAGTATCAAGAAAACCGACATCATATATTTGCATGAGGTCTTATCTCTTGTCAAAGAAAAGTGGATAGCTTATGAGGGGATTATTCGTAAACGGTAAACCGGTTCTTTGGGAGTGTCCCAAAGTTTGTGTAAACCTTCAAACTGATGTAAAATAAAATTATCAGTTTGGAGGTTTTATTTTATGGCAAAGAGAAGAAGGGACGAATCTCCCGAAAGACAAGCACTACGCGAAATGGTTAATGGGTATCTGAAAGAAAATCCGGTTACGAATGGAGTGGATGTCAATGCTCTTATGAGAGAAATGATGTCAATTATCCTGGAAGGTAGTCTGGATGGTGAAATGGATGAGGAACTGGGGTACTCCAAGTATGATTTCCGCAATAAAGAAACAGATAACAGCAGAAATAGATATAACACAAAAACATTACATACTAGTTACGGCGACATGGAACTGGACGTCCATCGAGACCGAAATGGGGAGTTCGAGCCTAAAATCGTTAAGAAATATCAAAACACCCTAACATAGGATATGGAGGAAAAAATCATATCCATGTATGCCAAAGGAATGACAACCGGAGATATTGAGAGCCATATGCAGGAGCTTTATGGGGTAGATATTTCAGACAGTACCATAAGCAGAATTACTGATAAAATACTCCCTATCGTAAAGGAATGGCAGGAACGACCGTTGGAAGAAATATATGCAGTGGTATTCATGGATGCTATACATTTTCACGTCAGAAGCGAAGGATGAATTATAAAAAAAGCTGTCTATATAGCCATTGGTATTGATATGAGCGGACGCAAAGATGTACTTGGTATGTACGTTGGAGAAAATGAAAGTGCGAAATTCTGGCTTTCTACCATGAATGGTTTAAAGAATCGTGGAGTGAGAGATATACTAATCGCATGTGTAGATGGTTTGACAGGATTTCCTCAGGCTATTGATGCGGTCTTTCCCAAAACAGAAATTCAACAATATATTATTCATCAAATCCGAAATACAACAAAGTTTGTATCCTATAAAGATATCAAGACCCTCATGGTTGATTTAAAACGTGTGTATGCGGCACCAACGGAAGATATCGCATTAAACGAACTGGATTCGTTTGATGAAAAGTGGGGAGGAAAATACCCTAAAATAGCAAAGTCTTGGAGGGACAGCTGGGTTAACCTTTCAACATATTTCAAATATCCCGAAGCTGTTCGCAGGCTTATCTATACCACAAATGCCATAGAAGGTTTTAACCGGCAGCTCCGAAAAGTTACCAAAAGCAAAACCGTATTTCCCACAGATGACAGTCTTCTGAAAATGCTGTATCTAGCCACGATGGACATTACGAAAAAATGGACTGGACACCGTCAGGACTGGGGACAGATTCACTCCCAGTTGGAGATATTCTTTGAAGAGAGGTTATCCTAAAGCATATAAACCAAGGTACTAAAACTGCCTAAGGGGAGTTTTACTTGACAACCCCATAAACAGATTTATAATACAAGCATGGGCAAGATCCACTGAATAACGGCCTTGCCCATAAATTACTACTTAAATTTTATATCAGTTTTGAGTTTACACGGACTTTGAAACGGTCTCTATATCGACGATTCCAACATCAGTGGATCTAATTTGAAATTGAGCTTTTAATATATGAAAACTTGAGGTATAGCCTTGGAATCTAAAATTCCATACTAGATTCCAAGGTGGAGTTAAATATTATGGATTTATGGAATCTTATTTACCTCAGAAATATTATTCTCTATGTATTTTAGCTCATCCTTCTCCCTCAACTTAACAACCTTCGCAGCACTACGTCTGCGTTCATCCTCAATCGCTGCATAGTGCTTTTTCGTGGTATTTACATCCTTATGTCCCAGAACATCCGCAACCAGATAAATATCCCCAGTTTCCCTATAAAGGGTTGTACCATACGTGCTTCGAAGCTTGTGGGGAGTAATTTTTTTAAGCTTAGTAACAACGGATGAATATTTTTTCACCAAATTCTCTACAGAGCGTACATTGATGCGCTTTAACTGCATGGAAAGGAAGAGGGCATTGGTATGACCTTCGCAGGGAACCATTTGATTACGCTCCTGGAGATAGTCAAGGATGGCTTCCCGAACCTCTTCTCCAAAATATATAATAACTTCATAGCCACCCTTTCTTCTAATCTTGATTCCATTATTCTCAAAATCCACATCATTAATATCAAGTCCCACGCATTCTGACACACGAATACCGGTTCCTAGTAATAGAGTCATTAAGGCCAGATCACGGAGCTTTGTTTTTTCGTGATATTTCTGTTGCTTTGGAGTCATGTTCTCAGCGCTCTCCACCTCATCCAATAACTTTACCACTTCGTCAATATCCAAGCGGATAATCGCCTTTTCATGCAGCTTCGGTACGTTGATGAGAGAAGCGGGATTGGTCTGAATCATTTCTTTTTTGTAATAATAGCTGTAGAAGCTGCGAAGCGATACTAACTTCCGTTTCTTTCCGTTCTCAGTATTAAGACGATCCTTTTCTTCGGAGCGGTAGTAGCTTAAGTAGTCAAGATATTCTTCTATATCAATGGGTTTTAATTGATCTAAGAAATCCACTTTGATTTCTTTGATCGGGGTATTCTTTAATAATGGGTTGGATTTTGACAAAAATTCAAAAAAGACTCCCAAATCGTAGGCATAAGCGATACGGGTAAGGGAGGAGGTAGTCGGTTCAATTCCTCGGAAGAAATTCTTGCAAAAGCTCGGAAGCTCCTCTAAGAGTTTTCGAAGACGCTCTGTATTGTCTATATTTAATTGTTCGTGATAGTTTTTCTCTAGCATGGTTTACCCCCGATAATTTATGTATTCTCTTTTTGTTTAACCATCCACTGGGCAAGCATTTTACGAAACCCTTAATATCTTGTTCTTCCACTTAAATTAGTAAGCGAATTAAGGTGATGTCAGCCTGCTTAAGGTAGGTGACAGAAGAGAAGCAATGAAATCTTCCTTCATAGAATAGAGATATCATACAGTCCTTTTCACTTGACACGCCAATGATGATTTTCTTGTTATCTACTTCTTATATAATAATATTATCAAATGCTCTATCTGGTAAGTTGAGTAATTGTTAAAGCTTCATTATTATTTTCAGCACTTTCGTACATGAAATAATCCTTCCATAATATTTGTCATTATATCATATTTTTTCTAAAGAGAAAACTACTTATGTCAAGTCAACGCGTAGATGACTCGTAGAATCAATGCTTACAAAAAAGTAAAATAATAGGATATACTCCATAATGAAAGAAAATTTAGAATAAGAAAAAACTAGATGTAAAACTAGACTAGATAGATTTGATCTAAATCTGCACTGTTCTATTTGAGTAGTATATAAGTACTATTTCTTGTAACAACTCATCCCTAGATTTAATAAGGTAAGCCAAAGAAAAGTAGTGAATGAGATACCCATATATCTATATTTATGAATGCGTAATCCCCTTAAAAGTGACTATAATAAAGCATTTGCGAATAAAAGGATAAATCTATTTCTTCTACTCTTCCAGACATTATATTGTGAATTTCTACGTAATTCACATTTTTATGATATGACACAATTTTAACATGATATGACACATTTTTAACATGATTTAACACTAATGTAATATCTATGAATGATGTAATGGGAGGAACTTACACTTATGATAAAAATATGTACAACCTATACTTTAGATTCAGGAATAAGAAGGGGTCAGAAACTCTTGATAAAAATAACCGCTTTTTTCTTTCTTTTTCTTTTCATTTCATGGCTTTTCAATACTCCGGTACAAGCCTCTGCCGGACTGAAATTATATTATTATTCGAATAATAAAACAACGAACTATACGGATAAACAGGTGAAGGTAACCTGTAACAATATAACAACTAGCAAAGGAGATACACCTGGTATTTTGGTAAGTGGGGTCTCCATGCAACCTTATGATGACATTTTTAAGAATTCCATTATTGCTGCGGATTGCACTTATGATGAGAAGAGCGGCAATATTACCATATCCAAATACGGTAATAAGATTTCTATCAAAATAGGAAGCAAAACCGCCACGGTCAACAACAAAAAATATACACTAACGGTAGCACCGATGAAGGTAAAATATGTTTCTGCCAATAAAATTAAGATTCTCGTTCCTTCCAAGTTTATATCCACTAATTTAGGACTGGGATATACTTGGTATAAAGACAAAAGTATAGTCGCAATCGTTAAGAGTACAATACTGATTTCCATCAATGATGGTGCAAAATACGAATATAGCGGTGCCAAGGTTCAAACTACACTGGATGGTAAGGCAATCAACAGTTCCACGATGCCGGGAATTATTATAAACAATACCGCTTTACTGCGCGCCAGATTGGTTTTTGAGGATTCGTCAATTAAAGCAAAGTATGTATTTGACTCCAAGACGGGTAAAATCACCTTAAGTAAAGGTAAGAATACGGTAGTTATGACCATAGGCAGTAAGACCGCATATTTAAATAATGTTAAGAAAACCCTAACCAATGCTCCGGTATTGGTTACGAATTATCAAGATGGTATTACCTATGTCATGGTACCCGGTAGTTTTACCGCTACAAGCCTCGGTTATCAATATAAGTGGAATAATGCAAAAATCACCTCGGAACTGGTTAGTGGTAAGAATCAGGAGGAACCGGAGTTGGGGGATTCAGGGGATGTGACAGACAGCGGAATAATATTAAAGCAATGGGCGGCAAAAGCAGGCAGTTATGTGATGCCAAGCGGAATACATTCCATAAACTCTTCCTCATCAAAAAGCGGCAAGCTGAATAATTTTTACAAGGATACTAATTCTGGGAAGCCCAATAATGAAACTTTTATTTTTGCAGCTTCCACAGCATTTTCAAAGATATCTACCTCATCCTCCGGTAAGAAACTTATAATTAATGCGGATAAGATTACCTGTACCAATGGTTCTCAAAATTTCAAGGATTCACAGAGCGCATTGATTAGCTCCATAAAGACTTCAAAAATGAGTACAGGTTCTTCCATAGAGTTAAATTTAAAACAAGATTATTGTCAGTATGATTTAAAGCTTTCTTCTAATAAGCAGATGCTTCTTGTAACCATTTATACTAATTCACTAATTAGCGCATATATCGGTACGAATAAAGAATATGAGTATTTGGTTGTAGATGGTGTGAATTCCTTACATGCAGGGGTGTCCGATCAAAACAATACGATTACTATCACAGTTCCGGATTGTGTGATTTCGATTGATAAATTCCTTGGAGATATTACGGGGTCAAAGTATATCAAGAAGGTGAACGCAACTACGGTGAATGGTGATAGCAAGATTACATTGACCATGCAACCGGGATATGAAAAGAATGTAGTACAGGAAGGGAAGAAGCTAAAGTTAATACTTTGCCCATCGAAGTTACCATCGGTACCGGATAAATCAAAATATGAAATCGTGATTCCGTTGCCTGCTAATGTAAATGCCAGTGCGATTACCAATGAAGATTTCTATTATAAGAATTACTTTGTAATCAGAATGGATGGAGATCAGCGCAGTTATTATAAAAGTCATTCTATTAAGAATTCATCAAAAGCAGTAACATCAATTTCTTATAACACCTATACAGGTGGTAAGACAGAAATAAAGATAAATACTTCGAAAATTCAAGGCTATGAATTGGCAACGGATGGACAGAACTTATATGTTAATGTGGGAAATCCGAATGAGATTTATAAGAACATCGTAGTTCTTGACCCGGGACATGGAGGAGCCGCTGCAGGTGCCACAAAGGGCTCCAATTATGAGAAGAATATTAACTTTAATATCTTATATACCGTTGGTAAGAAATATTTTGACAAAGATCCTTCCAAGTTAAAGGTGTATTATACCAGAACTTCAGATTGTGATATATCCTTGGATGATCGTGCAGCATTTGCCGCTAAGGTGGGTGCGGATCTGTTTGTTAGCTTACATATGAATTCTGCACCTAATGCACCAACTGCAAAGGGAACGGAGGTCTATTATTCTTCTAATAATAATAAGCCGAATAAGTCCGGTCTTACCAGTAAAACACTTGCATCAGCAATGGTGAGTAATTTGAGTGGCGCACTTGGTACCACAAATCGTGGGGTACGAGAAGCTGCCTTTGTTGTAACAAAGAAAAACACGGTTCCTGCTATTTTGATTGAGTTGGGTTTTATCTCAAATACCACCGATTTATCCATGATGAATGATGCAAAGAAGCAAGCTTGTGCCGCACAGACGATTTATAATACCTTAGTGGATATCTTCAAAAAATATCCAGGTTGATTCAAAACTGGGACAGTTAATCTTTAATTTCTACCGGCGTGTTAATGGATAGGAGATTATATAATTCGATCACGTCGGGGTTATACATCCGAATACATCCGTGAGAAACACTCTTTCCGATAGAGGAGGGATTATTTGTACCATGGATACCGTAACCGCGGGGTGGAATGTTTAGACCAAGCCATCTCACTCCAAATACCCCACCGGGGTTCATCGCTTTATTAATAATTTTATAAGATCCGGTTGGTGTTGGAGTAGAAGGTTTGCCAACAGCAACCGGATATTTTTTTAATAATTTATCTTCTTTATATACAGATAGGGAATGTTCTTTGCGATTAATTACAACAGAATAAGGGTCGTTCATAAAATCACCGAAAGAATTGTTTTATTTAAGATATGGCTGCTTTAAGAAAGTGTTCCTATTAGTAGGAGGTTCATCCTAGTACATTACCGGTAAAGGTGAGATAGAGCAGCAATACGTTCGCAGCGATTATAACAGTGGAGATAATCCACCCGGTGATGTTTGTTATAGTTTTGTTCTTTAATGCACCCATTAAATCCTTACGGCTTGTGATAATTAGCATCGGAATGATTGCCATGGGTAAGATGAAGCTTAATATAACCTGACTGATTACCAGTGCCTGCATTGGATTAAAGCCAATTAAGATGATTACCATGCCGGGAAGCATTGTGATTAGCCTTGTGATATTGTCATTGATATTAAGACCAACAAACCCTTGCATAATGGTTTGGCCAGCCATGGTACCCACCGCGGCGGAGGAAAGTCCGGAGGAAATCAGTGCTATGGCGAACGCGCCGCTGGAAGCAGCACCTAGTAATGGAGTTAAGGTTTCCTTCGCCTGTTCAATGGAGGTGATTTCCATACCATTTTTGTAGAATACAGCAGCGGATACAATTACCATGGAGGCATTGATAACGAAGGCAATGTTCATGGCGATTATAATGTCCAGTCGCTCCATTTTTAGATGCTTGATTTTTTCGGAAAGGGAACTCCCGGTATTTCTCTGTTGGACCAGGTTGGAATGAAGAAAGATGACATGTGGCATAACCGTAGCACCAAGCATTCCCACGGCAATAAATACAGCTTCGCCGTTTGGCAGGGAGGGCATTAAGACATGAAGCCCCACTTGTGACCATTCTGGCTTAGAGAGTAATAATTCGACGGAATATGCGACACAGATTACTGCGACCAAAAGTGCTATGATAATTTCTACCACTCTTTGACCGTATTTTCCGAGATATACAATGATAAAGGTTAATATGGCGGTTATCAGACCTGCATATACCATGGGGATGTGAAAAAGAAGATAAAAACCAAGAGTTCCTCCAAGAAATTCCGCAAGATTTGTAGCCATGGCACCCAGCTCTGCAATCACCCAAAAGCACCAATTGGTAGGCCTTGAAAATACTTTTCCACACATGGTGGGAAGGGAATGACCGGTAGCAATTCCAAGCTTTGCTGATAGAGTCTGCAAAAAGATTGCCATCAGATTACTCCAAAGAATAACCCAGATCAAGGTATAATTGAATTTTGATCCTCCACTGATATTGGTAGCAAAGTTTCCGGGATCGATATAGGCAACACTGACTACAAAGGCAGGACCTACAAATTTCATAAAGGTTTTAGTCTTATTTAAAATTCCATAATTTCGGGCTGTTTTGGCATCATCAATTAATAAATCATTGGATAATGGACGGATTTTGGGGTTGTAATTATCATCAAGCATTATTTGGCACCTCTCTTAATCAAATTCATAAGTTATGTACACGAGATTTAGCCCAGCCTAAATTACGTATCTAACTCACAATATGACAGAAAGAGGATATTGGTTCCATTAAGATGATTAATTATCCCATATGATAGTGTGAAAATTGTTGATATTTCTCCAAAATCTCAGGATTGCTTTGTACGAATTGATTGAATAAATTAAAGCGTTGCAAGGTGGAGGCGGAAATATTATGTTCAATCAATTCTGTTTCGATTAGCAGATTTTCCTTAACCTCAAGATTTTTAAGTAATTGTTCAATAATTTCATGGCGCTGTAAAAGAAATTGACCGATTTCTTTCCCATTCTCACTTAACTTAAAAATCCCATGTTTTTTATAATCAAGTAGTCCTAATCCGCTTAACTTTTGAACCATATTGGTAGCGGAGGGGGCGGAGACATTCAAAAGTTCGGATAAGGTACTAACGCGCAAAAAGCCCTCAGACAAACTGTTGCGGTAGATCATCTCCAGATAATCTTCCATAGCAGGTGTTAAGAGCTTTTTATTCTGTTCCATTAGTTGATATCCTCGAACGGTGTGAAATTGCGATAAATCATCCATAGAAAGCCTCCCTTAAAGATGGTTCTTTCTATTGATATATTCCTCAAGATTTTTTTGTAGAACCGGACTTTGTTGAGTTATCCCAAAAGACCTTAAAGTCCTTATCATTTTTTCTGGCAGACTCTACTTTTTTCTTAATATCCTGAATTAATTTTGCAACATCACTATCCTTAATACGGTCATGATAATATTGTTCGGTCTGCTCATCAAACTGACCGGAGAATATTTTTAACTCACCGGAATCAGACTTGGTAACATAGAATTCATCCAGAGCCGGAGCCATGGTCTTTATATTATAAATTTTGATGTTGTGGGATACAAAAACAACATATTCCTTATCGCGAAAGCTTTTCTTAACATGGCATACGATATCTTTATATCCTTCGATAAACATGATATTCTTTTTTAATTCTTTCGGGGAACCTACCTTGGTAGGGTCGGAAAGTAAGGACTTTATCATTTCCTGATCACAGCTTAATTTTGCCTTATAGTAATTCTTGATCAGCTTTGTAATATCATCGTATCCGTCCTTTTCAAAGGCATAAACCGGTAAGGAACCAGATGTAGCAGAAGCCGTCGGTGATGGATTGTCATTACCTGTGTCCTCCGGTGCCTGAAGGGTAGGGGTGGGATTTGAAGCTAGGTTCGTACTTTCAATTGAATTGTGCCCAGGGGAAATTGACAGGGTAACCATACCCATTCCCAAAGTACTGAATAAGGATAATAAGATTGCTTTTTTATATCTTAGTTTCATCGACGAACCTCCGAATAGTTTTATACAAACACAGTAAGTTAAATGGTTATTATTGACACTGAAAGCTTTGATACCATGAATATTTTAACAAATTTCACACTTTCAAGCAACATAATCTTATGTCGACAAACCGCATTTTCAACAAAGTAAGGGTATTTTGGCATTGTGAACATCGTTATTACTACCAAATACTAGAGATTGATATACGAAGCATATTTTGTGTAATTCAATTTTCACGATTTGAATATACCATCATATGATAACAGTAGGAAACTACCTAGTATGAATCTGTAAATTAATGAGGAAAGAATTATCCCTTGGGCGATTTACAGAATAATAACTAGTAGATCAATAGGAGGATAGGCGATGGATTTTTCACTGAAGGGAATCGTATCATTGCTGCTAAAAAGGTCTATCATAATTGTTCTCTGTACCTTGTTGGGCATGGGTCTTTTTTATGGTATTAATAAATCAGTTTCACAACCGGTATATACCGCTTCCGCGAAATTATACGTATATACCAAGATGACATCCCAATCAGCGGATATTAGTGAATTGTATTATGCCCAAAAAGCGGTAAATACTTATATTAATATTTTAAGAACAAATGTATTCTATAATCAAGTCATTGAAAAGGCTGGTGTATCATTCACACCTGGAGCCTTAAACGCTTGTACAACGATTAAGGTTGTGGATAATACTGAAATCTTTGAGATTAGTGTTACCACCGGCAGTGCATATGATTCCTATAAACTGGCGGCAGCCATGCAGGATGTGGCTCCTTCCTATATTAAAAACATTAAAAGCACCGCAGAAATCAGTATCGTTGATCCCGTGGTATTTAATTCGATTCCTGTTGTACCGAATTTATTGAATTTTGCGCTCCTTGGTGCCTTTCTGGGATGCTTTCTATCAGTAGGTATTGTTTTGTTAGCAGAATTTATGGATTCCAGTGTTAAGACAGAGGATGAATTAGCAAAACATTATCAACTACCGATTTTAGGAGCAATACCCAATTATCACACCGCAATGAAGGGTAAACGAAATATGCTCACGCAGTTTATACCAAATTACGGAAAATCATCGGATTCCAATGAAGAGAATCTTATTAGTGAAGATAGTAAATTTATGATTATCGAAGCGTATAAAGCTTTAAGAACAAATTTAAGGTATATATTGAGAAATGACGGTTGTAAAAAAATAATTGTGAACAGCCCTTTGCCAGAGGATGGAAAGAGTACTACATGTACAAATTTAGGAATAACCATTGTTCAAACCGGAGCTAGAGTTCTTTTGATGGATTGTGACTTAAGAAAGGGCAGATTACATCATTATTTCAATCTTAAGAATACCCCAGGTGTTACGGATGTCCTTTCAGGGGTTATAAATGAAAAGGATGCTCTTCAGGCAACGGAGTACGAAAATCTGTATATAATGAGTATGGGCTCCCTTCCCCCAAACCCGACCGAATTACTGGGCAGCACACAGATGGAAGAATTGGTTAAGCGGTTGGAGAAGAATTTTGATTATATTATATTTGATACCCCGCCGGTTAATGTTGTATCCGATGTTCTTAGCTTAATAAATCTTGTGGACGGAATCGTAATCGTTGTCCGTGAAAGCAAAACCACATATCCAAACCTTACAAAAGCGATTACAAAATACGAATTTATTGATCAGAAAATTTTGGGAGTCGTATTTAACGCTACTACACAATATCAGGGTAAGAAATCCAAATACTATTATCATAGATATAACGATGATTGATTTTCATACGCATATCCTTCCGGCTATTGATGACGGCTCGAAAGATCCAGAGCAATCCTATGAAATGATAAATAGGTTGGCAGTCCAAAATATTGAAGCTGCCGTTTGTACACCTCATTTTGATCCGTCCAAAATAGCAATGTATGATTTTTTGCAAAACCGTAATAGCGCGAGAGCTTTGCTGGGAGATACTAGAATCCCCTTACTCTTAGCCAGTGAGACAAAGCTTCACAGCTATCTGTTTCATTATCCTGATATTACACCCATTTGTATTGAAAACACCAGATATTTATTACTGGAATTGCCCTTTACCTCCAAATGGGGGGAGGATGTTTATGCCATGATAGAACGAATCCTATCCTATTATGAAGTTATTCCAATCATTGTACACGTGGAACGATATCCTGCTGTAAAAAAGAATGATAAAACCATAACACGCCTCGTGCACTTAGGTTGTATCATACAGATGAACACCTCCTTTCTTATCGATGTAAAAAGTAGAAAAAAAGCGCTGCATTATATAAAAAACGGCTATATTGATTTACTGGGAAGCGACTGTCATAATACTGACAGCCGGCCTCCGGTTTTTGAGGAGGCTTTAACCCTAATACGAGAACATAGGGGTCAAGAATTTCTGGATCTGGTCGAGTACAAAGGCTATCAAGTGATAAATGGCGTAAATATAAGAAAAACAGAGAGTTTTATCGTCCCACCCATGCAAAATTAATCTTTTGCAGGGTGGGTTTTTTTGTATTATTCTCATATCCCATAAGATTTCGTGCCGGTTATAGGTACATAAACAGGGAAATTCGAATATATTAAACTAGAATTATTCAAGAAACGACATGTAAAAGCATGCTTTGTAAGATTTTTTGTATAAGTGTGTATTTACAAAAGGTAATTGGAGGGACAGTACATGTTTCATACGAACCGGAAGGTAATATTGTTCTTACTGGATATTAGCATAGTAATCATTACAATTCATTGGTTATATTTTGTGGTTGGTACGTTTTATCAGATAGATCAGTTTCATTATAGTACATTAATTGCTCATAGTTTAATATTACTTCTTTGTGTAGCCTTGGCACAGCTATTGATGAAAACCTATGATACAATTTGGAGATATGCCCGTGCGAAGGAGTATTTAAAAATGTTTTTGGGAGGAGGAATGGGATACATCCTCTATTTGATCATCGACAAGGGGGTTCTGAGCAGTTTTATCCCGGTCGGTGGTTCCTTTGCTGTAATGACCATTTCTCTATTGTTAATGTTACTTATGCGACTTTGTTATCGACAATATGTAGGAGCAAAACATACTTCGATCAAAGAATATAGTACCTCTATTGTTATTATTGGAGCAGGTGAAGCAGGGGTCAAATTATATGAGGAGATTGAAAGTAATCCAAATAATTGTTATAAAGTTCTGTTCTTTGTTGATGACAGCGTTCAAAAGATTGGAAAGAGAATCCATGGTATTGAAGTAAAGGGGCCCATTATGGAGTTGGAACGTTTGTTAGTGGGAGTTTCTATAAAAGAAATCGTGATGGCAATTCCATCCATGGAAGCTTCAAAGCGAAAGGAAGTGTTAAAGTTATGTGCAGGTCTTCCTTACCGGGTGCAAATTCTGCCCAATACCTTAGCAATTTTACAGGGAGCGGAGGATGAGCATCTGTTAAAAAATGTGCGGGATATCGATATTGAAGAATTGCTTGGAAGAGAGCCCATATCCCTTATCAATGAAGAAATCAATCAATTTCTAGCCGGAAAGACTGTTATGGTTACAGGAGGAGGAGGCTCCATTGGCTCTGAACTGTGTAGGCAGATTGCTAAGGCGCCGATTAAAAAGCTTGTAATACTTGATATCTATGAAAACAATGCTTACGACATTCAACAGGAATTAAAGCAACGTTATGGTTCCCAGCTCAATCTTGTCATTGAAATCGCATCGGTACGGGATAAATCAAAAGTTGATCAATTGGTTGCACGTCATAGACCCAATATCATCTTTCATGCAGCGGCTCACAAGCATGTCCCATTAATGGAGGACTGCCCGGAGGAAGCGGTATTAAATAATATTTATGGAACATATCACATGGCTCTGGCTGCAAATCGTTATCGTGTGGATAAATTCGTACTTATCTCAACAGACAAGGCAGTAAATCCGACCAGTGTTATGGGGGCTTCAAAGCGTTTTTGTGAAATGATTTTACAGAGCATGAAGCAAAATAGCAAAACGGAATTCGTGGCGGTACGCTTTGGTAATGTATTGGGATCCAACGGATCAGTGATTCCCTTGTTTCAAAAACAAATATCACAAGGGGGACCGGTTACAATTACAGATAAAAGGATTGTAAGGTTCTTTATGACGATTAGCGAAGCGTCTCAATTGGTACTTCAGGCAGGCGCAATGGCAAACAGCTCAGAAATCTATGTTCTTGACATGGGAGAGCCGGTGAAAATTTTAGATTTAGCCGAGAATTTAATTTGGCTGTCCGGTCATATTCCCTACGCGGAGATTCCAATTGTTGAGAGCGGACTAAGACCAGGTGAAAAACTGTATGAGGAATTATTAATGAATACAAAGGAACTAATTGGTACTCAAAACAACAAGATATTTATTGAACATCAAACGGACATTACAAAAGAGGAATTACAGGCTTCCCTTAAAATCCTTTCAGACGCTTTAAAAACAAAGGATTCGAATCAAGTTAAAATTGCGCTGAAACAGGTGGTGCCAACCTATAAAGATCCAGATGAGGTGAATGAAGCCTCCAATAAGGAAGAAACAGGTGATCGGTAATGGAGGAACGAATCTATCTCTCTTCTCCTCATATGAGTGAAGAAGGTTATGAACAGAACTATATACAACAAGCTTTTGATAGCAACTGGATTGCACCCTTAGGAGAAAATGTAACTGAATTTGAAAAAGAAATTAGCACCTTGATTGGTAGCAGAGCCGGAGCGGCTTTAAATTCAGGAACTGCTGCAATTCATATGGCTCTTAAGGCAGCAGGGGTAAAAGACGGAGATATTGTTTTCTGCCAATCCTTAACTTTTTCAGCGACTGCCAATCCAATTATATATTTAAATGCCATTCCTGTATTTATTGATAGTGACAGAGAGAGCTGGAATATGGATCCCGAGCTCTTAGCCAAAGCATTTTTAAAGTATGAGAAGAAGGGAAGAATGCCGAGAGCAGTAATCATCGCACATTTGTATGGAATACCGGCAAAAATCGAAGAGATTCTTGCATTATGTCATAAATATAATACTCCGCTGATCGAGGATGCAGCCGAAAGCCTAGGCAGTTTATATAAGGGGAGATACACCGGTACCTTTGGGGAGTATGGTACCTTTTCTTTTAATGGTAACAAGATTATTACCACTTCAGGAGGAGGTATGGTGGTATCAGAAAAGGAGGAACGGATCGAGAAGATACGCTTTTGGGCTTCCCAGTCCAGGGAAGTCGCAAGGCATTATGAGCATATAGAACTGGGGTACAATTACCGCATGAGTAATATCTTGGCTGGGATTGGAAGGGGGCAGCTAAAGGTTTTAAAGGATAGGGTCAATCGAAAAAGGGAGATCTATCAATATTACAAAGTACACCTTCAGGATATTCCTCAAATAGCCATGATGCCCGAGCAAGAAGATACCTATCAAAATTGTTGGTTATCCTGCATCACTTTGGAGGGCTCCTTGACTCCGAATGAGATAATAGACTCTTTAGAGCGGGAGCAGATTGAAGCCAGACCAATTTGGAAGCCAATGCATAGGCAGCCTTTTTTCAAAGAGTTTGATTATATCGGCAACGGGATATCGGATGACATTTATAAAAAAGGACTCTGTTTACCCAGTGATACCAAAATGAGTAATAAGGATTTAGACTGTGTGGTAAGGATTGTAAGAAATTTATACGGAAGGTAGGTTGGGTAACTCTATGTATCATAAATTTATTAAGCGTATATTTGATATCATCGGAGGAGTGATGGCGCTTGTCATCCTTTCTCCGGTTATGCTCATCCTTGTGGTATTGGTAAGAACAAAGCTCGGTTCACCGGTATTCTTTTGCCAAAGGAGAGTGGGTTATCAGGAGCAGATTTTTACATTATATAAGTTCAGAACAATGACCAATCAACGTGATAAGAATGGTCTCTTGCTGGAGGATGATAAACGTTGTACGAAATTTGGAAATCTTCTTCGAAGTACATCACTGGATGAGCTGCCGGAATTGATTAATATCATCAAAGGAGAGATGAGTTTTATTGGCCCAAGACCACTATTAATGAAATACCTTCCCCTCTATAATCACGATCAAAGAACCCGTCATCTGGTCAGACCCGGATTATCCGGTCTGGCTCAGATAAGAGGACGAAATTCTCTGACATGGGATGAAAAATTTGCCTTGGATCAAGAATACGTAAAACAGCTTTCCTTTTGGTTGGATTTAAAAATTTTTGCTTTAACCATAGTTAAAGTGTTTCAAGGAGATGGAATACATTCGAAAAGTTCCGTCACAATGGAAGAGTTTAGAGGAAATAGCCCTGTGGAGGATCAGCCAAACACGCAGCAGGATCATCAGAACTAAAATTATACTATGCGGATAATCGCAAGGATAATTAAAATAATACCGCTTAGCCAGGACAAACGAAAGGGTACTTTATCACTTAGTTTATTACCTAACAATTCACCGACTTTGATGGAAAGCATGCTTAATAGCAGAGAGGATAGGATGATGGAAACCACATTGATATTGCCGAGCGCGGCTCCAACACCTGCTGCCAGACTGTCAAAGGATAAAGCGATACCAAGTGACATAGCCTCAGCAGGAGATAAGGTCTTAGATTCATCGATATCCGCTTCCTTTGGATCTGCATAAATATTTAATATGAAGTTCAGATTAAGCATACTGAATTTAATTTGCTTATGTATGAGCGTATGCTTATCAATCAGAGCTTTCACGATATTATCCAGCAACTTCATAATTCCCAGGAAGAAAAGGATGGTAAAAGAAATTCCCTTAATGAATTCCTCAGGTAGAAATGGCTTTAAGAAAGTTCCCCCCAGAAGGGATAATCCAAGAATTCCAGTACAGAGAAAAGAGATTACCAAAATGGATTCCAGAGGTATTTTTATCTTATTGCTTCCGTAAGCAAGACTGGCAATCAGTGCGTCGGTGGAAAGTGCTGTCACAAATAGTACCGATTCTAAGATAATTAATAAGATATGAGTCATTTTCACTGCCCCAATACCATCAATGTAACATCATGATATCTTATGAAAGAGGATTGTTCAAGGTTCCCGAATTTCTGGGGACATAAATTCCTCGTATTCTTTGAACAATATTGAAAATCCATCATATTGTAGAATGAGAGCAGTAATTATATAGGAGGCATCGTATGCTTCGTTCTCCTGATATCGAACTATTACCATTTAAAACACTGCGTGGTGTGAAATATTTTGAACTGGTTGCAGAAGAAATTAAACAAGAAATCCTTCCTGGGATATTCATTCATGCATGGGGCTATAACGGTTCCACCCCAGGACCGCTTATTGTAGTAAATCCAGGAGATTATGTAACCATAAGAGTACATAACAAGCTTTTAGAACCGACAGGAATAGAGTGGCACGGATTGGATTTTCCGGTTTTAAGAAATGGTGGAACAGAATGTAATTGTGGCCAACTAATTGACCCGGGCGAATCCTATGATTATCAATTTAAAATTCAAAGCGCGCCGGGTACTCATATGTACCATGCGCATTCTTCTTTTATCAATCAAACGATGATGGGACTGGTTGGTGGTTTTATCGTACAAAAACCAGTTGATATCATAGATGAGGATTATTTTGTTATGCTATCTGAATTTAAACTCTTAAATATGCCCTCCGGCTTTTTGGCAGAAGGGGTATATGATATTGATCCCGGTTCCCATTATTTTAATTTTCATACCATGAATGGTAAATGTTATCCTATGATTTCACCAATTGAAGTTAAGCTTGGTGAACAGATAAGAATACGCCTTGCAAATGGTTTTTCAAATGTACATCCCATCCATTTACACGGACATCAATTTCTGGTTACTGCTTCGGATGGAAATGAACTTCCCAAAACACTAATGCTGAAAAAAAACACCCTTCAAATAGCTGCAGGGGAGTGCTGGGATATCGAATTCAATGCCAACAATAAAGGATGCTGGCCTCTTCATTGTGCTATTCCACACCATATGTCGAATAATATGATTGCCAAAGAGGGTGGCCTCTTCACTTTTGTAAAATACACATAATATGTTTCATGAACTTTGGTTCCGTTAATATAATAGAAGTAGAATAGATTAGCGGAGGCAGTATGACATCTGAATTAAATGATAGAATTTATAGCAACGATTATGCGGACTTTCTGATTGAATATAACGGTAATCCAGCCGTATTGGAACCATTTGCTCAGTATGGTTACTTTATTGTTAATTTTTATTTTGCCATAGTTCATCTGCCGGTTAGCATGATGACGGAAGATATTATATCCAGGATGGGATATGGAGCACTACCCTCATTACTTGGTCTGACCGTGGATCGTAATCTGGAGGCCTCCGGAATTGAACGGCTAAGAAGTATTCCAAACTTCAATTTAAAGGGAAGAGGGGTTTTGATTGGAATTGCAGATACCGGAATCGATTATACGAATCCGGTATTTCAATATGCCGATAAAACAACAAGAATATCGTCTATTTGGGATCAGACCATTCGAAATGATGCTCCAAATAATCCGGTGTTATACGGTACAGAATATTCAAGGGAGCAGATTAATGAGGCTCTTCAAAACGCTGACCCGTACTCCATCGTACCAAGTCGGGATGATATTGGGCATGGAACTATGGTAGCAGGTATTGCTGCGGGCAACGAGGTGCCAGAAAGCAACTTTTATGGAGTAGCACCGGAATCAGAGTTGGTAATTGTAAAGGTTAAGCAGTCTAAGCCTTACTTGAAACAATTCTTTCGGGTTCCGGAACATGCAATTGCATATCAGGAGAATGACCTTTTTGTAGGTTTTCAATATCTACTTACTTATGCAGCTCGTGTGAATAAGCCGATTGTGATTTGTATTGCAATTGATACTTCCCAATATGCACATGATGGGAGAGGAACGACCAGCGGATGGCTTTCTTTACAATCCACTATTCCCGGAGTGGCCATGGTAATAACCGTTGGAAATGAAGGAAATGCTAGGAGGCATTTTTTTGGAAGAATCGATGAAGATGTTGGCTTTGAAACAATTGAACTTAACGTGGCGCCTAATGAACCCGGTCTTTCTATGGAGATATGGGGAACATCCCCCAATTTCTTTAGTATTGATATTACCTCACCGTCAGGAGAATATATTCCTAGAATTGATATACGTCTGAATGAAACCAGACAAATCACCTTCGTATTTGAACCAACTATCATCTATGTGGATTATCAATTAGTAGAGTCCCAAAGCGGGGATCAGTTGATTTTACTTCGGTTTTCCAACCCGGCGCAAGGGATTTGGAGGCTAAAGGTGTACGGCAGAGGGATTTCACCGCTTACCTTCAACTCATGGCTTCCAATGAACGATTGGATCTTACCGGATACCTATTTTATTCGTTCCAATCCTAATACTACGTTATTGTCTTTGGGATGTGCGGTCATTCCCATTACCGCCACTGCATATAATGCAGAAAATGACTCATTATATGTAAATGCAGGCAGAGGATATACAAGAATTGATGTGGTAAAACCGGAGATTGCAGCACCGGGTGTCAATGTTTTAAGCCCGGATCTTCAACAGGGTTTTGTTGAGGTTACCAGTGCAAGTGCGGCTGCTGCCCACGCGTCAGGGGTTGCTGCCATGTTATTTGAATGGGGAATCGTCAATAATAATTATCCGAATATGACTTGTCAGGATATTAAAATTTTTATGATTCGCGGAGCTCGTAGAAAACCCGATCTTACTTACCCAAATCCAGACTGGGGTTATGGAATTTTAGATGCCTATAATGTTTTTGATCGAATCAGAGGCGGAGGTTGATGTGATTTTTTTAGTGCATAAAAAATGTTGAGGGATGGGGGATGAATCGAATTGACTCCGGAAGACAGATTTAAAATTGTCAGTAATGATTATATGGACCTAATCATTATCTATAACGGCGATCCTGAATCCTTAAGAAAATTCGAACAATATTCGGTACAGATCATGAATGTGACTTACGCTGTTATCTATATCCCCTTATCACAGGTAACCCCATCACTTATGACAGATTATGGTTATAACGCTATTCCTAAGTGCTATGGACTTACCAATGCACAAAGTCTGGAAGAGTCGGGGGTTATCCGTCAGAGAAATGTTCCCGCCCTTAATTTGCGTGGTCAAGGTGTGATAATCGGAATTGTTGATACGGGCATTGATTATACCAATAATGTCTTTAGAAGAGCAGATGGCACCACAAAAATCTTATCGCTTTGGGACCAGACCATAGATAGTGTAGACCAATATCCACAAATGATGGAGTTTCCTCCTTATTATGGCACGGAATATACTTCGGCTCAAATCAATCAAGCTCTGCAAAGTCCTAATCCATTAGAGATTGTCCCAACGACAGATGAGATTGGACATGGAACAAAACTAGCCGGAATTGCAGCCGGAACTGACAACCGTGAGAATGATTTTAGCGGGGTGGCGCCGGAAGCGGATCTTGTGGTGGTAAAATTAAAACAGGCAAAGCAAAACCTAAAGGATTATTTTTCTATTCCTCCCAATGTACCCTGTTATCAGGAGAATGATCTGATCTGGGGCGTACAATATCTTGTAGAAACTGCCAGGAGATTGCGACGCCCTCTATCCATCTGCATTGGGGTTGGTACCTCTCAAGGCGCACATAATAATGCTGGGAATCTGAATAATGTCGTCACAATTGTAGGCGATTTTCCGGGGACTTGTATTTCGGTATCAGGCGGAAACGAAGGGAATGCAAGAAGGCATTTTTTTAGTGCGGTGGATTTGGATGCGGGACCAATACCAATTGAGTTGAATGTTGCAGAGAATGAAAGCGGTTTTTCCTTGGAGATATGGGGTGATCCTCCCATGGTTTATGCTGTGGATATCTTATCCCCCACCGGTGAGTTTGTGCCTACCATATCGGGAAGGTTGGAGGAAACCAGAACCATTCGGTTTATATTTGAACAGACTATTATCTATTTGGATTATATATTAATAGAGGCAGAAACCGGGAAGCAAGTTATATTAATGCGGTTTAAGAATCCCACTCCGGGAACCTGGCGCTTTCAGATCACCGGGAGGGGCGATTTACCGGGGGCAATTCATGCGTGGCTTCCGTCCGATGACTTTATCACCCAAGATACCTATTTTACCAGATCCAATCCCTACACCACCCTCACATCACCGGGGAATGCGATTGTTCCCCTTACTATGGTTGCCTATAATCAGGCAACCGGATCACTTTATTTAAATTCTGGTAAGGGTTATTCCACCTCCAATATCCTGAATCCGGATTTGGCAGCGCCAGGAGTTAATGTACAAAGTCCGGGACCCAATAATACCTTTACCACCTTGACCGGAACCAGTGCGGCAGCAGCGCATACTGCGGGAATCGGGGCACTGGTACTTGAATGGGGAATTGTTCGTAACAATTATAATAATCTTGACACAGTAGGAATAAAAAAGTTTCTGATTCGCGGTGCGAAGCGTAATCCTCAGATACTATATCCGAACAGGGATTGGGGTTATGGAAGTATTGATATATTCAATACCTTTAACATCCTTCGAACGGATATCACTTAAATAGATAATTATTTGATTTTTATATTGCCAAGTAGTGATGAGTTAAGTTTCTTGATAAGGCATTATTTCCATATTGCGGAATTGATGCCTTTTTTTGTACAAAAATACGATTTATTTATTTAAGATAATAATCAGGCGTAGAAATATTTATTTTAATTTCATCAAATTTTAAATTCCCCTTATAAATGTGACAATTATGATACAACAATTCGACATAATAGTGATATAATTATTTTATGGTTTACATGCTTGCAGAGCAATATAGTTAAAATCAAAGCTATTTTCGATCTGTGACAACAAAGAAGAGTATGAGGTGATGTATGAGTACAACAAATCAAGGTAATCGTAAGAAGAGAAGAAGAAAGAAAAATTTTGCTCTGCGTATCGTTCTTTACATAATAATCCTCGGAGTTTTTGGCTGGGCATTTATTAAGCTAGCAACAGGGCTAATATATACCTATGTATATGGAAATACAGAACAAGATCATAATATTCCGGTTACAGAACAGGAGACGGAATCAGTTGATTCGCAGGCAGACAAGCCAGACAAGGGTTCCAAGGGATATATCGTGATTGATCCCGGTCATGGTGGTGAGGATAGCCCGGGATGTATCTACGGCGGACTTATGGAGCGGGATCTAACGCTGGAAGTGGCTTTTCAGTTGCAAAAGGATTTATTAGAAGCAGGCTATACGGTGTTAATGACAAGAAAAGAGGACAAGAGTGTTGAGCTTTCCGAGCGAACGAAGATAGCAAATGAGAGCAGTGCAGATCTTTTCATCAGTATCCATTTGAATGCGCATGATAATACTTCGGTCTCTGGTATCGAGACTTGGTACAACCCCGATGTAAATCCTAACAGCAGCATTCTTGCACAAGAGGTTCAGCAATCCATTTCTGCAATTACCAAGGCAAAGGATCGGGGAATCTATTCTAATAAGACACTGGTAGTAATTAGGGATACCTTAATTCCTTCCTGTTTGGTGGAAGTAGGCTATTTATCTAATCAGTCAGAGCGTGAGAAAATATGTACGGAAGCTTATCGTAAACAACTTTCTCAAGGTATTATAGATGGGATTGACCAATACTTTAAGCAATATCCACCGAAAAAGGCCTCCTAAACACTAAAAACAATAGATAATCTAAAATACAATAAATAATATAAGGGTGCAGTAAAATAAAATCCTGAGCATTTTATGCTTATTTGGAAATTATTATACTGCACCTTCTTATATCTCATTATTAGGATGGTGGTAATTAGGATGGTGGTGATCCTTTACAGATTAGTTAACAGAAGCTGCCGCCGCAAAAACAAAGAAGTAGGATAATAGGAAGAATTCCATCCATCCCGCCGCCACAACCGCAGGAGCTGCTGCTGTCTCCGCAGCCGAACAGTCCGCCTCCCCCTCCGCAAAAGCAAAGTAAAAGAAGAATAAGCATCATTGAGTTGGAGCCGTTGTCACAACTTTTGTCATTACAGCAGGAATTTGCAAATAAGTTAGCCATTTAAGTGCCTCCTAAATAATTGTTATAGTTTATCATATGTAGGCGAAGGATTTGATTTCATGGCGGGTGGTGACTAAGTCACACGAGGGGGAGGTAAGCTGGATAGGAGAATGGATGTTACCGACGAATGCAAATACTCCTTTTCGGAAAGCATTTATCGTAATCATAATGCCTAGTTCTGAAATGGGAGTGAGCAGTAACGGATGGATAAGTTCTAAATTATGAATGTAAAATTAAGGGTTGAACTATGTTAAAATTTGGTGTAATCTAATGGGGTGGAATTTTTAGGATTTCCGTTACAATTAATTACTGTACTTTGAAGAATTAATTAGGAATATGTCGTTTATGACTTATAAAGATACAAGATCAAATGTCAAGTGCAATTTGATAATGGCAATATGGATGAACATATAAAACATGGATTCTATAAGGAGATTTTATGAGTAAGGCAATTACAAAATTCAAAACAGTACTGTCAAAACAACAGATAGTGCTGATCTATGCACTCACTTCATTATCAATGGAACTATTATCATTAGTGTTCTTTGATTGTCATCCCTACATACACCATCCGTTATTTCCATTTCTTCTATGGACACTTATGATTACCTTGATTGCATTTTTTCGCAGTCAACGGTGCAGAGCGGTTTTATCCTTTTTGCTGATCCTTCTGCAAAGCCTTGTTCTGATGGCTTCCAATTATTTGTTTCTGTCAAATGGAACCGTATTCGAACGAAGCATGTTTAAACAGAGAAATGATGCCTATGCCACCATTGAAGAGTTTATGATCAAACCAGGGTTGGTAGCTTTATGTATCGTATGGATAATCGGATATTTTATATTTTTAAAGTTAAGTCAGAGAAAAAAAAGAGAAAAGATGGTTCCCTATAGGATTAGAACACGCATAATACTTGGTATTATCAATCTGATTTTGGTGAGTTTCATTATTATTCTTCCCTATCATGAGAGTCATACAAGTAATTTGAATTATTCGTCCATGCTATATAAATCCGGTAACAGTTATCAGAAGCTTGGAGTATCAGCAAACTTATTCTTTGAGCTGTTTCGAGGAGAGAATAAATTGGTGGATCTTTCTCACTTGGAGGAATTAGAGGATAAGCTTTATGAAAAACGCTGTGATACCTCTAGCTTTAATGGAATTAGTAAAGGCAATAATCTAATCATGATTTTAGCAGAATCCTTAGAGTGGTATCCACTTACGCTTTATCCCCAGGACATTACCAAACAGCTATATCCAAATCTGTCACAATTGCTGGAGGAAAGCATTCACTGTGATAACTTTTATTCCAGAGAAAAGACAGATACAGCCGAAGCCTTAACATTAGTCGGCGCCAATCCCACCGGTAAATATGTACATAATGATTTTGGAGAGAATGCCTATCCCTATTCTCTCCCCAATATGTTTCGCAGACAGGCAGTCAGTGAAGGAGATGAGGATGTAAGAATCAGATCCTTTCATCAAAATGATGGAAGCTTTTATAACCGAACGGTTGCCCACAAAAGCTTTGGTTTTGAAGAGTTGGTGGATATCTCTAAAATGCAACCCTGCGGAGTGGAAAACACCTGGAACTCGAAGCTACGGGAGCGAAATCTTGACTCTATGACAATGCATTGTATGAAGGATGAGATGTTTCCTACCGATCGACGGTTCTTTACCTATTGGATTACGTTCTCCACCCATGGCTTTTATAAAAAAAGAGAGAACCTAAGTGAATATTATAAGAAGTTTGATGAACTTGGTGTATTCAAAGAAGGGGATAAATATCAGAATTATCTTCGTACCTACGCGGCAGCAGTGGCCGATTTGGATAAGGCAATTGGTATAATGATGGACGATCTTAGGCAGAAGAATTTGTTATCAAGTACCACTATTTTAATGGTTGCAGATCACAATACCTATTATAACGGCTTAAGTAATTATGTTAAGAAGATAAAGACACAGTATAATTCCACGCTTTACCGGGTTCCAATGATGATTTATGATCAAAAATTATCCGCAAAGATGGATCAGTTAAAAGAGAATAAGAGTATCACAAAGTTCACAACAACCTCCGACGTGATTCCCACCATTTTGGATCTATTCGGAATAGCAGGGTGGGATAATCTATATCTTGGTTCTACAGTTTTTAATAAGGACAAGGAAAGTATTATTTTTTCAAGGGCTTACAATATCTTTATTACAGATAAATACATTGGTTATTCGTTAAAGGATCTAAAATATAAGGCAAAGGGTACGAATCAAGACACAAAGAAGGATTTTGAAAAAAGAGCCTTGGAGTATCTGAACAATCTTTCTATTACCGATAAGATATTTTATAGCAACTATTTCTCGAATCATGAATACAAACCATAATAGATAGGAGTCTCATTGCATTAGGTTTTATTTATGAAGATATGGGAAGGGATTGTATTATGAGGTTCCTAGCTATTTTTATTGAAGTTATTAGACAGGAAATAGGAAGGAAAAGTCTTGAATGGTATACATAATATAATTATGTAATGTAATATTGATAATTATAGGAAATTATTACACAACATTATATTTGAAAAAGATATACTTGATTGGTTCATAGGCGAATCCATTCTTTTGCTTTATGCGAATTGTCAATATACTCTGTTGAAAGATCTTTTGACCTTAGTTAATCATAAAAAATAAATAGATGCTTGTACCGATTATAAGTCAAAAGAGAGGCAGCTGAATAAACACTGCCTCTCTTTTTTTTGTAATCATGAAAAGGAACCTCCACATAAGCAAAGAATTAGAATAATCGGTAATATACCGTTCATGCCGCCCCCACTACCACAAGAGCTGTTGTCATCGCACCCTCCGAATAAATTTCCTCCACCACAAAGGCATAATAAAAGTAATATCATCATCATAGAATTGGAACCGCATCCACCGTTATTATCACTTGAACAAGAATTACCAAACATATTATTCATAACCGATCCTCCGATTAATTTTTATTTATACTTTATCATATGAAGTTCTTGCAGTATCTTTCTCCCCCTAGGGTGACAAAGTCACATAGCCCTAAGCCTTGGTATGGAAGAGGGGGCAATCATGATCTGTTGTGAATAATGACTCGTCTTAAACCTTATAAAAATGTACTTCTAATAACATGTCTATAACAATAACTCAAAAAATATTCATATTATATTGATTAATAGGGACAGTCAGTTATAAAATAGATATGATGGAGGTTGTCCTAAGAAGATGGTTCCTAGAGTTTTCTAATATGCGGTTTAGTCAGATATAAGTATGAAATTATTGATACTGCATTAATCTGGAATATTATGAAAAAGAGTTCATTCAAAGATATGAAGATGATGTGGTTAAATAGCATTGTTTTACTGTGACTATGACAATTTGCAAAAAAGCTAGCGAAGAAATGGAGAGTAAATATGAATGAGGTAATACAACAATTAAAGAACCGAAAATCCGTCCGTGTTTTTGAACCGAGAGGGATTGATGAGGAGATTAAGAAAGAAATTATGAATTCCGCCTTTGAAGCACCCACTGCGGGAGCAATGATGCTTTATACCATTCTTAATATAACCGATCAAAAGGTGAAGGAAGAGCTTGCGATTCTATGTGATGACCAACCCTTTATCTCAAAAGCACCTTTGGTATTGGTGTTCTTGGCTGATTTTCAGAGATGGTATGATAGTTTTCAGTATGCAAAATGCAACCCCAGAACACCAAGAAGCGGTGATATCTTGCTTGCCTATGCCGATGCAGTAATTGCTGCACAAAATACGGTGGTGGCAGCAGAATCCTATGGAATTGGCTCCTGTTATATCGGAGATGTGATTGAAAATTGCGAAAAGGTCAGAGAACTGTTGAACCTTCCGGAATATGTACTTCCTGCTGCCATGCTGGTATACGGATATCCCACACAGCAACAGCTTGACCGAAAAAAGCCGGCACGTTATGACTCCCGCTACATTGTAATGGAGAATACTTACCGAAAACTAACCGAAGAAGAACATATGGCAATGCATGAGGAGAGGGAAGCAAAAGCCGGTACTTCTCAAGTCGATGTATTAGATAAGCTGCAGGCATTCTGTAATCGAAAATATATGTCCGATTTCAGTATAGAAATGAGTCGCTCCGCGGATGAGTATTTGAAGAATTTTATGAAAGAAAAATAATAATGGCATAATAGAAAGCGTTGTATACTCTACCTGCCGAAGGTGGTAAACAGCGCTTTTTGAATATAAAATTGCTTTAGCTATTTCCACATCTAGGATTAGGGTGTAAAAGGGTCTGTTTATATTGTGATAATGGCAATTTGCAAAAAGTTAAAAGATTCACGCTTCGATGATAATATATAAGATATTCTAATTATATAACACATTATCATAGGCGCATTTATTCTTTTACTTTATGCAATTTCCCTATGGACACGGGTGAAAGACTCTTTTAACACCCTAATCTTCTATAAATATTAAATCTTTTTTAAATAGCTAAAACCTCTTTACAAATCATCTTATTTAAAGCAGAATTATGGTATATACTGTAAAAACGGAATAAAACTTACAATTAAATAAGGGGTATCAATATGAAGAGGATTTTAACAGTCTTTGTTATTACGGGGGTTATAGCATTGATGGGAATTGGTTGTTCTCATAAGGATAAGGAGCATTTGAACCAAGAAAAAGTAACTGTTACATTAAAACCGAGGGATGCAGTTAATAACATAGGTCAGACAACGGACAAGCCAGCCAATAGCCCAGATGTTGATCCTGGTAATGTGGATGTAACTGTTACGAATTCTCCCGCACAGGGTGCTTCAAAAGAAGACTTCTATAATCAAGCGAAGTATTTAATTAAACAAAAACGATATCCCCAAGCACTTGGCATGTTGTCCGGTATCAGGGATTATAAGAATTCCAAAGATATTATGGATCAACTTCGGTATATCATGAATGCTTCTTTTCTTACCACAAATAAAAGGGCGATTGCTGCCATAACAAAGGATGGTAAGGTATTAATCGGTTACAACGGAAAGGATGCATCAAAATTTGACTCAGTGGCGTCTTGGAATAATATGAGAGTTATCCATTTTTTAAACGATGATTTTATTGTTGGGATGCAAGACGAGGGAAAAGTGTCAACAAACAAGGAGTATAGTAATACGCAGGATCAATCTCCCTATATCGGAATAGAGAAAACCATTTTCTCATGGAATAATATGAAATTACTTCAATCGGATTATCCGAACTCGGTGATGGCTCTGGATTATTATGGGGATACCTTCTATAGCAGGGTGCTTGATAGTGGTTATGTGGATGGAACAGTACCTTTAGAAGGTTGGAATCATCTTGTTGACGTGGTGGATGGAAAAAAATTTATTGCAGGACTAAAAGAAGATGGAACCGTAATAACTAAGCTATATATGGAACCGTCCATTCTAGAGAAATGGGATACTTCGGATTGGAAGAATATCGTACAGATCGCAGGTGGAAAATCACTGTACGGGCTGAAGGAAGATGGAACGGTAGTTGGAACCGGTTGCAGCGAGTCGGTAAAAGATGTATTGAAGGGTTGGAAGGATATCATTGCAATCTCCGCAAACTCCGAGATTATTTTGGGATTAAAGCGGGATGGGACGGTGTTGACTACAAGTAATTCTATGGGTGGACCAAAGGCTGTAGAGGAATGGACTGGTATTGTAGCTGTGAAAGCCGGGTTTAATTTTTCGTTAGGATTGAAAGCTGATGGCACTCTGGTTATGGTGGGAGATTGCGAGGGAAGCGGCATTAAAACCCCGGATCCATCCTTAATGAAGAATCTATATGTACCCGAGATGGAGTTTGGGGATGTACCAGCAATTGTCCATGTACCTGGTAAGAGTGATAATGTGAGTCACATATCGGATGGCCAGGATGCGCATACAGTCGGAGGCAAAAACTTGGTTGTAGAGTATTTACATGTTACGAATAAATATGAAATACATTTATCTGGATATGAATCGTTTGTAGATTTTAATCAAGAACAGTTTTTTTCGGGTTTTCAAATATCCGAAGAGTGGGTAGATTTTAAACCCTATTATAAATTTACCAGCAAAGCAATGGTTTTGTACGTAAATGCGAATGGTAGTAACTGGTATGTTAATCATGTTAATGGAAAGAAACTTGAATTTGCAGGTAGATTATGTATTCCTGGCGTAGATGGTGCCACGATTCCTGAATATATAGATTGTCTATCAACGGGCAAGCCTCAACTTATATTAAAAGATGAAAGTGGCAGTGAGATGTTTCATATCTATGATACAGATACTCTTAAAGAATATGAAATTGAGAATTACATGAATAAATTGGAAGAATATTTATCCAGTAGGTTACCCAAAGAAATGAATGAAAATTTATCCCTTGGCAATATGAACTTCATAATAAAGACTAAGGGAAAATTATACGTATGTTATCAAGCTTATGATAGGGATTTGGTACTTGGAGATATAACTGGTCAGCTTGTATTAAGTGGGAAGAAGATAGTACTAAAGCAAAACACGCTTCATTTTAATGAATACGAATCAATTCGTTAAAAAGTAGGCACCCTCGAAATCAACTATAATTTATAAGGAACGGAGAATTCTAAGATGAAAAAAATAATTGTTACGTTAATCCTGTGTTCTCTGACTATTGCATGCTTTTTCATTATCCATACAGTGTATCAGCGTTTGGTAGATGAGGAGCTAGGCAAAGAGAAGGGCAAAGTTGCGAAAGACATAGATAAAATCGTAGACAAAGAAGTTAGTGAAGAGGACGTTAAAGAGGTAGACGAAGGGGTTAGTGAAGTGGTTGGCAAGGAACTAGATCGCTACAAGGATATAGTGGTATATTCCAATGGCAAGAACTACAGCAAAAGTTATGGAAAGCACTTTAGCGAGAATAGTTATTACTATGGGCGCAAATGGCAATGCGTAGAATATGTAAAGAGATTTTACTATGATGCACTAAACCATAAGATGCCAGAATTATATGGGAATGCCACAGATTTTTTTGATGAGAGTGTTCCACAGGGAGGACTGAATAAGCAGAGAGATCTGCTTCAGTACCGAAATGGAGGAGATGTGAAGCCAGAGCAGGATGATCTATTGGTATTTAACGATTCAAAATACGGTCATGTTGCTATCATCTCTAAAGTGGAAGAGGATTCAATAGAAGTGGTGCAACAGAACGTTCGCGGTAAAAGCAGAGAAGAATTTGTATTAAGCAATTCAAATGGAACCTGGACGGTGGGTAAAAAGAAAAAACCTGCGGGCTGGCTAAGAATAAAAAATTAGGAATAGAGAGTCAAAGGTTGTTTGTACAGTGGGAATGCACTCTATTGAACACATATTGGCGCCGTAAACAGATTAGATAATTGTGAAACGCTACTACATAAATTACAAAACCCGGTATAGACCTATTTTGGTCAAGCCGGGTTTTTGATGTCTGTTAGGTTCCTATTGTCCACAAGGTTTTTAAAAAGGGGTCATCAGTAATTAGAGCTTCTTAGCATTAATAGGAAAGCGTAAGATTTTTCTTTCTGAGTAATTACGATTATTACTATAGAGTTAAGAATGGAATTCAAATCAATCACATGGTATTTGTTGCGGATAACAAGGGGTTCGGAGGAATACCTAATTGGAAATAATTTAATATTGCCCTGAACCATATTCTCGTTGTATGATTATCTGGCAGTTGGTTCTACAGCTGTCGTACAGATGATGATAACACAAAACAGTAAATTACCTAGATACGAATGATCAATTTAAATAAAATTTGAAACTCATAATAATAATTTTAATGGAGGAGAATAATATGAACAAATTTAAATTTGGCGTTTTATTTCTTTTAGTAGCAATGAGTATCGCAGCAGTTGGTTCCGCAGCATTATCAAATGTTACCTTTAACCGTAATGTAAATGCAGGTCAGGTCATGGTGGATACCGATCAAAACGTAGCAGTTCAGATTACTAATATTTCAAAATACAACAACCTGGTTAAGACAGATGCAACTGGTAAAGTCAGCTTTGATTTGAATGAAGCAATTAACAATAACAAGTCCAACGGCTTTAATACCGATGCAGTATTCTCAGTTGGTAATACTTCTACCGGTGTAATCAAAATTAAGAATAACTCTGACGTTCCGATTGGTGTGACTATGGTAAATGACGCAAACAGCGGCAATGCTTTAACCTTAGTAGCAACGAATAACGCAGGGAATACCATTGCAATCGGTGCATCTGCTGACTTCTACTTTACAATTAACACAAGTGGTCAAGCCGCAAATAAGACCTTAGGCGCAACACTTCGCGTAGAAGGCAAATAATTGTCCGAAACACAGTTTACAAAGAACAACGTTTTTAAAGTTATTACAGTAAAAATGTCATTCTAGGACAAACTCCGGCTTGATTGTCTGGAGAACAACATATGAAGAAATTAATGTACGGAGCATTATTGGGTTTCCTTTTCGTGGCTGCATTCTTAGTCAGCGGATCATATTCCAATGGTGCTCCGATTTTAACCTATGTATATTCTAATAGTATGGTGCCATTGATTAATGTCAATGATGCATTCCTTGTATGGCCTACCTCTAATCCAAAGGTTGGGGATATCATTATGTATCGCCCAGTGGTTCTGAATGCACCCTTTATCACTCATCGCATTATCGGAATCGGTAATACCGGTTTTATTACCAAAGGTGATAACGCACCCTTTGAGGATCAGTTAAACGGTGAGCCGGAGGTAAAGCAAAATATTATAGTAGGAAGAGTGGTCACCTTTAATGGAAAGCCCATTGTTATTCCGGGCCTTGGCAATATTCCTTCCCGTTTGAAGAAAGGGGTTGGTGGTTATGCCAAGTATATCTCAGCGGTTTTTCTGTCTCTGGGTGTTCTTTCCATGTTATTTGGTAATTTCGGCAAAAAGCGAAGAAGAAAGCCAAGAAGGCGATTGAGGTTAAAGCATGTGTATCGATCCATCATCCTATTTGGTATGCTATCTATAACCATAACTATTTTTATGGGTTCCAGGGTATCACAGGTTAAATACATGGTTACCGAATATCCCGGCACTTTAGGAAATCAAGTGGAAGTCAACCGACCCGGTGAATTGAAGTTGGTAATACAAAACAATGGACTCATTCCCATCTGGCCGGTGATTTCAGGAATTGCACCATTAAGCTATAAAGAAGGACCAACCTATCTGGCTCCCAGAACAAAGGAATCCATAATATTGAGTGTTACACCTCAGAGAAAAACAGGGATGTATCAGGGATATATACAGGTTTATAACTATCCGGCGCTTTTGCCAAGGTCTTGGATACTCTACCTGCACCGAATTCAACCCGCTGCCTCAATGATTATAATTGCTTTGGTCGGTGGGTGCTGGTTAACCTTATTCTTTAAGCTCTTAGCCTGTATTCATGGTTTTGAAGAGTGGATACCCCTTAAGGGGATTAAAGATAAGTTGACAAAACGTCGTTTTAAGCGGTTTCGAGCTAAAATACTTGGAAGGGAGAGAAGAATTTGATCAGAAGAAAATTACCACTGGTGTTAATTATCATCGGGTTACTCTTTGGTCTAATTGCAATGCAGGACAGCGCTGCCCTCTCCAGCTTTACCATGAATCGTCAGACCAAAGCGCAGGTATCCTCTGATAACGCCGCATTGCTTAAGTTGGAAGGCTTTAATTCCTCCCAGTATATGAAATTAAGCAGCTACTATTCGAAGGTAGGCTCTATTACCAATAATTCAAGCCAACCCTTAAATCTGAATATAAGCGTGGCGCCTACTCAGGTATTTAGTATCATCAGAGCTTATCAGCTTGGAATCAAGATTGGTACCTCCTCCTGCATTTTACGCAGTAATACCAGCTCTCAACAGCTTACCGTATCCTTAATGCCAGGCCAGAGCGTGGACATACAGATGAATCTTACCAATTCTCTGCTCGATTTTATCTCCACCTCCTTCATCATTCAGGCATCGGATAACACAAGGAGCCTTAATCTTACTCTTTCGGATAGCGATTCCACACCGAGACGTATTTTAACCTATTAAATGAATCATAATATAGGGTGAAAGTACAGGTGAGAGTGATGAAACTAAAAAAAATCATAATAAATCTGTCCATCTTCCTATTTGTGATTGCGCTACTTGGTAGTGCTGCAATCATTTACCTGAATGTAACCTCAAAGAAAGCAAATGCTCCCCAGGAGAATGCCTCAATCAGTGCTGCACATAATTATCAAATTGTAACAAGGAGTTCCTTAAAGGTTTGGCCTGCTGGAACCATATTTGCACAGGGGCTGCCGGCATACTTTTATGCCTCAATGCCTTATGTAGGGATTATCGGACAGGTGAATGCCAATGGAAAAGGGGATATTAAACTAGACGGAACCATAAGAACACAGGTAACGCTTCGGGCTATTAATGATAAGTCCGAGGCTTATTGGTCGTATCCCATTTTTCACTCCTCGGAGGAAGCTTTTCAACTAACGAACGACAAGCCCATCTATCAGGCAAAACAAATTGATGTAGATCCCTCTGCTTCCTATGACCTTGCAAATCAAATCGCAGAAGAAATCCTGTTTCAAAGCAGTCAATTTCAGTTGGTGGTCAGCTCCCATATTAATGTTAGTGGTTCCATCGGCAATATATCCGTTGATAAGAGCTTTGATCAGGAGTTACCAATCAGTTTGTTGGCATCTAGCTTTACCCTGCCAAGAACCGAGGATTCTTCAAGTAATATATTAGTTCGTTCTAATATCACAGCTCCTTCTTTGGAAGAATCATATATCGGAATAATAAATGAGAATAGAATACCAATTGCGATAATTGGGGTATCCGTGATCTTTATTCTATTACTGCTTTGGATGAAATCAAAAACCGGAACGAAACTCATGGCGGATCATCGTAAATACAAGGATTGGATTACGGAAGGAACGGTTGAGATTAGTAATCAGTATTTCATTCAAATTAATTCCCTGCAAGGACTAGTGGATTTGGCAATTGATCTGGATAAGCGAGTGATTTATGATTCCGGTGTGATGAAATACTATGTGGTGGATGAGGATATGATTTATGTATTTGATGCAAAACGTAAATATACCCTGAATGACAATAAACAACAACTGGGAAAGCTGCTTTTAAATCAGGGATTAATTCAGCCCGAACAGCTTGAAATGGCGTTATATTATCAAAATAAAATTGGATATCGACTGGGGGAAAGCCTAATAGCTCTGGGCTTTATCGATGAGACCACATTGTTTAGTACCCTTGCTGCTCAAAGTAAATTAGATTATTATGAGGCAGGAGAGGAAGTGGTAGTTGGTAAGCCGGAACTTTTGGAGAAAAAGAATGTGAATAAAGCGAAAGCATTAATGGCATTTCCCCTTGGGGTTAGGGCGGATCAAACATTGGTGGTTGCCTGCAGTGAATTCTCCAGAGAGGGAATTACCCAGGAACTAAAGAAGGTATTCGAAAGAGAGCTTCATATGGCAGCAGTCAGCCCTTCTTTTATTAATCGATGCTTTCAACAGTTGGATACAAAGGAGGAGCTTCCTAAATCAGTGGCTACGACGCAAGATACTCCTCTGCCTAAGGAGCTAAGTGAGAAAGAACAGAAAGAATTTATCACTGCATATTACCACGGAACAGTTGATATTTCGTTGATTCTGCAATATATGGGCTTTCTGGATCAGGAGTTGTTGATACAAAAACCAAAGAAAGAAGGAATATTGCCTTGGCTGGTTGGAAAGCAGATTATATCTGGTGAAATATCCAATATGATGAAGGGGCTTGATAAAGCGGTAAAAAACCTTGAATTAAAGGAGCGTCAGTCAAAGCAATGTCCGACTCTTACGAAGCTCTTAATTCATTCCAATTATATTACTCCTGAAAGCGAAGATTGGATTAGGAGTGAGCTGGAGGTACAGAAACTTCCACTAAACCAGCTTTTGGTTGATAATTATCTGGCTTCTCCTAAGACGGTAGAGCAAGCCGAATTTTTAATTGATGCGCTAAAGCGACTGGTAGGATAACCATAAACCGATTACCATATAGTAAGCAACGATTGGGATAAAGGATTGACTTATTGTTAGGAAAGGCATATTATCCAATTGCAAATGATTTGCAATTGAGAGGATATGCCTTTTTTGTGTATCTATAATTTGCTTGTCAATGCAATTGAATTAGGGATATGTTCTTTTTAATCTAATTCATAACATGAAAGGTTGAACCTGTAACAGAAGATATGCATTTAATATGATAAAGAGGTTGCTTATGGGAAGTATTTTTGATATGATTTGAAAAATACATAGATAAACACATGGTTTAGAAGGATAAAATGAATAAACATCTGACACAGTAATTCATGATAGAGGTTCCTTCATAAAAATCCAGAAAATCAGACACTCAGAAAGGCAAAGCAATACTATGAGCACATTATTTGACGCAGATTTAGAGGAATTAATCGAAACACAGAAAGAAGCGTTTCGTAAAAATATTGAAGAATTCAAAGTGGTTGGGCATCGATTTCTAAATGGTGAGATCAGCTCCAACGAATTTAAAGCGTCCTCAGGTGGAATGGGAGTATACGCTCAAAAGGGAGGAAAGCAGTTTATGATCCGATTACGAGTTCTTTCCGGTAAATTGGAGGGAAAGCACTTGCAATTGATTCAAGAATTTGTAAAGGATTATAATTTATCGTCCATACATTTGACCTCAAGAGAAGCCATTCAGCTTCATGATTTGGAGTTTGATGACTTAATCGCCATAATGGAGAAGAGTTTGGAGCATGGTTTGTTCACTAGAGGGGGTGGAGGAAACTTTCCCCGTAATGTATCTTTATCCCCTTTATCCGGTGTGGAGGTTGGAGAAGCCTTTGATGTTACTCCTTACGCATTACTTGTGAATCGATATTTCCTATCCAGAATGAATCAATATAAGCTGCCAAGAAAATTCAAGGTTGCGTTTTCGAATAATGAGAAAGACAGTGCTAATGCGACTATTATAGATCTGGGATTTTTGGCAGTGAATAAGGAAGGCATGCTCCAATTCAAGTTATTCATTGGTGGTAGTCTTGGCAATCAGGGTGAGATCGGAGTACCATTTCAGGAACTAGTGTCCCCCAGGGATGTGTTATATCATGTTGAGGCGTGTCTTCGTTTGTTCACCCAGGAAGGGGATTATGAGAACAAGGGGAAGGCGAGAATTCGTTTTATTGTAAAACGACTTGGCAGAGAAGAATTTCTTGTTCGTTATAAGAAGGCGTTGGAGGAAGTTAAAGCCTCTATGAGTTTAAAGCTGCCCGAGGTTTATGAGCCTTCTTTAACTAAAGCTGAGGAGTATCAGGAGGACTCTATATATCCGAATATGATTTCCCAAAAGCAAAAGGGTCTCTATACAGTAGTGATTCATCCAGGAGGTGGAATTTTAAAGAGTGAGGATTTAAATAATATTACCTCCTTTGTACAGAAGGTTCCAGAGGCGGAGCTTCGACTTAGCATGGAGGAGAGCTTATATATTCGTAATCTTACCCTTGATCAAGCGAAGGATTTATTAAAGCTGGCTGGCTCCTTGGCTCAGACTACAGCTGTAGAGCGAAGCATCAGCTGTATTGGAGTTCCAACCTGCCAGATCGGAATTGGTGAGAGCCAAAGACTTTTAGGGGATATATTGAACTATATGGAGGAACATAAAATGACGGAAGAGATATTGCCTTCCATTCATATATCCGGTTGCTTGAATTCCTGCGCCAGACAGCAGGTTAGTGAAATTGGCTTCCACTGCAAGAAGAAACAAACAGAGCAGAACCCTGAGATATATGCATTGCATATCGGTGGAAGGACGAGCGAGTTTGATACCCATCTGGGAACAGTATACGGGGATCTAACTGCGGATAATATACCAAAATTCTTATATGAGCTGGCAGTTCAATTAAAAGAAAAACAGTTAAAACTTATGGAGTATATACAGCTTGAAGGAGAAGAATTCCAAGCATTGGTAAAGCAGTATAGTGTATGTTAAATGTCAAGACTCAGACTATCATCTCGGAAAGAATAACAAGAAGTAAATGTTTGGCCAATCAAAGAATGTTTAAAAGCTATGCCATTTTTAAAACTCCTCGTGCAGAATAGCATTTGATTGAATGGTAGTTGCACTTTGTCCAAACTTCCGACAAATGAATATCTGAAATGTCGGAAGTTCTTAGTCATTTTGTATTATTCTTATTTCGGAGGAGAAAATATGGATTTAATAGTACAGCTCAATAAGGCAATCGAATATATCGAACAGTATTTAACGGATGAAGACGCTCTATCTAGGGTTGCGGGTGTAACGGTTTATTCAAAGTATCATTTCCAAAGGATATTTAATTATTTGGCTGATATGCCCTTAGGTGAGTATATCCGCAAGCGAAAATTATCCGTAGCGATTATTGACCTGCAAAAGGGTGAACGGGTAATTGATGTGGCAGTGAAATACGGTTACAATAGTGCGGATAGTTTTGCCAGAGCCTTTGAAAAACAACATGGCGTAACGCCTACACTTGCCAGACAGTACGGTGTTAAATATCATATTTTTCCTCCAATCACTTTTCAAATTATGATTAAAGGAGTACAAAAAATGGTATGTAGAATTGAGAAAAAAAAAGCTTTTGAAATGTTTGGTGTGTTTGGGTTGATTAGTGCAGATATGGAGCAAGCCTTTAAAGAGGTCAAAGAATTTTGCCTAAAATGTGATGAGGATGATACGGTCTACAATATGAACACCCTGTTAGATGTTGATGACTGCACAATGCTTCATGCGGCATTATACGATCATACGGAATCAAATTTCAAGTATATGATCTGTCAGTATGTGAGGGATGATTTGCAAATTCCGGAACATTACACAAGATTACAGGTACCTGCTCTTGAATGGGCAATCTTTTCGGTAGATGATATGAACTTACCTGAGATGTGGAGGAGAATTTATACGGAGTGGCTGCCGACCTCCGGTTACCAGATTGTTGGGGATATTAACTTTGAGATGTATTATGGGAATGCGAGAATCGGAGATCAACGTGGAGAGATATGGCTTCCGGTAGAGCATCAATGAGTGTTAATGAATTCAATTGGTAGTAGTTCACATTATAATCAAATCATTAATAGAACATCATAACAACATGTCGTGTTTATCAATGCGGTAAATTAACAAGCCGGATAATTCATGAAGCGTTAATTGTGAAACGGAGTAATAGGAGGAGAATAGTATGGATATTAATGTTCTGCTTTTTGATGACTTTGAGACACTGGATGTTTTTGGCCCGGTTGAGATTCTTGGTCAGATAGAAGAATATAAGCTATGCTATTATTCCACGCAGGGAGGTCTTATTCGCAGTGCTCAGAATACACTAGTAATGACAGAGCCGCTTAACCATGCCGCAAGTAATTCAATCCTTTTAATTCCCGGGGGCAGAGGAACCAGGGCATTGGTTAGGGATGAGGATTTTCTTAATCATTTGAAGAAGGCGGCAAATGACTCGGTTTATTGTTTGTGTGTATGCACCGGTTCAGGGTTGCTAGCCAAAACCGGTTTGCTAAAGCAGGTGCAAGCCACCTCCAATAAGAAAGCCTTCGATTGGGTTGTTTCACTGGATTCTGAGGTTAACTGGATCAAAGAAGCCAGATGGGTCGTTGATGGCAAATATTATACCTCCTCCGGCGTATCCGCGGGGATGGATATGGCATTAGGTTTTATTAAAGACCGATTTGGTTTGGAGAAGGCGTTTGATATCGCAAAGCATATTGAATATGTTTGGAATCGTGATTCTACGAAGGATGATTTTGCTGTATGAGAACGAGGAGAGAAATCTACAGCTCCTTAAAGACAAGTCTCAAAAGATATTTAAGTCAGTAAAAACATAGTTGGAGTTAATGGTTGTAAGTATAAAATGTAACCAGTGAAAACAATAGTAGGAACAAATAGTAGTAAGTAAAATCGCAGATGGTAATAAATAACAGGTAGAGTAATTGGATGAAATATTAATTATAGCCGGTCAAACAATAGGTTGTGTAAATGTTGTAAGTATAAATTCCTTCTAGCGTAAATTACAGTAATAAAATAGCCCTAAGAAATCTGCTTTTGCAATGTTTCTTAGGGTTTTCTATCTTTCTTAGCTTTTATTGAGCTTCGATGAAACTACTATTTAATTCCATGTTCCGTTATTGATTTACAATTGCTCTTAATTCACTTAACAAGTTTCCTCCACCTACCGAGATATTACCAACGCGATCGCAGATTTTTTCCAGGTATTCCAGTTCTTTTAGTTTAAAGAGGGTAGCATTTTCATCCATAAGCTTGGCGGTATTTAAGAGGCTTCTGGTGGAGGCAACTTCTTCCCTGCGGGCAATGACATTGGCCTGAGCATTCTTTTCCGCAATCAACACTGTATTCATAATATCACGGATTTCTCCGGGTAAAATGATATCCTTTAGGCCACAATCTGAGAATTCCACGAACAATACACCTTGCTTCATCCTTAATTGCTCCAGGACATAGCCTGCAATGGAATCCTTTTGCTCCAAAAGCTCATCAAAACGGAACTTGCCCACATATTCACGAAGAACCAGTTGGGTTAGGGTATAGATTTGTAATTTATAATCCTTGATTTTGGTCACGATATTCAACTCATCTATTATTTTGTAATTACATACAAAATTCAGTCTAAGGGATACCTTATCGGCGGTCAGAATGTCTTGACCGGAGATATCAAGCTGTTGTGTCCTCATATCCACATTGATGACAGTAATCTTTGTCATAGTGTTCCAAAAGAAATAAGAGCCGCTGTTTATAGTACGTTCCAGCTTTCCATCGTAGAATAAAAGACCGATTTCACCCTCTGGCACCTCAACCTTAATGTAAAGGTCATAAGGAACCATTTGCAATTGCTCCTTATTCAGCTCAGTGATAAAAGGATTGGTCATATCGATTAACTTAAAGGTATGGGAACGATAGCAGTTCCAAAAGCAATAGTTTCCGGTCAGTAAGGTTCCCACGGTTTTACCATCCTCCATGTGAACTGCAATATGACCATCAGGAACATCAATAGTCGTAACGCTTTGAGCAAATAATTTATCTTTCAGGAGCAGAGCATTATCCGCCGTTGTAATATGTACTGGTTTCGTAATATCAGCACGGGCATAGCTTTCACCCAAAAACTTAGTGATATAATATTTGCCAGGTAATAACATTCTTCGATAACTTCCGTTCTTAAACAAAAATCCCCGTTCGTTTTCATTAATAATAATCTTCATAACTTTCCTCCTTGTTTCGCCAATTCAAAACGTCCACGCTCATCCTGCGGAGCCGAAGTTAAGTAAATCCTTTCTTAATCGATGTGCTTCCTTTAAAGGATGCTTATGGATTAAGTCGGGATGATACGGTATCCCTTCTGCCACAGGCGGATGATACGTTGCCGGGATATGAAACTTTTCCAGACGGGACGTCTTGATCCAGCTCTTAAAATAATTTGTCGATGAGGATTTAAACCTCAGCGCATTAACGCTTGCCTTGATATGCTCTACCCGCTGAAGCTAACCCATTTCAGGGTGAAGGATTCGAACCTTCGACACTATCATCTGGCTGATTATCCGGAACACCTTAATGCCATAGGATTAGGCGCCGCAAGGGTTAGGACCCCTTTGCATAGGAATAACCGGCAATGTCAGAGTTTTTAACGCTGCTGACATGAATAGATTACCAAATAAGGAGGAATTAATCATATAAAAAAAGTTGCGAAGATGGAAGGAATAGGTTGTTCGCACCCACAGTCAAGGTTGAAAATGATATCCAAAATGGCTAAATACGCCTAATCGGAAATCATTTATCGAAATCATGATGCCAAGTTTGGCTAGTAAACAGTAGTAGCAACAGTGTTCGTAGTAAATAATTCCTTGTAAATGTATGGCATATCCCAAGGTTGTATGATAAAATAAGGGGAGTTAGTACGGGTTAGGAAGAATCGCTTATTCTAGCGATTCATCATTAAATGGAATATGTTGGTTGTTTAAAATTCACTATTATTCTTGTGATATTATGAATGTGATAGTCCATGTTTAAACAAAGGAATGATAAGTAACTGTTGTTAGATAGTACAATAAGATAAAGGGCGAACAATAGAATAAAAAGAGAATAAGTACTGGGTAGCGGGTAAAGAAGAGAAGGGTGTTGAATAAGCGATAGGGTAAGGAAAAGAATAGGTGTTGGATAAGCGATAGGACAAGGAAGAGAATAGGTATTGGGTAAGCGATAGGATAAGGAAGAGAAGCGGTGTTGAATAAGCGGTAGGATAAGGAAAAGAATAGGTGTTGGATAAGTGATAGGATAAAGAAACGAACAAGTGCTAAATAAGTTATAGAACAAAAAACGGATAAGTATGGAATAAGTTTTAGGATTATAAATCGGTAATTACGATGCAATATTATTGTTGGTATGGTATTCAGAATAATAATACACGCATTTTTCAGTTACCGAACAATTCTACGAATAGAAAAGGAGAGATAATATGATTGATTTACAAAAAATTGTTATTTTATTTGATGCGGATAATACCCAGCTTTCAAAGTTAGAATCGGTTATTCGTGAAGTATCCACCCACGGACGTATCGTTGTAAAAAGGGCATATGGAAATTGGAAAAAGGAAGGACTTAAAAACTGGGAATATGAACTAAACCGCCTTGCCATTAAGGCAGAGCAGCAATTTGACTATGTTACGGGTAAGAATGCCACCGATATGGCGCTTGTAATTGATGCAATTGAATTACTTCATAGCGCGATCTATGATGCCTTTGTAATTGTGGCAAGTGACAGTGATTATACCCCACTTTCAATCAAGCTTCATGAATCAGGCGTATATGTAATGGGTATTGGAGAAAAGAAAACACCGGAATCCTTTAGAAATTCCTGTGATGAATTTATCTTCCTAGAGAATTTGACCAACGATGGAGGGAACGATTCTGCCGAGGTAAATGATAAGGATGATATCAGTGGTGATAAAAAGCCTGTTGAGAATATTGATGAAATCCATAAGCTATTAAAAATTGCCTCCGACTCCTATCAGGATGACGATGGTTATGTCAATGTCAGTGCTGCTGGTGCGTATATTAAGAGAACCAAGCCTGACTTTGATGTACGGTCTTATGGATTTTTGAAATTGCCCAGTTTACTGGAAGCGTACCCGAATAAGTATGAGGTTAAGAAATACCCCGGGAAGGGGAAAGTTATTATTGTAGCGTATAAGTGTCGATAGGTTTGGGGTTATTAACTTGTATATGGGGTTAATGATTATCTGATCGATAGTAAGGGAGGAAAATGTCGGGTAGTAAACATAGTACTTATAGGGATGCAAAGAAAGCGTTAGAGAACGAGGAAAATCCTGAAATCGATTATGACAAAGCAGTTAAAAAGTCATATACCATATGGAGAGAATTAAAAAGTAAACACTATATCAAGAAAAAAACTTTACAGCTACGAAAAATCAAAAAAGAGGGAAAATTCACAGACCAAATACCCAATAATAAATTTTATCGCTATGATGAAATGCCACTTGAACGAATTTATAAACTTGAGAGAAATCTGGAAGGGATAATCTATCCCTTATCTGAGATTGAAATTAACGAGATAATAAAATTGCTTCCTTCTAGTATGACCTTTAGATTACGTAAAATAAAGATGATTAATAATGATTACGAAAAAAAGGAGCCTCTTCCTGGAATTTGGAGATCAAATATTTTAGGGACAGCATATATTGATCAGGAATTAATACATTTGTATGGATATGAAGTTAGGGATAACCATACATTTACGGGATCTTTGTTGTTCTATTTAAAGGTAGTTGCAATTGAAACTCTGATACATGAAATTGCACATGATTTTACATTAGAATATGCTAGAAAAGGTAGATATAAGTCGGCTGAAAAATTGGATGATGAAGAATATGCTAAATATGTAGTGAGAGATTTCGATGTAACTAAAGTGTGCCAATTCATTCAAGAAAAATATAAAGACGAATATCTCATGTTTAGAAAATGGATGAAAGATATTGGTTGTTTGCCATTAGAGCTAAAATATTTCGATGCGGGGTTGACGAAAAACCCAGATTATTATCTCCTTTCTAGGTTTTTCTGGGGTGTTTATGATGGGAAGAGCAGCATAAAGTTAAATCTTTTTCTTGCGGTAGAATTATTTAAAGCGAAAGAAAGGGAAGCTTCAAGAGAGTATATGGATTATCTACTCATTAATTATCCCAATGATCCTCAAGTAGAAAGAGTAAAAAATAAGTTGTTTCCAAATATGAATTGAATTATCTAACTATGCATAGAAATGACTTTAATAACAATAAACCCCACACCAAGGAGGCATAATATGGAAAATACAATCAAACAGCTAATTCAATCCTGCGGAGCAGATGTATGCGGCATTGCCAATATACATAGTTTCAAGAATGCACCCCAAGGTTTCTCCCCCAGGGATATCTATCCCGATTGCAACGCTGTAATAATGTTTGGTTTAGCGTTACCCAAGGGATTAACACAGGTTGATTCCCGCCTGATTTACGGATACTATAATACATTTAGCTGTACAGAGGTTGACAGAATTGCCTTTCAAAGTGCGAAGCTGATGGAAAAAGAATTTGGAGCGATTGCGGTTCCCCTGCCCTGTGATTCTCCCTATGAGTATTGGGAGAAGGATACCTTGACGGGAAAAGGGATGTTATCCATGAAGCATGCTGCCGTTCTAGCGGGTCTTGGTGTGCTTGGGAAGAACAGCTTGTTGATTAATCCACAATACGGAGATTTGTTAACCATAGGAGCTATTTTAACTAATCTTGAGCTACAATCGGATAAACCCTGTGAGGAGATTTGCCTTGAATCTTGTAAGAAGTGTATTAATGCTTGTCCGGTTCATGCCATTGAAGATGGAGTGGTGAATCAAAAGCTATGTCGGGAATATACTTATGGAAAAACAGAGCGAGGATTTGATATAGTGGATTGTAATCGATGCAGAGTGGTCTGTCCGAGAAAATTCGGAATATGAGGGACATAGAAATAAATAAAGAGGTGACTTCATTGGGTGTACATCAATTATTTGAAAATGAAATGGATAAAATAAGCAAATTTTTCACTGGTTGGGATGAAACCTTAATTTGGTCATGCTTACAAGGCTATATGGGAACAGCATGGGTTGATGACACAGTTAATCCAAAATCAGCACAAATAATAATTGCAGATTTTTGTTTTCTAGCTGGGGAAGCAAATGAAGAACTTATTAGTAATAATCTTTGTGAACGCCGGTCAGACTTTATTATCATGGTTCCTCAGAATGAAAAATGGTCGGACTTACTTGAGCAAGTATATAAAGAGAATGCGACCAAGGTAACACGCTTTGCGGTGAAAAAGGAAACAGAAGTATTTGATAAGAGAAAGCTGGAAGCAATCGTTCAAAAGTTAAGCGGTGCGTATGAAATTCGTATAATTAATCAAGAAATATTTGACATGCTTCAGGATAGTAAGTGGGCTTACGATTTGGTTTCGCAATTTAAAGATTATGAAGAGTATCAAAAAAGAGGGCTTGGAGTAGTTGTATTACATCAAGGAGAGCCTGTTTCAGGAGCCTCCTCCTATACGGTATATCGTGATGGAATAGAGATTGAGATTGATACAAAAAAGGAGTATAGACGCAAAGGCTTGGCTTTGGTTTGCGGTGCAAAGTTGATTTTGATGTGTCTTCAAAGAAATTTGTATCCAAGCTGGGATGCACAAAATAAAGGCTCACTGGAACTAGCCAAAAAGCTTGGATATCATTTTGATAAAGAATATACTGCTTATGAAGTAATTGGTTTTGGAAAAGTGATTACAGATAAAGATATACAGTAGATTGGAGTGGAGGAAATGTTATGAAAACAATCGGTATGATTGGCGGCATGAGCTGGGAAAGTACTGTCACTTATTATAAGATGGTTAATGAATTAGTAAAACAGGAACTGGGAGGCTATCATTCCGCTAAGGTCTTATTATACAGTGTGGATTTTGCAGAAATTGAAGAATGCCAAACAGCAGGCGATTGGGAAAAGAGTGCGGATATCTTGGGAGATGCTGCCAGCAATCTTGAGAAAGCCGGAGCAGATTTTATTATGATCTGTACCAATACCATGCATAAGGTCGCACCACAGATTCAAGACCGTATTAGCATACCGATTATACATATAGCAGAAGCGACAGCGGAAGTATTACAGGCTCATAATATTACAAAGGTGGCATTACTAGGAACCAAATATACTATGACACAGGATTTTTATAAGAAGAAGTTGGAGGATGCGGGCATTACGGTGCTGATCCCGGACGAACAAGGGATTGAGCTAGTGAATGAGGTTATATTTCAGGAGTTATGTTTTGGTAAGATTGAAGAAGCCTCAAAAGAAAAGTATCGAAGTATTATCGAAACTCTTGCAAAAAAGGGAGCACAGGGAGTGGTTCTTGGCTGTACGGAAATAGGGTTACTGATTAGGCAGGAGGATTCAGAAATTCCGGTTTTTGATACGACAAGAATACATGCTACAAAAGCAGCAAGATTGGCTATGGGGGAGTACAAAAGATAATTTAGCCATACACGACAGGAGTGTAATCATTTATGAATCGTTTGATTATTATAGAAGGAATACCCGGATCAGGCAAAACTACATTGGCCAGAAAGCTATATCAAAAGATATCTGAATACACCGGCCAAGGTGCACCTATTCGTAGAAGGTGATTTGCATCCGGCGGATATGGCCTGGTGTGCTTGTCTTACGAAAGAGCAATATAAGAATCTTTGTCTGGAATATCGGCAATACGCAAATGCGTTCGATGAGAATATAACCACCTGGAAGGATTATATCATTCTTGCATATACGAAAATCGAACATATGGAGCAAGAGCTATTTCACCGATTAGAAAGTCATGAAGTTTATGATGGACAAGTTGGAAGGGAGCTCTTTTGTGAATTACATAAAAGTCGTTGGGAGAAATTTGGTCAAGAAGCATCAGGAATTACGATTTTTGAATGCGCTTTACTACAGAATCATATAAATGAATTACTGCTATTCCATGGTGCCAGCGAGAAAGAAATCCTTCACTATATTAAGGCATTAGTGGACACGGTAACAGAACTAAAGCCAATTATGATTTACCTTGATGTTGATACGAAGGCGTCGATTCAAAGGGCAGCTGAGGAACGTGTTGACGAGAATGGAAATAGAGTATGGGAGAATTTTGTAACAGAATACATATCAAATACTCCGTATGGAAAGAAGCAACAGTTATCTGGAGTTGATGGGATGAATTGTTATTTTGATCATCGTAAAAGACTTGAACTCAAGCTTCTAGAGCAATTTCCTATAGGAAATTATGTTATTCCGATTAATACCGGGAATCAGGATGAAAGGGCAGATCAGTTAATAGAAATGCTTTTGAGACAGATTGGATTAGTCTAGAAAACAGAGAGAGGAGTGCATAGGATGAGGTCGTTACAGTTAATTAAAACACTTTTTCGGACGCCTTTTAAAACATTCCTCACCTTTCTGCTGCTATTTGCTGTGACTTTTGTACTTTTATCAAGGGTTGGTGAGTATTCAATTACAAGAAAGGAAGTCATAAGTTCTGCAAAGGAATACCGTGGTGTAGGTTCTGCAGAGGTTGCACCAGCTCCTGAGACATATCCTGATTTACCTTACACTATTAACGAAGATGTTAGTAAGGAAGGTGACTCATCTGATTGTTTATATCAGCCTTTATCACAAATACAAATCAGTTCATTATTAGAACTTCCATATATTTCATCATTTAGTACTCGCTATATGACAGCAGGTGTTTCCGACAAGTATTACAGAATGGTGGAGGGAAGTAATTATTATAACTATACAGAACGTTTTATTATTGAAGGTACATTGTCTGATATTGTATACGGAGCAAATGACAACAATGCTAGTTATAACGATTTAGTTCTTGAAGGATGTTCTCTACTGGCAGGAAAACCGCCATGGTCAATCGAAGATACTAAAGTCGTAGTACATGCCTACGCCAGTAAAGTTGAGCAAGGCTATTTGAGTAGTGTAGGATCAAGTAGCGGAATTGTTGAAGTATTTACAGACAGCTATAAGTATTATACCAAAAATATAAAAAATCTTACTTTAGGTGATCGCTATGTATTTATCGGGCGTTATGATGTGTTGTCTGACACAATGCAATTTTATCTTAGTGATATGGTCACGGATCAGTGGTGTCCAGCGATTCAATCAATTGAAGGACAACCAAAAAACTATCTTGCAACCGAGAAGTTTAAGTCACTGAAGGAATTAGTAGAATTGACAAATTCCGATCTACATACGTTTGACATTGTTTACGCAGATGATATGTCCTCCATTATGCGTTTTGCACAAGGAAATATGACAATCACAGATGGACGGGAACTTACGAAAGAAGACAGCGATAAAAGAGCGAATGTCTGTGTAGTAAGCAACGACCTAGCTTCCAAAAATAAATTGGGTGTCGGGGATAAAATATCGTTAACGCTGGGTACAAAGCTATTCGAACAGAATAAAGGAATTGGAGCAGTCGCAGCAACAAGAAAAAGGTATTTACGTCCGGAAAAGAAGGTAGAACTTGAAATTGTCGGTATCTATATTGACACCGATAGCGAGAAACTTCAATCAAAGAAGCCCTTCTGGAGCTATTCCATTAACACAATTTTTGTTCCCACATCACTACTTCCGTTAGATGAAAGTAAGCTGGACAATCACATGTTTTCGCCGAGTGAATTCAGTTTTACGGTAGATAATGCATGGGATATAGGCTCTTTTATGGAGAGCGTCAGGAATGCAACACCCCAACTTGATAAAATGGGACTTAAGATAATATTTGACGATGGTGGCTGGACTGATATAGTTGACAAATACAAGCTAACAATTAAATTATCGATGATCGCTATTATTGCATTATCTGTAGCAGTAGTTGCATCAATAGGGTTTATCATATATCTTTTTATCGGAAGGAAGAAAAAAGAGTATGCAATACTCCGTGCGCTTGGTACGACTAGAAAGGCTTCGGTTAAGACTCTCCTACTACCACTCATGGTGCTAGCAGTATCGGCAGTGTTAACGGGGAGTTTGGCAGCATGGATTTATACAACCAATACCATCTCTAAAAGCAGTACTATTTCAAAAATGACAAAGCATTCTATTAATACTTCAATACCAATAACAGTAACAGTCTCATGTATCCTAGGGGAGATATTACTTGTACTAGTCTTTGCAATGTACCGGATTTGGAGAATTAGTGCAATCCCCCCACTTATTCTTCTACAGGATAACCAAGTAAAACAGTTTCGCGGTAAAAAACCGGAGCAGGTTGAAGAGGTAATTCAGGTTAGTAGAGAAGGCTCCGCTGTTCAAACCCCAATCAGTAATGTCCTGGATCGCCCAATATTAAATACTGCTATACGTAAAGAATTAAGTGTCAGTCTTAATATAAGGTATAAAAGACATATTGAGTCAGTATTACGTTATGTAGTAAAACACATGCGTAGATCGATTGAAAAGTCAATTTTAGCAGTCTTACTTTCAGCTTTACTTTTTGGGGCTGTCGGCCAATTCGAGGTTATGCGTCAGTCATATATTGATTTATGTAACAGCTCAGAAGTAAAAGCAAAATTTATGGATGGATTATCACTTTCTAGTTTAGATCAGGTTCTAAAAACAGGTTATGTCATAAATCCCTATTATGAATATTCACAGTATGTGGACTTCAATAATTCTGGTGTTGACTGGGTCGTAACGAACGATATCGCTGGTTATACAGAGGAAGAAACTAACATAACATATGCTCCAGGATATGATGAATCTTGCATAAAAAAATTTGGTAATGTCTGTATTATCGGCGATCAACTGCTGAAAGGATACGGGCTTAAGCTAGGAGATAATGTTCTGATTACTCAAGCAAATACCTTAAAAGATCTGCAGTCAGTGTATATTGGTGTGTATAAAAAGGCACACCCTGATAATGTATTACAGGATGATAAAATTCTTGAACTGATAAACGATGAAATACAAAAGGATATATTAAGTAGGGGATCCTATTATACCATCGTTGGGACCGTTTCAACTAAATCAGGCAACTATGGAGATAAAGCTTTTTCACCTGGAACACTTAATACAACTCCAATATTAGGACATGAGATATCCCTTGATTTAGCTGAGTTTACGCTTGCAGATAATTTACAAGCATCTGCTTTCCGTAGCTATGTTAAAAAGACGCAAGGAGTAAGTACAGATAAATATTCGTCAAATGGTTTTAAATTTGTGATGGATACAAGTAAAATTGACAACCTTTTAAAAACGCTATCTCTTTTAAAAGTACTATTTCCGGTCATTATAATAATAGCGGGATTGATAGAAGGCTTTGTTTGTGGCTTGATAATTTTACATTCCTCGAAAGAGGTAGCAATCTTAAGAGTTCTTGGAACCTCCAGACGAAGGACGAGTGCTATCTTTATACTCGAACAGATATGTTATTGTATGGTCGGACTTATACTGGGGGCACTCGGACTGTTACTTTTCAATCATATCTCTGTTATAAATAGAATATTAGTCGAATTATATAGTATTGCAGCTAAGTTCTTTGCAGGATGTGTTATAGGAAGCTTTATATGCGGGGCTATCACAACAAACAAGAAGGTACTCAATCTACTACAGGTAAAAGAATAGGAGGGATTTTTTATGTTGGCTCTGGGAAAAGGACACGTGTAGATACCGAAACTCCACTACACCAGTAGTTTAGATGTGCAAATACGGAGAATATAGTGGCTTCACTCAGTAAATTAGAACATGATGACAGTTATTGTGTCATCGTTGTAACACATGATTTAGAATTAGCCAAAGCGGCAGATACACCAATATCATTGGGATTATCGTTAAGAAGAAATAGAACAGGCAGTCAGATGACTGCATCAAGGAGAACAACATGATTTACTTAAGAACTTTTACCTTTCCAACTGCTGACAGAGAGTTTGACTTTATTCTAGGTATCAAACGAACCTGCTATGATTCCTTTTATCCATTTCGAATATTATCAAAACATGAACTGGATAGACTTGGCTTCGATACGGTTACCATATTATATGGTGGCAACGGCTCGGGCAAATCCACTGCATTGAATGTTATGGCTGAAAAGCTTGGAATCGCAAGAGATTCCGTTTATAATAAGTCCAATTTCTACCCGGATTATCTTACGTTATGCGAAGGGAATTACGATGAGGAAATTCCGGGAAATAGCAGAATCATTACCAGTGACGATGTATTTGACTATATGTTGAATATTCGTAATCTCAGTGACGGGATTGACCGAAAGAGGGAGGAGTTGTTTGAGAATTATCTGGATTCAAAGTACTCCAATTTTCAAATGAAATCCCTGTCCGATTATGAACAACTAAAGAAAGTAAATAAATCCAGAAGTAAAACACAGTCCCGTTTTGTTCGAAGCGAGTTAATCGATAATGTTAGGGAGTATTCCAATGGGGAAAGTGCCTATCGCTATTTTACTGAGAAAATCGGTGAGAATGGACTATATCTTCTGGATGAGCCGGAGAACAGTCTTTCCCCTAAAAGACAATTAGAATTAATGAAGTTTATTGAAGAGTCAGCAAGGTTCTTTGGCTGTCAGTTTATTATATCCACTCACTCCCCGTTCCTACTTGCTATGAAGGGGGCGAGAATCTATAATCTTGATAAAAATCCGGTGGAGACTATGCGCTGGACGGAGCTTGAAAATGTTCGTACCTACTATGATTTTTTTAAAACTCATGAGGGTGAATTTTAAAATGTAATTTTTGACATTCTTATCAATTGATGTAGGGATCATATAAGTTTCGGATACCTTTAAGCTACAATGAATAAAAATAATGGAATAGGAGAGGGAAAAAAGGAGATGAAGAAACTATCAAAATTAGCTTTTGAAGAAGTGAATAATTGGTTATACCGTAATGCAAGACCTCTTGATCTGGCTCTATATCAATATCATTTTGAACAGGGAAGTAAGGATGAAGTGCTTCAAATCCTGCAATGCTACCAAAACAGTGACGGAGGATTTGGTAACACCATTGACCCGGACAGCTGGAATCCAGCTTCCACCCCATATAATGCTCAAATCGTTATAAAAATGCTGCGACAGATTGATTTCGTTGATGTGACTCACCCGATTTATACGGGGATTTTTCGCTATCTTGAGGATACCGAGTTCCAGTCGGAACAGGGATGGTTTTTTACAATTCCTTCAAACGATAACTACCCTCATGGAATTTGGTGGAGCTATAACCCGGAGAGTAACTCTTATCAAAATGTAGGTACAACTGCCAGCTTATGTGGTTTCCTACTTCGTTATGGAGATAAATCGTCTAAATTGTATCAAATAGCGTTAGGTTATACAAAGATGCTTCTAGCAAGATTGAGTGTGGAGAAGGAGCATGGAGATATGGGGGTTGGGGGATATTGCGAATTATTAGAGGATATGGAAGCGGCTGAACTATCGGATGAATTTAATTTGCAGGAGGTATCAGAGCAGATTTCCTTATTGGTAAAAGACAAAATCGAGAAAGATAAGGATAACTTTATGGCGAATCCTTTAGAGTTCGTTTTGTCACCGAACAGCAGATATTACGAGGATAATAAGCAGGACGTTGAGAGCGCATTGGACACAATCATTGAAGGAAGACCTGCCAATGGTGTATGGGATATTCCTTGGGAATGGTACAATGAATTTACAGCCTCGAAGAATTTTGCAATTACTGAAAACTGGTGGAAAGCTGCTAAAGCAACAGATAAGTTGATGCAGTTGAGGAATTTTGGGCGGTTGGAATGATTGAAGAGTCCAGATGATATACCTAGTGATAGGAGATCATAAGGAGAGGAGCTACATAGGATGATTCAAATGCTTATCGGGTTTGTATTTGTTTTTCTTGATTTTGACATAACTCATAATATATCAAAGATAGGACTATTACCAGATTTTATCGGGTATATTTTTCTATACAAAGGACTACAGGAACTGGCTAAAGATAGTCCCTTATTTAAAAAAATGAAGCCTTATACAATAGGAATGGCTATTTATACGGGGATACTATACTTTTGTGATTTAAAAGGATTTACTTTATATTTGGGTGGATATTCGTTGATATTACGGGTAATTTCTTTCATTTTTTCACTTTATATATCCTACAAAATCATAATGGGAATTATCAAAATTGAAGAAGTCAATGAGAGTGATTTAAATGGTGATACTTTGAAACGTATCTGGATTCAACGTACTATATTCGCGGTTTTGACCATAATGTTTGTTTTTATTTTTAAAGTATATATCATCCTCAATGTTTTAACCGCAGCTCTTTCCATCTATTTTCTTTTTGAGTTTAAAAAGGCAAAAAGGCTGTATGATGATATGAAATACCGAATGGATTGGAGGGAGTGAGATCGAAATAACTTTGGATTATAGATCTTCTTAGATAAAATGAAAGATAAAAATAATACATACAACAATGAAAATAACTCAAGCAATGTGATCTTGTTTCCGGTAATGGAAGAGTTAAAAAATGAATTTGAAGAACACAGAATTCAGTTATCCATGCTTGTTTTAGAAAGGGATAAACATGAACAAATTATTAGGCATAGGCAATACCGCTAATGTTTATGAATGGGATAATGGCAAGGTTCTAAAGTTATTTCACGAAGGCTATCCACGTGACGCTGTTGAAAAAGAATATAATAATGCTATAGCCATAGCTGCACTGGATTTCAACAAGCCAAGAGCATATAAAACAATAGCCTATAAGAACAGCTATGGTATTATATATGACAAGATTTCAGGGGAATCACTCTTAGATATCGTTCTTAAGGATGGTGATATCAATCAATGTGCCGAGTATATGGCAAATATCCATCGGAACATGTTAAGTCACGAGATCAATAATGTACCCAATTACAAAGATAGTTTGAAATCTATGACTTCGAGGATATTATCGGAGGATAAGAGAAGGGAAGCGAATCTATTAATTGATCAGTTGGAGGATGGAAATGTTTTTTGCCATGGAGATTTTCATCCAGGAAATATTATTGTATCTGAAGGAAAAGCATTCGTTATTGATTTTATGAATGTTTGCCATGGTAATTATCTATATGATATCGCTCGAACGGTTTTCTTAATAGAATATACTCCGGTACCGCCGGAAACTGTAGGCCGTGAAGAACTTTATAATTTTAAAAAGAAGCTATCCGAGGTTTATCTTACTAAGATGAACGTGTCAAAGGATAGGATAAAGAACTATCTTAATACAATTTCAATCGTACGTCAGATTGAGTGTCCGCAAGAATATGTGTAGAACTGCAACCAAATAATAGGAATGGGGGAAAAACAATGAGCAATATTTTTATTGGATTTATTTTTATATTTTTTAATTTTACTCTAAATCTTGGAGGAGCAAAGATCGGACTTATCCCAGATTTTATCGGTTATATCATGATAAGCAGAGGATTACTTGAATTAAATCAAGAAAGTCCAATGTTCATGAAGGTGAAGCCTTATGCAACAGGAATGGCAGTGTATACGGGTGTACTATATGCTTTAGATTTGTTAGGAATTACTGCTTTGGGAGGAGGACTAGGAATATTATTAGGGATCATAGCTTTAATTATATCACTCTATATTACCTATATGATTATTATGGGAATTCTTGAAATGGAGAAGGTATACAATACAAATCTAAATGGCAATACTTTGAAAGGTATCTGGACTTTACGTGCGGTATTTTCCGTACTGATCTATACCTCCTTCTTCTTTCCAATTGGAGTAGCTATTTTTGCCGTCTTATCGTTTATTATAGCAATTTATTTTTTAGTTATATTTAATCAATCAAAGAACTTGTACTATGGTATGAAAAATCGATATTAAGTGAGAGCTAAACGGCAAAAACCTTTGACCGGCTACATACTCAAATAGGGGCGAGATAGAATAATATGAAAAAGATACTTAAAACTAAGAAATTTATTACGTTGTGCATATTAATTGTTTTATTAACGATAGGATCAATATGGCAATTAATTATGGTTCGACATGAATTAAAAAATAGTTCACCTCCGGGAACCTTCGTTGACGTTGGAACATATAAAGCACATTGTTACACGAAGGGTGAAGGGGAGATTGCCTTTGTATTTATTACAGGCTCCGGTACACCATTAGCGTACAGTGACTTCTATTTACTTCAAGATGAATTATCTCACTTTGGACAAACCATATCCTTCGACCATGCTGGGAGCGGATGGAGTACTCCTACAACTTCGGTTCGAACCATTGATAATCTGAACCAAGAACTTTCCGCGGTTATCGATGCATTAGCGCCGGGCAAGCCTATTGTTTTACTTTGCCATTCCCTAGGATCCTTAGAAGCAATTCATTACGCGCAGGTATTTCCTGAGAAGGTAAAAGGAATCGTATTTTTTGATTCCGGCTCACCAGAGTTATATAGTAAGTATTCGGAATTTGGTGCTTTTATGTTAAATCGTAGCCTAGGAGCAATTAGGACGATTGGGCTTAATCGTATCTTGGGAGAATCCGGACTATTATTACCTATGTATGGTGAAAACCTCAGAAATCATCAGTTACCTAGGGAGGTTAAGAAGCTTGATAAGTTAATGTATTATAAGCTAGTGGGCAATCCCTCATCTCTTAATACAATCAAACATATTAATGAAAATGCGAAAACGGTGTTAGCTGGGGATAAATTAAGAAATACTCCCATCCTTGTACTTTCTTCAGATAACGGATCAAAATGGAATGATGATCAGCTTAAGCTTGCAGCATGGTCAACCAATAACAAGCAAGTGAAGATAAAAGGGGGCGAACACTATATTTATTGGTCAAATGTTAAAGAGGTGTTAAGCTGTATAAAGGAATATATAGAAGAGAAAATATTAGGGAAGTAAAGTAAGTAAGATGTGGCAAGAAATGGGTAAGAAATTAGTAAGAAGTGAGCATGAAATGAGTAAGAAATGAGCAAGAAGAAAGCAAGAAGTGAGAGTAGCAAAAGTCTGAGCATTAATGCAGCTAATGTTATGAATACTCCAGAGCAAATATTTGCCCATGCTTTGAGAAGCAAAAGTCTGAGCATTAATGCGGTTAATGCTATGGTGGTTGAATATTTGATAAAACTTGGACATAATAACACAATAAAATGAATAGCTGAGAAAATACGGATAGTCATTTATTACATCAGTTCATTACAATGAATCAAATGAGGAGAACGCGTATGAATAATGAGAAAACGACATTATTACCGGAGCAACAGGAGGAATTTATTAATATATTAAAAGCCCGTTTTGAGAAAAATATGGATCGTCATAAAGAGCTTACCTGGGCTAAGGTACAAGAAAGACTTGAAACCGACCCTTCAAAAATCCAATCACTCTATGAAATGGATATAACCGGTGGTGAACCGGATGTGATAGGGTTTCGTGATGAAAGTGGTGAATTTGTCTTTTGTGATTGTTCCGCAGAAAGTCCAAAGGGACGAAGAAGTATTTGCTATGATTTACAAGCCTTGGAATCTCGTAAAGAACATAAACCCCATACAGATGCAATGAGTATGGCCGCAGAGATGGGGATTGAACTCTTAACTGAAGAAAAATATAGAGAGCTTCAAAAACTGGGGAATTTCGATATAAAAACCTCTAGTTGGATTAAAACCCCAGATAACATCAGAAAGCTTGGAGGAGCTCTTTTTTGCGACCGACGTTACGATACCGTATTTGTGTACCATAACGGAGCGGAGTCTTATTATGGTGCAAGGGGATTCCGAGGTATGTTGCTGGTGTGAATTCTGTAGAAAAAGATAGCTCTTAATTGTGAGAAGTATAGATATTGGGAATAAAGCTTTTTAATAGTATAGGAATAGGTTTTTTAAAGCTCTAAGCTGTAGCCACTGATTTAGTAGGGTAAGTCACTATCAATTTCAGAATTTCGTATCTGTCATTGATAGTGACTTAAAATATGGGGAGGACTGTTGAAGGGTGAAGGATTTTAATGCTGAGTTAATAAAGAGATTACATAATGAAGTGTGGAGTGAAGGGAATATCGATGTCTTAAATGAAATATGTTCAAAAGATTTTGTCGACTATATTTCTGATGATAAGATCAAAAGTTTAGATTCCTATAAAAATATGGTTACAGAGTTTAGAAAAGCATTTCCTGATTGGAAGGAACGGATTCAGGAACTTATTATTTCTGGGGATAAGGTTGTATCACGTTATTCCAGTAGCGGTACTCATTTAGGGGTATTATTTAATACGATTCAGCCAACTGGAAAGATTGTTACATTAAATGAGATAGCAATATTTTATATCAAGGAAGGGAAAATATCGGAGCAAAGAGGGATTTTTGACTTATATGCGTTGTATAAGCAACTGGGTGTCGTGTAGCTTTGTAGGTATCATGATAGATGGAATAAAGAATTTTTCGATTTACGGACATAAAATTGATGTTAATAGAATAGAAAAAAGCACTCTCTGGATAATAGAAAGATATAATCATATTAATTCCATTTACACAATAGATAACGTGAAGAATTAATTTATATCATTTTATAGTCAGATTAAGTATATCTAATGTATGGAGTATGCTGAAATGGAGGCAAAAATGAACTTAACAATTCGACTTGGAATGAAAAAGGATATTAATGAAATAGAACAGTTATATAATGATATAAATGATCATTTGGCAAGTACAAACAATTATCCAGGATGGTTAAAAGGGGTCTACCCTGTTCGAGAAAATGCAGAAAGCGGGATAGAGAAGCAATGTTTATATGTTGCAGAATATAATAACAGGATAGTGGGATCAATTATCTTACTTAATGAACCGGAGCAAGCTTACCTTCCTGTTCAATGGATGCAGAATTTGGACTATAAGGAAGTATCCGTAATACATACCTTTCTTGTACACCCAGAATACCAGGGAAAAGGAATTGCACGTGAGATGCTGAATTTTGCTGAAGCCGTAGGAAGAGAAATGAATATAAAATCGCTAAGGCTTGATGTGTATGAGAATAATTTACCAGCAATCAGCCTATATGAAAAAAGCGGATTTTGCTATATTGACACCGTAGATTTGGGACTTGGTAATTACAATTTACATTGGTTTAAATTATATGAGAAGCTTTTGTAAGAATTATCTATATTGAGTTTTGAGGAGTGAGGATTATGGAAAGTAAGTACAAAGTTATTGATGAAGCGAATTGGAAGAGGGCACTGCATTGTCAAATTTTCAGGAACTATATAGAGCCCTCCTATTGTGTTACCTTTGAGTTGGACATTACGAATTTCTTGACAAAGGTACGGCATATGAAATATTCATTTACTTTTTCTCTGATTTATGCAGTCACAAAATGTGCGAATGAAATTGAAGAGTTCCGCTATCGCTTTATAGATAATCAGATTGTACTTTATGATCGAATCAATACAGCGTTTACCTACCTAGATAAAGGTAGTGAACTTTTTAAGGTAGTGAATGTTGAAATGCAGGATACCTTAGAAAGTTATGTTACTTTAGCAGCCATAAGTGCAGAAAATCAAAGAGAATATTTTACTGGTCCGCTGGGTAATGATGTTTATCAATTTTCACCCATGCCATGGGTATCCTATACACATATTTCGCATACTATTTCAGGAAAGAAGGATAGTGCCACACCTCTCTTTGATTGGGGAAAGTACTTTGAACGAGATGGGAAAATGCTTCTTCCTTTTTCGGTTCAAGTGCATCATTCTTTTATAGATGGGTTACATATTGGAAAGTTATCGGTAGCATTACAGGATTATTTGAACCAATTTTGAGTGTTTGTAAGTTACGCATCGGGTATAGGGGAGCATGGCAATTTTATAACGTTCTTTAAATTATGATTATAAGCCTAACTATAATATGTTTCAAAATGATCTAAGCATATTAAGATTACTAATATCCCCAACAATTAGAAAGCTAACGGAGGATTTTATGGACGGAAAACTAAGGAATATGGCATCCGTTTATTTAATGGATGGAGAGAAAATATTATATCTTTATAGAATGGGTTCCAGAGTAGTGAGCGACTCCTATGTAGGGACAGCAGGCGGACATTTTGAAAAGGAAGAGCTTAATGATGCCAGGGCTTGTGTACTCCGTGAATTATATGAAGAGAGTGGATTGTTGGAAGAGGATATTCAGGATTTATCTCTTAGGTACATAACTTTACGCCTCATTAATAATGAAATCAGGCAAAATTATTATTTTTTCGCAAATCTGAAAAATCCTAAGATGGCAATCAATAGTAATGAAGGAGTTCTCGAAAGGTTCGATAGAAATGAAAGTTCTTCACTTGAAATGCCTTTTACGTCCCGATATGTGATTGATCATTTTACGAAGATTGGGATAAACACAAACTTCTTGTATGGCGGGATTGCCACAAGTAGGGGAATTGATTTTGTTGAGATGTCAGAATTCTAATTAAATACCATTACATAATATTATTATGTAAACCGGAATGGGGACTTTCATAATTTTAGATAATTAACTGTATGGAAATGCAAAGGAGAACTCTTTGAAAAAGTACTTTTACGAAATTAAATTTTTCATTATTATGAGAATTATCTGTGATGGAATTATGACTGTAGCTGCAGCATCATTACCAGCTTTGCAAAAACAGTTATTTAATCTTTTTTCAGGTAAAATGATACAGGCATATTTATTGTTAATTATTATTACCTACATTATATGTTCACTCAGTATTGCCTTATTTAATTACTTATCCATGATATTTACATGGAAGGCTAGCTTGAGGTTTGAGCAGTCATTGAAAAGGGATTTTTTAAAAGCCATACTTAATTATAGATATGAGGATTTTTCAAAAAAGGATGTTGGAGAATATCTATCAATTCAAGGAAATGACATTACAGAACTGGATATGGATTACTTAACTCCTTTGATTGATATTATACAGTCAATTAATAAGATTATTATCTTCGGAATATTCCTTTTTGTTAATGTGGACTGGAGAATTTCTGCCATTATTCTTATCGGATCCATATTAACAATAGCAATACCGAAGATCACATCGACAACCTTGGGAAATAAGAAGAGCACCTATTTGAATCAGCTTGGTCTCTATGTATCCAAGATCAAAGATATTTTAGACGGATTTAAAGTAATACAAAGCAGAACCAGACATAACATGAATCAAGAGCATGAAAAGGTGTTATTTCAAACGCAGAAAATGAGATATCAATATGGTAAGTTTAAGGCAATATCGATGAATTTAGAATATTTAAGTTTAAACTTAGTCAGTGCCTCCGCATTCATACTTGCAGCAATTCTTTTACTAAATCATCAAATAACAATTGGCACGTGTGTGGCTACATTTGGATATATCAATAGTTTCATTGAACCGATCAATAATTTAATGTATGATTTTAATTCCGTAAGCTCGTTAAAACCAATCAAGAATAAGGTATTAACCTTTTTAAATAATCCCACTAAAAATGAATCAAGAAAGAAGTTAATTAGTGTAAAAAAGTTTCAGCATAAGATTATTTTTGAAAATATATGCATAAATTATGATAATTTCACTTTATCAAATATTAACTGCGTGTTCGAAAAAGGGAAAAAGTATGCTCTTATTGGTCACAATGGATCGGGTAAATCCACTATGATAAATGTGCTTATGACCTATATTACTCCAATAAGTGGTTCCATCAAAATTGACCATATGAATATTAATGAGTTAGATACATCTTACATAATGTATTGCCTTAATCAGAAAGAACATATATTTGCAGATAATTTTATGAATAATGCGACTGTATTTTCTTCTTATGAGGAAGCTGATATACATAGAATATGCAATGATTTGGGGATAAACATAATTGATGTTATAAAATCAAAAGAAAATTCTCAGCAATTAAGTGGGGGAGAGAAACAAATCCTTGGGATTATCAGAATGCTTGCAGCAAATGCAGATATCTTACTCATGGATGAACCTTTCGCGGCAATAGATAGTAATACTACAGATTTATTAGAAAGCAGACTGTTAAGTATGCAGGATAAAACGATTATTATGGTAACTCATAAATTATCAAAAGATTTAAATAAATTTGATGAAATTTTGCTTATGGACAATGGACAGATTGTTCAACGAGGAACCTATGAAAAAGTTTCAAGTACTGTGGAGTATCAGAAATTAAAGGAAATCCAGAATTAGCATACTTAAGAAAATTAGGAAAAGAATGAGTATAAAACTATATGATTATAAAAAATATGAGAAAATCATATAAATAATTTATAAACTCACAGAGATAATTCCATAGTTCGGTTGACATAAAAATTGTCCTATGATAATATTTGCATCAGTGAATTGAATAAGATTTTATTTCGGTTGAAACAGGTAACTGTATTCAAGTCTTTCGAATACTCAGGGGGGTGTATTCGAAGACATGGATACAGTTTTTTTGATATTTTTTTCACATAAAATATATTTATTCAAAAAAGAAGGGAATGAAGAAGTTGTCAAAAGATTTAACATTTATGAAAACAGAAGTTGTAACAAAAAACACAAACAGAAAAATGATTGATGTAGTGATTGCTGCGTTGCCAGCAGTAATAGCCGGTATTTATTTTTATAGGCTGGATGCCATAAGAATAATTGTAGCCTCCGTAATTACATCAATTGTATGTGAGGTTCTATGGAATTATGGAAGAGAGAAGAAGGTTCGATTTAAGGATTTTAGTTCGATTGTTACCGGATTATTATTTGCGATGATTTTACCAAGTCATCTTCCTGTATGGATTGTAATAATTGGAATTGCTTTCGCCAATGTGTTCGTTAAAAGTTTCTTTGGAGGACTTGGGGGTAACTTTATGAATCCCGCCGCTGCGGCAAAAGTTTTCCTAATTACATCCTGGGTGGCAGTGATGGCAAAGCCATCCACAGAAGTTGCAGTACAGCCATCCACACTAATTGAAAAGTTCATAGGAGCATCCGGTGTCAATATTGGAGAAACCTCCGTATTAGCTCTTTTAATCGGCTTCCTCTATTTGTTAATCAGAGGAATTATCAGTTATCGAAGTACCTTGAGCTATTTGGTATTCTTTGCTCTATTTAGCTGGGTGTTCTCCAGAGAAGGATTTTTCTTAGGAGATTATAGTGCTGTGATGAACGGTGCTGTAATATTGTCAGCTGTATTTATGGCGAATGATTATGTAACAACACCAAAGGAGAAGCTTGGACAATTGATTTTTGGAGGAGTTAGCGCATTACTGGCAAGTATCATTATGGTTTATGGCTATAATCCGGATGGTCCTTACTATGCGATTATATTAGTTAATCTATTAACACCGGTAATCAATTATTTTACTGCAAGAATTCCTACTAAGGAGGTCGCAAAAATATGAAACAAAATCTAAAGTTAGGACTTATTCTTGGTATCATCACAGCAGTTGCTGGTATGGTTTTAGGGTTTGCCAATAATGTCACAAAGGATGCCATTGCTGCGAATTCAAAGTTAAATAAAGACGATTTGGCATTCATTATGCCACTGGCTACATCTGTTGAGGAAACTGATATTGCTTTAGAGGGAAATGTCTTAGAGGTGCTACAAGCAAAGAATGAAACAGAAGATGTGGGATATTTATTTAAAGTAACTTCAAAGGGCTTTCATGGTGCGGTTGATATGATGATTGGTATATCCATGGAAGGAAAACTAACAGGACTTAAAATAGTATCACATTCCGAAACTCCAGGACTAGGAGCCAAAATAGGGGAAGAAAAGTTTACCTCAAGGTTTAGTAACATTCCCATCAAGGACGGAATTACCATTATTAAAACATCACCTACAAGCGAAATTGAGGTTGAAGGAGTAACTGGTGCTACAATATCGTCAAAGGCGGTAGGATCTGCCGTGAATGAAGCAATTAATTACTTCCGAGTTAATATTCAAGGTGAGGAACCCATAGTAGAGGAAGAAACAGATGGTACTTCGGGTGCAACAGAATGGTAGGAGGAGTATAGAAATGAACAAGTTATTGGAACGATTAAAAAATGGTGTAATTACAGAAAATGCTGTGTTTGTACAGGTTTTGGCTATGTGCCCGGTATTAGCGGTTACTACTTCTGCTAAAAATGCAATCGGAATGGGTGTTGCTACAACGATTGTATTAGTTTTTTCAAATTTGCTGATTTCAGCGTTACGAAATTTCATACCGGATAAGATTAGAATACCGGCCTATATCGTAATCATAGCATCTTTTGTAACCGTTATTGAAATGCTGATTCAAGGGTATGTACCCGCATTATATAAATCCTTAGGAATTTTTATTCCTTTGATTGTTGTTAATTGTGTTGTTTTAGGCAGAGCAGAGGCATATGCCTCCAAAAATTCTGTTGTACCCTCGATTTTTGACGGACTAGGAATGGGACTTGGATTTGTTTTTGCATTAACGATAGTAGGTTCTGTCAGAGAGATAATTGGAGCAGGCTCTATTTTTGATATCGTTATCATGCCAGAAAGCTATAAGCCGGCATCCATTATGATTCTGGCTCCAGGTGCCTTTATTACCTTAGGTTTTATTATGATGATTATTAATTATATCAACATTAAGAAAGCTGAGAAAAATGGCACTACACCAAAGGTTCTGGAGCATAACTGTGGAAACTGTTCAGGCTGTGGAACGGGATGCAACACGTAAATTGGACGATGAGGAGTAAATGACAAATGAATTTATTTTTGATTTTTATAAGTGCCATGTTTATAAACAACTTTGTTCTTTCTAGATTTTTGGGAATATGTTCGTTTTTAGGAGTGTCAAAAAAGAGAGATGCAGCACTTGGAATGGGATTTGCGGTAACCTTTGTTATGGTTATGGCATCGATTATGTCTTATTTGGTTTTTAATTTCATCTTAGCACCACTGGATCTGCAGTATCTTTCCACAATCGCATTTATTTTGGTAATTGCATCCTTGGTTCAATTGGTTGAAATGGTAATAAAGAAAATGAGCCCCGGGCTGTACAAAGCTCTTGGAATTTACCTGCCTCTTATCACTACGAACTGTGCGGTATTAGGTATGACCGTGTTAAATATGCAGGAGAATTATACGTTTCTTCAATCCGTTGTAAACGGTATCGGAGCCTCATTGGGCTATCTGATGGCAATTGTACTGATATCCTTTATTCGAGAAAAAACAGACAATAATGAAAATGTTCCCAGGGTTTTAAGGGGCTTACCAATTACCTTATTCACCGCAGCCTTAATGTCCATTGCATTTTTAGGCTTTCAGGGATTAATAAAGTAGGAGGGAGAGAAACATGAATATATTATTTGGCGTTTTGAGTTTGGGGATTTTGGGAGTTTTGTTTGGAATTGCCTTGGGTTATGCCTCCGATAAATTTGCAGTAGAACTAGACCCCAGAGTTCCTAAGGTAAGACAGGTTCTGCCCGGTGTGAATTGTGGCGGTTGCGGTTTACCGGGCTGTGATGCATTTGCTGAGGCAGTAGTAAATGGTGAAATCCCACCCAATGGATGTCCGGTTGGCGGAGCTAAGGTTGCCAAAGAAATTGGAGAAATTCTTGTAGTTGAAGTGGAAGAGGGTGAGCGAAAGGTTGCCTTTGTAAACTGCAATGGGAATTGCTCCAATATTAAAACGAAGATTGATACGGCGAATTACAAAGATTGTGTTGAAGCACAGAAACATCATCACAAACATTCTGAAGGGTGTACCTATGGTTGCGCTGGGCTAGGAACCTGTGTACAGGTATGTAAATATGGTGCATTAGATATCGTAGATGGGATCGCCAAAGTAAATGAAGAGAAATGTGTAACCTGTGGAGCATGTGTGAATGTATGTCCTATGGGATTAATTGAGCTGGTGCCGGTAAATAAAAGAGTAAGAGTCGTATGCAGTTCGAATGATTCAGGAAAGCATGTAAGAGTAAATTGTAGTGTGGGCTGTATTGGTTGTAAGATTTGTGAGAAGAATTGTCCTCATGATGCCATTCATGTAAATGATTCTTTAGCTAAAATTGATTATGATAAATGTACAAACTGCGGAATATGTGCAGAGAAATGTCCTACTAAGGCGATAGCAGTATAAAAATATGATAAAAGTGTTAAAAGGTCTTTCAATAGAGTTTATTGGCAATATTCATAAAACAAAAGATGTGGTAAAAGAGTGGGAACTAACTCTTTGCCACATTTTTTGTTTTATATGGAAATAGATGGAGTGTTCAGAGGATATATGATAAAATAAGGTTATTCTATAAATCCCTAAGGAGGATAATATTATGATTAGTGGTATTGTACTTGGAAATATTATGGTGGATTGTGCTGATGAGCACGCTTTGTGTGACTTTTATCACAAGCTTCTCGGATGGGAAAAGGGAACGAAATATGGTCTTCCTTCTGTAAGTAAGGATGGAATTGTTTTCTTATTCATAGGGGAGCCCGGCTATGTTCCACCGGTTTGGCCGGAAGAAGAAGGAAAACAGCAAAAGCAGATGCATTTTGATTTTCAAGTACCGGACATTCATGCTGCAGCGGAATATGCAATAACACTTGGAGCAGTGAATACACCCTTACAATTTGGAGGAGAAGAATGGATTACGTTGCTTGATCCTGCAGGACATCCCTTCTGTCTTTGTGCCGAGGGGAACGAGGAATAGAGTCAGTAAGAGTAATTTCCAACATGTAGATTTTTGGAGGGTGCTATGGAACGGACAACCGTCATATGGAACAGCTGGCAATGAGACTATTTAACGGTATACAGTAGGAGGAATTCAATTCATGAGTTTTGTAGTTACGGATAAGATTAAGGAAGAGGATATGGAAATAATTCACCAGGGATTACTTGAGTACAATTTATCAAAGATCGAGGATAAAAATCCCAAGGATATTGGTATCTATTATCAGTATGAATCAGGTGAAAAGCTTGGTGGTTTGATTGGTCATACCCACGGTAATTGGCTGTTTGTTAAGTATCTATGGGTTAGCGAGAAATTAAGGAGAGAAGGTATTGGAAGCCAGCTTCTTGAGCAGGCGGAATCAAGTGCCAAGGAACGTGGATGTAAATATGTATTTTTAGATACCTTTAGCTTTCAGGCTCCTCTTTTTTATAAAAAACATGGATATCAGGAAGTATTTGCATTAGAAGAGTATCCACTGACAGGGAAACGTTATTATTTTACGAAGTCGCTGGTAAGTTAATAATTTAGAAAATCGGCTATTTAATATCCCTTGAGAATACAGATTTCCTGTTTATTATAAGGGTTATTGTATAGGAAACCTTTCACAAATTTTCTATACTACTTAGAATAGAGAATTTGGAATTACTTATCCCTGCTATTGAAAGAAAGGATGAATTTATTATGAGTAAACCTCTCTCAGAACAAACATTGGAGGAATTATGGCAGTTGTTTCCCATACGATTGGTTGAGCCACAAACTGATTGGGCAATTTGGTACATGGAGGAAGAAGCATTCTTAAAATCTATTCTACCTGACAAAATTAATATTTGGCATGTGGGAAGTACGTCCATATCGGGAATATGGGCAAAACCCACAGTTGATATACTTATGGAAAGTGATATGTGTGAATTTGAACGGACTAAAAATCTTCTTCTAGACAATGGGTATATTTGCATGTCACAGGGAAGTAACCGTTTGGATTTTAACAAAGGATATACTCCTGAGGGGTTTGCCGACCGGGTCTTTCATTTACACCTTAGGGAGTTTGGAGACAATGATGAATTGTATTTTCGAGATTATTTGAGGGAGCATGGGGAGATTGCGAAAGCGTATGAAGAATTAAAGTTATCACTCTGGAAGCCATATGAGCATAACCGGGATGGTTATACAGATAGTAAAAGTACTTTTGTACATGAGTATACGAAGAAGGCAAAACTGAAATATGCAAATAAGTATCGAATTGTAAATCAGTAAATCATTCCCTATTATATAGGGAGGCTTAAGTGAAATTAAGTTAACAATCTGGCAAAGACCATTTTGAATTAAATTATTTTGGAGGGACATTATGATTGCACTTATTGTAGCATATGCCAGTAACCGTGTAATAGGAAATAAAGGGTACATCCCATGGAAGATCAAAGGGGAGCAAAAACGCTTTAAGGAATTGACCACAGGTAATGTTGTTGTAATGGGCAGGCGCTCCTTTGAAGAAATTGGTCATCCTTTACCGGGTCGTACAAACATAATAGTTTCTAACACAGTGAATTACCAAAGCGAGAATTGTTATACAGTATCTTCGCTTCAGGAAGCTATTGTATCTGCACCGGACAGGGATATTTATATTAGTGGTGGTGCAGGGCTATATAAACAAGCAATTAATCTCGTTGATAAAATGTTTATTACCGAGATTAATCAAGATGTAGAAGGAGATACATTCTTTCCGTATTTTGACAAGAATATGTTTGAGTGTGAATTGATAGAAACTTTTACGGGTGACATTCCATACTCCTATGTTACCTATACAAGAAAGGTAAAAATAAATTGATGGAACAGAAAAGTATGGATGAGGATACAATCATAGGTTGTGCTGAAGAACCCACAGCAATTTTTATGCCAGAAAAATCTAATAATATATTGGAAAGATTAAATGCTTTTATAAATAAAAAACGTTATCGTAAGAATCGAAAGAAGATAGAAGCAGCGATAAAAGTAGATCCTCATACTTTATCCGAAGTAGTACATTACATGATTGCAAAGTATGGAGCTGTTGAATTAAAATCGTCTTCCAGGGGATTTAATCAGATGAAACAAAGTATGAAAGCAGCCTTAATTCAGAAGCTTCGCCCAGATTTAATTGGAGTACCCTTAGAACCGTGTTCACCTGAGCTTCAAGAGGATAATGAGAGAAGAGAAGAATGGATTATGAAGGCTGGGGATTATCATCAGAGGGCGATGGATGTACCAGATGAAGCATTTCCCACAGATTATCATTTATATGAGATAAAACTTGAAGATATTGGGGGGTTACGGATTGAGATTGACTTATTACATGATATGCTTCTTTACACATACAGTGGATATGGGGAAAGATATGATGAAATAGTGAAGGATATCTTTTTGTATTATGGGGTTCGAGAAAAAGATAGGATAGAGAAAAATGAGCGCTATCAATTACTATTATGTGCGTTATGTAAAAAATGAAGATTTAGGCTAACATTAGTAAAATAAATATTTCATCGTAGTAATTCATAAAATGTATTTATTACATAATAATATTATGTAAACCATATAGAAATTTTGACTTATTTACCAGAAGGAGCTTTTACATATTTTACAAATACCAAGAAGTACAGAATATATTTTTATTTATGTTAATTAGCTCGGAGTAATATTACTGAGTGATATTTATGAAAGGTGATTATATTATGAATATTTAAAAAATCCTCAATCAATAAATGATATAGCCAGGTGATTGATTTTTATTATTATCATATTATTATTGGGAGGAAAATAGAGATGGATATATTTTATATAGGAGGGTCCCCTTGTAGCGGAAAAAGCACGGTTGCAGAAATAATCGCTAAAAAATTTGACTTACATTATTTCAGAGTAGATGACCACTTGGAAGAATATATACAAGCTGCTGCAGATAACAATTATCCGATTAGCAGTAAAATTAGTGGAATGAAGCCGGAGCAAATCTGGATGAGGAATCCAGTGGATCAAAAGGATGAAGAGTTAGAACTTTATAGAGAGATGTTTGGCTTTATTAAGGATGATCTAAATAAAATCAATCATTACCGAGGGATTATCGCAGAAGGAGTAGCATTTCTTCCAGAGCTTATGTGGCAAGAAAAGGTGAAGCAGAATCATTTCCTTTGCATCACTCCTACCATTGAGTTCCAGATATCACATTATAAAGAAAGAACCTGGATTTCAAACGTTTTAAAAGGTTGTTCTAATCAAGAATTGGCATTTGAGAACTGGATGAATCGAGATGCATTATTCGCCAAGGAGGTAAGAAGGATGTGTATGGAGGTGGGATATCACTCTTTGATTAATGACGGAAGCTCATCAATAGACGAAATGGTACATCAGGTGATTCGAATTTATGAACTCAAAATGTGAGTGTGAAATTTACTTCCTTACTCATAGCGTAAAGTGACTATTGAAAGGAGATACATATGAAGTCATTAAAAATAGCCTTATTGCAGCTCTTACCGGAAGATACCTTAGAGGGAAACCTTAAAAAGGGCTTAGAATATTGCAGAAAAGCCAAGGAGATGGGTGCAGATATTGCTGTATTTCCTGAGATGTGGAGTGTTGGATATCAGATACCGAACGACATAAAAGAATTGAAATCCATTGCCATACCTCTGGAAAGCACCTTCGTTAATACTTTTACAGAGTTAGCCAAAGAACTGAATATGGCGATTGGGGTAACATTGCTGGAGAGCTTTGAGCCTCTGCCTAGAAATACTATTTGTCTAATCGATCGATTTGGAAAGAAGGTACTTACCTATGCGAAAGTACATACCTGTGATTTTGGAGAGGAATGCAGATTAACACCGGGGGAAGATTTTTATGTTACGGAGCTTGATACGGAACATGGCACTGTTAAAGTCGGTGCAATGATTTGCTATGATCGAGAATTCCCAGAGAGTGCCAGAGTTCTTATGCTAAAAGGTGCGGAGATCATATTGGTTCCCAATGCCTGCCCCATGGAAATCAATCGTCTATCTCAATTACGAGCAAGAGCCTACGAAAATATGGTGGGAATTGCTACAGTTAACTATCCGGGAGGTCAACCAAATTGCAATGGGCATTCCTCTGCCTTTGATGGAATTGCATATAGACCGGATGGAAGCGGTTCCAGAGACACACTGATTGTTGAAGCCGGTGAGCGGGAGGGTATTTATATGGCTGACTTTCCACTGGAGGAAATCAGAGAATATCGAAGCCATGAGGTTCATGGTAATGCTTATCGTCATCCCGGAAAGTATAAACTACTTATTAGTGAGGAGATAGATGAACCATTTCTACGAAATGATTATAGAAAATAATCAGCAATTAATATTAGACTTAAGGAGTTCAAGTTCTCTGTCAATTAAGTGGCAATACCAAGTACACGAAGCGAGTAACTATGGCTTTGATAAAAATGCATAAGAGGAAGATAGCGGAAAGGATAATACATTGAAATTATCATCATTTTTCTACTTTGCCAGCTTTGGCATTAAGACGATTGTCTTAAAAAAGAAACAACCGATCCTTGGAACAGTGATACTGACCGATCAATGCAATCTATCCTGTAAACATTGTTCCGTAAATAATATCACTTCAGTAATACATCCCTACGAGCAAATACGATCAGAAATGAGAGTACTATATAAAATGGGTGTGAGAATTCTTTTCTTCTGTGGTGGAGAGACTTTCCTATGGAGGGATCAGGGAAAGACCCTTCGAGATCTGGTTATAGAGGCAAAACACATGGGCTTTCTGATTGTAAATACCGTCACCAACGGTACCTTTCCACTTGATTTGCCAGAGGCGGATTTGATTCTGCTAAGTATTGATGGTAACCGAGAAAAACACAATGAGATCAGGGGTGAAACCTATGATTTGATTATGAACAATATTGAACAGGCGACCTCAGATAATATCTGCTTTTATATGGCGATTAACCAGATTAATAAGAATACTATTGAGGAGGTATGTAAAACTGCTAAGGAGAAGAAAAACGTCCGAGCTGTGTCATTCAATTTTCATACACCCTATCCCAATACACAGGAGCTGGCACTGATAAAGCTAGAGAAACAACAGTGTTGCGAGGTAATAACAAGAATGGGAACGGAAGGAGCACCAATATTTAATCTAAAGAGTGCTTTTCCGTATCTAATCAATAATAGTTTCCCTGCTCCCTGTTATCAATGCGTGGTTATTGAGAATGGTAAAATCAGCACCTGTGGACGATGTATTGATATACCAGGGTTGTGTGAGCAATGCGGATACTTCTTTGTGGCCGAATACACTTTACTCTTTCAAGGAAATGTAAGGATTATGTTAGAAATGTTACGAACTTACCTTAAATACATTTAGATACATATAGGGGGACTATGAGTTATATAACAACACTTACGAGAATGTGGCTTACCAGATCAGGAAAGCCGTTTACCTTTAAGAACGATTATGACAAACAATTGAACTTCTTTAATTGCGACAATCTTGGATTGTATGTACATATTCCGTTTTGCAAGAAGCTGTGTACCTTCTGCCCATACTGCAAAGAGGTCTATTCAAAGGAAAAATGCGATCATTATATTGATTATTTGATCAGAGAAATCCATCTGGTGGGGAGCGGGCAAAAAGAAAAGAAGGAAGTAACCAGTTTGTATTTTGGAGGTGGAACCCCTGCCCTTGCGGCGGATCGTCTAAAGGAGATTATTGACGCAATACGGGAGCATTTTATTATAACAGAAGGGATTGGGCTGGAGCTGCATCCGGAGAATGTCAATGAAGAGACACTTGTAAAGCTTCAAGAAGCCGGTGTGACTAGAATTAGCATTGGTATCCAGTCCTTTCAGTCAAAGTTCTTATCCATACTGGGACGGGATAAACTGGATCTTGGCGCTATGTCAGAGGCACTAAAAAAGGTGCCCTTTGAGACCGTATCCATGGACTTTATCTTCGCATTGCCGAACCAAACTATAGAAGATGTAAAAGCTGATATTGAAGCTGCCTTTTCAAACGGAGCCAACCATATTGCGATCTATCCCTTTATTAATTTTACCTTTACAGATAGTAAGGTTCCTATCTTGGGAAAGAAGGATAAGAGAAAGCTTTTGGATGAAATCACGAGGTATTGCCAATCAAAAAACTATGTAAGAGATTCCATCTGGACTTTTTCTAAGCATGAGAAAGCAAAGTATTCCTCCATGACAAGAGATAATTTCCTGGGTTTTGGATGCTCCGCTACCACACTGCTAAGGGATCAGTTTAAGGTTAATACCTTCTCGGTGGAGGAATATGAAAAGAGAATAGCATCACAAACACTCCCCACATCCCTGACAATCCGATTTACCAGAAGACAGAGAATGATGTATTATCTGTTTTGGACGGCCTATAGTACTAAAGTGAGCGAAAGGGATTTTCAAGCATTCTTTCAGGTACCATTAAGGAAAATGTATGGGATGGAACTCGCTCTTGCTAAAATACTTGGCTTTATAACGAAAGAGGGCTGCTCTTACCAAATGACTTTAAAGGGGGCTTTTTATTACCATTATTACGAGAATTATTACACGCTATCATATATCGACCGAATGTGGAGTGTTATGAGAAAGGAAGCTTTTCCGGAGCAAATAGAGTTTTAAGGAGGGAATCATACATGTTTCGTTATGTACATACCAATATCATTGCAAAGGATGCAGCGGTTTTGATAGATTTTTATAAAACGGTTCTGCATTGTAAAAGTATTGATGAAAGTCGTGATTTAAGGGGGGAGTGGCTGGATAAGCTTACAAACCTAAGTCATGCACATATTGTCGGAGAACATCTGTTGTTACCGGGATACGGGGAGGATCACCCCACCCTGGAGATATTCTCTTATGACGAAGTCCAGGAGAACCTGCCTCCTGAAGTAAACCGTCCGGGTATTGCCCATCTTGCGTTTGAGGTAGATAATGTGGAGGAGACCTTGGAGAAACTTATTGAGGCCGGAGGAAGTAAGGTGGGTGAATTGGTTATTACGAAATACCCCGATTCCGTAGCGACCTTTGTTTATGCCAGAGATCCTGAAGGAAATATTATTGAGCTACAGAGCTGGAGAAAGGTGAACCAATGATAAAACCAAAACGATTAAAAAAAGGTGATAAAATAGCCATAGTTAGTCTCTCCTGGGGCGGTTTGGGAGATGAAGCATTAATACATAAGTATCATATTGCGAAGGAACGTCTGGAAAATGACTTTGGCTTAGAGGTTATTGCAATGCCTCATGCATTAAAAGGGAGTGAATTTGTCTATCACCATCCGGAGCTGCGAGCAAAGGATTTGATGGAGGCCTTTGAGGATGAATCGATCAAAGGAATCTTTTGTGCCATTGGAGGAGATGACACCCTTCGAACGCTTCCTTTTATAAACTATGATATTATTCACAATAATCCGAAGATCTTTATGGGGTATTCCGATACCACCATCAATCACTTTATGATGTATAAGGCTGGGCTGGTGTCATTTTATGGACCTTCTATTATGTGTGAGTTTGGAGAATATGTTAAGATGTTCGACTACACTAGGAATGCGGTTGAGGATATTTTATTTCGGGACTCTGAGGGGTATGTTATGCTGCCAAGCCCAGCGTGGTCGGATGAAAGGATTCCCTGGAAGGAAGAGAATATGCACACTCCTAAAACACTAAAAAAGGACGAACATGGATATGAGTTGTTACATGGAAGCGGCGTTGTGAAGGGGCATTTACTGGGAGGATGTATTGATGTATTTATGATGGCGATCGGTACAGAACTATGGCCGACAGTAGTAGAATGGAAGGATGCTATTCTATTTATCGAAACCAGTGAAGATAAACCCTCTCCAGATTTCATTATATGGACATTAAGAAATCTGGCTGCACAGGGAATTTTAAAGGTTTTAAAGGGTATCCTCGTTGGAAAACCAAAGGAAGAAGCTTATTATGAAGAATATAAGCAGGCATTAACCCAAGTAATATCAACAGAAGAGCATTTGGAGGAGCTCCCGGTTCTTTATAATGTAAATTTTGGTCATGCAGCTCCGATTGGAATTTTGCCTTACGGTATCTTAACTGAAATTGATTGTAAAAGGAGATCTATTACCTTTTTGGAGAGTGCAACTGATTGAAAGAAAGTATATCGGATAGTCTGAATATTTATTTGATTATCTCGATGTGAGTACCAAGGTAATTAGCTGTATTATGGTTGCAAATAATACTACAGTTAGATGGTGATTTGGAGAAAATACAATGGATTCAAAAATAATCATACTAAGGGGTAATTCGGGAAGTGGAAAAACTTCAGTAGCCAGAAAGTTACAAAGAAGTTTGGGACGAGGCACATTGTTGATATCACAGGATATGATTCGTCGTGAAATGCTTTGGGTCAATGATGGGAACGAAACAAAGGCGATTTCATTATTAATGGATTTAGTTCTATATGGTAAAGAAAATTGTGAATTTGTAATTCTGGAAGGGATATTAAATTCAGAGTGGTACCATAAACTTTTTGAGAGAATAAAGCTGGAATATGGTTCAAAGACTTATGCGTATTACTATGACATTTCTTTTGAAGAGACTTTGGTTCGCCACAAGAGTAAGCCAAATTGTAATGAATTTGGTGAAACGGAGATGAAAAGCTGGTGGAAGGAAAAGGATTACCTAGAATTACTTTCGGAAAAAAGAATAAGTAAAGAAATATCGCTGGAGAAAGCTGTGAAGATGATTTATTATGATGTGATGGGAGTAGAGTTAACAGAGCTGTGATAGTGCTATAAAAGCCAAAATAAAGCTAAGACGGCAAAGTTAACAAGACCAAACAAGATCAAGACAAAGGTAAGACAAAGCCAAGACAATGCCAAAACAATACCAAAACAATGCCAAGGCAAAGCCAAGCAAGACCAGGACAAAGGTAAGGCAAAACCAAGCAAAACCAAGACAAAGTCAAAACAAAGCCAAAACAATGCCAAAACAATGCTAAGACAAAGATAAAACAAATCTAAGATATAACTATAACAGAAGTCTAAAACTAAGGTACTAAAATAGATCTTAAACAAAATCAAAGTATGTGCTACAATTGTAGAATAACCTAAAATTAGAAAGAATAAGGAGGATTTAGCATGTTAGAATATAAGTATGACACCCAATTATTATTAGAAGGAAAGGATCTTGATGAAGATCGTATTAATGAGTATTTTACAGAGCATTTTCAAGGAGACTGCTTATTAGCGGTAGGTGATGAAGAACTAATTAAAATCCATTATCATACCAATGAACCATGGAAGGTTTTGGAATATTGCTCGACGCTGGGAGAAATCTATGATATTGTTATTGAAGATATGGATAGACAATCACGAGGACTGCAAGGATAAGATAGTCCTATCACCTGTCGGAATGTAGAGATAGTACCAAGCACTTTCATAAGGAGGAGCGATATGAAACTGGGAGCAACCTTATACATAAGGAATACAATTGAAGCGGTAGAATTTTATCAGGAAGCCTTCGGATTAACACTTGGATATCATGAACGGTTTCCAGACGGAACCTTTCTGCATGCAGCTTTACTAAAAGATGGACAAGAAATATTTGCGGTAAGTGAATCACATAATGAGGAACATGTTAGACGAATGCTGGAATCATCACTTAAAGAATCACGTCCAACGATGAGCAATGGGCTTGACTTTGGCAGTGAAGCCGGAGTAAAAAAAGCATATGATATGCTGATAAAGGAAGGTAAGATTTTATTACCAATAGGCTCCCTTCCCTGGAATTCTTGTTGCGCTGATGTGGTTGATAAATACGGCGTTTATTGGTATCTTTCGGTATAGTATAAAGTATGCAGAGGGTACGACTTTTTTGAAAAGGTTAAGAGTGAAATTGAAGGATAACTAGTCTGATAGTAGAATATGAAAATAAATGAAAAGAAGTTAGGAGAATGATTATATGAAAAAATATGCATATGTCAATGTACATATTAATAAATTTCTTGGGGCTAAAAGTGAGGATCACCGTATAATTATTGATGAATACGCAAAGAGAGGATATCGTTATGTAGGTTATATTCCCGTCGATATCAGTGACTATGGTAAATTTAAAGAGATGGATTTGATTTTTGAAATTGACGAGTGAGCTTTCCGATAGTTTAAAAGATTTAATGATGTTTCGTGCGATATAGATGGCGTTAGTCCTTTCTTGTTTATTAATTTTGATATAGGAATCTATTAAACGTATAGATTGAAAATACAAAGTTGGTTTCAAGGCCGAGATTTTGATTAACAGGAGGGATGCAAATGAAGATTGATAATTCACATTACATAAGAGATATCCATTACAGTTAGGAGAAATGGTATGACGACCGTATATTTTGTAAGGCATGCTGAACCCAATTATGATAATCATGATGATCTTTCCAGGGAGCTTTCCAGTAAGGGATTGCAGGACAGAAAGCTTGTTACGAAGTTTTTCGACGACAAATCAATTGATATAGTGCTCTCAAGTCCCTATAAAAGAGCGATAGATACCGTTGCAGATTATGCAAACGTAAATGGAATCGAGCTACAATGTATCGAGGATTTCAGAGAACGCAGGGTTGACAGTGACTGGATAGAGGATTTCACAGCATTTTGCAGAGCCCAGTGGATGGATTTTAATTATAAATTATCGGATGGTGAAAGTCTTCTTGAAGTACAGAATAGAAACATTTCTGCACTTAAAAAAGTACTAGAGGAATATGAAGATAAAAATATTGTGATTGGAAGCCACGGGACAGCCTTAAGTTCGATTATTAATTATTACGATCAATCCTTTGGTTATAAGGACTTTGAAAAAATCAAATCGGTGATGCCATGGATTGTAAGATTTGATTTTCAAAAGGATCAATGTATGAACATAGAGATGTTTGATGTTTTTACAACATAAGCAATAGAAACAAAAAAAGACTCATAAACGATAAAATTAGATTTAAGTAACCGGAATGTATATGGGAAAGGCTAGATTAGAATGAATATTGTGATTTTAAATGGAGGTCCTCAAAAAAGCGGTGCAACGGATCAAATTACAAAGATTGTAACGGAATATTTATGTCATAACCATCACGTTGAAAATATCTGTCTTGGTGAAAAAGATATTGAATATTGCATTGGTTGCAAACAATGTGATCAAACCGGAAGCTGCTTTCAAGAGGATGATGCGATATCTGTGATCCAATCAATAAAAAATGCAGATTGTTTTATTACTGTCATTCCATCTTATTGGGCAGAGGTACCTGGTCAGATGAAGGTATTTATTGATCGATGCACACCATATAGCAATGTTAATCCAAACCGATTTAGATTTGATAAAACACAGCGTGGATTTACAATTGTTATTCGGACAGGTTCCGGTGCTGAAGAGTGCAAACAGATTATTCGAAGCATTGAGCATTTTTATGGTCATATGGACATTGAGATGAAAGATAGTGCTTATTTTTGCAATATTCGATCGAAAGAAGATATTGTTCAACATCAAGAGGAAATCAAACAGTTGGTTATGAACTGGATTATATAAAGGATATAATTCGTAATAATTCAGGTGATAATACCCATGGAATTATTCACAACGAGATTAATAGGGGAAGGAGTTATGTTTATGAATGGAATGAAAAAAATATTAGCAGGAGTAGGGTTTATTCTTGCTTCAATTGCATCAGTATTAGTAATATATTGTTCTATTGACATAGGAATAGATATTTTTAGTGCATTATTTCAATTATTAGCGGTGTTTAGTCCATTTATTGGAATAATTTTAATTATTGCAGGTCTATTAACAAAAGATAATTAACATAAATACCTATTTAAAAACGATAATTAAGTAGGCTATGCTCTATGCAATTAAAAAATAAATATCAACAATAAGTTGTGACAGATATAAAATGATACGAAGGGATGTAAGCACATGGGATCAAAACACTTAAATCTGATTTTTCCCCAGTGGCAGGGTGGTGGGCAAGATTTATCCACCTATCATGGTGCAAAGGAATTTTATGAACTTTATTTAAAGAATAGTAAGGTGAAAGAAATAGAAGTATCGATGGACGAGGTTATAGATACAACAAATGATATCTTCGGATATGACATCCTTATAGAACAAATGGCGAGAGCACAAGATTTAATCAAAGACGAGGCTCCGGATACGATATTTACCATAGGAGGAGGCTGTGATGCCAATATTCCAATGGTTTCATATCTGAACCATAAGGTATCAAGTAATCTGACTGTCCTATGGTTTGATTCTCATGGTGACTTAAATACGCCTAAATCCTCACATAGCAAGTATTTTTATGGTATGCCACTTCGCACTTTGTTGGGTGATGGGGATGATTATATGGTAGAAAGCTTGTCCTCCACACTGAATCCTTCCCAAGTGGTAATGATGGGAGCTCGAGATCTTGACCCGGAAGAGCAGAGTTACATTCAAGAACATGCTATCCCGGTTGTAACAATCTCTGATATGGAGCATCATGCAGAAGATGTAATCCAATTAATACGCTCCAAGGGTAGTAAAAATCTCTACCTACATATTGATTTGGATGTACTGGATTGCGAGGAGTTCCCATATGTTCCGGTTCCCATGAAGGGTGGCTTAACAAGGAATACCCTTAGTACATTGATTTCTTTGCTTCAAAATGAATTTCATATTATTGGTATTGATATTATGGAGTATAATCAAACCGGTATGAAACCTTATGAAATGTTTAACGTTATAACTAAAATTGGTTTGGAATTGTAAAGGTAGGATTTCTTAATCTGGCAGATGATTTGCATTGACGTAACATTACATACAGGGGGAATATTAAATGCTTCGGAAAGCTACGGAAAAGGATATAACAAGTTTGGCAAAACTGCGTATCGAGATGTTGAATGAAGAAAGTGCTTATGAAGATGATTTCAATAAGCGAATATTTAATAACACGGTAGATTTTTTAAGAAATGGCATGGAACAGAATGCAGTGGTAATGATTGTAGAAGAGGAAAATGAAGCTATTATTGCGATGGGATGCATCAACTATATGATGTTGCCCCCAAATGATTGGTGTCCCTCCGGAACGACTGCCTACATCGGAAGTCTGTATACTCTTCCTGATTATCGAAAGAAAGGAATAGCGAAGAAGATCTTATCAGGATTGGTTGAAGATGCAATAATGCGCCATTGTGAAAGAGTTTTGTTGCATACTACCAATGCAGGAGAGAAGCTTTACAAGGATTATGGCTTTGATTTTTCTCCGACTTCCATGGCGTTTTATCCGTTTAGAACGATTCCAAAAGAGTAACTTAAAAGGCCTTCAGGATGGAAACTCAGTCACATTATTATTAGTGAACTCATTAATTTACTTTTTAAATCACTGTGAACTCTATGAACTCTGATGCAAAATCACTGTAAACGCTACGAAATCTGTTGCAACGATTGTTGACACTCGTATCTGTATTGAGAAGATAAGTAAATTATTCATTGAAAGAACGGAGATAAAACTATGGAGAAGTATGAACTCGGATTGAAAAAGAAATCATTTTCACTGTATTACAACGGTGGGGAAATATGGAGTGAGCACCTGGACTCTCTTTATGATCAAAAGGAGTTATTGAAGCAGAAGTTTCTCAAGGATCTTGAGGTGATAAGGCGGCCATCCACCAGCTCTTATATTGGGATTGCTATGAATGAAACTGAAGTGGATATTGAAATTCTGGATCTTATTATTGATAGTTTCACTTCGATGAGCAAGCCCTTAAAAAAGGTGGTTTTCATTGGGCTAAAATCCAAAATGAAAAGCTATATTAATAAGAAAAATGCAGAAACTCCTTTTGTCATGACCTGCTTGGATGATTATGAGAAGGCTAAGGAGTGGCTGATATAATGACATCCTATTGTATTACGATTAAAAATGTCAATTGATATTTGGTAAAGATAGAAGATTATTACATTGTTATCGATGCAGGCGGAACCGGTTGTATCCGTTACAAGATTCATGGTTTGTGAATATAAGTGGGAGAATGATATGGTTTTTAAAGGTTTAAAATTCGGCATGTTATTGCAATTGGCAGTTGGACCCATGTGTTTATTGGTTTTCAACACCTCAGCAAAAAATGGACTATTAATGGGGCTATCTCTTGTGCTTGCAATTACGTTGATTGATTTGTTATTCATTACATTGTCGGGCTTGGGCGTTGGTGCGATTATCGATAAAGAGCCCATTAAAAAGGGGATTAAAGTATTTGGTGTACTGGTATTGGTGCTATTTGGTGCAAATATAATCGCGGGGGCATTTCAGATAAGCCTGATTCCGAATATTCAGTTATTTGGTGAAGCAAGTGAGAAAGGGATTTTTATTCAAGGATTGTTATTAACCGCATCGAATCCTTTAACAATCGTCTTCTGGAGCGGCGTATTTTCCACTCAGGTTATTGAGAACAATTACAATAGGGTACAGTTATGCTATTTTGGATTAGGTTGTGTTCTTTCCACCATTTGCTTCTTATCTTTTATTGCTTTACTCGGTGTTGTAATCAGCGGATTTATATCTCAAAGTATAATGCAGCTGATGAATGTTGTGGTTGGAGTTGTGATTATATACTTTGGGGGACGATTGTTACTGCGAAAGAGCAAATAAAATACTAGGTTGTCTGAGCCGATGTTGATGAATAACATGCCATGGATAAAATGCCTAGCAAGATATAGTTATTTTGAAATCATAATAATTGATTATACAAGAGGAGGTAATAATATGAAACTGGACGGGTTTGGCATATTTGTTAACGATATGGAGGTAATGGTTCGATTTTATAGAGATGTATTAGGATTTGAGATTACAGAAAAAGAAGATACTACAAATGTATACCTAGAAAAAGACGGAACGTTATTCCTGCTATACCGAAGATCTGATTTTGAAGACATGATAAATCGTCGATTACAGTATGCTAACGATGTAAACGGCCATTTTGAAATAGCCTTAAGTGTAAACAATTATGCAGAGGTAGACCTTGAATATCAAAAAGTTGTTGCAAAAGGAGCTACTCCAATATTAGAACCAATAACGGAACCGTGGGGTCAAAGGACCTGCTATATTGCAGATCCGGAGGGCAACCTAGTTGAAATTGGGTCATTTAATCCATAAGTGGTCATACATCAGAGGATGATTTTCGGTTATGGTAGGTATATAAGCTATGCAGATTGCCAATGAACTTCGGTGAAAAAGCTATTTGTCCCCAACATTCGGCTGTTATTCTATAAAAGATTTAAGAGCTGAAGCAAAATAATGTATTAATTAGCAATAAATCATATGGCCAGAATATAATATAATGATTTCTCCATGATGAGGAGCGTAATCTTATGTTTAATACCGTGGCCGGTGGTCTTATCTTAACACTGAAAGAAAATACATTAACCCCAGCAGGAGCAACCTTCATCTTGAATAATTTAGGACCGGAGGTTGCATATTACGGCCAACAGTATTTTCTTCAAATGTATTTTGATGATCAGTGGTATGATATTACGGGGGATCCATCTTGGACTTTGGAGCTAATTCATATTAACCCGGGAGAGAAAACGGAACTCCCTGTTGATTGGAGTAATTTCTTTGGAGTATTACCTCCTGGTAACTATCGTTTTATAAAAGAGTTCCAGTTATCCAACTATCGGACGGGAAAAAAGCTATATTTAAGTTATCCCTTTGTAATAGAGTAAAGTAATAGTATGAAATAAACAGACTAGATGAGTCCTTACCTTTACTTGGGTTAGGACTTATTTTTCGTGTTATAGAACATTATATGATATAATGAATCATAGTCGGCAATGATGAAGAAATAGGGCTAAATTGATATCTGTCAAAAGGAGTGAACGAGCTTGAAAAATATTACTAAGATTGAATTTTACACTGGAAGTAAAGAGGAATTATTACCTGATTTCGCTCATGATTTTCAATACATTGCTTCCCACGTTGAGCTAGATAATTATATAACTCGTTCCGTCCCATGGCATTGGCACAAAGCAGTAGAACTTTTCTATATACAAAGCGGTGCTTTAGAATATTATACCCCAAAGGGGAAGGTGGTATTTCCTGCAGGCTCCGGCGGAATGATTAATTCTAATGTACTTCATAGAACCAAAACAGTGGATGATATAAAAGGGACGGTTCAACTTTTGCATATTTTTGATCCAATCTTTATATCCGGTGAACTGGGAAGCCGTATAGAAAAACGGTATATTGCACCTATTACAGCATCCCAGTTAGAAATCATAGCACTCTTCCCCGAGGATCAATCGCAAGCACCTTTATTAAATTCAATACGTGAATCCTTTCATTTTTCAGAAAGTGATATTGGATATGAAATAAAACTACGCGCAGCTTTATCTGAGATATGGCTGCAGCTTTATAACCTTTCCCTCCCTATTGTGGAGAGTAAGGGAGAGTATGACAAAATGAATGAAAAAGTAAAGCTAATGATGATATATATTCATGATCATTTTGCAGAGAAAATTACAGTTGCAGAGATTGCAGCCTCTGCTTTTTCCAGCGAACGTGAGTGCTTTCGTGTATTCCATGATCGGCTGCACATGACTCCCATAGATTATATCCAAGGCTATCGTCTGCAAATGGCATGTGATTTATTGGTAAAAAGCCAGGAATCGGTAACCTATATAAGCCAAGCCTGTGGGATGGGAAGCAGTAGCTATTTTGGGAAAGTATTTCGTGAAAAAATAGGTTGTACCCCTTTGGAATATCGTAACAGATGGCAGAATAATGATATATAATGGCAGTAAACAGATATTTATCAACAGATAATTGCACTATAATGATATTCGTTGAGATGATTAAGTGATTTGCAAGAGGGAACTCTTTCAATCACCATAGGAGAGCCGAATTTCATGAATGGAGGATATGCAATGGTAAAATTAAATATCTATAATATGAAAAGTTTTTTAGAAACAGTAAATAAGTGTAGTGGGTTAGTTCATTTGATACTACCGGATGGACAAAAAGTAAATATGAATAAAGAGTATGAGTTTCAAAAAGAACTCTTACAAAAGCATAAGGAGAACAAAGGATATACACAGTTCTCACTCGATATTCCAGATTCAAAAGATTACATACATATTGTGTGCTGTGCGGTTGTAGATTGTTAAGTGATGAATATACTCCACCCTGAAGGAAGGATATTAATTATTTGGGAGTAATCTATAATATAGGAAATATATTCCTTGACATACCTAGATTATCTAAGTATAATTTACCTAGATAGTCTAGGTATTTTTTATGGAGGTGGAATATGGATATTGATAAAGGATTAATAGGGGGGAGTACACCGTTATTGCTGTTATCTTTACTGGAAGAATCAGATCTATATGGTTATGAGATTATAAAAAAACTCGATCAGAAATCAAATAATGTATTTCAATTTAAAGAGGGAACATTATATCCGGTGCTTCACAAGATGGAGAATAATGGGTATATAAAATCTTATAAGTTAAAAAGTGAAACCGGCAAAGAACGTAAATATTATAAAATAACCAATAATGGGAAAAAGCAACTTGCAGAAGAAAGAGAGAAATGGGAACTATTTTCTGTTTCGATTAATAATGTGATTGGCGGTGGAGCCTATGCTTTCAACTAAATGCAATGATTATATTAATGAAATCCTGTCCTATGTCAAATATCCGTTTGTTCATTCGGCTATTAAGAAAGAATTCAGTAGTCATATGGATGAAAAAATGGATTACTATCTGGAGCAGGGAAATAATCTGGATGAATCAAGCCACCTTACCATACGAGATATGGGAGATGCAAAGGAGATTGGAACAGCGCTTAATAAACAACATAACCCATTTTGGAGTTGGATTCATTTAGTAACCAATATAATTGTGATTATATTTATTATGATAGCATTAAAAACTTTAGTTGTTTTTATCGATGAGAAGATCATTGATGATAAGCAAGACCGCGGGATAACTCATGGGATTGTAGAAAGTGGCACAAATGAATTTGAAATAGACAAAGAAATAACTTTTGAACATACAAAGATTTGCTTTACGAAGATGACCTACAATCACCAAAATAAAGAAGTTAGAGTTTATTATAAGTCTTATGGAACAAATTTTGATTTGTTTGGTGGGTTTTCCATGGGATTTAATATATTCGATGATAAAGGGAAGTTATATAAGCCATGGACTAAGAGCAGTAATCAAAAAGTGGTGAGAAATGGGGTACTGATTTACTATGATTTTCCAGAAGACTCTAGCACCATCACGATCTCTTATGATAAGTTTAATAGGGAGTTTCAAGTAGAAATACCTTTCAAGGCAGGTGAAGCTAGTGATTAGAATAAAAAAGATAGTCCGAAATGTATTTATAATTATTCTGCTATTTATGATCATAATAAAAGTTTTGGATCTTAGCCTAACACCTTTGGCTGCCTTTAGACAAGACGAAAAGAGAAGGTATTATGGTCCCTCCGAAGTAGTACAAATTCAAAAATTTGGACATATGGCTTATGGAGTAGGTAAATATGACAGATGGTATTCCTTTCAAGAAATATCAAAACTATATTTTGTTTGGCAGATTCCTTTTGATATAAAAATTGTTGAAAATGATATAAATAAATCAATCAGTGCTAGGGTTGCATATGATTCATTTGGAAACTATAACGTGGCTTTTGGTATTGTAAATGATATGAATATTAAGAAGATTGAAATTTCACTAGAAAATGGAAAAATTCTTTCTCAATCTAACATTATGGAAGGCGGATTATTTTTATTACCATGGGAACAAGGATTTGATGGCAGTAATTATGATGGTATAATGATTATGGGTTATAATTCGCAAAATAAATTATTATTTGAAGAAAAATTACATGGAGTATCGAATGAGGAGCGATATTTTCATTAGGGACTTTAGTAATGATTCAAGAGTACTGAAAATGGTTAAATCAGATAGTACCATAACCTAATATAGAGTTACATTTTATTGATAACCAACGAAAAAACCATGTTGTAAGAAAGGACGTTATGAAGAAATATTTTAATTGTACATATAAATTCAAATTAATTTACATTATTTTGGTCGCTATACTGCTGATATCCATTTTGTGTAAAATAGTGCTATTATGTCTTTCATCTAATGAAGTTTATATTTATCTGAATAGGATAGTAAACAATGAGATTCAGCAATATTTGCTATATATTGGAATTATTGACTTGACTACTTTTTTGATTCTCATCTTAAAAAGTAAAATTCAAAAAAGTATTATCACTATAGTGTGTATGATTTCTCTTGTTGGAATTTCGGTTTTAAATGGTGGTTTATGGGAACCGGATAAAAGTTATTTTGAGTTTAGATCACCGGATAATAAGACAATTATTATTGAAGAGAGTAGTTGGTTACAAGGAGGATGGAGTAAGGTTTATCAGAAAATAAACTCGAATATTATCTGTGGATTGAATGGTAATATTTCGACCGATGATGGATATAGGCCATTTTCAAATAATGATTATGCCATAGAATGGTCTATTAATTCAGTCAAAATAACCTATGGTTTTGGAAGTGAGGACATACAAAAGAGTGAGATTATTAATCTAAAATAAAAAATAGTGAATACGTAAATATTAAGGAGATTTATGAAATAATATTGGAATGCATGCAATATACATAGTTCAAAATTGTGGTATGCATCTTGAAATTATCTGTAGGATAATATTACAGACACATAAAGATTTTGGAGATTTACGATTTCATAATACTACACTTGGGAAAGCAATACAGTTAGTTAAAGGTTTAAATATCGTGGATAGTAATATTATTATCGCTCTAGATATAATTTATCAAAACATGAAGTGAATCAGGATGAATCAAGAGAAAGACTTTTTAATGCGTATGAAGCAGTTACAGCATATTATTCTGCACGAGTTTTAGGTGTCTATTTATTAAATAGAAGTAAACGGTAGACCTTTTATCAATATTCAAGTAGTAATTCTATGACAAGTACTAAAAATCCATTGATAACTCTCTATCAAAATGGTAGAATAAACTAATTAAAGGGAATTCACACCAAAATAATAACTTTGAGGTAGGGAGAGGTAAATGGAGAATCTCAGTGGATCAATAATTATTGATAATACAACAATATATGGGGCTAGTAAAGCTTATAAGACAAGATTAAATAGATTTGAAGATTGGTATCAAGAAATTAATTTAGTTAATATAAGATCACTAATTGATCTATTAGAAACAATAGTTTTAAATGAAAATATCCTAGTTGATATATCGAGTACTAATGCATTAAATAAAAAAATTGACTACGATAGAGATATTTATTTCAATGCTGTGCAATGGAAAGAAATGGAAGAAATAAATGATAATAATGATAGCATTTTGAAAACTCATTTATTTGATGAGAATATTGTTTTTTTAGCCATAAATCTCTCATTAAATAAATTAATAAACCTTTTACATAATGGATATTTTTTAAGGCGTAATTACTTTGAATTAAACAACTATAATGTACCGAATTTTTACAATACACCTGTTGAATTCAAAGAACTTTTGTTAAAGTGTTTGCCACAAAACATACCACAAGATATTAAATACTCAATAACCGAAGCAGAAAATAATTTAAAAATGGTAAGTAACTATGAGTCTAATTACGCTATGTTTGCATTTAGAGGTTTTTATTATCAAGAGTTAGCCAATATTTTAAGTCTATCATATTTACCACATACATGGCGTGCAGATTTAATAAATGACAATTTTAATCATAAATTTGACTTCAAAAACTGTATATTAAATGAAGTATCATTTGTAAGAAAAGAATTAACTGAAATTTTAAATAATGAACTCCGATTGAAATTATTTGAGTTTGATATCCCATTGATAGCATCTTATATACTTAGTAATTCAGACTCTAGGCAAAATTTATTAAAAACCGCTGTTGAGGTAAGAAGGTGCTCTTCAGCTAAGAGATTTAGGAAATGGCTTACAGAAATGCAAATTAATATAGATAATGAAAAAAATTTAGTTAATATTAATGAAGCACTAAAGGAAATAGATGACATTGTTAATGATTTACATAACGAACTAGGAAAAGAAAATAATAGCAAACAGCCTTTCATTATAAAAGCAATTCTGAATCCATTCAATGTCTATTCAAATTCATCCTTAGAATTTAACATAAATATTAATCTAGGTTGGGTGGATAAAATGTTTAATCGTAAGCCTCATTTGACTTTTTTAAGAAAAATTACTAAAGAATCACTGTATGTCCCTAATTTTATAAAATGCTATCAAAATCTAAAATAGTATAATTTTTGTATGACTTCTATATTTTGGGTATACTTGCATGTCATATTTGGTCTGGACTAAAATATTCATATCTATTCAGGATTAGCACTGCTTTCATTTTATGGAATTGTTAATAAAAGTGTAGTCGCATAAACTCACTAAATTTCCTTTGATGGTTATGCTGCCAGAAGTCGTTCTTCTGACAGCTCTTTATATACAGAAGGGGGATATCCCCCAGGGTTTGTTGTATAGACTCTTGTTCGATTGTAATAAGTGAATACATATTTGAAAATGATGCTCTTGACGTCCTCGCGTTTCATTTTATAGGTAGGTATCCGATAGAGAAGTTCCTTCTTCAAAGTAGCAAAGAATCTCTCCATCCTTGCGTTATCGTAGCAATGATCCACACCGCTGAGACTTTGAGTAACACCTACTTTGGATAATTCCTGATGAAAGGCATCGCATGTATATTGGCTGCCCCTGTCGGAATGAAGAATTGTTCCATCAAGCTTATAACGTCGAGTAAGCGCATGAAGGGTATCAATGCAGAGTTCTTTTTTCATGTTATTTCTCTTGACTAGGCAGAGTATTTCTCCATTAAAACAATCTAGTATCGGAGAAATGTAAAGTTTTCCATTTGAACACTGTATCTGAGATATATCGGTCAAAAGCTTTTGCAACGGTTGAGACGAGGAAAAATTCTGTTTCAGTAGATTTTCTCGCTCTTGGATTTCTGTTGTAGCATGTGTTAGACCCTTCGGTTTCCTTCTAGGTTTATGTAGTCATCCATGCTCACGCATGATTCTGCGTATTCCTGCTTTTAGACCTCGTTGTAATAAAGCTAATTGCATGCGCGGAGCACCATAGTTATCGTTAAATGGAGATTCGTTCAAATAATATACATTATTTTAAGATGAACTTCAAATATGTAAATATAAAATCGAAATCTAGAACGAAGTATTATACTTTTTATACAAGAGCGATAATAAGTATTCATTCGAAATTATTATTTTAATTTTACTAATAATATTTTTGATGAGCTGAATAAAGAATATTATTAGTATTATTTTTCGGAAGAATTTTAAAGAGGAATAGAGACTAGAAGACTAATCTCTATTCTTTTTTGCTATAATAGTAAAAAATTATATAACATTATGACAAAATATGGTATAATATGAATTGTTCATTTGTTTTATAAGTACTACTAATAGCAATGATGAAAAATTAAATTTATCCTAAGAAAGGAATACAATAATGAAACTGAAAACTCTAAAAGTTAGAAATTATCGTCAATTTAAAAATTCCACCATAAATTTTGATGATGAATTAACAGTATTTGCAGGTGCAAATAACAGTGGAAAGACATCAATTATAGAACTTTTTAAGAGGCTTTTTAATGATAAAAATTTTACTAAAGAAGATATTGCTTCAGATCATTTTTACGCATTAAAAGATAGATTTCTTAAAACATTATTAGAAATTTTGAAAAACGAACGGGATGAGATTAATTTTAGAGAACGGGTTAAACATTCTTTTTTAACAGATGAGGATGACGACGAATTTATAGCAATTAATATAGAAATCGAAATATTATATGAGAAAACCGAGAGCATATCGATGTTTTCAGATTATTTAATGGAATTAGGAGATGATTGCACAAGCTTTTATTTCGTTTTTAATTACGAAGTAGATCTCAATGCGTTAACTAATAAATTATCAAACAATGCAATTGAAATTATTGAAAGGCACAAAGAATTATACGATCTAAAAAAATCAAGTAGAAGTATAGCTAACAAAGAGTTATGTGTTAACAAACAGTATGAACTCAATCAGTATTTAGAAGAAGTGCTTTTATCATCTCTATCAGGAATGGTTTACTTTACGGATAAATATTATCATAATGAAACAAGCATTACAATTTCTGCATTTCAAGCACTTTTTAATTACAATTATTTGAAAGCAACACGTTTGTTAAATGATGAAAAAAGTGATAATTATTTTTCGATTAGTAGAGAGCTTCTTGATCATTTTCAATTAAGTGATGATTGGAATAGTTTTAAATCTCAAATTATCGCTCATATTAAAAATGGTTTAAAAAACGAAAAACTTAATGAAAAAATCAAAAAACATTCTTTAGATAGTGCTCAAGAAACATTAGATAGAATTGAAAAGTATTTTGATTATAATAAAGGTGAGTTTTCATTACAGACTGATATATCCGATGACCTATTGTTGGATTTTCTTAAATCAACCCTGAAGACGTATTATGAATATACTGGAGGAGCTAAACTGCAAGAATTCTCGCAAGGTCTGGGAATTAGCAATCTCATTTTCATGTGTTTAAAAGTTGAAGGCTTTATTAAACGATATCAAAATGATGTAGTCAATATATTTGTTATAGAAGAACCTGAAGCACATATGCATCCTCAAATGGAAAGGTTATTAGTTAAGTTTGTAACTGAGTTACTATCATCAGAAAGTATGAAAAAAATTCAAGGTTGCATTACAACACATTCAAATGAAATAGTAAAAAGTTCATCATTAAAAAATATTAGGGTATTAAGAATTAACAATCAACTATCTAGTTCAGTGTATGATTTAAACTCGTTTAATAATTCTCTTGAAACTGAAGAAAAACGGCAATTTTTTTCATTCCTCTTTTCAATTAATTATTCCGATTTGGTTTTTGCAAACAAAATAATAATGTATGAGGGTGATACAGAAAAATTATATATTGAAAAACTTCTGACTGATGCTGATTTTGAAAAACTTGCTAATCAATACATTTCTTTTGTTCAAGTAGGTGGTGCATATACCCATTGGTATAGAAATTTGATTTACTTTCTTCAAATTAAAACACTAATCATAACTGATATTGATTATGACAAAAATTTAATAGAAGAGTCTAAGATTAGAATTAGTTCTAAATTGACAAATGGGGGATTAATACAATATTATAAAGATTTTATAATAAGAAATATTATTGAAAGTGATATATTAAATTATTGTAAAACAAAATGTCGAAAACCAAAAGATAACTGCCTGTATAAAAAAAATGATTTTGAGAGACTAAATGTGATTCAAAAGGATTTAAGAAAAAAACCTTGTTCGAAAATCAAAAAACCAGATTATACCAAAATGAAAAAAATTACCGTAAACGATATTCTTTCTTGGCAGCAAGCAGACACTAATGAAATGCTAAAAACTGTAACACAAGGCAATGTTGATGGGTTTTCAAGAACATTGGAAGAAGCAATGTTATGTAAATTATTAAATATTACTGTGGAAACAAAACAAGACGCAAAATGGTGGATGAAAAATATAAGTGATTTTAAATTAAAATTATTAATTCCAAATAAAAAATCAATATCTGCTAGAGATATTGTTATTGAAAACAAAGATAAAAAAACTGATTTTATGTATTCAATTATTTTATCTGGTCAGCATATGGCTGCCCTTCCTCATTACATAAAAACAGGATTGGAGTGGTTGATATGAAGAATATGTTTTTAATAAATGCTCCAGCTGGTAGTGGAAAAACTACATACATTGAAAACTCTGTAATATCACTTGTAGAAAAATATCCAAATCGTAAAATACTATGTATCACTTATACAAATAGAGCAAAAGATGAGCTTGAACGAAGGATCAATAATAAAAATGTTACTATTGAGACTATTCATGCTTTTTTACCAAGTTTTATTTTCCCGTACAGATCAAAAAATGAAGTGTTAGATTTATATATTAATCTTTTCAAACCAAAGCTAGAAGAACTAATTGCAAAGGGAAATGAAGACTCAAAAATATAAAATATATGGAAAGATATGGTGAATTAAATCTTCCGAATATTAGAAAAAATATTTCTGAGATATCATATAATGAACAAACATTTAGTGCCTATTATTATGGACGACTTTCCCACGATGATATTATACTATTTGCACGAACAATGATCGAAAATTTTTCAGTTTTACGAAAGCGTTTATCTGATAAGTATTCATATGTATTCCTCGATGAGTATCAAGATGCCTCAAGTAATGTTTTACATATTTTTCATCATGCGCTTAAGAATACAAATTCACAGTTGTATTTATTGGGTGATAAGATGCAAGAAATATTTGACAACTATGATGGTTCTTTTAATGAGTTATTAAAAAATTTCGATCAGAGTAAGAACTTGGTGAAAAATTATAGATGTCAAAAAAAAATAGTTGATATATTAAATAATATTTATAACGATGATAAATACAGACAAGATCCTGTTTTCATATTTGAAAATGCAACTCCAAAGCTTATCTTGGATGATTTTTCTAATATTAAAAACATATCGAAATATACCCTATTTATGCAACTGTTTATTTTCAATAGGAGCCGTTTTGAAAAAATTGGTGCTAAAGAAATTTATGAAGCTATTTCATCTATGAATGCTTATAAGTTTCCATCACAATACTCAGCTTCGGATGTTTTGCTCGACAAGTCAGTCGATAATCCCGATAAGCTATTTCGACTTCTTTTTTCTATATGTGACTTAATAAATTTATGTGAAAAAGGTTCCTTTGGGTGTGCAATTCAACTTGTGAAAAGAAAGAAACAAATTTTTAGTCCGGAGCTTGTTGTATTAAATACCCATGATGACAAACTGAAGTTTTCAACTAAAATAGAAGAACTTTTGTATAATTATAGAATGGATTCAATTACAATAATTGAATTATGTAATTATCTTATTAAACATGGCTATTGTAAGGATAAACCATTTGCATTTTTATTTGAAAGTGATGATTATGATGAGGTGATAAAGGTTCCATTTAAGCAAGTAATGACACTATATATGTACATGGATAATTCACGTGTGTCAACGCAACACGGTGTAAAAGGTGAAGGGCATGAGAATGTTTGTTTTATTGCAGAGGACTCTAATTCACAACCGATAACCCATATGTATAGTTTCTTTGAATTATTTGCAAGACATAATATTAATTTGACAGATTTTCAAGTTTACTATTACGACTATAATTCAACCTGTAAATGTATGGACTTATCATTTGTTGCGCCTGCTGAAATTTTTAAAGATCATAAGGAATATTATATTAGTGCTGCTAATGAAATTGTAGAAAAATATCGCAATAATTTATATTTTGATTTTTGTGAGAAAGATACATATGAGAAATTTCTTAACAATCCAAATTCGACAAATGCAAAAAAATGTTTTAAAACAACTAGAACAAAGGGAACTTTATGGGCATATAAGCTGTTTTATGTTGGATGCTCACGAGCTAAGAAAGAATTAGTTGTTTTAGTTAACCAATCTAAGGTCCAATCGTATAGAGAGCAGTTCATTGCAAAGATGTCAAAGATAGGTTTTGAAGTTGAATAATATCAAATTACTCTGGATTTTAGAATAGTATATAATATGAATTTGAAGGTGGTAAAAGTTATGGCATACCATGAATTAGAACCAAGTGATGAGAAATTTCTCGAAGAATGTCCAGTATGTAAGAAAGGCTATATGGTGCCGACTATGGGAAACTGGTATAAATGCAGCATTTGTGACGTCGAGGCAGAAGAAAACGATTTTGGGCTTGTCATGCTTGACTAAAGCGTAGATTTTAAATAAAAAGTTTGCTGGAGAGAACACAAAAAAAGATGTTGAAAATGTGGTTGAGTAATCTACTGGAACAATGCTCCTTTTGTTTACAGTAAGTGAAAGGGGGGTATTGCAATGTGAAATGTTTGTTAGCCAAGATTAAAATTTCTTAATAAAAGAGAAGCGTAAAACTAATTCTAATTTGTCGGCTGCTGGAACACCCCGTTTTACTATTTTAAGTTCTCAGATATTGACGGGGGACACTGAGTTTGCAAGATAAATGATTTAAAGCTATATTAGGTAAGTAAACTTACCATTATGAATAGATAGTTATCCGAAGTAATGCACCAAAAAAGCAGATACCTATCGGTTAGATATCTGCTTCAATAATACCAGTAACTGGTGCAGTACTTTGGATAATTGTATAGCACGAAACTGCGGTTGCCAGTAACCTATGGGGATTGAATAAGAAACTTTTTCTCTAAAGTATATATTTCAGATCGAATAAAACAGAAATTATATAAGTATTCTTTGCAAGCAGAGTATTATTCGGTAAAATGAGTATAGTTTCCCCTTTCCCCCATAATTGTATTTGCGGGAATAATTGAAATCTTTGATTGTAATAAATCAAGATGAATAATAAGCATATCGGTTCAGTTTGTCGCTCTTGCAACATGGGCAAAGAAATGGTTTTTTACCAATTAGTTTTTCAATTAACTCAGTGGCGGACAGAACAGTTCTTTTTATGATCGGTGTATTGGTTAACGTTTTGCAGAGCTTTAACTTTTTTGTTTTATTACGATTACCAAGAATTCCGTAGTGACGGATTTTCATAAATCCACTTGGTAATACGTGCAAAAGAAATCTCCGGATAAATTCCACAGCAGTAATGGTCGTGACTTTCCATTCATTATTATCTTTATAATCACGCCATTTAAAAGTCACGTTTCCATCTTTACAATCCAAGATGCGGTTATTCGAGATTGATACTCTATGTGTATAACGACCCAAATATTCAACAACAGTTGCAGCTGTTTTGAAGGGTGGTTTGCAGTAGACTACCCATTCTTGTTGGTAAATGGGAGTTAAAAACATCTCGAATTCTTGCAGGAATTCAAGATGTTTTATTTGACCGTGGAATGCCAATATACCGTCATAGAAAGCTTGTTTCAATAAAGATAGAAATTTTCCACGGAATTTCCGTGATACTACTTTGACTGGAAGAAAGAATTTTTTCTTCGAGGGAATCCATTGTACAAGTTGATTTAATCCCCCGCCCGGAACGATACAATGAAGATGTGGGTGAAACATCAAATTTTGCCCCCAGGTGTGAAGGATACCGGTAAATCCAGTTTGTGTGCTCCTAAGTATTTTTTATCTGCAGATAATTCAGCAAGAGTTTCAGCGACTGCTTTAAATAGGATATTGTAACAAACTTTTTGGTTTTGCAGTATTACAGGGTGAAGGGTGTGTGGTACTGTCATAACCACATGAAAGTATCCAACATTTAACAAGTTAAATTTCTGATGATCAATCCATTTTTCTTTCGAAAGGGTTTGGCATTTGGGGCAATGACGATTTTTGCATGAATTGTATGAAATTTGTTGATGCCCACAATCGTCACACACGGTGACATGTCCACCCAAAGAGGATGTGCGGCACTTTGCTAAGGCATTCAATACCTTCTGTTGAGTGTAGGAAATAGAATGATTCTGGCAGTAATCCTCCCTATGCTTCACTATGATATCTTGAATTTCTGGCATTTATTGAACCTCCGATTTTAGAAACAGGGTATCAAGAGGACTAGTAAGGTTTTCTTCAAAGTTGCTTAGGTGCAGGTAGCGGGCAGTGGACTTGATATTGGTGTGCCCAAGTAAATTTTTTATCTGGCAGAGGTCTGTTCCATTTTCAAGAAGATGAGTGGCAAAACAATGCCTTAATGTATGGATAGAAGCGGGCTTTTTCACTCCTGATTTACGTAGGGCTTTTCTGAAAATATCACCTGCGGCTCTGGTTGTCATTTTATTTTTAGAACGATTAAGGAAAAGATAATTGTCAGGGTGTTTCGGCTTATAAACATACCAATACTTTGTAAGAATATCTAGATTGGACTTTGATAAAAGGGTGTAACGATCCCTTTTACCTTTTCCCTGACGGATTAGAATACGCATAGAGGAAGCATAGATATCAATGGTTTTCAGATTAGTAATTTCAGAAACACGGAGTCCAGCACCATAGATTGTCATAAGCATTGTTTTATCCCGAAGAGAATCTGCTGCATCAAAAATCATCTGGACTTCTTTCATGGTAAGAACAGTGGGATAGGCATATACATGCTTGTGATGTGGGATATCATAGAAATTGAGATGACGATGGAGTATGGCACCAAAGAGAAAGCGAAGGACGCTGTTATACCCATTTACACTAGCTGGGGAAAGCTTTTTAACCATCCAATAAATAAATTAGATATGAGCGGATATCTTGTTCTGTAAGTTCATCGAGTGGACGATTTACATAGAGCATGAAAGATTTAGAGCGAATCATATATTCTTCCAGTGTATGAGGACTAAATCCACGGAGTTGAATCTCTTCCTTCAGTTTTTGTAGAATTTCTTCATTTGTCATTTGAAATGACCTCCTTTTAAAATATTTTAAGATTATATTTTAAAGGTTTACGCTTTATTTTCAAAGTGTTGAAATGGAAAAGAAGACCAATAAAAAAGCATTAACTAACGGATTGAGAACCACTGCGCTAGCAGTTTAGTGCTATGTTTATATAGAGGTTAATGGAAAGAACCAATAGTATGAGTTATACTCAGTGCCTTGCATGAAATAAGGCGGAGTTGATTGAAAATGGCTCAGAAGAAATGCCATTTACTCATTATTGCTTGCCCTGGACAAAGGGCAATGTGACAATGCATTAAAGCTATAGGCCTGGGATGTAATTATGAAACAAGAGATGTTTATGTAGATAATGAAACTTAACATAACTATTCGTTAAACTTAGGTTTTGCGAATAGTTAAGGATATCGATCTTGCTACTGTTTATTACAATATTTAACTGCTTGTCGATTGACATTAAAGTTCGTCTTTCATTATTTCATAATTCTACACTTTCGCTTATATGAATTGTTTACCTACCAACTTATATCCCCATACTGAAGGCTTGATAGCACCTTCCTTGAATAAATTATGAGGCTCCTGTTGTTCTTCATATCGTTTCATAAATAAATTATTACCCACACAATATAGCTCAATATGAATATTTTGATTTACACGGACCAAATATAATTTACCATCTTTAACCTCAATATGTATCTTGCCTGGAAGATACGTTCCTGTGTAGGTTTCAAGTGTTTCTAATGAAACAAAAGTCTCCTTCGGCTTACACGAAATCTTAGGTAGATCTCCAAGCATAATTGCTGCAATCGAATCACCAACACGATACTGATTTAACGATCCCGTATTAGAGATAATCATGATACAAATATCTTTCTCGAATAAATATTGAGTATACGCTAAAACACCCAGATAATCACCGCCATGGGAATATTTAATTATTCCGCCTTCGTTATATCGTTCCAATCCATAACAATAATGATTGATATTCTCTTTAAAATATAGATTGTATGCTTGTTCCGATAATATTTCCTTATTTTTAAGACATTCGTACCATCTTTGAAGATCATCACAATTAGTAACCAATGCTCCTGCACCAATTGAAAATAAATTATTTGTATATGGAATTCTGACAAGCTTTCCATAGTCATGCATATAATTGTTTGCTTTTTGTATTAGTATATTCTGCCCATTATCATATTCTGAGTTACTCATCCCGAGTGGAATAAATACATTGGCAGTCAAAAATTCGTTATACGTCTGTCCTGATATGTTTTCGATAATCCATGCGAGCAAATTGTAATTTGAATTATTATAATTAAAAACGGTTCCTGGCTCATTTACTTGCTTTTGATTAATCCAATCGATTAAAAAAGCATTTTTATTATAGGGAGCTCTGTCCTCTTCAACATAAAAGTCATCTTCAAAATTATAGAAGTTATATAATCCTGATGTGTGTGACAACAAATGATGCACCGTGATGTTCGATGATATTTGCATATTTGAAGGCAAATATTGGTTTGCTTTCTCATCTAGTTTCAACAAACCTTTATCATACAGAATCATTATTGCAAATGCCGTAAATTGTTTTGTGACGGATGCAATACTAAACCGGGTGGTCATGCTGTTTTTTATACCAAACTCTATATTTGCAAATCCTCGGCTAGTCTCAAATATGATTTTTCCGTTTTGCAAAACTCATATTACACCGGAAAAATCCCATAAAGCGATTTCATGATTTATATATGTACTTAATTTATTCTCAATACTCATTCTGACTTCCTCCATTTTAATTTTCGGTTATGTTAATGTAAGATTATACTCCAAAATCTTAAACTATATTAAGATTATACCACAATTTACAATACATTACATATTATATCCTTATTACTGCATTTACAAAGAGTATGATCCTCAATGTTACTACTTTTAGATATTTATAAGTCCATTATGATGACAAAATCTAAGAACATAAAAAAACCGCATTGTAAGCGGTTTAAGAAATTATTATTTAGAAATATTTATTTCCTACGATATTAACTGAACTATAAGCGTTCACCAATCAATATAAACTACTTCTACTACGAATATTGGATTCGACTTTTTTATATTTGATGCAGGCAAGTTTTTTATTGTTATTTAACCTTTAATGTATATATAGATCCTTATATCTCTCCGGTAGCTGATAGTTTTCTATTTGTTCAAATTTTAGTAATTTTGGAGATTCAGGATATGAAAGCTCTAATGAAATCCTGTCTTTGCCAACCGTTATATGAGGACCAATAAAGGGTTCAACTTCTATATTTATTATAAAATGAGAAGTACGATTACCATTCGGTCGCTCAATGCTTAAAATTTTTATTGATGAACTATCATAAAATGGTGACTCAGTCAGAATATTTTTATAATAGTTGTTGATAACTGGATTTATGGTAGGCGCCAGTAAGGTAATGATAACATCTTGATACAAAATCTCCTGAGATTCTTCTTCATTTTGATTTGCGGCGGCATTAACAAAAGTATTTTTTATAGTAATTACAGCTATAATTAGAATAAAAATTACTGTAACTAAATTCATCTTTTTTTTCATGGATTCACTCCATTTCGCTGTTATCCTATATGTAGTATCCTAATATAAAATTAGAAATATACTTTGATTGCAGTTATAACGGATAATTATTTCAAATAGTTTCTCACGGAATAACTCTCAAATTTTCAATAAAACCAACCCTATATCAGCGGCGATATCATCATTGATGGTTAGAATATTTCCAAATATTAAACGTAAATTTGATCAATGGACATGTCGATAGACATTTATATCAATAATAATTGTTTCAATCCCCAAATGAATGTCTATTAAGTGAAGAATGCCCGCTTAATGATAGCGGGCATTCTTCACTACTATGGATTTATTAATGAATTACTCAATGAGGTACTAATTTTTATATCAACCTAACGGTTTTATTTTCATCTATAACATCTAACTACTCATTATATTATGATTTGTTTTCTACCAGCTTTTTCGCATCAATTTCTTCTGATTTCCAAGGTATCATTGCAAAATTGCCTAAGGAGTGATCATCAATCTTATTGATCCATTCAATTTCATGGTTTGATTTTGAGGCCAATAAGGCGTTCGTTGTTCCGCACTGATAAAAAGATGCGTTAATTACCCACCACTTAGTAGCAATTCCAGCCCTTTTTAAGTCGTCTTCCAGTCTCATGGCCTCGTATACGGGTGTTGCCTCAGCAAGGGTAACAATGATTACTTCTGTTTCGTTATGATTACGAAGTCTTGGTAATAGTTTTCTGACCGAATGCGGTATATTCCCCTGTGATCTCTGAATTTCCTTATGGTAGCTCTGAGTGGAATCAAGCAATAATAATGTATGGCCGGTTGGTGCGGTATCGATTACTACGATTTGATCTTCTGCTTTGTCAACAAGCTCTGCAAATGCCCGAAAAACAGCGATTTCCTGTGTACAGGGTGAACGAAGGTCTTCTTCTACATAGGCGATTTCATCTACAGTCATTGTTTTTCTAGCTTGTGATAGTACTTCCTCCTGGTATTTTTTAAGTTCCGTCTTTTCATCGATATGACTCATTGTAATTCCATTGGTTTCATTTATCACAAATTTAAGATGTGCGGCAGGGTCTGTGGTTGTCAGGTGAACGCTCTCACCTCTTTCAGCTAATCCATAAGCAATCGCTGCAGCTACAGAGGTTTTTCCTACTCCACCCTTACCCATAGTGAAAATGACCCTTTTTTCTGTCCGGTGTATGTCATTTATAACATCCGTTAGATCAGGGATAATACCGGCATTCAATTTGACCCTTTTATTTTCATACTGATCCTTATTTAAAAATGCTCTAACATTCTTGACAGTGGTTATGTTATATGCTCTTAGCGGGATTATGAAGGCTATAATACTCTTCAATTCCTCTGGCATACCGGATAATGCGTGTTGTTGCTTATCATAGAAGCTTCTGGATACTCCGTCATCATAATTACAAATTACTCCGTTTATTACTAGGAGCTGATTTGTAACGCCTAGTTCCCTTAATTCTTGTGATGCCCGGCTCGCTTCCTTTAAGGGAGTTTCCTCTGGGCGCGATATAAGGATAAGTGTTGTCAGAAATCCATCTGCAAGTGTAATAACGGCATTTTTATATATTTCCTTTTTGTCTTCCAATCCGGATAATTGACCTAAACAGGACGCACCGTGTGTATTTTCACTGATGAAATTGCTCCATGCAGAGGGCAATTGGAGCATCCTTAGGGTATGCCCTGTTGGCGCTGTGTCAAATATGATATGGTCATACTCTTCCTGCAGGTTCGGATCTGTAATAAATTTTGAAAATTCATTAAACGCTGCGATTTCTACGGTGCAGGAACCGGACAGCTGTTCTTCCATATTAGTTATCGCGGAATCGGGCAATAAGCCACGGTAAGGAGCAATTACACTTTCACGGTACTCTCTGGCTGCTTCGATTGGATTTAGATTGATTACAGTCAGACCCGGTACTTCCCCTATCTCCACACCTTTATTGCCTAGATCAATCTCAAAAACATCTTGTAGGTTAGAGGCAGGGTCAGTGCTAATTAATAATGCCTTTTTCCCATTGTCAGCAAGATTTACAGCAGTCGCACAGGCTGTTGAGGTTTTACCTACTCCTCCTTTTCCGGTGTAAAATAAATATTTTGTTAACTGGATTTTTTCCGGTTGAAATAAATTCATAAGTATTTCCTTTCATTTCTTTTCCAGCTAATTAACAACAGCAACCTTCAGAGCAACAACAATCATCACTTCCGGTTGTTGATTCCTCTTCTTCAATTAGTATGTTTTTCTCTAGTTCTAATAGTGATACAAATTCTTGATTACTTGGGTATCTGCATTTTATTACAATCTCCCCGTCAAGAACAGCAACCGGTAGACCTTCTACACCTTTTTCCTTGATATATTGATTCACTAGTGAACTTGTTACAAATGCTTGGGGAGCACTTTGTAAATTGTACCTCTCCACTTTGATATCATTCTTTTCTAATGTATTAAGTATGGTTGAAATTCTAAGTAATTCAGGATCAACTCCCACACCACATAAACCGGTTGAACAACACATAGCCGGTTCGAATATCTCTAATTTCTTCATGATTCTACCTCCAAAATTTTATTATTGTTAGCTAATTGCGAAACAGTAGTATTACTGTATTATAAGTACAATAGATTGGCTTCCTAATCTCCCAACTTTCCTTTGGGTGTAGCATATGTCCGGCATTGTATTTGTGGTTCTTACCCTTCGATCCAACGTTTCTGTGGGCTTAGTATATGTCCAGTATTGTATTTGTGGTTCATACTGTTCGATCCAACGTTTCTGTGGGCTTAGTATATGCTCCAGTATAGTATTTGCGGTTCTTACTCTCCGCCCAACATTACTATTGACTTAGCATCCGCTCCAGAATTGTGTTCTTACAATTCTATCGTGTTTCGGAATTATCAGTTAGTTAAATTGATTTCAATTCTTTATTAATTTATCTGTGTTTTATAAAATAACTTGCTCTTAAGCTTCAGAGCAATATTTACAAGAATAATCATTACCGGAACTTCAATCAATGGTCCGATCACCGCTGCAAATGCCTGGTCGGAAGAAATTCCAAATACCGCTACTGCAACTGCGATTGCTAATTCAAAATTATTGCTGGCTGCGGTAAAAGCTAAGGTAACACTCTGCTCGTAGTTTAATTTCTGCTTATAGGACATAAAAAAACTTGCAAAAAACATAATGATAAAATAGATCAGAAGCGGTATTGCTATTCTTATAACATGGACAGGGAGCGATACAATAAACTGGCCTTTTAGGATAAACATAACAATGATAGTATATAACAGTGCAATCAGTGCCAGTGGTGATATTTTCGGAAGGAACACCTTCTCATACCAATCCTTTGACTTCGTTTTTAATAAAAGTACTCTTGTGATAAATCCCAATGCAAATGGTATTCCAAGATAAATTAATACGCTTTTTGCAACGTCCCATATGGAGATATCAATTACCTGACCTCCCCACGAGAGTCCTAACCACTTTGGCAGTACCGTAACAAACAAGTAAATATACACGGAATACAACAATATTTGAAATATGGAATTAAGCGCTACTAATGCAGCACAATATTCATTATCTCCTTTTGCCAATGTGTTCCATACGATAACCATTGCAATACATCTAGCTAACCCTATGATGATTAAACCAATAGCATAGTTGGGCATATCATGAAGCAACAAAATAGCAAGACCAAACATTAATAGCGGTCCAACTACCCAGTTTTGGATTAGGGAAAGCGCCAGCACCTTTTTGTTTTTTGCTACCTTTCCCATTTCCTCATATTTGATCTTTGCTAGCGGAGGATACATCATTACAATCAAACCAATCGCTATGGGCCAAGAGATTGTCCCTGAGCTCATTTCTTCTAACGATTTGGCTATACCGGGAAATAAATATCCCCCTAATACTCCAATGCCCATGGCTATAAAAATCCAGAGCGTTAAAAAACGGTCAAGGAAGGATAACCTTGTTTTTTTCTTTTCATTCATCTTTTTTCCTCCTGAAAATATTTCGGTATATCTTAGTGTGGATTTATATTGTAGGTGCAAATATCCTTATCCATACAAGATCTTTTGTTCTGTATATCCATTTGATAGGAAGGAAGGGCTCTTAACCGAACAGATAAGTAATCAAATAGTTCTTTTTGCTCTAGCCTAAATTTTTCACTAATCTGATAATAGGTCCACTGTGCTTTTTTATAACAGATCAGTATACCATTCTGCTTCAGTAGATTCAGATGTCTGGATGCATTTGACTGGGTCATGTTCAAAGTGGACTCAATCTCGCACACACACATTTCTCCATCCAATAATACGGACAATATCCTTAATCTGCTCTCTTCGGATAACGCTTTTAAAATTTCAACCATTACCTATCCTCCCATCGTTATATGAAATTGGAGTCAAATAGACTTATTTATACTGTGGCAATGGCAATTTGATAAAGAACACCTACATTTCCATAGGAGCATTCCTTCTTTTGCTTTATGCAACTTGCCAATGAACTCTGTCGAAAGAACTACTTGACCTCAACATCATCGTTATATGATTATATGCTAATATATTCATATGCATTATATGAGAAAGTATTACTGATTTTACAGCTTCTTGTTTTGCTTGTCATACTGTTTGAAGCCACCGGACAAATTATAAACTTCTTTAAAGCCATGATTGATTAGAATGTTTTGAGCTGCATTCCCTGTCACGCCTTTATTACAGTAGGTTACAACAACGGCATCCTTATCCATCTCCTTTGAGTTATTTCTTAGTTTGGAGTGAGGAATGTTTTTGGCGACCTCAACATGAGCTTTTTCATATTGTGAAGTCACTCTGGCATCGATTACTTCATACTTCTTACCAGATTGCTTAAGGTTTTCTAATTGATCTGGAGTTATCAAAGGTCTTCCTTGATGAATGGCATTATCAAGAATCATTCCGGTATACATAACAGGATCCTTTGTTGTTGAGAAAGGCGGTGCATAGCCAAGGTCTAAATGAAAAAGATCTTCTACCTTAGCCTTATAGGTAATCGCCGTTACAAATACATCGATTCGTTTATCAACACCTTCATAACCTACAATTTGAACACCAAGTAACCGACCGGTTTTTTTATCTGCAATCCCCTTGATGACCATTTCCTTGCCACCCATGTACTCGGGCTTATTTGGCTTGATATTATGACAAACCGATATCTCATAGCCAAGTTCCAGAGCTTCTCGCACTGAAAGTCCGGTTTGTGCCACAGTCATATCAAATATTTTGAAAATCCCCGTTCCAAGGATACCTCGAAACTCCAGATTGCCACCGGTTATATTATCTCCGGCTATTCTTCCGGTCTTATTAGCCGTGGAGCCTAGGGGACGATAAACCGGCTTTTCAGTTACAACATGGAACTGTTCGATGCAGTCACCACAGGCATAAATATCAGGGAGATTTGTCTGCATTCTTTTATTCACACGAATGGCTCCGGCGACACCAAGTTCCACCCCTGATTGGGATGCAAGCTCAGTATTGGGTTTAACACCGGTGGAAACGATGACTAGATCTGCATTCAGCTCTTTTTGGTTCGATAGTATTACACGATTGTTTGTGATTTCAGTTACGGTAACACCTGTAAGTACGTCAACTCCATTTTTTGAAATATAATCCTGAACATGGATAGCCATATCCTCATCCAGTCCGGGTGTAACCTGCGGCAATCTTTCTATTAAGGTAACATCTATATCAAGCTTCTTAAGGTTTTCACACACCTCAAGACCAATAAAACCCGTACCAATTATTACAGCAGTTTTGGGGTTGTTCTCATGAAGGAATGCTTTTATTTTATTCATATCATTGATATTTCGCAAAGTAAAAACATGTTTCTTATCGATACCTTTTATAGGGGGGATAATTGCGCTGGCGCCGGTAGCTATTACCAGTTTATCATAATGCTCCGTAAATACTTCACCACTTACCAAATCCTTCACGGTGATACAATTTAAATCAGGTTTGATAGATAATGCTTCATGCAAGGTATGAATGTCCACATTATACTTCTCTTTAAAGAAATGAGGATTACGTGGAGTCAATTCCCCAGAATGTTCAATTTCTCCACCTATATAGTAGGGCATTCCACATCCGGAGTAAGAAATGAAATTATCTTTTTCATAAATTATGATTTCTGCATTTTCGCTATTTCTTCTGGCCTTGGCAGCGGCGGATGTTCCGGCTGCAACTGCCCCAATAATCACAATACGCATACTATCCTCTCCTCTTTGCTTAATCGCAACAATATTTTTCTTCTTTCATGTTTTGCACGGGTGCGCTCTTGATTTTTGTTAATAAAAGATACGCTTCTTCACAGCCATTATTATTAATCGAGTAATGCATCCATTTTCCTTCCCTGCGACAATTGACGATGCCAGCTTCACATAAGCTCTTCATGTGATGGGATAATGTGGATTGAGAAATGTTCAGCTCATCTAGGAGCTGACATGCACACTGTTCTCCATTAAGGAGCATATCCACTATCATTAGTCGGTTCGAATCACTTAGAGCTTTAAAGATAGTTGCCGTATTATCAAATCTATTTTCCAATTTATTACCTCCCATCTATTGTGATTAATATCTTCATGACTTATTTTGATGAATTTATAATGCCACGGATCGTATAAATGGATAAATTCATTATGTCCTTCCTATCTGAATATTAATAAATTCTAATACTCTTTATCGATGGTTTCGTATTCAGTTATTTAAGTTGTCATTTCTATGATTATCGATATACTCATTATAACTATCATATCTATGATTATCGATATGTTCATTATAACTATCATATCGATAAACGTCAATATGTAACTCAAAAAAAAGCTGCGTTACAAAGCCAATGTCAATAAGTTAAGACATAGCACCCGAATATCCTGAAAGGACAGTGTATAAAAAATTGTACCCTGTCCTTTTTTGCGTAATAATTAAAAAAACCCTTGACATATATAGAAAAATTTGCGGCGAAGCCCCTTAAATATACATTTTAAGGAGGTTTCGCTTTTGAACGCTTATTCTATGATAATGAAAAACAAACTCATGAGTATTATTCATGAAATGGCTTCCGCGCCATGGCTTTTTGCCAAAAATCCAGAAAAAGATTTTTCACGCAAGCGTAAATTAGATTTTGAAACACTAATCAACATGATACTGTCCATGGGAAGCCAAAATCTTAATCATGAACTCATGGAACACTTCGGGTATCATCCCGCTACCGCTACAACATCGGCCTTTATCCAACAAAGAGGAAAAATTCTTCCTTCTGCTTTCGAATTCCTATTAAGTGAATTCACTAATTCATTTAATGACCTCGAAGATTTTGACGGGTATAGATTACTTGCAGTAGACGGTACAGATTTAAGCATCACCCATAATCCGGAAGATACAGATACCTACAGTCATCCTCACTCTGAAAAAGGTTTTAATCTATTGCATCTTAATGCCATGTATGATTTATGTAACAAACTATATGTGGATGCCGTTATCCAGCCCGGTAGGAAAAGAAACGAATATAGAGCTCTCAATGACATGGTGGACCGATCATCCATTCAGGGAAATGTAATAGTCATTGCAGACCGTGGTTACGAAAGTTATAACGTATTTGCACACATCGATCAGAAGGGATGGAATTATATAATAAGAGTAAAAGACATCCATAGCAGTGGGATAATATCCAAAAGGAAGCATCCTGAAAAAGAGGAGTTCGACGAGATATTTTCTTTAGTACTTACCCGGAAACAAACAAAAGAGATAAGGCAGCAACCTGAGCTATATCAATTCCTCCCAAGTAATTGCACCTTTGATTTTCTAGACCAAAGTACAAAGGAGCTATACCCGATAACAATCAGGGCTGTCCGATTTAAAATTTCAGAAGATACATATGAATCAATAATTACAAATTTAGATGCCAATGAATTTCCGACAGCGAAAATCAAACACCTTTACCATTTACGCTGGGGAATTGAAACATCCTTCAGAGAATTAAAATATGCTATAGGATTAACCTATTTTCATGCGAAAAAGGTGGAGTATATTTGTCAGGAAGTATTTGCGGGCCTAGTTATGTATAATTTTTGCGAAAAGATAACCTTGCACGTAATCATCGAACAAAAAGATACAAAGCATAACTATCAGGCAAACTTTACAGCAGCCATAAGGATATGCAGGCATTTCTACAAATGCAAAGATAATATACATCCACCAGATATTGAAGCTCTTATTCAAAAGAATATCCTGCCAGTCCGAAACGGACGTAAAGACCCTCGCAAAGTCAGAACCAAAGTAGCAGTGAGCTTCAACTACAGAATAGCATAATACCTGAAATAATCATAGCTTTTGAGGCAGATATTGTATCTGCTTTATCAGCATGCCCAAAATGAGAAAAAGGCAACTAGCGGTACAAGAAAACCCGCCAGTTACCCAATTTTTAATTATGAAATTTAGCAATCGCTTCCTTCGTTAGTCTTAACTTATTGACATTGCTTGCAAAACGCATTTTCAGCGATTCTCAATTACCGAGTCAACGTGGATCGTGTGATCAAGCTGACAGACGGCACTATCATAACCCCGAGATTTACTCAGGCACAGGTAGTAAACCCGGCGCTCGACAAATTTATTCCGGACAAAACGAATCCGGGCGGCACAGGCAACATGGACATCTTGGTTTCGATTGACGAGTCCTGGAAGGACCTTGGTCCTCTCCCGCTGTTCATCTACAACCATGGTGGCGGCCGCGGTGGCTCTTCTGGTGATTACTTCGCGCCTTTGCAAACAGCGAATGGTGCTGCAGTGCTTTCCAAACTCCAGCTAAAAAACCCCGGAAAGTACAACGCGCACATCATAGCTACCCAGAACCACTCAGACAATCAAGCCAACAACGAGGCTCTTATTGCTTACGTAAAGAAATTGGCAGCTGAGGGCAAGGTGGATCTGAACCGCGTCTACATGTCCGGCTTCTCGATGGGTAGTATGTACACAGTGGGCTTCTATACCCGTCATCCTGAGTTCCTCGCAGCAATTGTACCTCTCGCAGGAGGCAATTTGCCTACCACGGATCAACTTACCCAAAATCCAGAGTACACCAAAACTGCCATATGGGCTTTTTCACATAAGAATGACTTCATGGGTAATACCTGGACAGATTATTTCTCAACAGGGGCTGGCGCCAGCGGATTATATAAAAATGCCAACGTGACGATTTTAGATACCAATCAGGCTTTTAATTTTCCTTACTACGGCTTTGACTGGGTTCCACACGAAACCGAAGCCCAAGCTTACAGTAACCTTTTGGGTCAATCAAATGCCCTCCACAGATATGGTCCAAGCCAAGAGAAGTACGCAGATAAGAATATCTTTGATTGGATGTTCGCACAGTTCAGATCCGACAATAGGACTGATGACCTTAAGGTGATTGTTGCAGGTCTTGATCTTGTTCCTGGCAACAAAAATGCTTTGACTGTAAAACTGAATCAGGCATCGAAATTACTTGGGAATACGAAGGAAAACAAATCAGCAGAAGCGATCGAAGTTCTGAACAGCTTTATCCACCAGGTCAATGCTTTTATCAAACCAGGCAAACTAAGCGAAGCGCAAGCTAATGAGATGATTTCGGCAGCAGAAGAGACGATTAGATATATAAATTATAGAAATAAGCTAAGATAGACATACATGAATACTTAAAATGTGATATCATATAGACCGCATAGATTTTAATATTTATGCGGTCTATTCTTTTTGAACTCAACAAAAAATAATTATTTCCCAGTTCACAGAGCATTATTTTTAGTGTTCATCCCAATCGAGGGTGACCGTAGTGATTATATCACTTAGCAAACGTACTACACATCCAATCATAGAATTTTTCCTTCTCTTCCAGTTGTGGATAGTGTGCTGAGTTCTCAAATACTACCATCTCATGTGGAGCTTGTCCGGTTAAGCTATTCAGGTATTCCTCTGCGGCTTTTGGTGAAGTCATACAATCATATTTACCCATTGCAAAATATACAGGTATATCAATCTCACTCACAATATCAGTAATTGGATTTTTTAGTGCTTCCATAATTAGTGTATCTTGATACTTGGCGGATGCTACATAAAATCGAATTGCATCAAGCAAATTATACTCGCTACCAAAGAGAAAACCATTTAAATAATCCAAATTTTCATTGATATTGCGCGCAGCGAATCCATATTTCCTTACATAATTTCGTGGTGTAATTTCCTTACCTTTTGATATTGACGTTTCTAAACCATTTAAATATGTAACATCATCCTTATTTCCCGCCTTTCTCGCTGCTTCAATACATTTATTTAATCCATCCAACTCACTTTCAATCGTGTTTGACATTTGACCTATTCCTATATAAGCACGATACAATTTCGGTTCCTTCGCCGCAGCCATTGTGGCAATGTAAGTTCCATAGGAATGACCTATCAAAATCACTTGTTCTTGCTTCAAATACTGCTTGATATACTCTGTAAGTGCAATTAAATCATCTACATGATTAGTGGCAGTTACACCAGAATAGTCCGTTCCGAACTTATACGATTTTCCACTTCCTCGCTGGTCGTAATGGATAATAGTAAACTTCTGCTCCAACAAATCCTGATATCCTCTAATATACGGGATTTCCGAACAACATGGACCACCATGTACAAATATAAGAATTGGATTATCGCGGTTGCACCCACGTATCATAACCTCAAGGTCTGTTCCGTTAATCTCAACTTTTCGCAACTGGCTAATACTATTTTTATTTGATATTTTCGGTGTCCATGTAGGAAAACATAATCTTACAATGATTAATAATATCAATATAATGCCAAACCATTTAACTACTTTAACCCACATTATTCATAGTGGCATGAATGTAAAGTTATCAGCCACAAATTAACCTAATTAGTCTGATCGCTATCGTAGGGGATACTTTTCCTTTGAAAAAGGGCAGACTTCACCTGTCATATTTAAT